>NZ_JANQOI010000138.1 GCF_028289705.1 Pelagibius sp.
GGATGCGATCGAACGCTCGCTGCAGTTCGGGGCGGAGCCAGTGCGCGACGGGCGCGGCTGGGCCTTGGAGGTGGACTTCATCGAGGCCAACCGCGAAGCCGTCGAGGCCTGGAAGCACGACCGCCGCGACAAGCGGTTCTACCGCCGCAGCCAGCAGGTGGCCAAGGCGGCAGGACAGCTCATCGGCCAGCCAGGAGACCGCATCGAACTGGCCACGCGCTTCGCCCGGCTGCACCGCCGCGAAGGCTCCGACATTGAGGGTGCCGTGCGCCGCGGCCTCTTCGACGCCATCTGGCGCTTCGACCATGTCTACGACAGCTACACCGTGCCCTATTGAAGTGGGGGCCGCTACGGCACCCACATCATGAAGACGGGCCGGGTGGCGGCGGTGGCGGAAGAGGCACGGCGGCGGTGGCAGGCGGAAGGCCTGGCGCCGGCCGATGCCTTCTGGGTCCGCAACCGACGCAACACCGGCCTCGTCCTGGTCAGCCCAAACGCAGACCCCGATGCGCCGCCGCCCGAGGAGTTCTTGAGCGGAGAAGGTGGGGGGAGAACTGTGAGCCAAGCTGGCATTGATTTTCATCCGGCGGCACAAGTTGTGCAGGCCCGCCCCAATCCGCCTCCCACGCAACCCGCACACACGGCGGGCACCCTTTTCAGAACCTATCGGCAGAATCTTTCAAGATGGGAAGGCGGTATCGCCAACAGGCCTGCCAGCGTCGACCCCGGAGGCATCACCAACCAAGGAATTTCAAAGGACTTTCTTGATGAGCTGAGAAAGCTGCCCAAATACCGAAACTTACCTTCCGATCCACGAAGACTCTCTGACGCTCAAATTGATGCCATCTATCGCGCGGAGAACTTTGACCGACCGCAGATTTGGAAACTGGCACAGGTTCCAGGCCTCTTGGTGAATGCCCCTCAACTCGTCGAGCATATCTTTGACGCGGGTGTACAGCACGGAATCGATGACTCCGGGAAGTGGCTTCAGGAAGCCCTTGATGAAACGCTAGGTACGGATTTGAAAACCCTTGTCAAAGGGAAGCGCGGCTACGATGGAATCATTGGGTCAGGAACGCGCAAAGTTGTCGATCAGGCCGTGAAAGCGGGAAAGATTGCCGAGGTGAACAATCTCATTGTCGACAAGCGCATCGCCTACATGAAATCTCTGCCCAATTACTCCGGAAACCCTGGTTGGATCACCCGGGCCGAGTCCTTTCGCATAGGGTCGCCAAACCCATAACTTGGATCGAATTTGCTCCGCTCAGAGTTTGTAACGATTGCGTTGGTCGACGGCCGCGCGCAGAATTTGTTCCATTAGGCGAGCTAGGGCACTAACGTGGGACGTATGATACTGTGTACCGCAAAAGCCGCAGCCTCGATGTTCGTTGTAGAGCTTCCAGTACAGATTTCCGTAACTCCTACGGATTACCTCAAGCTGCTTGGTGCCTTCCTCTCTTGTCAAAACCGATGGCGGAAAGAGGACCTCGAACTGGTCCAGGATGTGCTCTTCGAGGCAGAGCGCGCTGAGCAAGATGCCTTCTCGCGCGTCGACGGTCGTCCCAGCGCGAAGCTCGTCGGTCTCATCCCAGCAAGCTCCGATCATGGCGTCAGCATCCACCGGCTCGAGAGGCTCGCCTCCGCCAGCCGCCGCGGGCGGGGGTAGAAGCAGCAACGTTGCGGCTGCGACCAGGTGCGTCAGGCGTTTCATGTCGAGTACCTCCCTTCCGTCAACCGCAGCGTGATTGGCGATTGCGGCGAAGTTTGGGCGCTTGGTCCGAATAATCCGGTGATCTGACATCTCTGTCTTCCAAACGGAGCCTTTTCATGACCGACGAGCCCTCGACCGTGGAGATCGGGTGTTGGCTGGCGGCATTGCCGGCTCCATTGGTGCCGACCTTGCCTTCGATGCGTTCTTTGACGAGAATTAGCAAATGAGTATCTGGACCCTGGGTGCAGGCTTTGAAGCCGATTGACGGATTTGAGCAGTTTAATCGCTTGTTTGACGCTGAGGCGCTGAGAGGTAGGACGCTTCAGCCGTTTGCCGTTAACCCCCCGCATCCACGTCTCCGGGACACTGGCCTTCACTGGTTTGGCGAAGAATGGCCCCTTGAAACGCTCTGCTATCAGAGGCGTTGGATTCGCGACATGGAGATCTTCAGCGGGAAACTGCGCTTTCAGTTTGAAACTCGGCGTGGCTTCCTCGTGATGTTCTCATCGCCCTCTGGAGCCTTCAGTTCATTTTTCATTTCGATCTACTACATTCTCGGCGGGTTTCGAGGGGGCGACTGGGGCATGCTTCGTGGGAGGGAGGAGGATAGGAAACTCTCTTGGTTTAAGCGCACGATTCTGCGGCGCTCCGAGCGGCCACAAATCATGGCGCCAGAAGGCCCCGAACCGCTAGAAAGCTATCGGATCGAGGACGAATGTCGTTTGGACTTCAAGGTGCGGCAACTCGGCTGGCATCGCTTAACGCTTTTTGAAGAGAAGCCGCAGCGCTTCCTGGCGTCAAATTGGCGCTACGAGCCCGTTGGATCGACATTGCTGAACAAGCGCTACTTCTCTGTCCGGAGAGTCTATTCAGGGAAGCCCGAAGGCTGATCGGCGTTTCGGAACGCCTTCTCCTCCGCGATGTCTCTCAGGATGGTTTCGAGGAGGTAGATGTAGTGATGTATGTAGCGCATTCCGGGAAGGAGGCCGCATGAGCGGGAGCAATATCGGTTGTGCGAATAGATGCGAAAATACGGGTCTGCGTGCAGGTCTCTGAGGGCGTGCAAGTGTTCCCTGGCGCCTTCAGTGAACTCGGGCAACAGCCATTGGTCGATCTGAGCCAGCACAGCCTCTTCCATACATGCCTGGGTGATGTCCAGACC
This sequence comes from Pelagibius sp., assembly GCF_028289705.1. GTDB lineage: Bacteria > Pseudomonadota > Alphaproteobacteria > Kiloniellales > Kiloniellaceae > Pelagibius. The sequence continues at coordinate 2,874 of NZ_JANQOI010000138.1, forward strand.
GTCGCCGTAGGCCGCTGCTGAACCGGCGCCTCTCAAATCTTCGGACGCGCTCCAGCAGTCCGCGATGATGGGCTCAGGGTCGAAGGTATCGAACGGCTGCCTTCCGCCAGCGGCCGCAGGTGTCGATAGAAGCAACCATAGCGCCACTGCGCAGAAGAGCATCATCTGGTTCATGGTCGATTTCTCCCATTCGTCAACCGTAGCGTGACGGGCGATTGCGGCGAAGTTGGGGCGCTTGGTCCGAATAATCCGGTGATCTGACATCTCTGTCTTCCAAACGGAGTCTTTTCATGACCGACGACACCTCGGCCGTGGCGGCCGGTGCAGCCTGCCGCCGCTGTCACCGGAGGAACGGGCGGTGCGCGCCGAAACCACTGAACGCTCTCTGCGCTTCGGCAAGGGTGCAGTGAAGTTCGCCAATCTGCTGTTGCAGATGGGACGCCGGACGGACATCAAACCGCGGGAGCCAGCGATGCAGGCCATCGTCGTCTTTCACGACCGCGGCGCCGGCTTCTGGCCCTGGCTGTTCGGCCGGCCGGGATTCCGCCACTGCTTCGTCGCGCTGAACGACGGTCGCGCCTGGATCGTCCTCGACCCCTGCAGCCACGGCACCAAGGTGGATGCCGAGATCGCCGCCGACTGTGACCTGGCCGGGTTTTACCGCGACTGCGGGTTTACCGTGCTTGAAGGTCGGGTGACGCGGCAGCCAACGCCCTACCCGGTCTGGTTCTTCACCTGCGTCGAGGCGGTCAAGCGCGTGCTGGGCGTTCGCGGCTGGTGGATCTGGACCCCCTATCACCTCTATCGACATCTGGAGACCATTCATGGGTTCGATCTTCAACCCGCCGAAGCCGAAGGCGCCACCGCCGCCCCCGCCACCGCCGACACCGGAAGACCCTTCCATTGAGGAGGCACGCCGCAAAGAGCGGGAGGCGGCGAAGCGCCGCCGTGGCCGTGCCGCCACCATCCTGACCAGCGGCCTGGGCGACCCGACCCAGCCCCCGGTGCAGCAGAAGAAGCTGCTCGGCTGACGTGGCCGCGAACCTCTCGATCCCGACCTCAGCAAACAGGACGCCTTCATGCCCCGTGACATCGACGACCTGCTTTCGCGCCACAAGCGCCTGAAGGACCAGCGCCGCCTCTGGGAAAGCCACTGGCAGGAACTGGCGGAGGTGATGCTGCCGCGGCGGGCGGACTTCACCAGCGAGCGCATCGCCGGCGAACGGCGCGCTGACGAACTCTTCGACGGCACGCCCATGCTGGCGCGCCGCGGCCTCGCCTCGGCCATCGACGGGCTTCTGAAGCCGAAGACGGCGCGCTGGTTCCGCATCAAGGCCCTGGACGAGGGGTTGGACGAGGACGAACAGGTGAAGCGCTGGCTGGAGATCGCCGAGGAGCGGCTTTATCGCGCGCTCTACGACCGACGCGCCCGCTTCATCCAACGCTCCGGCGAGGTGGACGAGGATCTGGTGACCTTCGGCACCGGCGTGCTCTTCGTGGGCGAAGGACAGGCGCTGAACCGCTTGCTGTTCCGCTCCTTCCACCTGAAGGACGTGGTCCTGGCGGAGAACGGGGAGGGGGAGATCGACACGCTTTTCGTCTCCCTGCGGCTGACAGCGCGCCAGGCGGCACAACGCTTCGGGGAGACAGCCCTCGGCAAGGACACGCGCGAGGCCCTGACCAACGGCGGCGAGGACAAGCCCTTCAGCTTCCTGCAGGTGGTGACGCCGCGGGCCGAGCGCGACGGGCGCAGGCGCGACAACCGGAACCTGCCTTTCGCCTCCCTGGTCATCGACGTGCAGTCGGAACACCAGGTCAGCGAAAGCGGCTATCACGAGTTCCCCTTCGCGGTGCCGCGCTGGGACACGGCGGCGGGCGAGGTCTACGGCCGTTCGCCGGGCATGATCGCCTTGCCGGACGCCAACACCCTGCAGCAGATGGGCAAGACCCTGCTGGTGGCGGGGCACAAGGCCGTCGACCCGCCGCTGCTGGTGGGCGACGATTCGGTCTTCGGCACGCCTAAGACCTTCCCCGGCGGCATCACGACATTCGATATGCAGGCGGCCCGAGACCTCGGCCGCATTCCCATCGAGCCGCTGCAGACCGGCTTCAACCTGCCCCTCGGCCGGGAGATGCAGAAGGACGCGCGGGACCAGATCTGGGCCGCCTTCTTCCGCAACGTGCTGCAGTTGCCGGTGGACGCGCCGCGCATGACGGCAACAGAAGTGCTGGAGCGCAAGGAGGAGTTCATCCGCACCATCGGACCGGTCTTCGGGCGCCTGGAGAGCGACTACATCGGCCAGGTCGTCGAGCGCGCCTTCAACATCCTGCTGCGGGCCGGAGCCTTTCCCGAGCCGCCGGAAGCCCTGCAGGGGCGGGAGGTGGTCTTCGACTATGCCTCCCCCGTGGAGCAGGCGCGCAGGCAGATCGAGGCGGCGGGGGCGGCGCGCTCGGTGGAACTGCTGGCCCCCTTCGTGCAGGCCGACCCCAGTATCCTCGATAACTTCGACGGCGATGCCATCGCCCGCGACACGCCGGAGATCTTCGGCATGCCGCAGCGCTGGCTGCGGCCCAAGGAGGAGGTGGAGGGCCTGCGGGAGGGTCGCCAACAAGCCCAACAGGCGGCGGCGCTACCCGGCGATGCCCAGGCGGCGGCCAACATCGTGCAGACCCTGGCGCAAGCCGGTGGTGGCAATGGGGCGGGTGGAGGGCCGCTTTGATGGGCCGCTGGTTCGCCCGGGCGCCCAAGGGCGAGCCGGACCCGGAGGCCTTCTTCGAAGACCTGCGCCGCGCCTCCCTGGGGGAGTGTTACAGCGCCATCGACCGCTACCGAGACTTTCGCGCCGTCTTTTTCGGCGAGTCGACGCCGCAGCAGGGAAAGCGGGTGCTCTGGCAGATCCTCGAGTGGTGCCGCCTGTTCCGCCCGGTGAGCGCGCCGGGCGACCCTCACGAGACCTACCGGCGCGACGGCGAGCGCAACATCGGCCTCAAGGTCTTCATGACCCTCAACGCCGAGCCGGAACGGCGCACACCGGCGGATACGGCCATCAGCGAGCACGAAGGGAGCTGACATGCTTCGAGAGGATCGGGACGCCGCCGCCGGGGCGAAGGCCGGCGGCGAGGGCGCCGCTGTGCCTGCGAGACCGCCGGTGACTCCAGCTCCGTCCCAGCCGCGCCGGTCGATCTTCGACCGGCGCAGCGTGCCGCCACTGTCGCCGCAGGAACGGGCGGTGCGGACGGATGCGATCGAACGCTCGCTGCAGTTCGGGGCGGAGCCAGTGCGCGACGGGCGCGGCTGGGCCTTGGAGGTGGACTTCA
>NZ_JANQOI010000144.1 GCF_028289705.1 Pelagibius sp.
TCCTTCAGTGCCTCGCGATAGGCGGCGACCGCCTCTTCGAGCCGCGCCGTGCCGCTCTCGCGGGTCCCGAGGCATTGAAAGGCGTTGCCCAGGTTGTTCTGGGTCGTTGCCCATTGCAGCGGCACGCGCTCGCGGGTGTATTCCTTCAGCGCCTCGCGATGGGCGGCGACCGCCTCTTCGAGCCGCGCCGTGCCGCTCTCGCGCTCCCCAAGGCATTGAAGGGCGTTGCCCAAGTCGTTTTGGGTCATCGCCCATTCTATTGGATGGTTGTTGCGGCCCCTTAAGTTGAGAAGGGTCATATACCGATCGATTGACTCAGCGAGGGCCGCGTTGTCGCCGAATTCATGGCCCTGTCGGTAGAGGGTACTTGCTTCCTTGCGCAAGTGACCGATTTTTTCGTCTGTGTGCAGTGACGGCACCCGCTTTGCAGCGGTGGCGAAGTGCTGTGCCGCCTCGCGATAACGCAATCGGGTAAGCGCGATATCTCCTCGTAGCGCGGAGGTTCTTGCCGCTTCGAGTTGACGTTTTTCGAGGGCCGCTTCTTCTGCCACAATGACCTGCTCCAGGAGCGAGTCGGCGCGGTCGAGATCGCCGCTATCGAGCGCGGCTCTTGCTTCTCTTTTCAGCGCTGCGACTTCGCTCGGATCATCGGGGTTGGCGGAAACCTGGCTCTTGACGCGTTTGTAGTCCTCGGCGACTTTGACGAGACGCTCTTCGAGCTGTTCGAGCGGTACGTTCGCTTCACCGAGCGCGCGAAAGAAGGCTCGGATGGCCCCTTCGCTGACGCCGAGTTTCTGCTCCAACGCATCAATCGTTCGCTTTTGTTCGGCGGTGAGATGCTGCCTGTCCTGCGCCGGGTCTCTTTTTGCCGCTTCGATGATCTTGACAAGCTGGTCCGCTGTTACCTGGACTGGCGGCGAGTCATCTCTCTTGTTCTGCCAAAAGAACGTGAAGGCTATCCACGCCCCTCCGATGACCACGACAAAACCGCCGCCAATCCATGACAACGTCGCTTGGATTGTCGGATCGGACAACCAGTCCCAGATCGCTTGCCAGTCCATCGATTGACCGCGTTTGGAATCCCCAACCGCTACAGGTAGTCAGGGAACGAAGGTGCTCGCAACACCAATCTTGGGTAGAGCTCTGGTGGGAACGCCTCAATCTGCCCTGCTTAAACGTGCCGCGACAGGCCGTGCTTAGGGCCCTTCAAGAGGTCATTGGACGGTCAAAAGTGCGGCAGACTCCTAACTCGAACCTCAGCCTCAGCCCTTCCAGGCCGAGGTCGCCGTAGTCGGAGGACCAGGTCTCGCCGGGGGCGACGGGCCAAGCGTCGGTGAGGGTTCCGGTGGTGACCATCTCGCCGGCGGCCAGGGGCGGGAACTGGGGCAGCTCCGCGAGCACCCGGGCCAGGTGGACCAGGGCGAGGGCCGGGCTGTCGAGGACGTTGGCGCCGCTGCCCCGATCCATCACCGTCTCACCGCGGGACAGGGTGGCGGTGAAGACCGGAAGGGTGGCGGCGATCCTGGCGCGGTTTTCTTCTGTGATCGCCAGGGGCCTGCCGACCGTCAGGGCGCCGTGGAGGCCGCAGGCCGCGGTGCAGTCGGGCGCCTTGAAGGTCCAGTCCGGGAAGGGGCTCTGAACGATCTCGAAGCCAGGGGCGATCCACTCGACGCTCTCCAGCACCGCCAGCGGGTCGTCGGTGGTGGGAACCGGCCCCTTCAGCTTGAACACCACTTCCGGTTCGATGCGCGGCTGCACCAGGCTGCGCAGGGACTGCGTCGCCCGCCCGGCCTCGGCGTGCTGGACCGTGTGGGTCCAGGTGTGCGCCCACATCGGTTGCCAGACGCCGTAGCGCGGCCAAAGCGTGCGGTTGGTGAAGCCGATCTTGCGCCCGACCGACTGCCAGCCGGCGCCGCGCCGCCGCGCCTCGATCTCGGCCAGGACGGCATAGCCCTCCGCGACGCTGAAGTCGGGATGCGCCTCGGTGATCGGCGCCAGGGTCGCCGCGCCGTCCTGGGCCGCGATCAGCGCGTCGGCGATGCGTGAGAGATGCGAGCTAGAGTTCATCGCCCTCGAGCGCCCCGTCCGAGGAGCCGGCGAACTGCGGCGCGTCACCGGCGATCTCGGTGAAGTCGCATTTCTCGGCGACGAAAATATGGCCGATGGTCCTGAGGCCCGTGGGCTGATCGAGGGTGCCGGCCAGGATGCCGGTGCCCGGCTGATCCACCGGCTCCCAGAACAGGTTCGAGCCGCAGTCCCCACAGAAGCCGCGCCGCGCCCGGGCCGAGCTCTCGTACCACTTGAGGCCGCGGTCTTCGATGAGCACGATATCGCCCTTGGCGGCCTTCGAATGGGGCCCGCAGGCGCCGTGCAGTTTCTGGCAGAGGGAGCAGTGGCAGATCACCACATCGCGCAGGCGCCCGCGCACTTCGTAGCGGACGGCCCCGCAGAGGCAGCCGCCGGCATGTCGTTCTTGAGTCTCGCTCATGTGAAGAGGATAGCGAGGCGCCTTGAAGCGCGCCAGCCGGTGCCATGGCGATTGATCCGGCGGCGCATTTCTGATGACCTGAAGGCGATGGGACGGACATCGCCAAGGAAGGGCAAGGCGCATGCTTAGCGTCGGCGTCGGGCACAGCGCCGATATCGACCTGGACCGGGCTGTGGCGGAGGTGATCGAGTGGTCGCGCGCCGGCCTGGATGGGGTGGCGCCGCGCTGCGGCCTGCTCTTCGTCGCCGACAGTCTGGATCTCGCCGCCGTGCTGAAGGGCCTGCGACGGGCTTTCCCCGGCGTCCCCCTGGTCGGCTGCACCAGCGGCGGCGAGGCTTCTTCGGGCCTCGGCTTTCAGGACGACTCCATCCTGCTGATCCTCTTCGGATCGGCGGATCTGGTGGCGGCCACCGCCCTGGGCCGGGCGCCGAGCGAGGATCCCGAGGGCGCCGCCGCCGAGGCCCATGCCGAGATCGGCCGCCAGCTCGGCGGAGTGCCGCCGCGGCTCTGCTTCATGTTCAGCGATGCCCTGCACGCCGATCCGGGCTTTGTACTGCGGGCCCTGAACGATCTCTTCGGCGACAGCGTGCCCATCGTCGGCGGCGCCGCCGCCTGCTATCCGCCCGGCCCGGAGACGCGGGTGATCTTCGGCGACGAGGGCCTGCGCGAGGGCGTGGTCCTGCTGGCGCTGGGCGGCAGCCTCGACGTGGCCATCGCCACCGAGAACAGTTGGCAGCCCATCGGCAAGCCCGGTCGCATCACCGATTCCAGCGGCAAGACCGTCTACCGGATCAACGATCAGCCGGCCCTGGATTTCTATCATTCCATGCTGGGGCCGGAGGCGCGCACCTTTCTCGGCGCTCCTCTGGCGATCATCGAACGGCAGGGCGGCATCAGCGTCCGCTCGCCCATGACCGTCGATGAGGAGACCCGCTCTCTGGAGGTCAGCGGCGGCATCCCCGAAGGCGAGACGGTTCAGCTCGCCTTCGCCACCTACGACGACGTTCAGCAGGGCGCCGATGCCGTGGCCGAGCGCACCCTGGCGCAGTTCCCCCAGGGCCGCGATCCGGCCCTTCTGTTCTTCTGCTCCTGCGGCGCGCGCAAGATGTTCCTGGCGCTCGATGTCCGCACGGAGTGCGACCAGCTACAGCGCAAGGTCGGTGCGGGAATCCCGGTGGCCGGGTTCTACGGGTTCGGTGAGATCGGCGGCGCCACCACCGAGGCGCCCCCGCGCTTCCACAACCAGGCCATCGTCTCGATCGCAATCGGCTGATGGCGCCCTCCGAAATCGACGACCTCCTGGCCGATCTGGACCGGCAGAACCGGCTTCTGGCGCGCCAGCTTGAACGCCGTGAGCAGGCACTGCAATTGCTCCAGGATATCCAGCGCGGCAACACCCATCTGCAGAAATCGCTGCTGAGCGAGATCGAGGCCGAAAAGGAAAAGTCCGACCGCCTGCTGCAGAACATCCTGCCGGCCGATGCCATCCGCCGTCTCGGCGCCGGCGAAAGCCTGATCGCCGATGCCGTCGACTGCGCAACGGTGGTCTTCGCCGACCTTGTGGGCTTTACGCCGCTCTCGGCGGAGATGACGGCGAGCGAGCTGGTGCAGAGCCTGAACACGCTCTACTCGGCCTTCGATGACGCCGCGCAGCGTGCGGGCGTGGAGAAGATCAAGACCATCGGCGATGCCTATCTGGCTTGCGCCGGCCTCGACGGCCAGCGGCCGGATCACGCCATCATCGCCGCCCGCTTTGCGCTGGAGATCCGCGATTTTCTGCGCATGGCAAAGGCCCAGGGCACACTGCCCTGGCGCATGCGCATCGGTCTGCACTCCGGCGGCCTGACGGCCGGGGTGATCGGCAAGCACAAGTTCGCCTACGACATCTGGGGCGACACCGTGAACGTCGCCGCGCGCATTCAAAGCGTCTGCGCGCCGGAAGCGGTGCTGGTCTCCGAGGACACGGCAGCCCTGCTGGCCGACGGCTTCGATCTCAGCGACGAGGGCGAGGTGGTCCTCAAGGGCCGCGGCAAGCGGCGGGTCTTCCGGCTCGAACACCGCGCGTGAGCGGCCCCCCTGGAAGCCTGTTTCAGTCCTGCTTTGGCAAGTAGGCGTCGGACCACCGCAGCATGGCGTTGAAGGAGATGCTGATGCGCTTCTCCTCGGCCAGGTTGGGGTGGACGAAGTGCAGCAGGAAAGCGGGCCAGAGCAGGATCTCGCCAGGCCTTGGGTGGTGGGTGAACTCCGCCTCGATCTGACGGTCGCCGCGGATGGCGGTCATGTTGGCGGCGTTGCGCGGATCGTAGAAGGAGATCGCGCCGGGGCGCAGGTCGTCCCGGTTCTCCGGCAAAGCTTCTGCCGGCTGCGCCTCCGGCACCGCCACGTAGTAGGTGCCGCTCAGGTAGGCGTGGGGATGGTTGTGGGGGTCGTGGTAGTCGCCGCGCCGGTTCACGTTGGCCCAGCCCTGCAGGTGCCAGTTGACGGCATAATCCAGGCCGGCGCGCTTCAGGTAGTCGATCACCGTCTTGTTGATGCAGTCCCGCAGCCAGGCGACGGCGGGGTTCTCCAGGGTCAGGAGGTTGCCGGCGCGGTAGTCGGTGGTGAGGTCGCGCTTTTCCGCCTCCATGGCGAGGATCAGCCGTGCCAGTTCCGCGTTGGCGACGTCGTGGCCCGGCAGGCTTCGGCGCAGCAGCGTGGTCGGCCAGAGGTCGAGAAAGCCGCCGCCGTCCGGCTCGGGCATGGTTGATCTCTCCTTGGTTTTGAGGCGAGCAAGCCAGAGCCGGAGGCTGCTCGTCAAGGCCGCAGGGGAACGGGGAAGCCGCCGGCTTTGCGCCCTGATCGTGCCGTGCTAAACCGCCTTCCGGACAAGGAGAGGCGAATGGAACCCTTCAAGATCGGCATTGTCGGCTGCGGCGGGCGCATGGGCCGGATGAACCTGGCCGCCGTCGCGGCAGCCGACGGCTGCGTCATCGCCGGCGGCACCGACCGGCCGGAAAGCCCGGTGATCGGCAGCGACATCGGACTGCTGGCCGGCGGCGAGCCCCTGGGCATCGCTGTCGGCGACGACCCGGTGGAGCTCTTCGCCAAGGCCGATGCGGTGATCGACTTCACCAGCCCCGACGCCAGCCGGCGCCATGCCGATCTGGCGGCCCAGGCGGCCTTGGTCTATGTGATCGGCACCACCGGCCTCGACGGCGAGCATCAGGCCGCCATTGAGCGGGCGGCACTCCATGCCGTGGTGATCCAGGCTGCGAACATGAGCCTTGGGGTGAACCTGCTGCAGCTCGTCACCGAACAGGTCGCCCGCGCCCTCGACGCAGACTACGACATCGACATCCTGGAGATGCACCACCGCCACAAGGTGGACGCGCCCTCCGGCACCGCCCTGATGCTGGGCGAGGCGGCGGCCAAGGGCCGCGGCGTCGAACTGGACAGCGTCGCCTGCAAGGCCCGCGACGGGATCGTCGGTGCGCGCCCGCGCGGTGAGATCGGTTTCGCCACCCTGCGCGGCGGCGACGTGCCCGGCGAGCACTCGGTGATCTTCGCCGCCGAGGGCGAGCGGGTGGTGCTCACCCACAAGGCCAGCAGCCGCGAGGTCTTCGCCAAGGGCGCCGTCAAGGCCGCCCTCTGGGGCCGCGGCAAGCCCGCCGGCCTCTACTCCATGCGGGATGTTTTGGGGCTGTAGGGCGGTGCCACGAGCCCTCCTTGGCCGGCTTTCGGCGGCGAGGGTGTCACCCCCACCCCATCCCTCCCCCATCGAAGGGGGAGGGAGAAGTTATTGAAGCGGCTTATAAAATTCCCCTCCCCCCTTGACGGGGGGAGGTCGGGAGGGGGGTGAAACCAGCGCTTAGTGTGTCGCGCCGCGAGCGCCGGCGAGAGCGTGGCGCAGGGCGTCGGCCAATTCGGCCCGCTCCTCCTTGGTCAGGAAGCTGCCGATGGCCAGGGTCTTGCCGTGGGAGCGCAGCACCAGCGGGCTGCTGTGCCGCGGCGGGTTGTCCAGCAGCACCTGCAGCCAGGTGGTCTGGAACTGCCAGCTGCGCCGCTGCCCGCCGGGCCAGATGCGGGTCACCGTCAGGTCCTCCGCCGTCAATTTGAGTTGCTCCACCAGCCGGCCGCGGCGGTAGCTCACCTTGAAGGCGACATAGATGATCAGCACGTCGGCGCCGAGGAAGCCGATCACCGGCCAGGCCCCGGCCAGGAAGAAAGCAAGACCGGCGCCGAAGCTGATGGCGCAGACCGCCACCATGAGCAGCAGGAAGCCGCGCGGCGAGAGGCTGCGGTGCGGCGTCAGCTCCGCATCGAAAAGCAGGGGCGTGCGCGCCTTGGTGTGAAGGTCGTCTTCCATAACCCGTCTTGCGCCCCACTATAGACCGCGCCGGCCTTGCGGCAAAGGCGACCGTGACAGAAGGCGGTCGTGACAGGTGGCGGCCGGAGGCCCTACACTTCGGGCCCCTGAGAGAGGCCGTGCCCCCCAATGAAAAAAGCCGACATCGTCACCTTCTTCGACCGCCTGGCGGAAACCATGCCCGAGCCCAAGGGCGAGCTGGACTACATCAATCCCTATACCCTGCTGGTGGCGGTCGCGCTCTCCGCCCAGGCCACCGACGTCAGCGTCAACAAGGCGACGGGCCCGCTGTTCAAGAAGGTCACCACGCCGGAGGCCATGCTGGCCCTCGGCGAGGCGCGGCTGAAGGACCACATCAAGACCATCGGCCTCTACAACTCCAAGGCCAAGAACGTCATGGCCCTGTCGCGCATCCTGATCGCCGAGCACGGCAGCGAAGTGCCGCGCGACCGCGCCGCGCTGGAAAAGCTGCCGGGGGTCGGGCGCAAGACCGCCAACGTGGTGCTCAACATCGCCTTCGGCGAGCCGACCATCGCCGTCGACACCCACATCTTCCGGGTCGGCAACCGCACCGGCCTGGCGCCGGGCAAGACCCCGCTGGCGGTGGAGCAGAAGCTGGAAAAGGTG
>NZ_JANQOI010000161.1 GCF_028289705.1 Pelagibius sp.
TCCGGCCGCTGCCATGCCGGCCTCAGGCCGCCGCCACGAAGGCGCGGAAAATCGCCTGATCGGCGGGGGAGATGGCAAATTCCGGGTGCCACTGAACGCCCAGGCAGAAGCGGTAGCCGGCGGCCTCGATCCCCTCGATCACGCCGTCGGGGGCGACGGCGTTCACCGTCACGCCGTTGCCGACCGCTTTCACCGCCTGGTGGTGGGCCGAGTTCACCGGCATCTCGGCGGTGCCGCAGATCGACTTCAGCAGGCTGCCGCCGCTCAGGGCGACGGCGTGGCCGGCTTCGTTGCGGGGGTTGGGCTGTTCGTGGGCCAGCGCCGCCGCGACCTCGTCGGGGATGTGCTGGATCAGGCTGCCGCCCAGCACCACGTTCAAAAGCTGCTCGCCGCCGCAGATGCCCAGCACCGGCAGGTCGCGCTCCAGGGCGCCGCGCGTGATGGCCGCCTCGAAGTCGGTGCGGCGGTCCTTGGTGCGCACGGTCTCGTGGCGGTCGTTGGCGCCGAACAGCGCCGGGTCGACGTCGAAGGCCCCGCCGGTCACCAAGAGCGCGTCGATGCGCTCGAGATAGCGCTCGGCCTTGTCCGGCTCGTGCGGCAGCAGGACCGGCAGGCCGCCGGCCTCGATCACCGCCGCGGTATAGTTCTGCCGCAGGGCATACCAGGGGTACTTGGACCAGCCGCCGGCGCCCTCGCAATCGAGGGTGATGCCGACCAGAGGCAGGGCGGGAGTCGGTTGTGCCATGGCGGCACTTTAGGCGCCGTGCCGCGCCCCTACAAGGCTGCCTCGGGGGGGCTCCGCCGGGGCCTCTTAGACCGGGTTGCCGGTGTCCTCGCAGCTATGGCCGAGGGCGGTGAATCCCTCTTCCAGAAGGTCGCCGAACAGCGGCATGCCCAGCAGGTATTCTGAGGACGGGCCGGTGTGGCGTTCGTTGGCCGCGGCCACGGCGGCGCGCCATTCGGCGCGGTCGAAGTCCCCCCGCCCGACCCAGGTCATGGCCACCAGTTCGGCCTGCTGTTCTTCGTTCAAATCCTCGATGACGTGGCGGATCTCCTGGGTCACCGGGTCGTCGCCGTGGTCTTCCAGAACGTCGTGCATGTCGTCCTCGCCGGGCTGCGAGACCTCGTCGCGCTCGGCCGGCGCCACCTTGGCGTCGAAGGCGCGGGCCTTGGCGATGAGGAAACAGACCGTGCCCGGATCGATCTCCAGTTCCACCGCTTCCGGCTGCGATGCCGATACCCCTGCCTTGGCCATGATTTTGCGTCCTTTCCCAGCAATGACGACCCGCCACTCGGCGGGCATCTGCAAGTTTTGTCGGGGCAGGGGTGCGCCGCATTGACCTAGAGCAATGGGCGCGGCAGGCTCGGGCCGCCGCATCAGGCGGGCATTCCCGGAGACGACGCGTTCCATGACACGACCCGACTACATGGCCCAAGCGCTGGCCGAGGCCGAAGCGGCGGCCGCCGCCGGCGAGGTGCCGGTGGGCGCGGTGCTGGTGGACGCGGCCAGCGGCGCGGTCCTCGCCCGGGCCCACAATCTGGTGGAACGCACCGCCGATCCCACGGCCCATGCCGAGATGCTGGCAATCCGCCAGGCGGCGGCCGAGCTCGGCGCGCCGCGCCTGGAGGCGGCGGAACTCTACGTGACCCTGGAGCCTTGCCCCATGTGCGCCACGGCGATTTCTTTCGCGCGCATCAAGCGCCTCGTCTTCGGCGCCTACGACCCCAAGGGCGGCGGCGTCGACCACGGCCCGCGCATCTTCCAGCAGCCCACCTGCCACCATAGGCCTGAGGTCATCGGCGGCGTCCGCGAGCAGGATTGCGGCGCGCTGCTGCAGGCGTTTTTTCAGGCACGGCGGTAGCCTTGAGGCCAATAACAAGAATTGCTATATTTCGTTATCTTTGATTCTTGTGTGGGCTACCATGAACGTCTCTTTGACCCCGGAACTCGAGAAGCTGGTGGACGAGCGGGTGAAATCCGGCCGCTACACCTCGGCCAGCGAGGTGATCCGGGAAGCCTTGCGGCTCCTGGACCGCTTCGACGAGGCCCAGCGTCTGGGGCTGATTGAACTCAATCGGAAGATCGACGAAGGTTTGGCCCAGGCTGACCGGGGCGAGACCATCAGCGGCGCCGAGTCCCGTCGCCGCACCCGATCTCTGCGATCGACGCTGTCAAAACAGGGGTGATGCGCTACCTCGATACACCCGGACTCAATCACTCGTCCTGGCTGGAGATATGGCGACCAGATGGTTACTCAACATCTCTTTGCTCACATCGACGCTGTCGCGCGTGCTGATGGACCTTAGATCGCTTGGCGCCAGTTTCTTGGGTATGTTTTCGCCTTCGAGCTTGAGTTGCTGGATTTTCCTTCCATCGACCACAAGGTCGTAGAGCCCCTCGCGAATCCAACCCACTTCGCCCTCAACCCTGCCTGTGAACAGCGTTCGGCCATCGGCGAACTGGAATATGTCGAGCACCGCAAAGCTGAAATCCGACCCATCGGTCATGAGGATCTGTGCTCTCTCGGACTTGGTTGGACCCTGGGTTTCAGTTCTCGCGCTGGGCTTCTTTGGTCCCACATCTCAGGGTGGACACATGGAAGCTTAACATGATGGATATCCGGCCGACCGAACATAACGGCCCGTGCCGGCTCGTTCTTCACAAACCCGTGGGAGGCCGGTGACGCTGCGCCCTCAAAGAGCCATATTGAGCCATCAGGATAGATACCACGCGCATGACCCTGCAGGACATCGACTCGATCAGGGGTTACCACGCCCATGTCTACTACGCCGCCGCGAGCAGGCCTGCGGCGCGCTGCTGCAGGCGTTCTTCGAGGTAAGGCGCTGACGGATTCGGATGCTCCTGGGCAGCCTGAGTGCCGGTGTGCTGAGCAGGGGAGCGACGAACGACGCCTGGAAAAACAAGATAGCGACAATTTGCGAGTTCGTTGCGCACGAACTATCGAGCCGTGAAATGGTCTCCCACGTCCGAGGCGACGAGGCGTCTTTCGCTATCCAGATCAATGCGAATCACGACGGATTGAACGACTTCCAAATTTGGAGAGACGTCCCGGATGATTGCCCGATATCGGTTGCCGAACCGGTTATATGTATACGCAATACCGTGCCGTTCGAAGAAGGCTTCGATAACCTCCGCAGTCGCGCCAACGTAGAGCTCGGAATCGATCAGTTTCTCAATTCTGTCTGAATGCTCCGTGTCTGGAGGCATTGGAAGGGGCAAGGCTTGCTCGCCAAGACTGAATCCATGAGGAAGCGAAACACATAAGAACATTATGAAGAACAGGATGCGCAAAGCTGACCGCTTCATGTGATGTAATTGCCCTCCCCGGGCTTCCGACATGGGACGGTAGATCAAAAGGCTATGGGATCGGATGACGGCAAGACCGCGATAGCCCATATTATGGCAGAGAGAGACAAGGATCGCCTCATGTCACCGAAGCACATCGACGCCATCACCGGCTATCACGCCCATGTCTACTACGACGCCGAGAGCAAGGCGGCGGCCGGCGTGTTGCGGGAGGCCATCGAGGCGCGCTTCGACGTGCGCATGGGCCGCTGGCACGACCGGCCGGTGGGCCCCCATCCCTGCTGGAGCTATCAGGTGGCCTTCACGCCGGATCTCTTCGCCTCTGTGGTGCCCTGGCTGGCCCTCAACCGCGGCGAGCTGGTGATTTTCATTCACCCGGAGACCGGCGAGGACCTGCCGGACCACCGCGACCGCGCCCTCTGGCTGGGCGCCAAGCTGGAGCTGAACCTAGATGTCTTGCGTTAGGCTCCTCCCGCTCCTGGCGGTCGTTCTTCTGCTGGCCGGCCTGCCGGTGCGGGCCGAGCCCGTCCACCTGGACGACGAGCGGGTTGCGGCGCTTGCCGCACTGCCGGTCTTGCACGGGGGGGCGGTCACCGCCGAGGCGCTGGCCGGCAAGGCGGTGGTGGTGGCCTTCTGGGCCTCCTGGTGCCCGCCCTGCCACCCGGAGTTCCAGAACCTCAAGCAGGCGCAAGCGACCTACGGCGACGACCTGGCCATTGTCGCGGTCAACATCTTCGAGGAATGGGGCCGCTTCACCGGCACCACGCGGCGCGATGCCTTTCTGGCGCGCCACGACCCGCCCTTCCATGTCGTCGCCGAAGGCGAGCAGGTGGCGGGGCTGTTCAAGGACGTGACGCGTATCCCGACGGTCTTCGTCTTCGCCCCGGACGGCCGGCCGGTGATGCACTTCATCCACGCCGAGGGCGCGGCCAAGACCCACGCCTCCTACGAGGAGATCGCCGCGGCGGTTGCGGCGGCCCTGGCCCTGGATACGAACCCGGCGGCGGCGGATCAGAGTTAACGCCCGCGGACTTCTTCGCCGTGCTGCAACCGCGTTAACCTCTGTTACAGCCAACGAAAATTTCTCTTGCATTGAGACCCAAAACAAACGACAACCCGCGCCTCAGATTTTTCTGGGTCAATCTACTGGTTGCGTTGGAGGACAGATGTCTCAGGCACAGGCCCTCTTCCAACTGGGGATCGACTTGGACGACGACCCAAGCGCCTCCAAAACGGAAGAACAAAACACCACCCCTCTCGCCGCCTCGCCGGGGGAGGAGCGTAAGGACTTTTTCATCGAGCGCGATGGCGAGCGATACGCCGGCACGCATCTGATTGTCGACCTTTGGGATGCCCAGGGCCTCGACGACCTGGAGCTGGTGGAGGCGACGCTGCGGGAGTCGGTGACCGCCGCCGAGGCGACGCTGCTGCACATCCATCTGCACCACTTCACGCCCAACGACGGCATCTCCGGCGTGGCGGTGCTGGCGGAGTCCCACATCTCCATCCACTCCTGGCCGGAATCGGGCTACGCGGCGCTGGACATCTTCATGTGCGGCGACGCCAAGCCGGAGAAGGCGGTGGAGGTGCTGCGCGCGCGCTTCAAGCCGGCGCGCATGGTGGTCGAGGAGCATCGGCGGGGCCGCGGCGTATGAGCCGCTGGCTCGTCGAAGAGCTGCACCACGACTTCCAACTGGGCCTCAAGGCCGACACCGTCCACTACGACAGCAAGACCGACCATCAGCGTCTCGTGGTCTTCGAGAACGAGACCTTCGGGCGGGTGCTGACCCTGGACAACGTGGTGCAGACCACCGAGCGGGACGAGTTCATCTATCACGAGATGCTCGCGCATCTGCCGATCCTTGCCCATGGCAGCGCCCGCAAGGTGCTGATCGTCGGCGGCGGCGACGGCGGCATGCTGGAAGAGGTGCTGAAGCACCGCGGCGTGGAGACGGTGACCCAGGTAGAGATCGACGCCGGGGTCATCGACTTCTCCAAGCGCTATCTCTCTTCCATCTGCAAGGACGCCTTCGACGACCCGCGCCTCGATCTGGTGATCGCCGACGGCGTCGACTTCGTCGCCTCCTGCGCGGAGCGCTACGACATCGCCATCGTCGATTCCACCGATCCCATCGGCCCGGGGGAGGTGCTGTTCACCGACACCTTCTACGGCAAGGCCAAGGCCTGCCTGGCGCCCGGCGGCATCCTGGTGACCCAGAACGGCGTGCCCTTCCTGCAGGGCTCCGAACTGGCCAACACCATGCGGGCCTTCCGCGCGCTCTTTGCAGATGCCGCCTGCTATCTGGCCACCGTGCCCACCTATGCCGGCGGGCCCATGGCCTTCGGCTGGGGCTCGGACGATCCGGCGAAGCGTCAGGTGAGCCTGGAGGCGCTGGAAGAGCGATTCCGTGAAGCCGGCATCACGACGCGCTACTACAATCCCGCCGTCCATCTGGCGGCCTTCGCGCTCCCCACCTACATCGCCGAGATCGCCGGTTAGCAGGCTGCTGAAAGAGCCGGTTTGTTGATTGACCTCGTGCTTCGAGACGGGCGCCGAGGCGCCCTCCTCAGCATGAGGTCAATCGGTCCAATACCTTGCCTCACCCTGAGGAGCGGTTCGCAGAACCGCGTCTCGAAGGGTGGCGTGCTCCTACCAACGTAATTCCGACAACCTGTCAGCGCGGCTTCAGGCGCTCCATGATTACCGCCGGGGTGCCCATGAAGTCGGTCTCGGCGAAAAGCCGGAAGCCGCACTTGTCGGCGACCCGCGCCGAGGCCTCGTTCTTCGGATCGATGATGCAGACGCAGCGCTGCATGCCCAGTTCCGCCTCCCCCCAGGCGAGGACGGCGCGGGTGGCTTCCGTGGCGTAGCCCTTGCCCTGGGCGCCGGGGGTGAGCACCCAGCCGGCCTCCGGCGCGCCCTCGAAGCTCGGCGTGATGTCGCGCTTGAAGTCTGCCAGGCCGGCCTCGCCGACGAAGCGGCCGCTTGCCCGCTCCTCCACCAGCCAGTAGCCGAAGCCCAGCAATGCCCAATGCCCGGCGTATTTCAGCAGCCGGGTCCAGCTCTCGCTGGGCGGGGAGGGCCGGCCGGTGATGAAGCGGGTAACCCGGGCATCGCCCCAGAGCGCGGCGCTGTTGCGGAAGTCCTCCACGCCGTGGCCGCGCAGCACCAGGCGCTTGGTCCTGAGGACCGGAACCCGGGCGGCGACGAGTGAAACCTCTTCAGTCAACAGCGGCGGCCTTCTCGCGCTCGACCGCCCGCCAGCCGATGTCGCGGCGGCAGAAGCCCTCCGGCCAGTCGATCTTGTCTGCGGCGGTGTAAGCGCGGGCTTGGGCCTGGGCGATGCTCGGGGCCATGGCCGTCACTCCCAGCACCCGCCCGCCGTTGGCCAGAACCGTGCCGTTCTCCCCGCCCTTGGTTCCGGCGTGAAAGACCTTGATGTCGTCGGAATTGCCGGCCGCCGCCTCCAGGCCGCCGATCACCGTGCCCTTCTCGTAGCCGCCGGGATAGCCCTTGGCCGCCATCACCACGGTCAGCGCCGCCTCCTCGTACCAGCGCAGATCGAAGGTGGAGAGCACGCCGTCGCTGCAGGCGATGAGCGCCGGCAGCAGGTCCGACATCAGGCGCATCAGCACCACCTGGCACTCGGGGTCGCCGAAGCGCACGTTGTACTCGATGAGCTGCGGGCCCTCTGCGGTGATCATCAGCCCGGCGTAGAGTACGCCCTTGAAGGGGCGGCCCTCGGCCTTCATGCCGGCCACCGTGGGGCGGATGATGCTGGCCATGGTCTCCTCCACCAGGGCCTCGGTCATCACCGGTGCCGGCGAATAGGCGCCCATGCCGCCGGTGTTGGGGCCCTCGTCGCCGTCGAAGGCCCGCTTGTGGTCCTGGGCGGTGGCCAGCGGCAGGGCGAAGTCGCCGTCCACCAGGGCGAAGAAGCTGGCCTCCTCGCCCTGCAAGCAGTCCTCGATGACCAGCTCGGCCCCCGCCGCACCGAAGGCACCGTCGGCCATGGCGGCGTCGATGGCGGCCAGCGCCTCGTCTTCCGTCGCCGCCACCGTCACCCCCTTGCCGGCGGCCAGGCCGTCGGCCTTGACGACGATGGGGGCGCCCTGCCGGCGGACATAGGCCTTGGCGGCCTCGGCCTCGGTGAAACGCCCATAGGCGGCGGTGGGGATGCCGTATTTGGCGCAGAGGTCCTTGGTGAAACCCTTGGAACCTTCCAGCTCTGCGGCAGCCGCCGTGGGGCCGAAGGCCTTCACCCCGATGGCCGTCAGCCGGTCCACCAGCCCCAGCACCAAGGGCGCCTCCGGTCCCACCACCACATAGTCGATGGCCTCCTGCTGCACGAAGGCGAGGAGGCCGTCGATATCCTCGGCGGCGATGGGCACGCAGTCCGCGTCCTCGGCGATGCCGGCGTTGCCCGGCGCGCAGAACAGCTTGTGGCAAAGCGGGGAGGCCGCCAGGGTCCAGCACAGCGCGTGTTCGCGCCCGCCGCCACCGACCACCAGAATTTTCATAGTTCCTCCCGAGCGATCAGGGCGCGGCGGCGATGGTTGTCGTTTTGCTCACCGCACCTCCGGCATGGTATAGCGACTCCAGGTCCCGACCCGAATTGTCCGTAAAGAGCGCCCTTGCCCGCAAGCCCCTCCATCAGCAACGTGCCGGAGTTTTCGGTCTCCGAGATCTCCCAGGCGGTCAAACGCACGCTGGAGGGCACTTTCGAGCGGGTACGGGTGCGCGGTGAGATCTCCGGCTTCAAGCGGGCCGCCTCCGGCCACCTCTACCTGGCGCTGAAAGACGAGAACGCGGTGCTCGACGGCGTGTGCTGGCGCGGCACCGCGGGGCGCCTGGCGATCCAGCCGGAAGACGGCATGGAGGTCATCGCTTCCGGGCGGATCACCAGCTATCCCGGCCGCTCCAAGTACCAGATCGTCATCGAGGCGCTGGAACTGGCCGGCCAGGGCGCCCTGCTGAAGCTGCTGGAGGAGCGGCGCCGCAAGCTGGCCGAGGAGGGCCTGTTCGACGAGGCGCGCAAGCGCCCCCTGCCGTTCCTGCCCGGGGTCATCGGGGTCGTCACCTCGCCCAGCGGCGCGGTGATCCGCGACATCCTGCACCGTCTGGCGGACCGCTTTCCGCGCCGGGTGCTGGTCTGGCCGGTGCTGGTCCAGGGCGAAGGCGCGGCGGCGCAGGTGGCGGCGGCCATCCGCGGCTTCAATGCCTTGCCCGAGGCAGGAGAAGTGCCGCGGCCCGATCTGCTGATCGTCGCCCGTGGCGGCGGCTCCCTGGAGGACCTCTGGTCCTTCAACGAAGAGGTGGTGGTGCGGGCGGCGGCGGATTCGGAGATTCCGCTGATTTCCGCCGTGGGTCACGAGACCGACACGACCCTCATCGACTTTGCCGCCGACCGCCGCGCGCCCACACCGACGGCGGCTGCGGAGATGGCGGTGCCGGTGCGCCGGGAGCTACTGCTGCAGGTCTCGGATCTGGACCGGCGCCTGCTGGCGGCGGCCAACCGGCTGATGGACGAACGCCGGACCCAGGTCGAGGGGCTGGGCCGCGGGCTGGTGGACCCGCGCCGCCTGTTGGAGGAATTGACCCAGCGCCTGGACGAACGGGTCGAGCGCCTGCGGGCGGCCTGGACCCGCCTGCTGAAGGACGGCCAGGCCCAGGTGGCGCGGCTGCAGGCGGCGCTGCCCCACCCGCGCCAGCTTCTGACGGTGAAGCGCGAGCAACTGGCGGCTGCGGCGGGCCGTTTGGAAACGCTGCAGCCCCGCCTGCTGAGCGAGCGCCGCGGCGAGGTGGAGAGCCTCGGGCGGGTGCTGGAGAGCATCTCCTACAAGAACGTCCTGCAGCGCGGCTATGCCGTGGTGCGCGGACCCGAAGGTGCGATCACGTCAGCGGCGGCGGTGCAGCCGGGCCAGGCCCTGCGCCTGGAGTTCGCCGACGGCACGGCGGCGGCCACCGGCGGGTCGGCTAATCCGGAGAATCCGCAGAAGCCGAAGCCCGCCGCGAAGCCCAGGAAGGCGGGGCCGGCCAAGGACGATCCCCAGGGATCGCTGCTGTGATGGGCAGGCGCAGCATCGCTGCAGTTTTGCTGTTCCTGACGTTGCTTTGGCCGCTCTCGCTGGCGGCGCAGCAGGCGCCAGTTTTGGAAGGTGATCTCGTGCAGGGTGGCTTGGTGATCGGCACCGCCGTCCCCGGCGCCCGGGTCACCTTGAATGACAAGCCCTTGCGGGTGACCGGCGACGGCCGCTTTGTCTTCGGCTTCGGGCGCGATGCGCCGGGCGAGGCGCGGCTCACAGTCACCTACCCCGACGGCGCGGTCAGCGATCAGACGCTGGCCATCGCCGGCCGGGAGTACAAGGTGCAGCGCATCGACGGCCTGCCGAAGAAGTTCGTGACGCCGCCGGACGAGGTGGTGACGCGCATCCGCGCCGATGCCGAGGCGGCTGCGGCGGCACGCGGGACCGACCGCCCGGAGACCGATTTCGACAGCGGCTTCCGCTGGCCCGCTATTGGTATCATCAGCGGTGTCTACGGCTCCCAGAGGATTCTGAACGGCGAGCCGCGGCGCCCGCACTTCGGCATCGACATCGCCGCCCCCAAGGGCACGCCGGTGGTGGCCCCGGCGGATGGCCTGGTGACCCTCGTGCACCCGGACATGTACTTCACCGGCGTCACCCTGTTCCTCGATCACGGCCACGGGCTGTCCTCGGCTTTTCTGCACCTGGAGAAGGTCACGGTGCGCGAGGGGCAGAAGGTCACGAAGGGCGAGCAGATCGCCACCGTCGGCTCCACCGGCCGGTCCACCGGGCCGCATTTGGACTGGCGGGTGAACTGGTTCACCGAGCGGCTGGACCCGGCGCTTCTGGTCGGCCCGATGCCGGCCAGCCCCTGAGTCTGTTGCTGAGTCAGGCGCTGAGCTCGGATTGCGGCTGAGGCCGGGGTTCCCGGGTGGGCCGGTCCCAGCGCCGGTGCAGCCAGAGCCAGTCGGCGGGGCGCTCGCGGATCCATCGCTCCAACACAGTGTTCGCCTCGGCCATCATGGCTTCGGCGTCGGCCTGCTTGCTGCCCAGGTTCGGGCGCTCGATGGGCGGTTCCACCGAGATGCGAAAGCGCGCGCCGCCCAGGCGCTCGAACTGCACCGGAAACATCGGGATGCCGCGGTCGATGGCCTGCTTGGCGATGCCCAGGGTGGTGCGCGCGGGCTTTCCGAAGAGGGGCAGCGGCACCCCCTGGCTGGACCGCTGATCGAACAGCACCCCCAGATCGAACCCCTCGTCCAGCAGCCTCACCACCTGGCGGGCGCCGTCGCGGCTCTTTGAAATCAGCCCCTTGTCGTGATTGGGCCGGCTGCGGAAGTACTGGGTGACGCGCTCGATGTAGGGATTGTTGATCCGGCGGACCACGACGGTGATGTCGTAGCCTTGCTTGTGGGCGATGACGGGCATCAGCTCGAAGTTGGCCATATGAGCGGCCAGCAGAATGAAATGGCCGCCGTCCCGGCGGATCGCGGCCAGCCGCTCGGAGCCGACCACCTCGACGCGGCCTGAGTTGGCTGCCGCGATGGTTCCGAGATGCGGATACTCCGCCACCGTGCGGCCCAGGTTGTCCCACATGCCGATCAGGATCTCGCGGTGCTGGGCCTCGCTCATCTCCGGAAAGGCGATGGCCAGGTGCTGCATCGCCCGGCGGTTGACGCCGAGACTCCGCGCTAGCGTACGGGCGCCCCAGCCGGCGAAACCGGAGGCCCAGTCCACCGGGAGCAGCCAGAAAAAGCCCATGGCCAGCAGATGCGCCAGGCCCTCGGCGGCATGACGCAGGCGCCGCAGCAGCTTGTTCAGGGGGCGCTGGCGCCTAGCCCAACGCTTTTCCTTGCGCATTGTTTAGCCTGGTTGTTCCTGGGGCGGGTGCTTGGCTGCCGGGTCCGGCGCGGCCGACAGTGGCAGCCGCGCCAGAAGCTCCGACAGGGCGCTCTTGTCTTCCCAGGCCAGGGATACGTCAAGCACCAAGATGTCGCCGGGTTTCTCGGGGCCCAGGCGCAGGGCGTCCTTTGCGGTGGTCACCAGGGTCGCCTGCGCGGCCTCCGCCGCTTGGCGCAGCTCGGTCAGGATCGCCGTGTCGTAGGGCTGGTGATCGGCGAAGGCCCTCGTGCCCGCCAGCTCCGCGCCGAGGCCGCGCAGGCTGTCGAAGAACTTCTCCGGCCGGCCGATGCCGGCAAAGGCGAGAACCCTCCGTCCGGCAAGAGCAGCGTCATCGGGCACAAGCCTGGCCCTGAGGATGGGGCGCTGCGCGAGGCGCCGATCGATCGCCGCAGCCTCGGCGCCGACGACGACCACGGCATCGGCCCGGGCGAGCCCGCTGGCCGGGGTCTCGCGCAACGGCCCGGCCGGGATGACGCGCCCGTTGCCGAGGCCGTAGGCCCCGTCGACGACCAGCAGCGAGAGGTCCTTTTTCAAGCCCGGGTTCTGGAAGCCGTCGTCCATGACGAGGACGTCGGCCCCGGCGGCCACCGCCGCCTTGGCACCGGCGACACGGTCGCCCGCCACCCAGGTCGGCGCCATCCGGGCCAACAGGAGGGCTTCGTCACCCACCGCCGCGGCATCGTGGATTGCAGCGTCCACCCTTGTCGGGCCGGCTGTCCGGCCGCCGTAGCCGCGGGTGAGGGCGGCCGGGGCATGGCCACGTTGCTCCAGGATCTCCAGCAGGGAGAGGGCGACCGGCGTCTTGCCGGCGCCGCCGGCCACCAGGTTGCCGACACAGATCACCGGGACCGGGGCCTGCCAGGGGGTGACCAGGGCGCGGCGCAAAACCCCGGCGAGGTGATAGGCCTGTCCCAGGGGCGCCAGCAGACGGGGGAGCGCGCCGTCCCTGGCCCAGAACTCAGGCGCGCGCACGGCGGTGCGGCCCTTCGTCGAGGCCCGCGGCCGGCACTTCGTCCTGGCCCAGGATCCGTTCGGCCTCGTTGGTCAGGTCATTCATGCTCTGCTCGATGGCCAGGCGGCAGCGCTCCAGCGCCGCCGCGTCCGCGTCACGCGGCACATAGACCGGCGGACCCCAGTGAAGCACGCCGCGGGCCCAGGGGAACGGCAGACAGAAGCGGTCCCAGGTGCCGAAGACTTTCCGTGGCGAGGTGCTGCCGGTCAGGGTGACCATGGGCGCGCCGGAAAGCTGGGCCGCCTTCACGGCACCCATCTTGATGCGCATGCGTGGGCCTTTGGGTCCGTCCGGGGTGATCATCATGGTCATGCCCTTGTCCAGCTGGCGGCACATCTCCCTGAGCGCCGAGGCGCCGCCACGGCGGCTCGAGCCATGCACCACGACGTAGCCGATGTGCCGCAAGGCATCGCCGATCATGCGTCCGTCGCGGTGACCCGAGGTCATGAACCCCAAGGCCCCCGGCCGCGGCCGTGGGTGCCAGCCGCCGACGACAACGAACATCCGGCCATGCCAGCAGCAGACGATCAGCGGCTTGCCGGCCTTGAACAGCTTTTCGGTTTCGGGGTCGACGTGGCGCGTCCAGCGGATGCTCAGGTAGAAGAACCAGATCAGGCCGGCCACCATGAGGGCGAAGAGGCTTTGCGCCTGATCCGACCGCAGCCACGATTTCAGGATCTTCACGGTGCGGCCGGCTCTGGACTCAGGCTTGGGCGCGGAGGTCGCCCTCGGCCGCGCCGTCCGGCAGTTCGGTTTCTTCCTGCTGGGCGAACTGCATGGCGTAGAGCCGGGCATAGTGGCCGTCGCGGTGGAGCAGCTCAGTGTGGCTGCCCTGCTCGACGACGCGGCCGCCCTCCATCACATAGATGATATCCGCGTCGACCACGGTGGAGAGGCGGTGGGCGATGACGAAGGTGGTGCGCCCGGACATCAGCTTGTTGAGCGCCGCCTGGACCTGGCGCTCAGACTTGTTGTCGAGGGCCGAGGTCGCTTCGTCGAGCAGCAGGATTGGCGCGTCCTTGAGGATCGCCCGGGCGATGGCGATGCGTTGGCGCTGGCCGCCGGAGAGGTTGCTGCCGCGCGGGCCCACCTGGGTCTCGTAGCCCTGGCCCAGCTCCTGGATGAAGCTGTGGGCGCCGGCCATGCGGGCGGCCCGCTCGATCTCCTCGGCGCCGGCTCCCGGCCTGCCGTAGGCGATGTTGGCGCGCACCGTGTCGTCGAACAGCAGGATCTCCTGGCTGACCAGGGCGATGGCGTGGCGCAGGGAATCCAGGGTCACCTCGCGCAGGTCCTGGCCGTCGATGGTGACGCTGCCGGCCTCGGGATCGTAGAAGCGCGGGATCAGGTTGAGGATGGTGGACTTGCCGGCACCCGACGGACCGACCAGGGCCACCGTCCTGCCGGCCGGGGCCTCCAACTCGACGCCGTGGAGGGCCGCACGCTCGCCGTCGTAGGAGAAATGGACGTCCTTGAAGTGCACCTGTCCGCCGGCCACCGAGAGTTCCTTGGCCTGGGGCCGGTCGACCACCTCCCGCTGGCGGTCCAGCACCTCGAAGACCCGCTGCGCGGCGGCGAGGCCGTTCTGCAGGATGCTGTTCAGCTTGCTCAGGCGCTTCAGCGGCTCATAGGCCAGAAGCAGAGCGAAGATGAAGGCGAAGAGCGAGCCGGCATCGCGGTTGCCGGAGATCACCTCGTGGCCGCCGTAGAGAACTACTCCGGCGATGGCAAAGCCGCCGAGCGCCTCCATCACCGGGTGGATGATGTTGCTGACCCGTGCCTGCTTCATGTTGAGCTGGTAGACCTCTTCGATGGCCTCCTGGGCGCGCTTGGATTCGTAGCGCTCCATGACATAGGCCTTGACGTGGCGGATGCCCTGAAAGGCCTCGTCGAGCAAGGTGGTGAGGCGCCCGACCTGCACCTGGTTGCGCCCCGAGACCTTGCGCATGGAGCGGCCGATCCGAACCGAGGGGAAGATCGCGATGGGCAGGACCACGCAGGTGAAGAGGGCCAGCAGCCAGTCCTCGTAGAACATCACCGCCACCAAAGCCGCGGCGGTCAGCGTATCCTTGCCGATGGCGGTCAGCGTGCTGGAGGTGGTGTTGCGCAGCAAGTTGACGTCGTTGATGAAGCGCGACACCAGGGCACCGGGTGCGTTGTGGTGGAAGAACGCCAGGTCGGCGCCGATCAGCTTGTCGAAGAGCTGCTGCTGGATCTTGGCCACCACGCGGTGGCCCACCTGGCTCATCAGCACCGCCTGACCGTAGGCGGCGAAGCCACGCAGGGTAAAGACGGCAATGGTGGTGATGGCCACGGGATAGAGCAGGTCGGAGCGCCGGGCGCCGAAGATGTCGTTGACGATGGGCTTGATGAGCTGGGTGAAGCCGGCGGTGGTGCCGGCGACGATGGCCATGCCGACCAGCGCCACGGCGATGCGCCACTTGTGCTCAACCACATAGTCGCGCACCAGCCGGTGCACCAGGACCTTGGTCGAGGCGTCGCGGAAGTCGATTTTCTTCGGCTTGCTGGTGTTCTTGTCTGACAAGTCGCTTCGGTGCCGTTTTTTTGAGGCGGCAAACCGTGAACCGTTGTTGGGGGGCGCAGCTTACCATGCGCCCCGGAGCAAGGTCACGGCCCCCGCAGTCCCGGATTAGAGCCGATTCTGCCTCTGCTGCAGTGCACAAACAGTGGCGTTAGACTTAGCGGGCAGAATCCGTATCATCGCGCCTTCCATGACCGATTCGACCCGTACTGCCGGCGCCCCCCGGCGCCTGCTCGTCATCTATAACCCGACGGCCGGCGGAAGCAAGCGCCGCCGTTTCGAGGCTGTGCTGGCCGAACTGGCCGACCTCGGCTGCCCCATGGACGTGCGCCCCACGACCGGCCCCGGCGATGCCGGGCGCTTCGCAGCGGAGGCCGATGTTGATGAGCACGACCTGGTGGTGGCCGCAGGCGGCGACGGCACCATCAACGAGGTGGTCAACGGCCTGGTCCGGCTGGCCGAAACCCGGGCGCATCCGCCGCTCGCCATCCTGCCCCTGGGGACCGCCAACGTTCTGGCGGCGGAACTGGGGCTGGAGATCGTGCCGCAGCGCATCGCCGGGGTGATCGCCCGCGGGTCCGTCCAGCGGGTCTGCCTGGGCCAGGCCGAGGGCGCGGACGGGCAGGCGCGGGTGTTCTCCCTGATGGCCGGAGCCGGCTTCGACGCGCGGGTGGTGGAGGCGCTGGACCTGCGGCTGAAGCGGCTGCTCGGCAAGGGCGCCTATGTGGTGGAAAGCGTCAAGCAGATGTGCCGGCGCCAGCCGCCGCCGCTGCAGGTCAGCATCGACGGGCAGGACTACGAGGCTGCCTCCGTGGTGGTCAGCAACGCCCGCTTCTACGCCGGGCGCTACCTGCTGGCCCCGGAGGCGCGGCTCGACCAGCCGCTGCTCCATGCCTGTCTGTTTCGCGACGGCGATCCCTTCAACACGGTGCGCTACGCGGTGGCGCTGCAGCGTGGCCATCTGCCGGTCTCGCGCGGCTTCAAGATTGTCACCGGCCAGGATATCCGCATCGAAGGGGAGCGCGGCTCCCCGGTGCAGGCCGACGGCGACGTGGTGGCCAAGCTGCCGGTGCGGATCAGCCCGCTGCCCCAAACCCTCCAGATGGTGACCGCGACCTGACTCTCAGTTCGGTGCTTTAGGCGCTATTGCGTCGCCGTTTTGGGGTCTGCCCTCAATCGATGGGCGCGCAGGTGCGTGTAGTGCGGAAGGACGATCTCGTGGATCTCCTTCACCCGGTCCGGCGCCTCGGAGATGTCGATATAGGTGCGGGGCTGCGGCTTGAGGCCGTCCGAGTCGCGCAGGTTGGCGTGGAACGATCCGCCGTCCCACCAGCTCACCTCGTCGCGGGCGCCCGGTTCCCACCGCAGAGCTTCCGGAATGAACGGAATGCCGACGGCCTTGCACCAGGCCTCCACCATGCGCGCGGGGTCTTCGAGCAGATCGTCGCTGTCGAGGACCGGTGGTGCCTCGCCGAGGTCGTCGCAGAGCCGGTCGAAGAGCTGACGTTGTTCGATGAAGCCGGTCTCCTTCAGGTGGAAATCGGGCCAATGCTTGAACATCGAAGTGATGGTTTTGGCCGGATCGCGGATCAGGAAGGAGTGGTTGAAATGATCAAGCAGTTCCTTCGTCCAAATCCGCTCGATGTAGTGCGGGAAATCCTTGGAGAAGACGGGGCCCTCTTCGGCCGCGGCCTGCAATCTCTCCCAGACGCTCTCAAGGGTGAGGCCGGGGGTACGCAGGCTGTCCGGCTTGACGCGCGGCCAGAGGGGGTTCTCGCCCTGGTACCAGGCTTCTCCAAAGGGCTCGTGAAAGCAGGTCATGTCGCCACGCATGCGCATCATCCACTCGAACGCCGTGGAGGTGGAGCGGGGTATGGCCCAAAGAGCGAGGATCTTGCGCACCACAGCGCTCCTCTCAGGAAAGCGTGGAAAGCAGGCGGCCCTGGCGGGTGGTCGGTGCGACGCCGAGGGTCTTGAAGATCCGCCAGTAGAGCGCCGAGTCGGAGGAGACGATCGGCTTGCCGACCATCTGCTCCAGGTCGCATTCCAGCGAGACCATGCGTCTGGGCAGCCCGTCCGCACGGCGGAAATTAGGCATGCCGTTGACAACGTAAGCGTCGACGTTCGGCGCAAGCTCGGCGATCCGCTGCATCGACTCCACCGCGATCTCGCCTGGAAAGATCCAGGTCTTCGCATTGACCTCCTGCTGGTCATCATAGAGCCCGAGGTCGACGAAGTTGGCGACGTAAACGAGGTCGAAGCCAGCCTGTCCGAGAAAACGGGCGATGCCGTCGCGCCACTCGGGCCAATAGTAGACTGAGTTAAGGGCGATCTTCTCGGCGCCCAGGGCCCGCAGGCCTTCGACCAGGCAGTAGCCCGCCATATGGAAAGGGGTCTCATAGGTCTCGCTGAGGCGCTCGCAGATCGCCCGGATCTCTTCGGGCGTGGTTCCCGAGGCGTGGACCCAGTTGGTCCCGACCTGGCCGCAGACATCTGCGCCGTTGTTGGCCATGCACTCGACGAATTCCTCCAGCAGGTGGAAGCTCTCGGAGCGCTGCGAAAGCTGGTGTGTGTATCCCGGCAGGTGCAGCATCCGGCCATGCACGCCGACGGTTTCCGGCGCGATGCGGAGAAAGTCCGACGGCGCCGCGTCGAAATCCTGCGGCGGCGCGGTGAATCCGACCTGATGGGGAAAGAGCTTGTTTTCCTTCAGCGCCCATCGCTTCGGCTTTACGTAGCCCACAACGCTGTTCCCGGCCGCCAGCAAGCGAGTCCTGCCGCCGACGGCCCTAGGCGCCGGCCAGGGTCATGCCGTCGATGCGCAGCGTCGGCGCGTTGGTGCCGTACTTGAACACCAGATCGTCGGCCGGCGTCAGATTGCGGAACATGTCCTTCAGGTTGCCGGCCACCGTGGCCTCGCTGATCGGCGTGGTCAGTTCGCCCTTTTCGATGCGGAAGCCGCCGGCGCCGCGCGAGTAGTCGCCGGTGACGCCGTTGATCCCCATGCCCATCAGGCTGGTGACATAGAAGCCCTTGTCGATGTCGGCCATCAGGGCCTCCGGGCTCACCGTTCCGGGGGCCATGTAGAGGTTCGAGGTGGAGGGCGAGGGCGGGCTGGAGGTGCCGCGCGCGGCATGCCCGGTGCTCTTCAGGCCGAGCTGGCGGGCCGAGCGCAGGTCGAGGATCCAGGTGTTCAGTACGCCGTTTTCCACCACCTTCAGCCTGCGGTTGGCCAGACCTTCGGCATCGAAGGGCTTGGAGCCGAGGCCGTGGGGCCGGTGCGGGTCGTCGATGATGTCGATCCCGGCGGCGAAGACCGCTTCGCCGAGCCGGTCCTTCAGGAAGGAGGTGCCGCGGGCGATGGCCGGGCCGGCAATCGCGCCGGCGAGGTGGCGCAGCAGGCCCATGGAGACCCGGGGGTCGTAGACCACCGGCAGCTTCTCGGTTTCGGGCTTCCTGGCGCCGAGGCGGCGCACCGTCCGCTCGCCGGCGGTGCGCCCGACCTTTTCCGGGTCCTCCAGCTCGGCGCCGTAGACGGCGGTGGAGAACTCGTAGTCGCTTTCCATGCCCAGGCCCTCGCCGGCGACCACCGAGACGCCCACGGAGTGGCTCGAGCGGGCATAGCTGCCGGCGAAGCCGTTGGAGGCGGCCAGGGCGATCCGGGTGCGGTTCCAGCCCGCCTCGGCGCCTTCGGAGTTGGTGACGCCGGCCACTGAACGGGCAGCGTCCTCGCAGGCTTTGGCACGCTCGATCAGCACCGCCGCTGGCGGCTCTTCGGAATCCAGGATATCGAGATCCGGGATCGTCTCCGCCAGTTCGCCGGCCTCCGCCAGGCCGCAGAAAGGATCTTCCGGGACGGCGCGGGCCATGGCGACCACCCGCTCAACCAACTCGGAGAGGCTGTCGGCGCCGAGATCCGTGGAGGAGACGATGGCCTGACGCTTGCCGATCACGGCACGCAGGCCGACTTCCTGGCTTTCCTCCCGCTCCAGGCGCTCCGGCGCGCCGAGGCGCTGGGCGTGGGAGAGGCTGATGGAATCGAAGTACACGGCATCGGCGCTCTCGGCCCCTGCCGCCTTGGCCTTGCGGATCAGATCTTCGAGCAGGGAAAGGGAGGTCTCGGACGCGGTCATGGGGCCTCGCAAGGGGGAGAGGAAAGGATCGACGGCAGGTCCCTGGAATATAGGGGTCACTGCCGCGAAACCAAAAGAGATCCTAAAGCTCGTAGTGGAGCAGGGGGAGGAAACGCTCCTCGCTGCCGGGGCGCTGCACCGGCGCGCGCACCTTGCCGGAGAGCGTCGCCCCCATGGCCCGGTAGAAGCCCAGGGCGAAGGGGTCGCTTTCGATCTTGAGGCGCTTGTAGCCCTCGGCCTCGGCCCTGGCCACCATGTGCTGCCACAGCGCCCGGCCGATGCCCTGGCCGATGGCCGCCGGCTCGACGAAGAACAGATGGACGTCGGCCTCCTCGGGGCGCTCGCCGGGGAAGAGGGCATAGATCCCCAGGGTCGTATCCTCCTCCACCAGCACCATTACGCGCCCGGCGGCGACGTCTTCGGGCTTGACCGAGAGTTCCTCCCGGCAGGCCTGGATGAACGCCGGGTCGTAGCCCCAATAGGCCTTGGAGCGCAGCGCCAATGCGGTCAAAGCGCCGCATTCGCTGGCCTCTGCGGGGCGCAGGAAGCGTCCGGTCATGATCCATCGACCTGGTTAAGTCGGACAGGCCGCCGGCGACCTGTCCCGGCAGCTTGCCCATCTCCTGCCCCCTGCATAGCCCGGCCCCTCTCCGGCTGCCAAAGGCTTTTGTGTAACAGGAGAATGAATTCCGAAACGGCAGGGTTTGGCCGGCGTCTTCCGTTACCGGCAAGGGCGGCGCATCGAACAGAAAGGGCCAGGACTCACGTCCCGGCCCGCAGAATCACTCTGCCGCCTGGCCGGGGGCCTTGGGTTCGGCGGCGACCATCTGGTTGACCGCGGAGACCACGGCGTCCAGGGAGGCGACGACGATGTTGGCGTGGCGGCCCACGCCCCAGTAGACCGTGCCGTCCGCCGCCTCGGCCTCCACATAGGCCACCGCCTTGGCGTCGGCCCCGGCGCCGATGGCGTGCTCGTGGTAGTCGTGTACCTGGAGTTCGACGCCGCAGTCTTTCTGCAGGGCGTTGACGAAGGCGGCGATGGGGCCGTTGCCGCTGCCCTGGATCTCCCGCTTGGCGCCGTTGACCTTGATCACCGCGGTGAGCAGGCGCCGTTCCGATGCGTGGGTGTCGGGCACGCTGCGGTGCTCGACGAAGGCATAGGGCTGACGGGCGTTCAGATAGGTGTCCTCGAAGAGCGACCAGATCTGCCGCGGGGTGATCTCCTTGCCGCTGGTGTCGGCCCGGTCCTGGACCCGCTGGGTGAAGGCGATCTGCAGCTTGCGCGGCAGATCCAGGCCGTACTCGGCGTGCAGGATATAGGCGATGCCCCCCTTGCCGGACTGGCTGTTGATGCGCACCACCGCCTCGTAGGTGCGGCCCACGTCCTGCGGATCGATGGGCAGGTAGGGCACCTCCCAGAGGCCGGAGTTGCTCTGCTTCATCGCCGCCATGCCCTTCTTGATGGCGTCCTGGTGGGAGCCGGAGAAGGCGGTGTAGACCAGATCGCCGGCATAGGGATGGCGCTCATGCACCGGCAACTGGTTGCAGTATTCGGCGGTCTCGCGCACCCGGTCGATGTCGGAGAAGTCGATGCCCGGATCGATGCCCTGGCTGAAGAGGTTCAGCCCCAGGGTGACGACATCGACGTTGCCGGTGCGCTCGCCGTTGCCGAACAGCGTGCCCTCGATGCGGTCGGCCCCGGCCATGACGCCCAACTCGGCGGCGGCCACGCCGGTGCCGCGGTCGTTGTGGGGATGCAGGGAGAGCACGATGGACTCGCGGTTCTTGACGTTGCGGTGGAACCACTCGATCTGGTCGGCATAGATGTTCGGCGTCGACATCTCCACGGTGGCCGGCAGGTTGAAGATGACCTTGTTGTCCGGCGTCGGCTGCCAGACGTCCATCACCGCCTCGCAGATCTCCTTGGCGAAGTCCATCTCGGTGCCGGTGAAGCTTTCTGGCGAGTACTGGTGGATGATCTCGGTGCCGCTGACCTGCGCCGTCAGGTCGCGGATCTGCTCGGCGCCTTTCACCGCGATGTCGACGATGCCGGCGCGGTCGAGGCCGAAGACCACCCGGCGCTGCAGGGTCGAGGTGGAGTTGTAAAGGTGGACGATGGCCCGCTTCGCCCCCTCGATGCTCTCGAAGGTGCGATCGATCAGGTGTTCGCGCGACTGGGTCAGCACCTGGATGGTGACGTCGTCGGGGATCATGTCTTCGCGGATCAGCTCGCGCACGAAGTCGAAATCGGTCTGCGAGGCGGAAGGGAAGCCGACTTCGATTTCCTTGAAGCCCATCTCGACCAGCAGCTTGAACATGCGGCGCTTGCGGGCGCCGTCCATGGGCTCGATGAGGGCCTGGTTGCCGTCGCGCAGGTCGACCGAGCACCAGATCGGCGGTTCGGTGATCACCCGGCCGGGCCACTGCCGGTCCGGCAGGTCGATGGGCTGAAAGGGCGTGTACTTCTCGCCCGGACTGATCCTGGGCGCTTTCGGGGTGCTCATGGTCGGCGTCTTGCGGTTCATGGTCCTGATCCTTCTCGGCGGGCGGGGCGGTCTTGTCGGAGGATTTCGCCCGCCGGCCTGCTGTTCCTGTGAAACGGGGCTCGGTGTGGCCGGGGCTACAGCCGCTGCGGCGCCACGGGGGCGCAGCGGCCGCGCCTAAGTCGGCGCCAGCCGGCCCGATCACGGACAGCCTGAGACACGCTTGGGTGCTGTAATCGTTGATTTTTCTGGAGTCTGTCGCTCATCGGAGCGAACCTCTTCTTCGGATCTCTTCTGGGTCGGACGACGGCTTTACCCGGCGCGCACTTCAGGCGGCCGGGGCAGTAAGTCGAAGCGCTAGAAGATCCAAAGAAATCGTCATAACAGGCCGGACCCTAGTGGCCCCTCATCTTGCGGTCAAGGTCTTTGCCCGAATGCGGCCTCTGGCCGGGGATGCCTTTGCCCGACCCGGGGTGAGGGGGGCTCAGACGAAGCCGACGGTGACGAAGAGCATGTTGACGGCCGCGTCATCGTCGGAAAGCGGCATGATCAGGTCCTCGGTGGTAAGGAATTCCTTGTTCTTGCCGACATAGGGCGTGTCGCTGCTCAGCGGCTCGCCTTCTGTGACCACCCGCCGGCAGGAAGCCCAGATGCGGCTCGGCGGCTTCTGGTGCGGGATCTCGCTCATCCACAGGCCGGTGTAGCTGCCCATCATGTGCTCGTCCATCTTGGTGCCGATCAGCCGGTAGCGGAAATCCAGCGGCTCCTGGCGTACGTCGAGCAGGAAGACATGGGGCAGAATCTTAAGGATTTCAGAGGGATCGATGTCGACGCGGGCCGGCATGCGGCGGCAACCGCGCTTCTGATTCCAGTATTCGAAGCCCTGCTGATTGATGGGCGACTTGAGAGCCAGTAATGGCCCGCAGCGGCTGGCAGGGGCGGTGCTATTCACTTTGAGTAGAACACTCTGAAAGAAAAGAAATTAAGCATAGTCGCAAAGAGATTTCTAAACCATCGGGCCAGTTCCGTGAAGGATGATCAAGAGATTTTGCTTGGCGATTTCGATTCAACCCTATTCATTTCCAAATAGACTTGCCGCTGCCCGGCAGGCCGAGGTCGGGCCAAAGCCTGTCTATACGCTCTACGATCTCCCGCTCCATTCGGATTTCCCGGCCCCACTCCCGCTTTGTTTCCGGCGGCCACTTGTCGGTGGCGTCGAGCCCGATCTTGGCGCCGAGGCCGTCTTCGGGCGAGGCGAAGTCGAGGTAGTCGATGGGGGTGTTCTCGATGACGGTGATGTCGCGGGCCGGGTCCATCTTGGTGGAAATGGCCCACATCACATCCTTCCAGTCCCGCGCGTCGACGCCATCGTCCACCACGATCACCCACTTGGTGTACATGAACTGGCGCAGATAGGACCAAACGCCCAGCATCACCCGCTTGGCGTGGCCAGGATAGGCCTTCTTCATGGAGACCACGGCGATGCGGTAGCTGCAGCCTTCCGGCGGCAGCCAGAAGTCGGTGATCTCCGGGAACTGCTGCTGCAGCAGCGGGATGAAGACCTCGTTCAGCCCCTCGCCGAGCACCGAGGGCTCGTCCGGCGGCCGGCCGGTGAAGGTGGAGAGATAGATGGGGTCGCGCCGCATAGTCATGGCGGTCACGGTGAAGGTGGGAAAGGGCTCGACGGCATTGTAGTAGCCGGTGTGGTCGCCGTAGGGGCCCTCGTCGGCGGTCTCGTCCAGGGAAACGTAGCCCTCCAGCACGATCTCCGCCGACGCCGGCACCTTCAGCGGCACGGTCTTGCAGTCCACCAGCTCCACCTTGCGCCCGCGCAGCAGACCGGCGAAGTGGTATTCGGAGAGGGTGTCCGGCACCGGCGTCACCGCGGCCAGGATGGTGCCCGGGTCGGCGCCGATCACCGCGGCGGCCGGCAGCGGCTCGCGCTTCTCGGCCTTCCAGCGGCGGTGATGCTGGGCGCCGCCGCGGTGCTTCAGCCAGCGCATGATGGTCTTGTCGCGGCCGATCACCTGCATGCGGTAGATGCCGAGATTGAAGGCGTCGGTCTTGTCGCCGCCGGGGTTCGGGCCCTGGGTCACCACCAGCGGCCAGGTGATCAGGGGCGCCGGCTCCCCCGGCCAGCAGGTCTGCACCGGCAGGCGCCCCAGGTCGATCTCCTCGCCGGTCAGCACCACGTCCTGGCAGGGCCCGTAGCCGGCGAGTTTCGGCTTCATCGCCATGACGGTCTTCAGGAGGGGCAGGTGATCCCAGGCTTCCTTCAGGCTGCCCGGCGGCTCCGGCTGGCGCAGGAAGGCCAGGGTCTCCCCCACCTCGCGCAGTTGCGCCGGCTCCCGGTCCATGCCCCAGGCGACCCGCTCCACGGTGCCGAAGAGGTTGACCAGCACCGGCATCTCCGCCTTGCGCCCGTCGCCGTGGACGACGTTCTCGAACAGCACCGCCGGGCCGCCCTCGGCCAGGAGGCGGGTCTGAATCTCGGTCATCTCCAGTTCCGGGGAAACCGGCGCCGTCACCCGCACCAGGCGGCCTTCGTGCTCCAGCTTTTCGATGAAGTCCCGCAAGGACGCGAAGGGCATCAGGCCCGCTCGACCTGCAGCACCGTGCCTTCGATCCCCACCACCTTCACCTTGGTGCCGGCGGGCAGGTCCTCGCCCTCCACCTTCCAGCGGGAATCGTCGATGTGGAGCAGGCCGGTGCCGTCCTTGATCGGCTCCTTCAGGGTGAAGGTGCGGCCGACGTAGCCGACGCCGCGCCGGTTCAGCGTCGGCTGATCGCTGGGCGGCGGCGGGCGGTTGCGCATCACCACCCGCCAGGCCAGGATCGATACCACCGAGACCACGGCAAAGAGCAAGAGCTGCATCTGCCAGATCACATCCGGGAAGATCAGCAGCACCATGCCGACGACGCCCGCGGCGATGCCCATCCAGAGGAAGATGGCGCCGGGGGCGAAGACCTCGATCCCGATCAGGAAGACCCCGATCACCCACCAGTTCCAGTATTCGATCTGTTCGAAGCTGATCATCGCGGCCCGCCTCCGCCGTCGCCGCCCGGGCTGCCGCCGTTGCCGGCGCCGTCCCAGGGCCCGCGCCCGGCTTCGCGCTGTTCCATGGACTCGCGGGCGATCTCGGCAATGCCGCCGATGGCGCCGATCACGCCGGCGGCGTCCACCGGCAGGAAGAAGGTCTTCTGGTTGGCGGAGTCGGCGAACTTGCCGAGGGCGTCGACATAGCGCTGGGCAACGAAGTAGTTGACCGCGTTGACATCGCCCCGGGAGATGGCCTGGGACACCATGGCCGTTGCCTTGGCCTCGGCCTCCGCCTCGCGCTCGCGGGCCTCGGCATCGCGGAAGGCGGCCTCCCGGCGGCCCTCGGCGGCCAGGATCTCGGCCTGCTTCTGGCCCTCGGCGCGCAGGATCTCCGCCTGGCGGTCGCCCTCGGCCACCAGCACGGTGGCGCGCTTGTCGCGTTCCGCCTTCATCTGCCGGGCCATGGACTCCACCAGGTCGGCCGGCGGCGTGATGTCCTTGATCTCGATGCGGGTCACCTTCACGCCCCAGGGCTCCGTCGCATCGTCGACCACCTGCAGCAGGCGGCTGTTGATGTTGTCGCGGTTGGACAGCAACTCGTCCAGGTCCATGGAGCCCATGACGGTCCGGATATTGGTCATGGTGAGGTTGAGGATGGCGCGCTCCAGGTTGCGCACCTCATAGGCCGCCTGGGCGGCGTTGAGTATCTGATAGAAGACCACGCCGTCGACCTGGACCAGAGCGTTGTCCCGGGTGATGACCTCCTGGGAGGGCACGTCGAGCACCGTTTCCATCATGTTGAGCTGGGCGCCGATGCGGTCGATGATGGGCAGGATCATGCCCAGGCCCGGGCGCAGCGTCTTGGTGTAGCGCCCGAAGCGCTCGACCGTGTACTCGTAGCCCTGGGGCACGGCCTTGACGCTCATGGCGACGATGATCACCGCCAGGATGACGATGGCGATCACCAGGATGCCGGTGCCGGTGATATCAAATGGCATTGCTGTGAGGCCTCCCCCTTCCATCCATGGGCCGGCCAGGGCCCGGAACCGAGGCGCGGGGACCCGCCGATCCGACGAATTCCGCGTCCCGGGACTCGCGGTCTAGTGCTAGCACCGCGGCTCCAATCTATCCTGTGTTGAGTCGGTCATGAAAGCATTGCCTAGAGTTAACCATGTTCACCGGGCCGTGATCATTTCCGGCGAGAACAAGGCGTCTATAACACATTCTTGGTAGACCGGATTAACCAACTTGAAATGCGGCTTTGGCACTATACATTGCGCTCATCTTGTCCTTATTGTTGTGATCGCCCCCGCAGGATTCGAGCGGCGGTGAGCGGTCATCCGTCGGGGGATGGCTGAAGCCCTTTCGAGTTGAGAGGCATATATTCGATGATGCAGTACTATGTTGTCGGCGGTGAATACAAGGACACACGGTTCCGCGAAATCGTCGGCGGTAATGAAGAATGGTTTGGCCCCTTCAACGACTACGAGACTGCGAAGGAAGAATGGGCCAAGCATGCCTGGCAAACGGTCGATGACTGCACGACCCGCTATCGGATCGAATGCATCGACAGTGACGGGCCGCCGCCCTGCACCGACTGACGTGCGTAGCGAGGGGGTTGGGAGACCGTTCGGCGCGGTGCTGACTTAGAGACCGCTGCCTGATGCCCTGGCCTCTGCCTGTTTCCGACGAAGCGCGCCTGCGCCTGGCGAAGGGTTATCCCTACGCTGCTCCCGCAGGCTCCTACCTCTACCGCGACGGCGCCGCGACGCCGCTGGCCGCTGACCGCGATCCGGCGCTGTTCAGCGGACGCGTTCCGGTCATCGCCCACGGCTCTAACCGGGCGCCGGAGCAGCTTCATCGCAAGTTCTCCCATCTAAACGGCACCGCCTCGGAGATCCCGGTGACCCGTGCCGTGCTGACCGACCACGACGTGGTCTATTCGGCGCATATGACCCGCTACGGTGCAGTCTCCGCCACCCTGCATGCGGCGCCGGGCACCCGGGTCACGGTCTTCGTCACCTGGCTCAGCGCAGCGCAGTTGCCGCGCATGCATGAAACCGAGCTGGGCCTGGGTAACTACGCCTACGGCCGTCTGACCGCCGTCGAGCTGGCGGTGGAGCAGGGGCCGCGCCTGACGGAAGCCTATGCCTATCTCTCCGTCCACGGCTGCCTGGCGGACCCTGAGGCCGAAGACGCGCCCCTGGCGCTTGCCGCCGTGCCGGCCGAGGATCGCCGTCATCGCGCGGTGCATCAGGAAGCGGCCCTGAAGCTTCTGCGCGACCGCCACGCGCCGGAGGCGGAGTTGGACGGCATGATCCTCTCCACCATCGCCGACACCGCCCGGCGACGGCGCCTGATTGCCGACCTGCAGGCAGCGGCGGTGCCGCGGGAGGTACCGGGCTTCGAGCTGATCGAGGGTTAGCTTAGCGGCGATCCGCCAAAATCCGATCAAGTGTGTACGCGCATTGAATGAAAGACGGTTCCCGCATAGATTGCTCCCGACCATACAATCGGCAGGTGCAACAAATCGGGAGAACGGTGATGCGCAAATTCGGGATTGCTTTGGTGGTGGCGACGGCACTTTCGGCCTGCGCCGCGCAGGCACCAAGCGACCTTGCCGATGCTGTTGCGCTGTGCGAGCGGGTCTGGGACGACGACATTACGGCGCCGACGCAGCGCGCTTGCTCTCAGGTCATTGCACAGAGCTCGGTCGATCTGGAGCGGGCGGACGCCTACAATGCGCGCGGGGTCATCCATCGGCGCAAGGGCCGCTTCAGCGAGGCCGTCACTGACTTCAACGAAGCCATTCAGCTCAATCCCAGGAGTTCGAGCGCCCACAGCAATCGCGGCATCGCCTATGCTCAGATGGGCAAAGGCGACCTTTCCATGGCGAGTTTCTCAAAAGCGATTGAGCTGAATCCGAAGAACGCGACGGCCTACAACAATTACTCCTGGTTTCTCTCGAAGCGGGGCGATTACGAGGATGCCTTGGCAATGGCCGACAAAGCGCTCGAGAACAATTTCCGCCATCAGGAGTACCATGACACCAAGGCGCACGCCCTGATGGGACTGGGTCGTCAGGAGGACGCGGAGGAGGCCTTCGACATCGCCGCTTCCTTCGGCGGTGCTGCCTTGGTCAAGGCATACCAGAAGTCGCTCATTGCCAAGGGCTATGATCCCGGGCGTTCCGATGGCGAGTTTGACGAACGCACGAAAGAAGCCCTGGCCGCCTGCATCCGCGACAACTGCCGGCTGATGCTGGACTGAAGCCGATCAGGCGGCATTGTCCTTGCGGCGTTTCTGCGCGGACCGACGATCCTGGTCCGGCCCGCCGGGAGACGATGACAAAGAGCCCGCGGTTTCGGACAACGCTCTCGTGACTGTTCTGCGCTCTGGTCTCCCGCGGAACCTTCGCTATAGTGCGGCCATGTGGGGGAACCGCTTCTTCCGTGCCGGGCTGACGGCACTGCTTCCGATCATCCTTGCGGGCTGCGAGCTGCCGCCGCCGGATACGGCGGGGCGATTCGAACGCAAGGTCATGCTGTTCGATCCGGCCCAGTCGATCCAGCAGGACTGGATCGAGATGCCGCTGGTCGGGACCACCGAATACCGGGTCAGCGCGCTCAACGACCGCCTCTCGATCCGCGCCGTCGGTAAGCGCTCGGCCTCCGGCCTCGTGCTGCCGGTGACCTTCGATCCCGACGACTGCCCGGTGATCGAGTGGAGCTGGCGCATCGAGGTGCTGCAGGAATCGGCGAGCCTGACGGAACGCGACCGCGAGGATGTGGCGGCGTCGCTGTTCATCCTCTTCGGCGATCCGGGCTCCTACGCCGCGCCCCGGGAGGTGCCGACCCTGCGCTACGTCTGGACCAATTCCCGCCAGCAGATCGAAGACATCGTCGACTCCCCCTACCTGCCTGGGGTGGTGCGCTCTATCGTGGTGGAGACGGGCTCCGATGGGCCGGCGGCTTGGGTCGAGGAAAAGCGCGACCTCCTGGCCGACTTCCAGGCCGCCTTCGGCCGCAAGCCCCGGGACAGCGTCCACGCCATCGCGATCTTCACCGACAACGACCAGACCGGCGAGCCGGTGGTGGCCCACTACGGCGCCGCCAACCTGCTCTGCGCCGGGGCCACGGGTTAGCGGGTCGCTTCCTACTCCGCCCCCTCCGCTGCGGCCACCTTCCAGACCACGGCGTTGCGCAGGTCGCTGTCTTCGAGCTCGCGGGTCGTCTTGACCGCATAGCCGATCACCCGCTCCAGGCCCCCGCGCGGCAGGTAGGTGCGTCCGGGATCGCCCATCAGCACCAGGCAGCGCGCGTCCGCCAGACCGCGCAGCCAGGCGGTGATCTTCTCGGCCGCCGGGCGCTCGTAGCAAACATCGCCGGCGAGCACCACGTCCCAGCCCGGATTGGCGCAGCCGACGAGGTCGTCTTCGCGCACCGCGATCTCGGTGCCGTTGGCTTCAGCATTGAGGCGGCAGGCGGCGCAGGCGAAGGGGTCGATTTCCACGGCCTCCACGCTGGCCGCGCCGGCCAGCCTGGCGGCGATGCCCTGGACGCCGGAGCCGGCGGCGAAGTCCAGCACCCGCTTGCCGCGCACGACAGCCGGGTGGTCCAGCAGAAAGCGGGCCAGCGCCTGGCCGCCGGCCCAGGCAAAGGCCCAGAAGGGCGGCGGCAGGCCGACCTTGGCCAACTCCTCCTCCGTCGCCTGCCACAGCGGCACCACCTCGCTGGCCAGGTGGAGTTGGATCTCCGGGATCAGCGGCGGCCGTTGCAGGCGGGTGTTGGCGCGGATGAAATCCTGCGGCTCGGTGAGTATGGCGAGACTCATGGCGCAAACCCCAACCAACCGTGAAACCAGGGGCTGCCGGCCCAGACAGCGGCCAGGAACAGCCAGCCGACGAAGCGGTTGGACTTGAACTTGGTGAGACAGTCCTGGGGGGTGTCCATCTTCAGGGCCGCCACCTGCCAGAGCAGGTGAAGCGCGACCGCCGCCAGCCCGATCCAGAAGGGCCAGAGCAGGCCCGCGACCGCGCCTGCCGACCCGAACAGCGCCAGCGCAATGCCGTAGAACACAAGCAGCCATGGCCTGGTGGCGGTGCCCAGCTTCAGGGCCGTCGACTTCACCCCGATGAGGACGTCGTCCTCCTTATCCTGGTGGGCGTAGACGGTGTCGTAGCCCAGGGTCCAGGCAATCCCGCCGAGATAGAGCAGCAGAGAGGGCCAGCCGAAGGCCCCGGTCACCGCCGTCCAGCCGAGCAGTGCCCCCCAACTGAAGGTCAGGCCGAGCCAGAGCTGCGGCCAATAGGTGATGCGCTTCATCAGCGGATAGGGGAAGACCAGTAGCAGGGAGGCGCAGCCGACGACGATGGTCAGCGCGTTCATCTGCAGCAGGATGACGAAGGACGCCAGCAGCAAGAGCAGCAGGAAGACGCCCGCCTGGGCAAGGCTCACTTCGCCGCTGGGGATCGGCCGGTCGGCGGTGCGCGCCACCTTGGCATCGTAGTCGCGGTCGAGGATGTCGTTGACTGTGCAGCCGGCCGAGCGCATCAGGACGGCGCCGAGGCCGAACAGCAGATAGAGGAACCAGGACGGGGCCACGCTGGCCTGTGCCGCGCTGCTCTGTACGGCGGCGCTCTGGGCGGCATCGGCCAGCGCGATGGCCCACCAGCCGGGGAACAGCAGCAGCCAGACGCCGATGGGCCGGTCGAAGCGGGCGAGCCGCGCATAGGGCCGCAGGCCCGGCGGTGCCACGCGGAGCACCCAGTGGTCGGCGCGGATGTCGCTTGCCGTGTTTTGGGCCGCGTTGGGGGCGGGGCTGGGCGCGCTGGCGTTCATGGCCTACTGTTTAGCGGCGAATCGGGCTGGGAGAAAGACGTGCCGCCGGAAGGTAACCATGCCAGGGCCTAGGCCGTCGACGCGGCTTTATGTCGCCGACAGCCTGGCCGAGGGGCAGAGCCTTGGCCTGGAACGGGATCGCGCGCATTTTCTGCGCTCGGTCCTGCGGCTGGCGCCGGGCGCGAAGCTGGCGGTCTTCAACGAACGCGACGGCGAATGGCTGGCGGAGATCGAAGGGCTCGGCAAGGGTTGGTGTTCCCTTACGGTCGGCGCCCAACTGCGCCGGCCGGTCCCGGAGCCCGACCTCTGGCTGGTCTTCGCACCGATCAAGCGGGCGCGCATCGACTTCATCGCCGAAAAGGCGACGGAGCTGGGCTGCGCCCTGCTGCAGCCGGTGATGACCCGCTTCACCGCGGTCAGCCGGGTCAATGAGGAGCGCCTGGCCGCCAATGCCCGCGAGGCCGCCGAACAGTGCGAGCGGCTGAGCGTGCCCGAGGTCAGGCCCACCCGCAGCCTGGGCGCGGTCCTCGACGGTTGGCCGGAAGGCCGGCGCCTGATCGTCTGCGCTGAGTGGGGCGCGGCACGGCCCATCGCCGAGGCGCTGCAGGCGGCAAAGGCGGAGACACCGGGCCCGACCGGGCCCTGGGCGATCCTCACCGGGCCCGAGGGCGGCTTCGCGGAAAGCGAACTTGACGCTCTTCGCAAACTGCCCTTTGCTGTGCCCGTGGGCCTGGGGCCGCGGATTCTGCGTGCCGATACGGCGGCGCTGGCGGCTCTGGCCTGCTGGCAGGCGGTGCTGGGCGACGGCGCCGAGCGGCCGCCGGCGGACTTGGCGGGCTTCCCGGCGGGCTGACGCGCCGGGTTGAAGCATGGGGCTGATGCGGCCGAAGGGACGGCGTGACGACGGGGATTGAAATCACCGGTCTGACGACAATAATCAGATAGCTCTAGTGTTGCGGCAGGTCCCGGCAAGAGGACCGCCTAAGGAATGCGACGAACGGGGCGGGGTTGAGATCCATTGTCGGGCGTGCCTGGGGGGCGGGTGCCGACACCACGCACGCGAAGGAAGCTCCTCCGGGTCTGAGACTGCTCCGGCACAAGGTAATCAAGACATGT
Source organism: Pelagibius sp. (assembly GCF_028289705.1). Classification (GTDB taxonomy): domain Bacteria; phylum Pseudomonadota; class Alphaproteobacteria; order Kiloniellales; family Kiloniellaceae; genus Pelagibius. Next base: position 31,421 of record NZ_JANQOI010000161.1, read on the forward strand.
CCGCTCCTCCCCAGGTTCAGGGTGAAACCCTGACCGACAAGGCGCAACTGGTGGCCTATCTGGAAGCCGGCTGCAAACCCCCCGAAGACTGGCGCATCGGCACCGAGCACGAGAAGTTCTGCTACTCCCTGGCGGACTACCGCCCGCTGCCCTACCACGGCGACCAGAGCATCCGCGCCCTTCTGACCGGGCTGCAGGACTTCGGCTGGAAGCCGATCCTGGAAGGCGAGAACGTCATCGCCCTGGCGCAGGACGGGGCCAGCGTCTCCCTGGAACCCGGCGGCCAGGTGGAGCTCTCGGGCGCGCCGCTCAAGTCCATTCACGAGACCTGCAGCGAGGTGCACCAACACCTCGACCAGATCAAGAGGGTGACCAAGCCCATGGGGGTGGCGGCCATGGGCCTCGGCTTCCAGCCGAAATGGGCGCGCGACGACATCTCCTGGATGCCCAAGGGGCGCTACAAGATCATGGGCGCCTACATGCCCACCAAGGGCAATCTCGGCCTCGACATGATGCTGCGCACCTGCACGGTACAGGTGAACCTGGACTTCCGCTCTGAAGCCGACATGGTGAAGAAGTTCCGCGTTAGCCTGGCCCTGCAGCCCATCGCCACGGCGCTCTTCGCCAATTCGCCCTTCACCGAGGGCAGGCCCAACGGCTTCCTCAGCTACCGCAGCCATATCTGGACCGACACCGACCCGGACCGCTGCGGCGTGCTGCCCTTCGTCTTCGAGGACGGCATGGGTTTCGAGCGCTATGTCGACCACGTCCTCGACGTGCCGATGTACTTCGTCTACCGCGACGGCAAGTACATCGACGCCTCGGGCCAGTCGTTCCGCGACTTCCTGGACGGCAGGCTGCCGGCGCTGCCCGGTGAGAAGCCAAGGCTGGGGGACTGGGCCGATCATCTCTCGACCCTCTTTCCCGAAGTGCGCCTGAAGCGCTTTCTGGAGATGCGCGGGGCCGACGGCGGCCCCTGGAAATCGCTCTGCGCCCTGCCGGCCTTCTGGGTCGGCCTGCTCTACGACGATACGGCGCTGGACGCCGCCTGGGACCTGGTGAAGGACTGGACCCTGGAGGACCACACCTACCTGCGCGCCGAGGTGCCGCGCGAGGCGCTGCACACGCCCTTTCACGGCAGGCGTGTCAATGCCGTGGCCCATCAGGCGGTGGAGATCGCGGCGGTGGGCCTCAAGGCGCGCAACCGTCTGGACAGCCAGGGCGACAATGAGAGCCACTTCCTGGCCCTGTTGCAGAGCCGGGTGGAGCGGGAGAAATGCCCCGCCGAATACCTGCTCGACGACTACCACGGCCGCTGGGGCGGCACCATCGATCCCATCTTCACCGAGTGCGCGTACTAGCGCAGCAGCCTGTGCCCCGCTAGTTCGTGCCCGCCGCCGGCGTTTGCTCGGCTTTTCCCGCCGCCGCCTTGGCCCGCGCGGTCTTCGCCAGAGTGAGGGCACGGACCAGGGCCGGTGACATGGTGGCTTGCGCGGCTTCCTGGGCCGGGGTGAGGCCCAGGTCCTTCAGCTGTGCGGTGGCCTCCAGGGCCAGGATCTCAGCCCGCAGATGGCGCACGGCCGAATCCATCGTCGTCGCCCCGGCAAAGCTGCGGCTGGTGCCGACACCCGCGAAGCTGCGCGGCTGGGCGAGGCTCGAGCGGCGGGCGCCGATGATGCTGGTGGTGCGCGGCGGGCTGCCGGTCACCGCAAAGCTGCCGACCCGCTTGCCGGCGGGCCCGTTGTTGAAGATGATCGTCCGGCCCACCGTGTTGTGGGACCCGCGGGCCCCGCAAAACACGGAAGAGCCGATGGAGGTGCAGGACTGGGCCTCGGCCGGCTGGGTCACCGCCGTCATCGAACCCGCCGCAAGCGCGAGAAACGCGAAACCGCCAAGAATGGGGCCGAGTAGGGGGCCGAGAATGGGGAATACCGGACTCTTCATAGCCTTCCTCCCGTCTGGATGGTCGCCCGATCAAGCTCTCGGACACCAGAGATACGGGCCGTGCCGTCCCTTCGGCTTCAATCTTTAAGATAAGCCCACTTTTAAGATATGTCGGACCGCCGTCCAATCAAATGCACGACTTTGGGAGCGGACCTCAGCCAGGGTCCGCCACGGGATCCTCGGCGACCTGGTCGCCGGCGGCCTTGGCGCGGGCCTCCTTGGCCAGGATCAGGGCGCGCACCAGGGCCGGCGGCATGCTTTCCTGAGAGGCCTTCTGAGCCGGGGTGAGGCCCAGTTCCCGAAGCCGCGCGGCGGCATCGAGGGCAAGGGCCTCGGCGCGCAGGGCGCGGGTTCGCGAATCGTCGAAGAGTCCACGCCGGAAACCGTTGGGAGAGGGACCGAAGAGCGTGGCGCTGCCCAGCCGGCTGCCGCGCACCAGGGGCAGGACCCGAGGGCCCAGGACCCTGGAGCCGCCGAAGCTGCGGTCGCGGCGCAGCAGTCCCGATGTCACAGAAGAACTGAATCGCCGCGGCGTGGCGAAGCTGCGGCGCCCGACCCGGCTCCGGCTCTGGGCCAGTTGGATTTGCGCCTGACCGGCGTTGCCGGCGAAGGCCGGTTTGTCTGTGGCCTGGGCGGTGGTGGTCCCGGTACCTGCGGATGCGGCCAGCAGTGCCAGGGCCAGGACAAGGGAACCGCCGGCTCCCCGAAGCATGGGTGTTCTCATCTCGTGACTCCCAGACTGTGGTTGCTCCGGAGCCCTTCCCCACCTGCACGTCCGGTTCTTTCGGGCCGCCGGCGCCCCAGACGCGGCCGGGCGGTTCCTCGAAAGACCGCTCCGACATAGCGGCTCCCCGGGCTCCGGCCAAAGCACGATTTCGCGAGGTGCAGGCGCCCTTGTCCCGCCGCGGTTTGCGGATTGCGCGGCGCTGGGCCAGGATAGGTGGCCAGGATGATCGGTGGGGCGGTCGCGCGCAGAGCAACGGCGACCGGAGGAAAGGGGAGCAATGGACTCCAAGGATCGGCGGTGGCTGAGAGAATGGCTGGTTAAGGTCGGCGCCGCCGCCTACCTGCTGTTCGTCTTCGCCTTCATGGCCGGTCACGCGCGCCCCGGCAGCATCGAGAGTCTGACCCAGGCCATGGCCTCGGCCCTGGTACCGGCGCTGATCGGCACCCTGGCGGTGCTCGGCATCATGTTCTATTTCCGGCGCCGCTGAGGCCGGCCGGAGCACGGCCGCCCGGCGTCGCGCGCGCCGCAGGCGGGGCGACAGAGGAGAAGCGGATCATGCGCATCTTGCACACCCCCGGGAGCATCGCCCCGCCGTTTTCCCGCTACAGCCATGGGGTGGAGGCCAAGGACGTCAGTCGCTGGCTGCTGGTCTCCGGCCAGGTCGGGGTCGACAGAGAGGGCCGGCTGGCCGAAACGCCGGCCGGGCAGATGCATCAGGCCTGGCAGAACGTCTTCGCCGTCCTCGCCTCCGCCGACATGACGCCCGGGGATCTGGTGAAAATCACCGCCTTCATCACCCGGCGCGACGACCTGGCGACCTTCCGCGAAGTGCGCGACGGCCTGCTGGGCTCGGCGCAGCCCGCCTCCAGCCTGGTGATCGTTGCCGGCCTCGCCTACCCGGACTGGCTGGTGGAGATCGAAGCGGTGGCCGCGGCGTAAGGCGGCTTGGTTGCGGCGCCCGCGCGCCGAAACCGTCGCGGCGAAAGCCTGGAAGCCTCAGAGCCTGACCCGAGATGAAACCTTATCCGTTAGAGGGTTCCCGTGTTTGATCCCCCAAGAACGTCATTGCCGGGCTTGTTCCGGCAATCCATGGAGGTCCGAGACTCGGTCTTTCCATGGACCCTCGGGACAAGCCCGAGGGTGACGATTTTGGCAAGCTATTGAAATCGGATCGCTGATGTCGAGTTAGGCGCTCAGGCCGCCGTGCCGCCGACGGTGATGGCGTCGATCAGCATGGTGGGCTGGCCGACACCCACGGGCACGCCCTGGCCTTCCTTGCCGCAGGTGCCGACCCCGTCGTCCAGCTTCATGTCGTTGCCGATCATCTTCACCTTGGTCATCACATCAGGACCGTTGCCGATCAGGGTGGCGCCCTTGACTGGGGCGCCGATCCTGCCGTTCTCGATCAGGTAGGCTTCGGTGCAGGTGAAGACGAACTTGCCGGAGGTGATGTCCACCTGGCCGCCGCCGAAATTGACGGCGAATAGCCCGCGGTCGACGGCGGCGAGGATCTCCTCCGGCGCCTTGTCGCCGGCCAGCATGACGGTGTTGGTCATGCGCGGCATGGGGATGTGGGCATAGCTCTGGCGGCGACCGTTGCCGGTCGGGGTCATGCCCATCAGCCGCGCATTCTGGCGGTCCTGCATGTAGCCGACCAGGATGCCGTCCTCGATCAGCGTGGTGGCCTGGCTGGGCGTGCCCTCGTCGTCGATGGTGAGCGACCCGCGGCGGTCCTGCATGGTGCCGTCGTCCATGACCGTGACCCCCGGCGCGGCCACGCGCTCGCCCAAGAGGCCGGAGAAGGCCGAGGTCTTCTTGCGGTTGAAATCGCCTTCCAAACCATGGCCGACGGCCTCGTGGAGCAGGATGCCCGGCCAGCCGGAGCCCAGCACCACCGGCATCTCGCCGGCCGGGGTGTCGATGGACTCGAGATTGACCAGGGCGCGGCGCAGCGCCTCCTCGACGCCGGCCTGCCAGTAGGCCTCGTCCAGCAGCAGGTCATAGGCAAAGCGGCCGCCGCCGCCATAGCTGCCGGATTCCATGCGCTCGCCCTCGCCGACCACCACGGCGACGTTGAGCCGCACCAGGGGACGGACGTCGGCGGCCCGCTCGCCGCCGGCGCGCAGGATCTGCACCGCCTGCCATTCCCCGGCCAGCGAGGCGCTGACCTGCTTGACCCGCGGGTCCTTGGCGCGGGCGAAGGCGTCGATCTCCGCCAGCAGCTTCACCTTGTCCTCGAAGGCCACGCCGGAAATCGGGTTGTCGTCGCTGTAGAGGATGCGGTTGGTCCGCGCCGGGCCCTCGGCCCGGCTGCCGGAATGGCCGGCCTGGACCGCGCGCACCGTCGCGGCGGCGCGCTGCACCGCGGCTTCGGACAGCTCGCTGGCATGGGCATAGCCGGCGGCCTCGCCGGCGATGGCGCGCAGGCCGAAGCCCTGGGAGGTGTCGAAGCTGGCGGACTTCAGGCGGCCGTCGTCGTAGGCCAGGGCCTCCGACTGGCGGTACTCGAGGAACAGCTCGCCGTCGTCGGAGCCCGCCAGGGCGTCGTCCACCGAGGCCTCCAGACGCTTGCGGTCGAGCCCGGCTCTTGCGTAGAACAGCGCGTCGGTTTCGGCGAGGTGGGACATGGGGCCTCCGGAAATCGGCTTCGGGTCTGGCGAGGGGTGCCTAACTTGCCTCAATATGGGGCGGGGGCACCAGGATAACATCCCTCCGCCGGGCCGGTACCCCGGCGGGGCGGCCCGGGAAACGGCGCGTGATGGGGGAACACGGCATGATTGATGGCTTGCGGGATCATCCTCTGCGCGAGGCCCTGAACGCGGAGGTGCATTCGCGCCCCTTTGCCAGCCTGCAGGGACCAGAGCGAATCACCCATCTGGCCATGCTCTCGGGCGAACGCGCGGCAGAGACCGACCGCCAGCACGTTGCACAGCTCTGCGAGCGCCAGGGCCTTGCCCCGCCGGCGCTCGGCGACAACCATTTCATGGCCGATTTCGGCCCCTTTCGGCTGAAGTGGGAACGCCACACCGAGTTCTCGACCTACACCTTCTTCCAGAACGGCGTCTTCGAGACGACCCCCTTCGGCGGTTTCGCCATCGATCTGGTGCCGCGCGACTGGGTGACCGGGCTGCCCGGCGATCTTCTGGTGAGCGTGCATCTGGACATGCTGGACCGCCAGGCGCCGACGCCGGACGCGGCGGCCCTCGCGGCGCTCTTCGGCCACGACAACATCGTCGGCAGCCTGGTCTCCGGCGGCTCGGCGGCGGTCTGGATGGATTTCACGGTTCAGGAGGACGGCTTTGCCCGGATTCTGCTGCACGACAGGAGCCTGCAGCCGCGCCAGGCCGGGCGCCTGGTGCAGCGCTTCCTGGAGATCGAGACCTATCGGATGATGGCGCTGCTCGCCTTTCCCGCCGCCAAGCGCCACGGCGGGGTGCTGGCGGCGACAGGCGAGCGGCTGACCGCCATCACCGGGCGCATGACCGAGATCGAGGGCAGCGGCAAGGAGCGGGAGCTGCTCGACGAGTTGATGGTCTTTTCCTCGGAGATCGAGGACGTGGCCGCGGCCACCAATTACCGCTTCGGCGCCGCCCGGGCCTACTATGCCCTGGTGCGCCGTCGGGTCGAAGAGCTGCGCGAGCAGCGGGTCGAGGGCATGCAGACCATCAACGAGTTCATCGACCGCCGCCTGGCCCCGGCCATGCGCACCTGCGAGGCGGTTTCCGACCGTCTGGAGACCCTGTCCTGGCGGGTCGCCCGGGCCAGCGAGCTGTTGCGCACCCGCGTCGACATCCAACTCGAGGCGCAGAACCGCGATCTGCTGCAGTCCATGGACCGGCGCGCGCGGCTGCAACTGCGCTTGCAGGAGACGGTCGAGGGCTTGTCGGTGGCCGCCATCACCTACTATCTGGCCAGCCTGGTGGGCTATCTGGCCAAGGCGGTGAAGGACGTCGGCGTGCCGGTGAACCCCGACATTGCCACCGGCCTGTCCATTCCGGTGATCGCCGTTCTGATCTGGTTCGGGGTGCGGCGCCTGCGGCGACTCGTGGCAAAGGAAAGCGGGTCCGGCGGGCCGACCTAAACCGCTGTCCCGAACCGCTATCCTGGGCCATTGCGGCATTCGGTCGCACCTGAGGGCGGACGCGCTGGGTTAGGCTATCCTCGCCTCGGCACGGGAGTGCGAAAGGGGCGGCTTTCAGCCGCTTTGCGTGCCTTGTGGTGCGAAGACGCTTGGTATAGTTTGCCCGCCCAGTGGGGGAAATCTCGCCTCGACGAGACTTGCTGCGGGCCGACGGCGCCCGAGCGCAGTGATTCGAGTATCGGCTGGGATTCGCAAGAAAGATTGGATAGCACGCTATGACACTGCTGAGCCGGTTGGGTCTTCTGACCGCCGCCTTGATGTCGACCGCCTTCTTGTCGCTTGGCGGCGCGGCCCTGGCGTCTGAGCCCGTGCCCTATCAATTGGGTCTGCAGCCCGCCGTCACGCCGGTGGCGGAGCGCATCGCCGAATTCCATGACCTGCTCCTGGTGATCATCACGCTGATCACCCTCTTCGTTCTGGCGCTGCTGCTCTATGTCATGTGGCGCTTCTCGGAGAAGCGTAATCCGAACCCCTCCAAGACGACCCACAACACGCTGATCGAGGTCCTCTGGACCGTGGTGCCGATCATCATCCTGGTGGGCATCGCCGTCCCGTCCTTCCGGCTGCTCTACTTCGCTGAGACCATTCCGGAGTCGGAGCTGACGGTGAAGGCCATCGGCCGCCAGTGGTACTGGTCCTACGAATATCCGGATAACGGCAACTTCACCTTCGACGCCTATATGGTCGCAGACGAGGACCTGGAGCCCGGCCAGCCCCGCCTGCTGACCACGGACAACGCCATGGTGCTGCCGGTCGACACCAACATCCGCTTCCAGATCACCGCCAGCGACGTGCTGCACAACTTCGCCATGCCGTCCTTCGGCCTGAAGCTGGATGCGGTGCCCGGCCGCCTCAACGAGATCTGGACCTACGTGCCGGCGGAATATGCCGGACAGACCTTCTACGGCCAGTGCTCCGAGCTTTGCGGCACCGGCCACGCCTATATGCCGATCATGGTCAAGATGGTGACCAAGGAAGAGTTCGCCGCCTGGGCCGAACAGGCCCTTGAGGAATACGGCCAGGTCGATGAACCGGCGGCGGTGAAGCTGGCCGCCACCGCGGCCGAACCCGTCACCCCTGTTGCCGACTAGAGGGACCCCACGTTATGGCTTACAGCAGCAGCGACGCGCACGCGCATCACGACCACAAGCCCGGGTTCTTCGTCCGGTGGTTCTGCTCGACCAACCACAAGGACATCGGCACCCTCTATCTGCTCTTTGCGGTGATCGCCGGCCTGATCGGCGGTCTGTTCTCCCTGATCATGCGTATGGAGCTGCAGGATCCCGGCGTGCAGTTCCTGCTGAACGACGGCGAGCCCGACGGCCAGCTCTGGAACGTGATCATCACCGCCCACGGCCTGATCATGGTGTTCTTCGTGGTCATGCCGGCCTTGATCGGCGGCTTCGGCAACTGGTTCGTGCCGCTGATGATCGGCGCGCCGGACATGGCCTTCCCGCGGATGAACAACATTTCCTTCTGGCTGATCGTGCCGGCCTTCCTGCTGCTGCTGGGCTCGGCCTTCGTCGATATCGGTGCGGGCACCGGCTGGACGGTCTATCCGCCGCTCTCGGGGCCACTCGGCCACGGCGGCATGTCGGTGGACATGGCGATCTTCGCGCTGCACCTGGCCGGCGCCTCGTCGATCCTGGGTGCGGTGAACTTCATCACCACGATCTTCAACATGCGCGCGCCGGGCATGACGCTGCACAAGATGCCGCTCTTCGTCTGGTCGATCCTGATCACCGCCTTCCTGCTGCTGCTGTCGCTGCCGGTGCTGGGCGGCGCCATCACCATGCTGCTGACCGACCGCAACTTCGGCACCACCTTCTTCGATCCCGCCGGCGGCGGTGACCCGATCCTGTTCCAGCACCTCTTCTGGTTCTTCGGCCACCCCGAGGTCTACATCATGATCCTGCCGGCCTTCGGGATCATCAGCCACATCGTCTCGACCTTTTCCAAGAAGCCGGTCTTCGGCTATCTGGGCATGGCCTACGCGATGGTCTCCATCGGCTTCGTCGGCTTCATCGTCTGGGCGCACCACATGTACACCGTGGGCCTGGACGTCGACACCAAGGCCTACTTCACGGCGGCCACCATGGTGATCGCGGTGCCGACGGGGGTGAAGATCTTCTCCTGGATCGCCACCATGTGGGGCGGCTCGATCCGCTTCACGGTGCCGATGATCTGGGCCATCGGCTTCATCTTCCTGTTCACCGTCGGCGGCGTGACCGGTGTGGTCCTAGCGAATGCCGGCATGGACATCGCCATGCACGACACCTACTACGTGGTGGCGCACTTCCACTACGTGCTGAGCCTGGGCGCCGTGTTCGGCATCTTCGCCGCCTTCTACTACTGGTTCGGCAAGATGACCGGCCGCGAGTTCCCGGAGTGGGCCGGCAAGCTGCACTTCTGGACCACCTTCATCGGCGTCAACCTGACCTTCTTCCCGCAGCACTTCCTGGGGCTGGCGGGCATGCCGCGGCGCTACATCGACTATCCCGACGCCTTTGCCGGCTGGAACGCGATCTCCTCCTACGGCTCCTACATTTCCATCGCCTCCACCGTCTTCTTCGTGGTCATGACCCTCTATGCGATGACCGCGGGCCGCAAGGCGGAGGCCAATCCCTGGGGCGAGGGGGCAACGACGCTGGAGTGGACCGTATCCTCGCCGCCGCCGTTCCACACCTTCAACGACCTGCCGCAGATCCGCTAGGGCGGCGGATCGGATGAGCGGGCCGGATAACCCCGGGACTGCAGGGAAGCGCATGAAGTGAGCGATACCGCACTCAGTCTTGGAAGCGAGGCAGGCGCCTTTGCCGGCGCGGCGCGGCGTTCGTCGGGCCGGGTCTCGGACTTCTTCGCGCTTCTGAAGCCGCGGGTCGTGTCGCTGGTGGTGTTCAGCGGCTTCGCCGGGCTCTACGCCGCGCCGGGGGAGATCCATCCCTTCCTCGCCGCCGTGGCGGTGCTCTGCATCGCGGTCAATGCCGGCGCCGCCGGGGCCATCAACATGTGGTACGAACGCGACATCGACGCGGTGATGCAGCGCACCCGCAGCCGGCCGCTGCCGCGCGGCCGGGTGACCCCGCAGGATGCCCTGGCCTTCGGGGTGGTGCTCAGCCTGCTGTCGGTGATGCTCATGGGCCTCGCCCTCAACTGGACCGCCGCGGCCCTGCTGGCGCTCGCCAATGCCTTCTACGTCTTCGTCTACACCATCTGGCTGAAGCGCCGCACGCCGCAGAACATCGTGATCGGCGGCGCCGCCGGAGCCTTTCCGCCGATGATCGGCTGGGCGGCGGTGACCGGCGGGGTGGACCTGCAGTCCATCGCGCTCTTCGCCCTGATCTTCTTCTGGACGCCGCCGCATTTCTGGGCACTCGCCCTCTATCGCGAGATCGACTACGCCAAGGCGAAGGTTCCCATGCTGCCGGTGGTGGCGGGGCCGGCGGCGACCAAGCGGCAGATTCTTCTCTATAGTCTGATCCTCGCCCCCCTCGGCCTGATGCCGGCATTGCTGGGCACGGCGGGGGTCGTCTATGCCCTGGTGGCGCTGGTGATGGGCCTTGGCTTCGTCGGACTGGCGCTGAGGGTGCAGCGGGACCCGGGCGAGCGCGCGCCGCGCCAGCTCTTCGGTTATTCCATTCTCTATCTCTTCGTGCTCTTTGGCCTGCTGATCATCGACCGGGCGCCGGGGCTTCTGGGCGGCGGCGAGCCCTATCGCATGGCGGCGGCCTGGATTGTTGGCGGATGACCATGCGCGAAGACGAGGAAGAGGAACGCATGCGCCAGCAGAAACGCAAGAACTGGGCGATTTTCGCGGTGCTGGTGACCTTCGTCGTGGTTGTCTATTTCGTCTCCATCATCCGCATGGGCGGGGGCTGAGCATGACCGAGCGGCAGCAGGGCAACAGTGGGCGGACGCGCAGCAACGGGCGCGTGGCGGTCATCTGCCTCGGCGTCGTCGCCGCCATGACCGGCCTTTCCTACGCCTCGGTGCCGCTCTACGAGCTGTTCTGCCGGGTCACCGGCTACGGCGGCACCACCCAGGTGGCCGAAAGCCTGCCCGAGCAGGTCGGCGAACGGATCGTCACCGTGCGCTTCAACGCCGACGTCAATCCGGAACTGCCCTGGGCCTTCCAGCCGGTGGAGCGCGCCGTCACCCTGCAGGTCGGCGAGTCCGGCCTGGCCTTCTACCGGGCGACCAATCAGGCCGCGCGTACCACCGCCGGCACCGCCACTTTCAACGTGACGCCGCTGAAGGCGGGGCAGTACTTCAACAAGGTGGAGTGCTTCTGCTTTACCGAGCAACGCCTGGCGCCCGGCGAGTCCATGGACATGGCGGTGAGCTTTTTCGTCGACCCGGCGATCGAGGAAGACCCGAACCTCGACGACGTGAAGACCATCACCCTCTCCTATACCTTCTTCGTTGATCCCGACGCGGTGATCGAGGAACCCCAAGCCAGCCTGCGCCCGGAAGAAGCGGCGGCGGGCGCGGGACAGGAACCATCGGTGAATTGACGGCAGGAACCAAAATCTATCCGCTGCGGCGAAGCGGCAGCAAAGAATGGGGAACGACATGAGTGCAGGCCACGAACAGAACCATCCCTACCATCTGGTAGACCCGAGCCCCTGGCCATTCATCGGCGCCCTCTCCGGCGGCATCCTGGCCGTCGGCATGGTGCTGTTCATGCACGAGGTCACCGCCTGGGTGTTGCCGTTGGGGATCGTCTTGGTGGCGGCGACCATGTTCTTCTGGTGGCGCGAGGTGGTCAAGGAAGCGACCTTCCAGGGCCACCACACCAAGGTCGTGCAGCTCGGCCTGCGCTACGGCATGGTGCTCTTCATCGCCTCCGAGGTGATGTTCTTTGCCGCCTTCTTCTGGGCCTTTTTCGACGCCAGCCTCTTTGCCGGCGAAGCCCAGCAGTTCGAGCGCGTCGAGCATACCGGCGGGGTCTGGCCGCCGACCGGCGTCGAGGTCTTCCCGGCCTTCCACCTGCCGTTCCTCAACACCATGATCCTGCTGCTGTCCGGCTGCACGGTGACCTGGGCGCACCACGCACTGATCCACGGCGACCGCCAGGGCCTGCTTCAGGGGCTCGCGATCACCATTCTGCTGGGCATCATCTTCACCGCCGTCCAGGCCTACGAGTACGGCCATGCCGCCTTCGGTTTCACCGACGGCATCTATTCCTCGACCTTTTACATGGCCACCGGCTTCCACGGCTTTCACGTGCTGGTCGGCACCATTTTCCTGATCGTCTGCTGGTTCCGCGCCTACTTTGGCCACTTCAAGCCGGACCATCACTTCGGCTTCGAGGCGGCGGCCTGGTACTGGCACTTCGTCGACGTGGTATGGCTGTTCCTCTTCGTCTGCGTCTACTGGTGGGGCGGCAACTGACGGCGCCCCACGAGGACCCTTCCAGGGAGCCCCCCTCGCATAGCTATGGGGAGCAGTCGCCGTTCCGCACGGGCCTGCTCTGCCGCTGCCCGCGCTGCGGCGAGGGCAAGCTCTTCGCCGGCTTTCTGACGGTGGCGCCAAGCTGTACGGTCTGCGGTCTCGATCTCGGCAAGCAGGACAGCGGCGACGGACCGGCCGTCTTCGTTATCTTCATCCTCGGCTTCGTCGTCGTGTCGCTGGCCATCTGGGTGGAATTCACCTATGAACCGCCGCTGTGGCTGCACATGACGATCTGGATCCCGGTGATCCTGGGCGGCGCCCTGGGCATGCTGCGCCCCATGAAGGGCGTGCTGATCGCCCTGCAGTACCGCAACAAGGCCAGCGACAGCGGAACGGTCGACTATGACTGATGCGGGCAGCGGTGACCTGCCAAGAGGCCCCAAGCGCTTTCGCCCGACCTTCTGGGCGACGGTCTTCACCATTCCAGCGCTGATCATTCTCCTGGCACTGGGCACCTGGCAGGTGCAGCGCCTGTTCTGGAAGGAGGGGGAGATCGCCAAGCGCGTCGAGCGCTCGCAACGAGCCGCCGTACCGCTGCCCCGCGACTTCCCGGACCCGGCGGCGGTGGAATTCACCCGCGTGGCCCTCAGCGGCAGCTTTCTGCACGATGAGGAATTCTATCTCGGCGCCCGCACCGAAAGCGGCCGGGTCGGACTCAACATCGTCACGCCCTTCCGTCTCGACGACGGCCGCATCCTCCTGGTGAACCGCGGCTGGGTGCCCCAGGAACGCCGCGATCCGGCGACCCGCCCGGAGGGGCAGCTTGCCGGACCGCTGGACATCGAGGCACTGCTGCGCACCGACGGCTGGAAGGGAGTCGACTTCGCCAGGCCCCCCAACAAGCCGGAGGAGCGCTTCTACTTCTGGCTCGACCTGCCGGTGATGGCGGCGGATGTGACGGCGGGCCTCATCGTCACCGAGGTCTATGCCGACGCGGTGGCCTCGGAGCTGCCCGGCGGCCTGCCCATTGGCGGTCAGACCCGCGTCACCCTGAAGAACGACCACTTGGAATACGCCATCACCTGGTATTCCTTCGCCGTGATCCTGGTGGTCATCTACTTTCTCTACCACTACCGCCGGGAAGACGATTCCGGCGGGGCCTGAGGCCCGTCGCTTGAAGCCCTGCGCTTTCTGGTCCATGTAGTCGGATGGATGTGACCGCCGCTCGGAGAGACTTGGCATGACCGCTTACGAGACCCTGTCCCGCAAGTTCAAGCGCCTGCACGCGCTGCAGGAGGCCGCGGGCGTGCTCTCCTGGGACATGTCGACGGTGATGCCCTCCGGCGGCGCCGAGGCGCGCACCGAGCAGCTCGCGACGCTCAGCGTGGTCTGCCACGAGCTGCTCACCGACCCCGCCCTGGAGGGGCTGTTCGAAGAGGCAGCCGGCGACGGTCGCGGCCTTTCCGACTGGCAGCAGGCGAACCTCAAGGAGATGCGCCGGCGCTGGATGCATGCCACGGCGCTGGAGAGCGATCTGGTGGAGGCGCATGCCAAGGCCTGCAAGCGCTGCGAGATGGTCTGGCGCGACGCCCGCCCGAAGGCCGACTTCGCCGCCGTGCTGCCGTCCCTGACGGAGGTCCTGCGCCTGACCCGGGAGGTGTCGGCGGCCAAGGCCGAACGGCTCGGCTGTTCGCTCTACGACGCCCTCCTGGACGAGTACGAGCCGGGCGGCGCCTCGGCGCGCATCGACGCGGTCTTCGCCGACCTAGCGGACTTCCTGCCGGGCTTTCTGGAGGCGGTGCTGACCCGCCAGCAGGACCGGCCCGCCGCGCTGCCGCTCGCGGGCCCCTTTCCCAAGGACAGGCAGGAGGCCCTGGGCCGCAGGCTGATGGCTGCCGTCGGCTTCGACTTCGACCACGGCCGGCTCGACGTCTCCCTGCATCCCTTCTGCGGCGGCGTGCCCGACGACGTGCGGATCACCACCCGCTACGACGAGGACGACTTCATGACCGCCCTCATGGGCGTGCTGCACGAGACCGGCCATGCCATGTACGAGCGCGGCCTGCCGGCGGACTGGCGCCTGCAGCCGGTGGGCGAGGCGCGGGGCATGGCGATGCACGAGAGCCAGTCCCTGATGATCGAGATGCAGGCCTGCCGCAGTGCCGAGTTCATCGCCTTTCTGGCGCCGCTGGCGCGCGACGCCTTCGGCGGCACGGGCCCGGCCTGGGAGGCCGACAACCTGCAGCGTCACTATAATCGGGTGGAGCCCGGCTTCATCCGCGTCGATGCCGACGAGGTGACCTATCCGGCCCACGTCATCCTGCGCTACCGCCTGGAAAAGGCGATGATCGAGGGGACCATGGAGCCCGAGGCGCTGCCCGCCGCCTGGAACGAGGGCCTGCGCGACCTGTTGGGCGTCACTCCGCCCGACGACCGCCTGGGCTGCCTGCAGGACATCCACTGGTACGACGGCGCCTGGGGCTATTTCCCCACCTACACCCTGGGCGCCATGACCGCCGCCCAGCTCTTCGCCGCCGCCAAGAAAGCGCGCCCGGAGATTCCCGAAGCCCTCAGCCGCGGCGACTTCGCCCCGCTGATGGGCTGGCTGCGCGAGCAGGTGCACGGCGCCGCCTCCTCCGCCAGCGGCGAAGCGATCCTGGAACGCGCCACCGGCGAGCCTCTCAACCCGGAGATCTTCAAGGCTCACCTGAAAGCGCGCTATCTGGCTTAGGCCCTGGGCCCGTCAGGGCCGGAGCCGGCAAGGTCAGTGGCCAGCACGAGCTTGCTGTGGCCCGGTGTGAGAGTATGCACAGCGCCAAAGAGGAGTCCGATGGGCAGAAAGATCGCCAGGTGAGCCCAGTCGCCGCTCTCAGCGAAGTTGCTGATGCGCTCGGCAAAAGCCAGGTAGATGTCGCGCTGCAGATCGACAATCGCTTTGAACATGCCTGGACGCCTCAACCCATTGCCAGGGCGGCCACCACGACGTAGCGGCCGGTCTTGGCGATGACGACGAGGGCCAGGAAGCTCGCCAGCGGTTCGCGCAGCACTCCGGCGGCGACGGTCAGCGGGTCGCCGATGAAGGGTACCCAGCTGAGCAGCAAGCTCCAACGGCCATAGCGGCGATACCAGCCGGCCGCCCGATCCAGACGATGCGGCTTGACGGGGAACCAGCGGCGGTCCGCGAAGCGCTCGATGCCGCGCCCGAGACCCCAGTTGACCACAGCGCCCAGGGAGTTGCCCGCGCTCGCTACGGCCACCAGCAGGACAACGGAGTGGTTGCCCGATACGATCAGGCCGGCAAGGCCCAGTTCCGACTGGGCCGGCAGGATCGTGGCGGCCAGGAATGCGATGAGGAACAGCCCTGTGTAGATTCCGAGTTCGGCCATTGGCCTCAAGCTTTCGGGAGTGCTTTCAATCCCGAAACTTTCGATGGTTTGTGGAGTGTGCCATGCCACCGGCGCTCTGCCGGTGGCATGGCATCCTTCGGCCTGGAACCTAAAGCACGCGCTTCATCTCGAGATAGGCTCCCTCGGTGCGTAGGGTCATGGTGACGTCGCGGTCGGTCCGGTTGCGCCAGAACCAGCCATGGTTGCCGTCGAAGGCCGCTTCCAGCTCTCCTTCATCGCCGGGCACTCCGCGACCCTTCTCGTAGGAGATTTTGTTGCCGCCCCCGTCGCCGTGGGTGTCGTAGTTCAACAGGCCGCCATTGGCGGTCCATTCGAAACGCGCCTTGGCGCCGGCCCTCATGACGAGCTTTACCTCCGTGCCCTGGCCGGGCGCCAATGTGATCGAGATTTCGTCGCGCCAGGGGGCCGGTTCCGTCGCCGGGGCAGTGGCGAGCCGATCGACGGCCGGCTCAGGATTGTCGGGGTTGGGTTCGACAGCGGTCGGCGTTTCGGGCATGGCTTGCGGTGTGGGCAGCGGTGCGGCGTCGGTCCGGGCCGTCTCCGCATTGGCCTCTGCCCGATCGGCTTCAGCTTCTGCGGCCAGCTGCACCTTGATCTCACCCATCTCCGTCAGACCGAGTATGCGCCCGGCTCCTGTTGGGTCAATGCCGTACTCGGCGGGCAGGACGACGGTCACCAGAATGGCTGCCGCTGCCACCATGGCGACTGCGGTGGAGCGGAGCAGCCGGCCGGTCGAAGGAAGATCGCTGGGGGAGGGCTTGTTCGAATTGTACATCTTACGTTCGCTTTCCTGATGTCTAGGCCACGACGTAGCCGGTGAGCTGATAGCCGATGAGCACGAAGCCGGCGGTCATCATGACGACGTTGGCTGTGTAGGCATGCTTCCAGAACCCCTTGGTTCGTCGCCAGTAGCCCATGGCGATGAGGATGGCGGCCAGCGCGAGCAGCTGCCCGATCTCAACGCCGACGTTGAAGGCCAGCAGATTGGGCAGCAGGCCGTCCGGCGAGATCTGGTATTCGAGGATCTTGGTGGCGAGGCCGAGGCCGTGAAAGAAACCGAAGATCAGCGTCGCCGCCTTGGTGTTCGGCTGGAAGCCGAACCAGCGCTGGAAGGCACCGAGATTGTCGAGCGCCTTATAGACCACAGAGAAGCCGATGATGGCGTCGATCAGGTAGGCACTGACGTTCCAGCCGAAGTAGACCCCGAGCAGCATCGTCGTCGAATGGCCGACGGCGAAAAGGCTGACGTAGATGGCGATGTGGCTCAGCCGGTAAAGAAAGAAGATCACGCCGAACAGGAACAGCAGGTGATCGTAACCCGTCACCATGTGCTTGGCCCCAAGATAGGTGAAGGGGAGCAGGTTGATGCCGGAGATTTCCAGGATGTAGCCCTTGTCGCCTTCGGCCACCGCATGGGCCAAAGCGCCGTTGGCGAAGGCCAGCACGAAAAAGGCTGTCATAAGGAAAAGCAGGGGGCTCGCACGCCATTTCTGGGTACGCAAACCACCCCATGAAGATGGGTGATGCATTGATATGTCCGCCGTTGATGTGTTGACAGGGCCTGGTGGGCCCGCGGTTGAATGTGCCGCGTTCAGCTCTGCGGCGGACGTTCTATCGGAAACAACGGGCCCTGAGGTGGGAAGTTGGCCGGGAAGACAGAAGGCGTATCGCCGGACCAAGTAAGGGCTAGCGCAGGCAAGTCGGCCGGCGCAGGCACTTCATGGAGATGATCGGCGGCATGGTGCCCATGGGAGGCCGTGGTATGCCCTTCCTGCGGCCAGGCTTCGTCATGGCTATGGCTGTGGCCGTGATTGTGGCGGCTTGCCGCGGCGGCCGAAGCCTCTTGGAGGGTCTCCGGAGCCGCGCCGGGCACGGCCATATCGTGTGAGGCCGCATGTCCGAATGGCGACAGCAGTAGGGTCATCGTCATCGCCAAGGCGATCACGAGCCGAAAGGTCCTACCGCGCTGCCGAATCACCATGCCCGATACCTAGGCCGGTTGTTCTTTACAAAAGGTTTAGGCAGGTCGAATCCAGACTTTGAATCCGCCTGATTGGAAGACCTTCTATAGCCTCCAGGATCAGATAGGAAGCCCAAGTATCGGAACGCCGTATCCGCGCAAGCCGTTGACCGGGATCGGAGCAGTCTGTGGGCCAACGACAGCAGCATCGGACAAGGCGACCTGGCGCGCGCATCCGTTTGGGCCGCCGATCATGCGGGGCTGAATGTCCGCCGACCAAGACGTTGCTGCGATCCGGCCGAACCGCCATTTGCGCGGCTCATATGCGCTGGCAGAAATCGGCCACAAGCGGCCGTTTTTGACGGGCATACAACGACCGCTTTGAGTCCAACCACATCATTCCGTACATCGCGCCGAGTGGCAGCTCTCAAGGGTCTTCCGCCGTGGGCAAATCTGGAAGATCGCTCGTTCGGTAGCTATGCGGTCGGAATTCGATCCGCTCTTTCTTGATCTTTGTCCATATAGTATACCACCCTATACCATATTCAGTGAAGGGGTGCCGACATGTCCCACGCCATCCGCGACAAGACGAAATTGGTCGCGCGCGTGCGTCGCATCAAAGGCCAGATGGAGGGTGTTGAGCGCGCGCTGGAGGCCGAGGCGGCCTGCAGCGAGGTGCTGCGCCAACTGGCCTCTATCCGTGGTGCAATGACCGGGCTGACCGGTGAACTGATGGAAGAGCATCTGCGCGAGCATGTTCTTGCCGCCCCTACCAAGGCTGACCGCGCGCAGGGGGCAGAGGAAATGATCCAGGTCCTCAGAACTTACATGAAGTGAGCCGAGGCCGCCCGGGGGAGAGGAATAGCCGTGTCTGGCCGAGACGTCTCCGCGTTTACCCATGAGCATGTCTTTCTCGGCGCGAATCAGGGCCGCAACGAACGCAAGGTGTGGTTGGTCATCGCCCTGACGGCCACCATGATGGTTGTCGAGATTGTCGCCGGACATGTGTATGGGTCGATGGCGCTGATCGCGGACGGCTGGCACATGTCCACCCATGCCGGCGCCATGCTCATCGCGGCGTTGGCCTATCGCTACGCGCGCCGCCATTCACGGAACCCGCGCTTTAGCTTCGGGACGGGCAAGCTCGGCGACCTCGCGGGTTTTGCCAGTGCCATCGCACTCGTGCTGATAGCGCTGCTCATCGGCTGGGAAAGCTTCCTGCGGCTCGTGCAGCCAGTCCCGATCAGCTTCGAACAGGCTATTCTGGTCGCGATAATCGGCCTTGTGGTGAACCTTCTCAGCGCGTGGCTTTTGCGGGACGATCACGCACACCATCATCACGGGCATAGCCATGGTCACGCGCACTCGCAGGGGCGCGGCCATGGGCAAGACAACAACCTGCGCGCCGCCCATCTCCATGTTCTGGCCGATGCGTTGACGTCGGTTCTGGCTATCGTCGCGCTCCTATTGGGGCGCAGCTATGGATGGTATTGGGCCGATCCGATCATGGGCGTTGTCGGAGCGCTCGTGATATCCCGCTGGTCCTGGGGGCTCATTCGCGACGCCGGCGGGATTCTTCTGGACACAGTGCCTCCCGATGCAGAGCTTGAGGGTAGGATACGGGGGGCCATCGAGATCGGCGAGGACAGGATCACCGATCTCCACGTCTGGCGCGTTGGCCCCGGCCACTGCGCGGCGATCGTAGCCCTAGCATCGCCGGACCCAAAACACCCGACTGACTACAAGGCGCAGCTCGGCCAAATCCACGAACTCTCTCACATCACTGTGGAAGTGCTGCCAGTCACCGCATAGCTGGAGAAAGAGCATCTGACTCATTGAATCATACCGGAGGACTTTAGCGCTCGACTGGAGAAGGGCGCTCCAGAAAACATTGGCGAGTTTCCAACGACCAAGGGCTGCGCCGCCCCGCTTGAGCGTTCACACACCCGCGTGGCTGGGGAAGGAGCGGAACTGGAAGGGGACGCGGCCTTCGGTGCGGTCCTTGCTGGGGGCGAGGCCGAAGCGCCGCTTGTAGGTGCGGGTGAACTGCACCGCGTTGCCGAAGCCGCAGGCCGCGGCGACGGCGACGATGGGCAGTTCCGTCTGGGTCACCAGGCCGCGCGCCCGGTCCAGCCTGACGTCGACATAGTAGCGGATGGGCGACACCCCCGTGTGGAGGCGGAACAGCCGTTCGAGCTGACGTTGGGAGAGGCCGAGCCGCGCCACGAGTTCGGTGATCTTCAGGGGCTGCTCGAGATTGCGCTCCATCAGCACGATGGCTTCGCGCAGCCGGGCGGGGGCGGCGTAGCCCACCGGCTCGCGCGTCGTGGGGGACTGGCCTTCGCCGCCCGGTCTCAGCCGCTCATGGAAGATGTAGCGGCCGGCGCCGTTGGCCAGATCGAGGCCCTGCTGCAGGCGGATGATCTCCAAGGCCATGTCGGCGGCGGCCATGCCCCCGCAGCAGGTCAGCCGGTCGTGGTCGAGGACGAAGAGGGACTCGTCCAGGGCGGTCTCCGCGAAGAGCTCGCGGAAGGCGGCGATATGCTCGTAGTGAACCGCCGCGCGGTAGCCGTCGAGCAGCCCCGCGTAGGCCAGCACGAAGGCGCCGGTATCGAGGGCGCAGAGCACGGCCCCCATCCGCGCCTGGCGCCGCAGCCAACCCTGCAGGGCCCGGCCGCGGAACCGCTCGGGCGCCCAACTGGCGTTGATCACCAGGAAGTCCATCTCCGCTTCCGCCTCGGCGAAGGCGGTGGTCCGGGCGACGCAGAGGCCGTTGCTCGCCGTCACCGCGCCGCCGTCGAGGGACAGGAAGGGCCAGCGGTAGATCGCCGTGCCGCGCAGGTAGTTGGCGGCCCGGAAGGGGTCCACGAAGGCATGGGCGGCCATGGCGTTGAAGCCGGGCAGCAGCAGCATCCCCAGGGTGCAGGCGGTTTCGCCGGGCGGCGGGGAGAGGTCCGGATCGAACTCTGTTTCAACCATATGTCGATTTAAGCATGTTTAACGGCGAAAAACATCAGTCATCCGACCTCCGCTTCGCTTACATTTTTTAGTCAGGGGCATCCGGCGAAGGCGGGCTTCCCTAATGAGGCTCTGCCTCGGCGAGGGTGTGAAGGAACGCGCAAGATGGGCCCAGTGTCACAGCAGGATATTGAGCGGGTTTCCCGGGGCTTCGACCGGGACCCGGCCCGGTCCTTTTCTCTGAGGTCCGAGGCCTATACCGAACAGGCCTGGTCGGAGGTCGAAGGCGCGGCGATCTTCCGGCGCAGCTGGCAGTGGGTCTGCCACGGCGAGAAGCTCCGGGAGCCCGGCAGCTACTGCACCACCGTGATCGCCGGGGAACCGATCTGCGTCGTCCGCGACATGGATGGGGAACTGCGCGGCTTCTACAACGTCTGCCGGCATCGGGCCCATCAGCTTCTGCGCGGCGAGGGGCAGACCAGGCGCATCATGTGCCCCTATCACGCCTGGACGTATGATCTGACGGGACAACTGCGCCGCGCCCCCAACACCGACCACCTGAAAGACTTCGACGTCGGCGATATCTGTCTCCACCGCGTGCAGGTCGAGGAATTCTGCGGCTTCGTCTTCGTCAACCTCGATCCCGAGGCAGCCCCCCTGGCCGAAGCCAGCGGCGACCTGGGCCAGGAGATCCTGCACTGGGCGCCGGACGTGGAGCGGCTCACCTTCGCCCACCGCCTGACCTACGACATCAAGTCGAACTGGAAGAACGTCGTCGACAACTTCCTCGAATGCTACCACTGCCCGGTGGCCCACAAGGACTTCTGCACCCTGGTCGACATGAACACCTACAGGGTCACCACCCACGGCATCTATTCCAGCCACATGGCCGAGGCCGGCAAGACCGCGAACAAGGCCTATTCAGTGGACGCGGCGACGGTGACGGATCACGCCGTCTGGTGGCTCTGGCCCAACACCTGCCTCATGCGCTATCCCGGCCGCGGCAATCTGATCGTCCTGCAGGTCATTCCGGCGGGACCGGACCGCACCCTGGAGACCTACGATTTCTTTCTGGAGAGCGCGGAGCCCAGCGAAGCCGAGCGTGAGGCCATCAGATACCTCGACGACGTGTTGCAGGCCGAGGACATCGCGCTGGTCGAAAGCGTGCAGCGGGGCATGTCGACCCCGGCCTTCACCCAAGGGCGCATCGTCCATGACCCCAACGGCTCGGGCAAATCCGAACATGCCGTGCACCACTTTCACGGGCTGGTCCTCGACGCCTACGCCTCGGTCGTCAAACCGTAATGGCGATGCTCTCGGGCAAAACCGCCTTCGTGACCGGCGGCGCGGGTGGCATCGGCGCGGCGATCTGCGCGCGCTTCGCCAAGGAAGGGGCGGAGGTGATCGCCGCGGACGTCGCCGAGCCCGCCGCTTTGCCGGAGGGCGTGACCTGGCGCCGCTATGACGTCACGTCGGAGGCGGCGGTGCGGCAGACCTTCGACGAGCTGGGCGGGCTCTGGGACAAGCTCGACATCCTGGTCAACGCCGCCGGGATCGAGATCGAGAAGACCATCGAGGACACGACCCTGGAGGAATGGAACCGGGTCTTCGCCATCAATGTCACGGGGATGTTTCTGACCGCGAAGCACGCCTTGCCGCTGCTGCGCAAATCCCCGGGCGCCAGCGTGATCAACTTCGGCTCCTATGACGGTTTCATCGCCGATCCCGGACTCACGGCCTACTGCGCCTCCAAGGGGGCCGTCCACGCCCTGACCCGCGCCATGGCCTGCGACCACGGGCCGGAGGGAATCCGGGTCAACGCCATCTGCCCGGGCTATGTGGATACGCCGATGCTGCAGAGCTTTTTTCGCGATTCCGGCGACATCGAAAGCCTTCAGCAGGCGGTGCGCGATGTCCATCCGCTGCGCAGCTACGGCACCCCCGACGACATCGCCAACCTGGTCAACTGGCTGGCCTCCGACGAGGCGCGCTATGCCTCCGGCCAGCTCTGGGTCATCGACGGCGGGCTTTCCGCGCAGGTCCAGCAGATGAGGCTCTGACATGGCAAATCCGGTCATCATCACCTGCGCGCCGACGGGCGGCATTCACACGCCGACCATGTCGCCGCACCTGCCGATCACGCCGGCGGAGATCGCCACCGCGTCCATCGAGGCCGCCGAGGCCGGCGCCTCGGTCATTCATCTTCACGCCCGCGATTCCGAGACCGGCAAGCCCGATCCGCGGCCCGAAACCTTCATGCAGTTCCTGCCGGTCATCAAGCAGTCGAGCGACGCGGTGATCAACATCTCGACCGGTGGCAGTCTCGGCATGACCATCGAGGAGCGGCTGGCGGCGGCCATGCGGGCCCGTCCGGAGATGGCTTCCCTCAACATGGGCTCCATGAACTTCGGCATCTTTCCTCTGCTGGAGAAGTACGACAGCTGGAAGCACGACTGGGAGCCCGCCTTCCTGGAGATGACCCGGGACTTCATCTTCCCCAACACCTTCAAGAGCATCGAGTACATCCTGCGTGAACTCGGCGAGACCCACGGCACCCGCTTCGAGTTCGAATGCTACGACCTGGGCCATCTCTACAACCTCGCCTGGTTCGTCGACAAAGGCATGGTCAAGCCGCCGTTCTTCGTGCAGATGGTCTTCGGCATCCTGGGCGGCGTCGGCGCCGACCCCGCCAATCTCATGCATATGCACAGCATCGCCGAGAAACTGTTCGGCGGCGATTACGAGTGGTCGGTGCTGGCCGCCGGACGGCATCAGATGCCCTTTGCCACCCAGGCCGCCATGCTCGGCGGCAACCTGCGCGTCGGCCTGGAGGACAGCCTCTACATCGGCAAGGGCGAACTGGCGCGCTCCAACGCGGATCAGGTCCGCAAGATCCGCGCCATCGTCGAAAACCTTGGCCTGACCATCGCGACGCCCGCGGACGCGCGCCAGCGGCTCGGGCTGAAGGGCGGCGACCGGGTGGGCTTCTGAGGAGAGGGGCATGCAGGACAAGCTGTTGATTGGCGGCGAACTGGTCGCCGGCGAGGGCGAAGCGCTCTCGGTGTTGGACCCGGCCACGGGCCAGGAAGTCGCCGCTGTCGCCGAAGCTTCGCTCGAGCAGGTCGACGCCGCGGTGCGCGCTGCCGAGGAGGCCTTCGTCTCCTGGTCCCGGACGACGCCCGGCGAGCGCGCGCAGCACCTGCTGGCCCTGGCCGACGCCATCGAGGCCCATGGGGCGGAACTGGCGGGCCTGGAGAGCCTCGACTGCGGCAAGCCCCTGGCCAGTGCCGAGGCCGACGAGATGCCGCTCACCATCGATGTCTTCCGCTTCATGGCCGGCGCCGCGCGCACCATGACCGGCTCCGCGGCGGGAGAATACGTCGAAGGTCATACCTCAATGATCCGCCGCGACCCGGTGGGCCCCGTGGCCTCCATCGCGCCCTGGAACTATCCGCTGATGATGGCGGCCTGGAAGCTGGCGGCGCCGCTGGCCGCCGGCTGCACGGTGGTGCTGAAACCCTCCGAACTGACGCCGCTGTCGACCCTGCGCCTCGGCGAGATCGTGAACGGCATCTTCCCCAAGGGCGTGGTGAACATCGTCGCCGGGCGCGGCGCCACCATCGGCGACCGGCTGATCAACGCGCCCGCCGTGGAGGCCATCAGCGTCACCGGATCGCCCGCCACCGGCATGGCGGCGATGCGCGCCGCCGCTCAGAAGATCCGCCATGTCCATCTGGAACTGGGCGGCAAGGCGCCGGTCATCGTCTTCGACGATGCCGACATCGATGCCGTGGTCGAGACCCTCCGCGGCGGCTCCTACTTCAACGCCGGCCAGGACTGCGCCCAGCCCTGCCGGGTGATGGCCTCCGCCAAGGTCTACGACAGGCTCGTCGCCGATACGGCCAGCGCCGTCGGCAGCATCAAGATGGGCGGGCAGCGCGAAGACGGTGTGGAGATGGGGCCGGTCATCTCCGCCACCCAGCGCGAGCGGGTCTCCGGCTTCGTCGAGCGCGCCCGCGGGAGCGCGGAAGTCGTAACCGGTGGCGGGTCCGGCGCGGGCGCAGGCTTCTTCTACGAGCCGACAGTGATCGCCAACGTGGCGAACGACGCCGAGATCGCCTGCCAGGAGGTCTTCGGCCCGGTGGTCACCATCTCGCGCTTCGATGACGCGGAAGAGGCCGTGGCCTGGGCCAACGCCAGCCAGTACGGCCTGGCGTCCTCGGTCTGGACCAGGGACGTGGGCCGGGCCATGGCGGTGTCGAGCCGGCTGCGCTACGGCTTCACCTGGGTGAACACCCACGGCGTCGGCACGCCGGAGATGCCCTGGGCGGCGATGAAGGGCTCGGGCACCGGCTGCGACATGTCGGTCTATGCTCTCGATGCCTATACCGCGATCCGCCACGTCATGGTGGCCCATTCATGACCCGCCTCGCCGGCAAGTCGGCCCTGGTGACCGGAGGGCGGCAGGGCATCGGCCGCGCCATCGTCGAGGCCTTCCTGGCAGAAGGCGCGGCGGTGATGACCTGCGGGCGCGGCGACCGGCCCGACGGTCTCGACGGTGCCGTGCATTGGATGACCGCGGACGTTTCCGACGGCCGCGATATGGACGCCTTGAAACAGTCGGCCGGCGAGGCCTTCGGCGCCCTCGACATCCTGGTCAACAACGCCGGGGTTCAGATCGAAAAGACCGTGGCCGACAGCAGCGATGCGGACTGGGACGCCGTGATGGGCGTCAACGCCAAGGGCGTGTTCCTGACCTGCCGCGCCTTCATCCCGGTCATGGCCTCCGGCGGCTCCATCATCAACATCGGCTCCATATCCGGCATGGCGGCCGACCCCGGCATGGCGCTCTACAACGCCTCCAAGGCTTTCGTTCACGGATTGACCCGCTCCATTGCCGTCGACCACGGGCCCGGGGTCCGCTGCAACGCCATCTGCCCCGGCTGGATCATGACCGGCATGGCCGATGCGGCCTTCGCGCAGTCGCGCGATCCCGCCGCCGCCAAGGAGGACGCGCTGAAGCGGCACCCCGCCGGGCGCTTCGGTACCCCGGAGGACGTCGCCCGCCTGGCCCTCTGGCTGGCCTCGGAGGACTCCGCCTTCGCCACGGGCCAGTGCTACACCCTCGACGGCGGCCTCACCGCCGCCTCGCCGATCAGGGCCTGTTCTGATGGCTGAATTTGAGAGAGCCGCCGTTCTCGGCGCCGGCGTCATCGGCGCCAGTTGGACCGCCTTGTTTCTGGCAAAGGGCCTGAGCGTCCAGGTCTACGACCCCGCCGAGGGCGCGGAAGATCGGGTCCGCGCCTACGTGGCGCAGGCCTGGCCGGCCCTCGAACAGCTCGGCCTCACCGAGCGGGGCGACCCGGAGCGTCTGACCATGCACAGGGCACCGGCGGCGGCCGTCCGGGCGGCGGATTTCGTTCAGGAGAACGTACCCGAGCGCCTGGAGATCAAGCACGCGCTCTTCGCGGAGATCGAGCCGCATCTGGCGCCCGAGGCCATCGTCGCCTCCTCGGCCTCCGGCCTCATGGTCCGGGAGATGCAGCAGGGCTGGCGCGATCCGTCGCGCTTCCTGCTCGGCCATCCCTTCAACCCGCCACACCTGATTCCCCTGGTCGAGCTGATCGCCAACGAGGCGACGGGCGCGGGCGTGCTGGAGGCGGCCGAGGCCTTCTACGCCCAGATCGGCAAGGTGACCATTCGGGTGAAGCGGGAGGTGCCCGGCCATGTGGCCAACCGCCTGCAGGCCGCCCTTTGGCGGGAGGCGATCCACCTAGTGGCCAGCGGCGTCGCCTCCGTCGAAGACGTCGACAAGGCGGTCTGGTCCGGGCCCGGCCTCCGCTGGGCGGCCATGGGCCCGCACATGCTCTTTCATCTCGGGGCCGGCCCGGGCGGCCTGGACGAGTTCTGCAACCGATATCGCGACAGCTTCCACCGCTGGTGGGCGGATCTCGGCGCGCCGGAACTGACCCCCGAACTCGCCGCCGCCCTCGCCGGCGGCGTCGCCGAGGAGGCAAACGGCCGCGACGTCTCCAGCGCCGCCGCCGAACGCGACGCCCTGATCCTCGCGACCCTGCAGGCCACAAAGGACCTCCGCGACCGCTAGCCGAAGGGCCGTGTCGTATTGCCCGTTCCTGGGTCAGCACCGGCCGCCTGCAGCAGACCCTGCGCATGTCCGTGAATGACCCATTTCGGAAGTCAAGGCCAACACCCCGTGCGATGGAGCCGAATACGTAGTCTCCGTCCAACATCAAGCTTGTCGCCAACGGATTCTCGGACGCTACCCCCTAGAGATTTGACGCCAGTTCGCGGAATCTTCATCTGAGCTGCCCCAAAACCCTCGCATTCAGACTGCCTGGGACTTATACAAGATCATCAATGGCCTCCCTTCAGTTTGGTCGGCCCTTTCAAGGCCAACGAACATCGCGCGGCAATTGAACTGTCATTGACCGGCTCTGACCGTCACAACCAACGGCGCGTCGCAGGCTCTAGAAGGCGAGCTCAGTATGGGCAATCCGATTAGGACTGTCGCAGATCAATGCTCCATGAGTTCAACGTTCCTGTGTCGCGCTGCAAGTTGTCCGAAACATGTAAAGTCCATCTACCTTTGCCGTCGACTCCAGATGTGACAAAGTTTGCCAGATCCCCGTTGGTGGCCGCGGAATACGCTCGCTTCAGGTCGTCCCGGAACGAGCCCTGCATGCGATGCAACTCGGCGACAAACCCATCGGGCGAAACCAAGTTCACTCGTAGATCACCGCGATAGGTGTGCGTGATGTCGACATCGACCAGAATCGCGCGAACCGGCCCATCGCCTGTTAGTTCGATATGACTCACGATGCCTTGGGGATCTCGATCGGGGATGGCTATGCCTGGGTTCGCGGTGCCGTGGCGGGTTCCTCCGCCCGTTCCTGCAATGCCACCGGGTAGGGACTGTGCCCGCGTGACCGCTCGGGCCGCGTTTGCCTTTCCGGCTCCGTAGAAGGGCGAACGGCCGTTGACAAACGCGCCTGAGATCCCCTGGACGTTGGGGTCGTCGGGCAGATCCAGACCGGTGTCCAGGTCGGTATCGGCCGTCGCCTCGAGGATCTGCCGTACCTGAGTCGCCGATAGGGTTGGATTGGCGGACAGCATCAAGCCGCAGATGCCGGCGACGACTGGTGCGGCTCCACTGGTGCCACCGAAACTGGCCGTGTACAGACGTTCGTCGATCCCTGTCGAGGGGTCATCCGTGAGAGGGTTCGATCCCGAACCTTGGCCTGGGCGGTTTGATGCGGCGATTTGTCCCAGTCCACGCTGGGGTGCCGTAAAGGTGGTAACTCGTCCGTTTAGTTCATGCCCGTTGCTCGAAGGCGCTGCCACGGTGATGTGGGGTCCCCAGTTTGAGTAACCGGATTTGCGCGTCGTCGAAGACATCGCCGCGACGATGACCAAACCAGGTATCATCGGATAGGCCGTAAACACATCCCTGTTTCGCGGAATCTCATCGATATCGAACTGGCCGGTAAAGGAGTTGCGCCGGCCAAGAAAGCGGACACCGTTAATGTTCTCGTTCGCTGCAAGAAAAGTTGGTGAGTCGTCGTTTCCCGCACTGAAGACAATAACAAGACCGTTGCCACGCCGGCCACCGGTTTGTGTCAGCTGGGTCATTGCCAGTCGAAACGCGGAGGGGAACCTCTGAAAGGTGCTAGGCGGAAATCCAAAGCTGCAGTTCACTACGTCGGCTCGAGCCGAGACAAACTCGAAGACTTCAAGCATCGATGTGTTCGAAACGAAACTTTCCCCCCGGCCGAAGGGAATTTGAATCGGCAAGAATGTGCAACCCGGCGCTATTCCGCGCATGGCTTGGTTGTTGTGTGAGCCTATCGCGATGCTGGCGACCGGGGTACCGTGGAAATCGCCGAACTCCGGGGCTTCGGAAAGGTCGCCCGCAACGAAGGATCTCGCATCCGGATGAACGCGCGTCCCAGCGAATGCCGGATGCCCCATGTCACATCCATCGTCGATAACTGAGAGGACTATATCTGGCGAGCCGGTCGTGATGGACCAGGCTTCCGGCACTTCCGATGATGCGTTGGCGCGGACCGACGGGTGATTAAGCAAGTCGGCGGTCAAATACCATTGCTGGGGAAACAGAATTGGCAATTGGTGATAGCGAACTTGCTGCATAATATCGGGCACGCAGCTTTCCACTTCCGGACGCTCAGCGACTTGATTGGCCGTCTTGATCGGGTTTTGCCCGGTCGCCGTCGTGACTCTCAAGACATGGGCATTTGCCATCGCCCGGACATACTCCAGCGCGAAATCATCCATTATCTTTTCGAGATCACCGCTCCCCTCATTGCGTAGCGTCAGAATGACGGTGTCGTCGATGATCAACTCTTCATTCGTACCTTCGATGAGATAGACATGATGCGCGACACTCTCTTTCCGGACACTGTCCATCAGGGAATCTCGATCTCTGGTATCCTTGCCACGTGCGCGGGCCATTGACTCGGACAGCGAAGCGACATCTTGATAGTCGCGCGGATCCTGCTCTAGATGCCTCTTCGACGCGTGTACGCTAAAGTCGGTTTCATGTTCTTGGATGGGTATCTTTTGACCATTTAGAACAATGAAATTACCAAAGTCTGATTTTTGGCCTCGTGTTTTCTTCGCCATCTCGCGCGCTCCTAAGATCAAGAATGAACTGACATGCGTATAGCTGCATTCGTTTGGCTGGATTTCGCAGTTTAGTGTAAAGCTAGAGCGACACGCAGGCGTTGTATGTGTTGTACCTCACATATGTGCGCCGGTCGTGTGATGTCAGTTGCGCCACGACCTTTGGCCTGTGGTCTGAACTTAAGTGAGCTTGCCCAAGGCTGAGTAGATCGCGACATGATCCTCGAACCAGATGATGGTCTTTCGGACGTGCTTTGCCATGCGGAGGACCTATCAAATCGACGATCTTGGAAGCGTACTTGACGGCACGTTGTCTCGCTTGGTGTACAGAGACGGTATTGACCTGACAGTCGCCGCTCCAGACGCAGCCGGTTGAACCGAGCCGTTCCAGCGGCTACATGAGGTTTCGGTCAAGACCCCAAACAGGGAGGACGGACATGGCGATTGGCGGACTTGGGGGCGGCATCGGGCGGGTCGGTGCGAAGGCGGCGGAAACCGCGGTCGGCATGGTTCAGGATCTTGCGGGCTCCGGCGTCTATCCCGCCAACGACTACGCCCTGGCGGCCTATCTCTTCGAGCGCATCGCCCAGGCCGAGAAGGACACGGCGACCAAGGACCGCCAGTACTATCTGGATCTGATGGCCAGTTGCCTCGCCACCGTGCGCGAAGCCGCCGGACCGGCGGAAGCGTCTTCCTCCGAGACCTGACGCCTCTCGCCTGACACTCTGAAAGCCCCGCCCTCTATGCCGGTTTCAAGGTCCTGGCGTTCACCGTAATCGGCCTTGCCGGGCCCCGTTTCCGTCGGGACTCAGGCGGAAAAGCTGAACATCTGTCCCGGAATTGAACCATCGCCGCGCTCTCCACGACCCAGGGGCATTCGAACCCAAGGCATAAGTGGAGAGAGTGGATGTTCAAGGAACGGATGACCAAGGGCCTGCTGGTTTCGGCGGCTGCCCTGAGCTTTGGCTGCGGCATTGCGGCAGCCCAGGAAAGCGCGCCGGCCGCGGGGGGCGTCATTGCCGACGCCGCGGCCGTGCTGGCTGCGCGCGGCGATGTCTTTCAGGCGACCTCGGCCAGCCTCGATGTGGTGCCGGTCAACATGGCGGGCGCCTGCCCGCTGGCCTATGCCTTCAACGTGCGCCTCGGTGCACAGTCTCCCGGCAAGCTGTCCTACCGGATCGTCACCGAGGACGGCCGCGAGTCGCAGCTCTTCGAGGCGAGTGCTGTGGCCACCGAAGACGGCCTCTTCGCGGTACAGGCCAGCCACAAGCTGGCACTGGCCGAAAGCGCACAGACCGAGGAAGACCCCTCCATCGTCGTCTTCGAGGTTCCGGAGAAGCTGAAGCAGCGCGAGCCCGACTTCTTCGAGCGGCTTTTCGGCACCGGCCCGGCGGCGGACGACGACAGCGTCCAGGGGCTGCGCGAGCAGGCCTTCATGGTCCAGGTCGTGGCGCCCAACGCGGTGGCCTCGGCCTTCGACAGCCATACCGTGAGCTGTGAGGAACAGCGCGAGACGCGGATCATCCCGGTGGTCTTCGAGGATCAGCGGGACGGCCGTGACCGGCCTGACCGCGATCCCGGTGAAGGCTCCGGCACCGAGGGCGGCGGACGCGACCGCGACCCCGGCCGCGATACCGGCGGACCGGCCGGCGCGCGCTAGCGGGCGGAAACCGCTCGGAGGAAAGTGGGGATTTCCGCTGATACTGCGTGGAGACTAGCCGAGGCCCGCTGCGGCGGGCCTTGGCGCCGCGCGCAAGCTTGGCAAGGTCGAAAAAACGTTGAAAAGCCACGGGTTCCACAGGAATTCCCTGGTATTCTCCGGCTTGCGGCAGGGACCGGCTTGCGTCTAGATTGGCGTTTTCGACAGCCCGCCGTTGCGATCTGGGGCCCTTGCGATGCGCTATCTCTCCACCCGGGGCAAAGCCCCGGCCCTCTCGTTCGACGAGGTGCTGCTGACCGGCCTGGCCCGCGACGGCGGTCTTTACCTGCCGGAAAGCTGGCCCAGCTTTTCCGCCGCGGAGATCCGTGCCCTGGCCGGCAAGCCCTATGCCGAGGTTGCCTTCGCGGTGATCAAGCCCTTCGTCGGCGACACCATCGGCGATGCCGATCTCAGGCGCATCCTTGAGGAGACCTACGGCGCTTTCGATCACCAGGCGGTGGCGCCCCTGAAGCAGCTCGACGAGCGCACCTGGCTCATGGAGCTGTTCCACGGGCCGACCCTGGCCTTCAAGGACTATGCCCTGCAACTGCTCGGGCGCCTCTTCGACCATGTGCTTCAGGCCCGCGGGCAGCGCATCACCGTGGTCGGCGCCACCTCCGGCGACACCGGCTCGGCGGCCATCGAGGCCTGCCGCGACCGCGCCCAGGTGGACATCTTCATGCTGCATCCCAAGGGCCGCACCTCGGAGGTGCAGCGCCGCCAGATGACTACCATCCTGTCGCCCAACGTCTACAACATCGCCCTGGAAGGCACCTTCGACGACTGCCAGGACCAGGTGAAGGCGATGTTCAACGACATGGCCTTTCGCGACGCCATGAACCTCTCGGCGGTCAACTCCATCAACTGGGCCCGCATCATGGCCCAGATCGTCTACTACTTCGTCGCCGCCGTGGCGCTGGGCGCCCCGGACCGGGCCGTCGCCTTTTCGGTGCCGACGGGGAACTTCGGCAACATCTATGCCGCCTATGCCGCCGGGCAGATGGGCCTGCCGCTGAGCCAGCTCATCGTCGGCTCCAACAGCAACGACATCCTGACCCGTTTCTTCAACAGCGGCGCCATGGAGATCACGGCGGTGCGCCCGACCCTCTCGCCGTCGATGGATATCCAGGTCTCCTCGAACTTCGAGCGGCTGCTGTTCGACGTGCTGGACCGCGACGGCGCGCAGGTGAGCGAAACCCTGAACGGCTTCCGCGCGAACGGCCGCTTCGCGGTGACCGACGCGCAGCTCGCGCATCTGCGCCGCCTCTTCGACTGCCACCGCCTGGACGATGCCGAGACCTTGGCGGAGATCGCGGCGCGCCACCGCGCCAGCGGCGAGCTGCTCGATCCCCACAGCGCCATCGGCGTGGCGGCGGCCGGTGCCGCGGTCCGCGACCACGTCAGTGCCGTGGTGGCGCTGGCCTGCGCCCATCCCGCCAAGTTCCCCGACGCGGTGGAGAAGGCCGCCGGCGTCCGGCCGGACCTGCCGGCGCGTCTGGCCGACCTCTACGAACGCGAGGAGCGCTGCACCACCCTGCCTAACGATCTGTCCACCCTGCAGGACTTCATCCGCGACAAGCGGCCGCCGGCCGACAGGAGAGGAGCCGCGTGAGCCCGCAAATCACCCGCCTGCCCTCGGGGCTCACCGTGGCGAGTGACGCCATGCCGGGCATGGCGACGGTCTCCCTGGGTGCCTGGATCTCAGCCGGCAGCCGCCATGAGGCGCCGGAGGTGAACGGCATCGCCCACCTGCTGGAGCACATGGCCTTCAAGGGCACCGAGCGGCGCTCGGCCCGCGATATTGCCGAAGGGATCGAAGCCGTCGGCGGCCACCTCACCGCC
>NZ_JANQOI010000087.1 GCF_028289705.1 Pelagibius sp.
CGGGCGGACCCCGGAGTAGGCGGTGATGACATCGCCCGCCGAGAGTTCCGTCCGGAAGTAGCGGTTCAGGATGGCGAGCAGATAGTCGACCTCGCCGCCGTCGATGGCCACATCCTCCGGGCGCTCGCCATAGGGCACGTCGGTGGTTCCCACCAGGGCCAGGTCGTCGAAGTAGGGATTGACGAAGATCAGGCGCTTGTCGTGAGCCTGGAGCACGTAGCCATGGTCGCCGCTCCACCAGCGCTTCAGGATGATGTGGCTGCCTTTGACGAGCCGCACGTGCCGCCGGGCATTGACGCCGGCGACGGTGCCCAGCACCTGTTCCACCCAGGGCCCGGCGGCATTGACGATGGCGCGGGCGCTCACTTCCCGCAGGGCTCCGCTTTCCATGTCCCGCAGGCTGACAAGCCAGGCTCCTTGGTCATCTCGGCGCGCCGAAACGCATGCGGTGCGAGTCAGCACCTCGGCACCGTGCCGTGCTGCGTCGACGGCATTGAGCACCACCAGCCGGGCATCG
The DNA here is from genome assembly GCF_028289705.1 of Pelagibius sp. Classification (GTDB taxonomy): domain Bacteria; phylum Pseudomonadota; class Alphaproteobacteria; order Kiloniellales; family Kiloniellaceae; genus Pelagibius. The sequence continues at coordinate 518 of NZ_JANQOI010000087.1, forward strand.
TCGACCCAGACGTCCCAGTAGGCGAAAGCCCTGGAGAAATCGTCGCGCAGCACCGTACCTTCCGGTGACCGGCGCAGGTCGACGGCGCTGGTCGCCGGGATGCGCTTGCGCCCGCCGAGGTGGTCGTAGAGGAACAGGCCGAGACGGATCAGCCAGCGCGGGCGCTGCTCCGGGCTGTGGGGCAGGACCAGGCGCATGGGCCAGGTGAGCTGCGGGGCGATTTGGAGCAGCACCTCGCGCTCGATCAGGGCCTCGCGCACCAGGCGGAACTCGTAGTACTCCAGGTAACGCAGTCCGCCGTGAATGTACTTGCCGGAGCGCGAGGAGGTGCCTTCGGCGAGATCGCCCTTCTCGCAGAGCAGGACGCTGAGGCCGCGGCCCGCGGCGTCCCGCGCCAGGCCGGCCCCATTGACGCCGCCGCCGACAACGAGAAGATCCACGGGGTCATTGGCGGCGGTCTTCATCGGCGCTTCAGCAGGGATTGAGGGGCGGTTCGCCCGCGATCCAGCGCCGCACCTCCTCGGCCGCCTTGGCGGCGGCGATGCGCACGGTCTTGAGGGAGGCGCCGGCGATGTGGGGCGTCAGGGTGACGTTGGGCAGGCTGAGCAGCGGCCAGTCGGCGGGTACCGGCTCGATGGCGAAGGTCTCCAACATCGCCCCGCCGAGATGGCCCGAAGAGAGCGCCTCGTAGAGCGCGTCGTAGTCCATCAGCGGGCCGCGCGCGGTGTTGACGATCACCGATCCCGGCCGCATGGCGGCGAAGGCGGCGGCGTCCATCATCCCCCGCGTCTCCTCGGTCACCCGCGGGTGCAGCGTCACCACGTCGGACTCGGCGAGAAGCTGGTTCAGTTCGACCATCGTCACGCCGGCGGCCGCGTCGTCGGGCAGCAACTGCACGTAGGGATCTGTGACCAGGATGCTGCAGCCGAAGGCGCGCAGCAGCCGCACCACCCGGGTGCCGATGTTGCCGTAGCCGATGACGCCGACGGTCATCTCCGAAAGCTCATCGCCGGTCACGTCGGCGCGGTAGAGGTCGCCGCGGAACTCGCCGCGGCGCAAGGCATCGTGACCCTTGGTGATGTTGCGGGTTTCGGCCAGGATGGCGCCGATGGTGAACTCCGCCACCGCCGAGGCGTTGCGGCCCGGCGTGTTGACCACGGTGACGCCGTGCCTGGCCGCCGCGCCCATGTCGATGTTCACGGGCCCGCCGCGGGAGACGGCGACCAGTCTGAGGTCTGGCATGGCCGCGAACATGGCGGCGGAGAGGGGGGCGAGGTGGGTGACCAGCACCGGCGCCGGGCCGATGTGCGCGATCACCTCGTCCGGATCGCCCATGTATTCCTTGAGACCGTCCATGCCCGCTTTGGCGTAGCCGTGCTCCATGGGCTCGTCCGGCCAGGGCAGGTCGAGGCCGTGGCAGCGAACCTTCGCGCCACAGGCTTCCTGGAGTGCCTCTTCGAACAGGGCCGAGAGCATGAAGCGGTCGCCGATGATCGCGATCTCCGTGGTCATGACAGGGCTCTCCGCGCGTCGACCATCCCGGCCCAGGCCGGGACCATCGCCTGGCGCGTCGCCAAATAGACCTCGTAGAGCGCGTCATAGATCCCGGTGAGCTGTGGGTCCGGCGGTTCCTCCGGCTGCAGCAGCGGTGTCACCCAGGCCTCGGTGCAGGCGTCGATGTCGGGGTAGAGGCCCTGTTGCACGGCGGCGATCATCACCGCCCCGGCGGCGCCGGCCTCCTCCTGAGCGACGGTGCGCACCGGGCGGCCTAGGGCCGCCGCCAGGATCCTGCGCAGGCCGGCGGAACGGGCGGCGCCGCCCGAAAGACGGATCTCGCCGGGCATCGGCCCCATGGCCGCATAGCAGTCCCGCGCCGCCAGGGCGAGCCCCTCGTAGACCGCGCGGATCAGCCCGAACCAGCCGGTGCTCTGCTGCAGTCCGGTGAAGCTCGCCCTTGCGTTGGGCTCCACGAAGGGCCCCCGCTCGCCGGCGGCGGAGATGTAGGGATGATAGAGCGCGGCGCCGGGCTGGGCGTCCATGACCCGCTCGTCCAGCCCGCCCAGCAGCTCCTCCAGGCTGCGCTCGACGCCCTCGGCGGCCAGGATCTCCCGGGCGAGACCGAGCACCCAGTCGATGTTCAGGGTCGCGGCCATGTTGGTCTGCATCTGGGCATAGGCGCGGCCCGGAAAGCCCATGGTGTAGCCGCAGCGCTGATCGTTCAGCACCACGGCATCGGCATCCGGGGCGAAGCGCATGTGCATGCCGGTGCTGCCCAGCAGGGTCAGGCCGGGCTGGACCCGCGCGTCGTGCAGCCCCGCGGCCATGGCACAGCACATGACATCGACATAGGCGAGGGTGACCGGCAGGCCCTGGGGCAGGCCCGTCGCCGCCGCGGCCTCGTCGGTCAGCGCGTCCGCGTGCACCGCGCCGTCGACGATGGGCGGCAGCAGCCGGCGCAGATCGCTGAGACCCAGCGCCTGCAGCACCTCTTCGGAATACTGTCTGGTTCGGAAATCGCCGAAGGTGAAAACGCTCTCGGTGGGATCGGCGACACGCCGGCCGGTGAGCTTGAAGTAGAGCCAGTCCTTGCAGTGCAGGGCCGTTTCGGCGCGCTCCAGAAGTTCCGGCTGGTGGCGCCTGATCCAGGTCAGATGGGTGCGCATCTGGCAGACGTTCACCCCGGCACCGGTGGTGCGGTAGATCAACTCCATGCCGTCGGAGTCCGCGATCTCCCGCGCTTCCACGACCGCACGGCCGTCCAGCCACAGCCAGCCGTCATGCACCGGCTCCCCGGCGCCGTCGATCAGCCAGCAGCCGTCGCCCTGGCCGGTGACGGAGAGGGCCAGGGCACGGCCGGAGAGGTTCTCGACCTTCTCTCCCAGATCGCGCAGCACGGCGACGGTGTCGTCCCAGGTGCGGCGCATGTCCTGTTCGACGCCGCCGTTGGGCAGCGTGACGTAGTGGTTGCGGCGGCTGACCATGGCGATCTCGTGGCCGGTGAGATCGAAGGCGACCGCCTTGATGACCGAAGTCCCTGCATCGATGCCGATCAGAAGATCGCCGGTCACGCCAGGGCTCCGCCGTGGCTGATGGCCGCGCCGGTCTCGGTGTCGAAGACGTGAAGGTTCGCCGAGTCCAGCACCACCCCGATGACGTCGCCCTTCGCGTAGCGTGTACGCTCGTGCTCGACCGACACGATCGAGCCGCCGGCGAAGCGCGCGGCGATGTGGGTCTGGTCGCCAAGCCACTGGTTGGCCGTCACCTCAGCCTGCGCACCCTCGGACGATATGCGCACGGCGTGGGGCCGTACGCCGATCGTGACCTGGGGTTTCTTGGCCAGCGCGGCCCGCAGCGCCAGGGAGAACTCGTTCTCGGCATAATCCAGGGCGACGCCGCCGCCGAGGCCGAAGTTGATCCGTCCGTTGTCGCTGCGCACCTCGGCCTCGAAGACGTTCATCGGCGGCTCACCGATGAAGGCGCCGGTGAAGAGGTTGGCGGGGCGGTCCTTCAGGTTGGCCGGCGTGTCGAACTGCTGCATCACACCGCCTTCCATCACCGCGATGCGGTCGGCCAGGGCGTTGGCCTCGGTCTGGTCGTGGGTGACGAGAATCGCCGTCAGGCCACGCTCCTTGATGAAATGCTTGATCCGCCCGCGCAGCAGGGCACGGAGCTGCGGTTCGAGCTGACCCATGGGCTCGTCCAGCAGATGCAGGTCGGCATCGCGGATCAGCGCCCGCCCCAGGCTCGCGCGCTGCTGCTGGCCGCCGGAGATCGAGCTGGGATAGCGCTCCAGCACGTCCTCGATTTCGAGGAGCTGGGCGATCTCGCCCACCCGCCGCTCGACCTCGCGCTTGTCGAGGGACAGCGACTTGAGGGCGAAGGCGATGTTGTCGCGCACCGTCAGCGGCGGATAGAGGGAGTAGCCCTCGAAGGCCATGGCGACGTTGCGCTTGGCCGGCGCCAGGCGGTGGATCTCCCGCCCGTTGACGCCGATGGCGCCTTTGGAGACCTCCTCGAAGCCGGCGATCATCCTCAGCGTCGAGGTCTTGCCGCAGCCGGAGGAGCCGAGGAGCGCGACGATCTCGCCCTTACTCACCGCCATGTCGAAGGCGCGCACGGCGTGCACCTCGTTGGCGCCGCCGGGGTTGTAGAACTTGTCGACGGAGCGCAGTTCCAGCAGTGCCTCGCTCATGCCGCCGCCTCGCTGGTGCCGCCGCCCTGGTCCGGCACGATCCGCGACTGGGTGGCGCGGTCGAACAGCAGGGCTTCGGACGACTCGACCTCGATGCTGGTCTTGCCCTCGCTGGGCGCCTCGGTGCCCGCCGGCCGCGATATCAGGATCTCGCGGCCCCGTTCGGTCACCACCAGGGTCACCGTCTTTTCGTTGAAGGGGGTCTCCGCCTCGATGGTGACCGGGATGCCGTCCTGGCTTTCAGCGAAGCGCAGGGACTCAGGCCGCAGGCCGAGCACGCAGTCCTTGCCGACGGCCGCCTCCAGGCCGCCATCCAAGGGCACCCTCTGGCCGGAAAGTCGGACGAAAACCCCGCCGCCGTCCTTCTCCGGCACGACATCGAGCAGGTTGATGGTGGGGTCGCCGAAGAGGCGCGCGATCTCGATGGAGGCGGGCCGGCGGTAGATGTCCTCCGGCGTGCCCGCCTGGGTGATCTGCCCTGCCGAGAGCACGGCGATCCGGTCTCCCAGGGCCATGGCCTCCTTGTAGTCCTGGGTGACGTAGATGACGGTGGCGCCCTGGTCCGCCAGCAGGCGGGGCAGTTCCAGGCGCATCTCGAAGCGCAGCTTGGCATCGACGTTGCGCAGCGGATCGTCGAGCAGCAACAGGCTGGGGGCCGCTGCCAGAGCGCGGGCGAGGGCGGTGCGCTGCTTCTGGCCGTTGGAGAGGGCGCGGGGCGCATGGCTCAGCACGTGGTCGATCTTCAGCAGCTTGGCGACGCGCTCCACGTCCTCGCGGATCCGGTCGCGGGGCAGCTTTCGGGCGGCCAGCGGACTGGCGATGTTGTCGAAGGCCGTCATATGCGGGAAGAGGGCGAAGTTCTGGAAGGCCATGCCGATGCCGCGGTGCTCCGGCGGCACCTCCCGCATTTCATGACCGCCGATCAGGATGTGCCCGTCCTCCGGCTCTTCCGCCCCGGCGATGCAGCGCAGCAGAACGGTCTTGCCCGACCCGGAAGGGCCGAAGAGCACCAGGGTCCGGCCTTCCTCGACGGTGAAGCCGACGTCGTCCAGAACGGTTTCGCTCTTGAACCGCTTGGTCAGGTTTTCGATGCGCAGCTCCGGCATGGCCTCACCCCTTCACCGCGCCGAGCGACAGACCCTCGACGAGGTAGCGCTGGGCATAGAGGGCGAGCGCCAGGGTCGGCGCGATGGAGAGCACGACCGCCGCGGCGATCTGGCCGTACTGGATGCCCGAGGCGGTGACGAAGGCCAGGGCGCCGACGGTCACCGGCTGCTTGTCCGCCGAAGCCAGCACCAGGGCGAAGATGAAGTTGTTCCAGGCAAAGATGAAGGCGAGCAGGCCCGCCGCGGCGATGCCGGGCCCGGCCAGCGGCAGGGCGATGCGCCGGAAGGTGGAGAGCCAGGAGTGTCCGGCGATGCGGTAGGCGTTCTCCAGATCAGGGCTGATGTCCTCGAAGTAGCCGCGGACGATCCAGAGGATCAGCGGCAGACAGATCAACTGATAGACCCAGATCAGCCCGAAGTAGGTGTTGGCCAGGCCGATGTCCTGGAAGTAGATGGTCAGCGGCAGCAGCACCAGCAGCGGCGGCGCGAAGCGGAACGACAGCAGCGTGAAGGCGATGTCCTCCGAACCGCGGAACTTGTGGCGGGCGAAGGCATAGGCGGCGGGCACCCCCAGCAGCAGGGCGACGGCCACCGAGCAGACCGACAGCAGGATCGAGTTCCAGAGGTTGCGCATGAAGGCGATATCCATGGACGCGACATGGGAGTCCAGCTTGCCGGTGATGATGGCGACGTAGTTCTTCAGGGTCGGCTCGAAGACCATGGAGGGCGGGCTGCGCAGGATGGTCTCGTTGGTCTGCAGGCTCATGAGCACGATCCAGAAGATCGGGAACATGAAGAACAGCACCACTAGGGTCAGGGCGATCCCCCGCAGCCACTTCTCGGTGAGCGACATGTGGTCCATGGCTCAGGCCTCCCCCCGGGCGCGCTCGCGCAGCCGCAGCCAGGACTTGATGAAGAAGTAGGACAGGAAATAGGTGACCACCCAGAGGATCATCAGGAGCGCCGCCGAGCGCCCGACGTTGGTCGACTGGAAGAAGTTCAGATAGGCCTCCACCTGGAAGACCATCAGCGTGTCGCCCGGCCCGCCCTGGGTGAGGGCGTAGATGATGTCGAACTGCTGGATCGAGTCCAGCAGGCGGAACAGACAGGCGGTGAGGATATAGGGCGAGAGCATCGGCAGGGTGATGCGCCAGAACTGCTGGAAGCGCGGCACGCCGTCCAGCGCCGCCGCCTCGAAGGGCTGGGTCGGCAGGGAGCGCAGCCCGGCCAGCAGCAGGATCATCATGAAGGGCGTGTAGACCCAGATATCGACCAGCACCACCGTCAGCAACGCCGTGTCGGGCGAGGAGCCCCAGCGGAAATCCGGAAGGCCGACCAGGGACGCGAAGTAGCTGAGGATACCGAAGTTCGGATTGGTCATCAGCTTCCACATCAGCGCTGCCAGGGCCGGCGCCGTCATCAGCGGCATCAACAGCATGATGGAGATGAAGTTATTGATGCGGCTGCGCCGTCTCAGCAGCAGCGCGATGCCGAGGCCGAGCAGAAGCTCCAGACCCACGGTCAGAAAGGCGTAGGTCAGGGAGATCTGCAGGGTGTTCCAGAAGTCCGGGTCGGAGAGGAAGTTGACGTAGTTCTCCCCCCAGTTCATGCCCCGGTTCCAGGGCTGGGAGAGGCGGAAGCGCTGCAGCGAGTAATAGACCGCCGTGAAGAAGGGCACGAGGATGGCGATGCAGACCAGAAGCGCCGGCAGACTCAGGAGATAGGGCAGGGCGCGGCGCGAGACCGCGAAGCGCCGGCGCGGGACGGAGATGTCGCTCAGCGTCGCCATGGGGAGGACCCTTCGAGTTCTTCAGTGACCTACCTTAACCGATCCCAACTCTGCGCGGCATCGGGTTTGACAGGTCGCAGAAGCGGAAGGCGGCCCGCCGCGGGAGCGGGCCGCCTCGCAGGCTCAGCCGAGGCCGGCGTCCTTGAGCTGACGGTTGACGCTGTCGGCCAGTTGGTCGAGGCCTTCGTCCACCGGCAGTTCCTTCGCCACCATCTTCTGCAGGCTGGAGGCCCACTCCGTGGTGAGGTCGAAGAACAGCGGCTGGGCGGTGAACTTGATGCTCGCCCCCGGTGCCGAGAGGTCGTGCATGGCGACATAGCCCGGATAGCTCTTGTCCAGCCGTTCGCGGAAGCCCGCGTCGGCCCAGACCGATTCCCGCACCGGATTGACGAAATCCATCTGGGTGGCGCCGAAGAGGCCATGCTCCGGCCCGGAGGCCCACTGGATGAAGTACCAGGCCGCGTCCTTCTTGGTGGAGAAGTTGGACATGGAGAGCGACCAGATCCAGATGTTGGGCGTCGGCGCCGAGGCCGCGGGGTTGGCCGCGAAGGGGGCATAGGCCAGCTTGCCGGCCATGGCGTTACCGCCGCCGTTCATGAAGTAGCCCAGGATGTCGGCGTCGAAGATCATCGCCGACTTGCCGGCGCCGAGATCGGTGCCGACCTGATACCAGGTGTGGGACGACCAGTCGGCCGCACCGCTTTCCTGGATCATCCGTACCCAGTCGGCGTGGAAGGCCTTGGAGCCGGCGGTGTTCATGGCGGCGGAGAGTTTGCCGTCGGCGGCGACGTTCAGGTCCTTCTCGTTGAAGTTGGCATAGGCCGAGAGGAAGCCCGGGTGGATTGTCGCCCAGCTCCGCGAGCCGCGCACGCCGATGCCGTAGACGCCGTCGATCTCCTTGGTGGCCTTGGCCGCCACCTCGATCAGCTCGGACATGTTGGTCGGCACCGAGGCGCCGATCTGCTTCAGCATGCCCTCGTTGTAGGCGAGGTTGTTCTGCTCGTAGCCCCAGGGCACGCACCACTGCTTGGCGTCGGGGGAGCCGAGCTCGCCGCCGGGCCGACCGTTCCAGGCGCAGGACTTGCGCACGCCTTCCAGCATGTCTTCCCAGTTATAGGTGGGCGAGGTTTTGCCGCTGTCCTGGATCCACTCGTTAAGGTCGGGGATCCAGCCGGCGGGCCCGTAGGTCCAGGTCATGTAGGCGCCGGTCATGAAGGCGTCGTACTCGCTGGAGCGCGAGGAGAGGGCGGCGGTCACCTTGTCGAAGTAGACGTCCTCGGGGAAGACGTCGTAGCTCACTTCCATCCCGGTGAGGGACTTGAAGTTCTCCAGGTTGGCGATCATCGCATCGGTGTAGGGATGCTTGTTGAGCAGCAGCTTGACGCCGGTGCCGGCGTGCTTCTTCCAATCGAAGTCGGCGGCCATCGCCTGGGTCGAGACCATGTTCACCAGCACCCCGGCCGTGCCGGCGGAGACGCCCAGAGCAGCGAGGCCGCGGATCAAACTGCGGCGGCTCATCTGCCCACGGCGGAACGCGTCAATGAGATCCTTTTCTTTCTCGTACATTGTGTTCCTCCCGTTTGCTCATCTTATCTCGACTGTGGCCGACGGCCCGGCTCACAGCTCCTCGACAAGGCGTCGAGCGGTCGCCTCATCGACAATCAATCCACTAAGCAGTCCGCTGCGCAGGGCCGCGCGGATGGCTTCGAACTTGACCAGGCCGCCGGCGATGGCGACCACCTCGCGGCCGCGCATGGTTTCCAGGGCAGGGGCCATGACTTTTTCGTCGGATGCGGCGGGCAGCGGCGCGCCGTCCACGGTCAGGAACTGGCCGAGGATTTCCGCGGCCGCGCCCATTCGGCGCAGTTCGTCGATGGCATCCGGCCCGTCCAGGGCGGCGGCGGAGGCGCTGCCGGCGGTGTGGTCGACGTTGCCGATCCCGACGATGACCAGCGAGGCCTCGGCGATCAGTTCCATGGTCGCCGCAAGGCCGGACTGCGCCAGCATCACCCGCTTGTCCTCGGCGGAGTTGGCGAACAGCGGCGCGGGCATCAAGTAAGCCTCGGCGTTGGTCTTGCGCGCCAGATTGTGGATCACGTCGTAGGGGTTGGCGGCGTAGCTGCGTGTCAGGCCGCCCAGCATGGAGACGAAGCGCGCGCCCTCGCTCGGCGTGCGCCCCATGGCGTCCACCGAGGCGGCAATGGTGCGGCCGTGGCCGATGCCGATTACCTCGTGGGCGCCGGAGGCCAGGACCTGCATCAGATAGTCGGCGCCGACCGTGCTGAGCGCCCTCAGGGGCAGGGGGCCGGTCTCCAGCGCCTCCATGGCGACCCGGCAGGCGGAAAGGCCGTAGGCCGCCATCAGCCGGGTTTCCAGGGCGACGCAATCTACGGACTCGATATCGACGAAGACCCGGACCAGGCCTTCGTTCTGGGCGCGGGCGATGTAGCGGTGGGCGCGGGTGTTGGGGACGCTGAGGCGCTTGGCGACCTCGCTCTGGGTCAGCCCGCCGACGAAATGCAGCCACGCCGCCCGGGCCGCCATTTCGGTCTCCTGGCGGGCGTTTGCGCTCCCCAATCTTGTCGGTGTCGACATCGCCGCCCGATCAAGTCATTCTTGAAAATATTTTCGTTATTGGAATTTTTTTCAAAACAGCGACGAATGTCAACGCTTATTGCTGTGCACAGCCCGCAATCGCCGACTTTCCCGCTTTACGGGCTGCTCACAGCCATGACTCCGGGCCGCATGGTCAGGACTGCGGCTTCAAGGTAAAGCTGTTCAGTCTGACCGGCAGTCACCTCGGTTCCGGAAGCCTCGTGTTTGTCTACTTCGTCATGCTCGACAAGGCTTCTTGGCCCGGTGCCGCTGCCGCCAGCGCGCGGTCAGTTATCGGTGAGATGCCCGGGCGCGGCGGAAGGTTCTTTGGAAGCTTCACGTTCCACGCCAGCCCCAGCCACTGAAGCAGGCGAATGAACTGCCATCCGAGATCGATCTGACCGGGATAGTGGCCGTGCCGCGCAGAGTTGGGAAAGGCATGATGGTTGTTGTGCCAGGACTCCCCCATGGTGGGAATGGCGAGCCAAGGAACGTTGTAAGCCTGGATCACTGCGCCGTCGACGAGCCAGTCTTGGGGCCCCTTGGTATGCGCGTGATAGGAGATGGCCCAGTGCAGAGTCGTACAGGCGGCGACACGCACGCAGACACCCCAGATGACCCACGGCAGGCCACCCAGAAGATAGAGGACAATGGCGATGGGTATCTGGTGAAGCATCCAGGTGCGCTGCAGGAAAGCCACGTAGCGGTCTTGCGAGATCTCGGGACCGGGATCGAATCCGGGCGGATTCTTAAGCTGGAGTTTGAAGTTGAGGTAATAGAACCCGTCGACGAGGACCGGCAGTTCGTGGCGCAGATACCAATGGCAGTCCGGCTGTCGCTGTGCCCAGTCTCGGCTGTCGTGATAGCGGATCGTCCACAGGGGGCCGCCCATGCCGACGGCCGTACCCAACCACAGCATGATGCGTTCCAACCATTTGGGACACTCGAAGCTGCGGTGAATCAGGCGGCGATGAAAGCCAACCGAATGGCCGGCGCAAAGTGTAACGCTGGCAAGCACGCAAAACGCGCCGAGGGCGCCCCACTCGAAGGTGAGGGGTGCTGCGACTATGGCGGCACCGAACATGCCCGTGTTCCACAGCGACCGCGGAGGGTCCCAGACAACCTCTCCTTCCACGGGGTCCGCCTGGTCGAGGCCGGTGAGCGAGTTGACCTTATAGGGGTCTTGATTCGTCGATTTGCCGTCACTCATGGGTGTTCTTTCTCTCAGAGGCGTCGATCAAGGAACCGGGCCAAGGAACCGGGCGGCCTTGCCACCCAGGCGAACGATCTGTCGCAGTCTCTGCGGGGAAAGACGGCCGGCCTGAGAGTCGATCGCCGCAAGGTCCTCGACGAGGGTGAGCAGCTTCCCGATCTGCATGTCGACTCTGCGGTCCGCGGATCGGTCCGTTGCAGACTCTCTGCGACAGTCACGCAGCAATTGAAGCGCCGGCGCCAATTCACGGCGGCGGCGTTCCTCCAGAGCCCGCATCATCACGGTCCAGGGATCGCTGTCGGTTTGCCAATGTTCCGGTGCAGTCGATTCAACGAGCCCGAAGGCCTCCAGCCACGCCATGGCTTCCTTCAGCGAATCAGGGTCCAGCTCCAGGGCTTGACAGATTTCGTTCTCCCGCAGGGGCCGCCCGGCGAGGAAAAGGTATCCATGGACACGGCAGGGGAGAGGAGGGTTCCCCCAGCGCCCGCCGAGCTCCCCGAGGAAGTCGACCAGGCGCATTGTCGCGGGAGTCAGGGCCGAAGACGTCATTCGTCGTCTTTCCTTTCCTTTCTTTTCGCAGCGATGCGCCGGGCGTCGGGGCAGAAGGGGGTAAGGAAGCCATAGAGCGCATTGGCGAGGCTGTCGGCTGCAACGCTGTAAATCACGAATTGCCCGCGCTTTTGCTCATGCACCAGGCCGGCTTCTTTCAGCACCGAAAGATGCTTCGAGATTGATGGGGTCGCCATGTCGAACTGGGCCGCGATCTCTCCCACAGTCATGGGTCCCCCGGCGAGATGGTTGAGGATCCGGCGCCGCGGCTCGGAAGACAGGGCTTTGAAGGCGTTGGACATAGATATTTTCCTAATTTGGAAAATATCTAATTGCAAGAGGAAACTCTGCTGCTCCTATGAGTGGTGGACGGAGCACCGGGCAGACCCGGCGAATTCGTTGTCGATCTTCAGGCAGGCTTGTGGCTTGCTGGGTAGCGGACCTGGGCGAGGGCCGAACCCTCGTTCCCGTAACGCAGTGAACCGAGGAGCGGCATGAAGGCGGCGGTACTCGAAGAGTGGAAAAGTCTTGCCGTGCGCCAGGTGCGCGATCCGGAGCCGTCGGCGGGCGAGGCGCTGATCAAGGTCGGCTATACAGGGATCTGCGGGTCGGACGCGCACATCTTCAACGGTGACATTCCCATCGCCCGCACACCGGTGATCCCCGGCCACGAGTTCATGGGCACCATTGCCGCCATCGAGGGGCAGGCGGAAGAGGGCCTGGCTCCCGGCCGGCGGGTCGCCGTGCATCCGCTGGTCTCCTGCGGGGTTTGCGTCGCCTGCCGGCGCGGCCATCCCCACGTTTGCGAGAAGCTGGTGGTGATCGGCGTCAACCGGGACGGCGCCTTCGCCGAGTATGTCAGCGTGCCAGCGGAGCGCTTGATCCCGCTGGGCGACGATCTGCCCGACGAAGTGGCGGCGCTCACCGAACCCTTCGCGGTCGGCTTTCACGCCTGCAAGCGCGCGGACCTGAAACCGGGCGAGCGGGTTCTGGTGATCGGCGGCGGGCCCATCGGGCTCTTCGCGGCCATGGTGGCCCGGCGCCAGGGCGCCGTCGACATCGCCATCACCGAGCCCATGGCGGCGCGGCGCGCCTTCGTGGAGAGTCACGGCTTTGCCGCCTTCGATCCGATCAATGACGCCTGCCTGTCGAAGCTCGCCGCGCAAAGCGCGGGGGAGGGCTTCGATGTGGTGATCGAAACCTCCGGCGTCGACGCCGGCCTCCGCTGCGCTGTCGAGGCCGCCTCGCCACGGGGCCGGATCGTGTCCCTCGGCTTTCCGGCGGAGAGGTTCGCCCGCTACAACGTCACCTTCGCCATCATGAAGGAACTGAGCTTCATCGGCAGCCGGGTCTACCCGCGCCAGGAATTCTGCGAGACGGTGCAGCTGCTCACAGAGGCGGTGCGTGACGGCGAGATCGCTTTCGACCGTCTGATCATGGACGTGCGGGGTCTCGAGGACCTGGAGCGGTCGATCCTCGGCGTCGCCGAGGGGAGGGAGCGCGGAAAGATCCTGATCCGCCCGTCCAACTGATCGGGAAAACTGATCCGCCCCTCGGGGAATCGCGGTTCAGCCGGTTGTGACCTGCAATCGGTTGCAAGGCGTGGTCTCACAGCGCAGAGTTGTGACCGCTGGCGCCGTGGCCGAAGATGGCACCTAGCGAATCGCTGTCCGGGCCGATGGTCGGCCCGGGCCTTGGGACGGAGGAGGACCGGCCTTGGATCGGGCCATACGCGGCGAGACGCGCGTGACCTTGCGGGAGGTGGCGGAGGCGGCCGGGGTCTCCCGCTCGGCCGTGTCGCGCACCTTCACCGAAGGGGCCAGCGTCTCCACTCGGACGCGCAAGAAGGTGGAAAAGGCGGCGCGCGAACTGGGCTACCGTCCCAACGTGCTGGCCCGCAGCCTCACCACGAAGCGCACTGCCCTGATCGGCCTGATCTCCAACAACTTCCAGAACCCGGCCTTCATGGAGATCTTCGATCTCTTTACTGCGGGACTGCAAGACCGGGGGCTGAGGCCCTTGCTGGTCAACCTTTCAGACGACAGGCAGGCCGAGGCGTCCCTGGAGTTGCTCATGCAGTATAGCGTCGACGGCGTCATCGTCGCCTCCTCGACCTTGCCGGCGCATTTCTCCACGACCCTGGCGGAGGCCCGGCTGCCGGTGGTTCACGCCTTCGGCAAGCCGAGCGCTTCGTTCGACGTGAACGTTGTCGGAGCCGACAACGTGCGCGGCGGCGCGCTTGCGGCGGATCTGCTGGTGGAGCGGGGCTATCGCTCGATCGCCTTCCTCGGCGGACCCAAGATGGCCTCCTCGACCAAGGACAGGCTTCAGGGCTTCAGGCAACGCCTGGGCCGCGCCGGCCTCAAGATCGCGAAGATCCGCTATGCGGAAACCTACGGCTACGAGGCCGGGCGCAAGACCATGGCGGCGCTGCTCGACGAGGCGACCGCCGAAGCCGTCTTCTGCGGCGACGACATTCTCTGCATGGGCGCGCGGGACACCTGCCGCGCCCGGGGGCTGGCCGTTCCCGGGGATATCGGGCTGATCGGATTCAATGACATCGCCATGGCGGGCTGGGAGGGCTACCGCCTGACCACCGTGCACCAGCCGATCCATGACATCATCGTCAGCGCGGTGGAACTGATCGTCAGCCAGGTCGAGGAGCCGAACCGCGCGGCAGAGGCGCGCATCTTTCCCTGCCGTATGGTCGAGCGCGACACGATCCGTCCCCACGCGGAGTGAGGGCGCCGGCTGTCAGGCGGAGACGTCGGTCCAGGCACCGCCGGCCTTAGCCGAGGCGGCGGCGGCGTGTATGGCGGCGATGCTGTGCAGGCCCTCGGCCGCCGACGGAAAGTGCAGGCAATCCGGATCGGGGTTCCTGTCGTCCTTTCGGGCGCGGATCACCTCCGCCAGGTCGGCGTAGATGTTGCCGAAGGCCCCGAACATGCCTTCGGCGTGCCCGACCACCAGTCGCGAGGCGCGCTGGGCCGCCGGCGCGAGGCCCGAGCCGCCGCGCTCCAGGATGCGCGTCGCCTCGTTCAGCGGTGTCCAGCGCAGTTGGTTGGGCTGTTCCTGCGCCCAACTGAGGCCGCCCTTTTCGCCGAAGACCTGCAAGGTAAGCCCGTGCATCCGCCCGACCGCAACGGCGCTGGTCCAGAGCCGTCCGACCGCCCCCTCGGACATGCGAAAGGCGATCTGCGCGTCGTCTTCCAGCGCACGCCCCTCGATGCAGGAGGCGAAGTCGGCGGAGAGGCGGGTGACCGCCTGCCCGGTGACGAAGCAGGCCATGTGCAGCGCATGGCTGCCGGCGTCGGCCAGCACCGAGGAGACGCCGGCCTGCGCCGGGTCATAGCGCCAGCGCACCCGCGGGTTGTCGGCGTCGTCTGCGTCAGCATGGAAGCCGTGGGCGAATTCCGCCACCACCAGGCGGACACGCCCAAGGTCCCCACCGGCGACCATGGCGCGCATCTGGCGCACCAGGGGATAGCCGGAATAGCCGTAGTTCACGGCGCAGAGGCGGCGGTTCTTCTGGGCGATGGCGACGATTTCCTCGGCCTCGGCAAGCGTGGTGGTCATCGGCTTTTCGCAGAGCACGTCGAAGCCCGCCTCCAGCAAGGCCTTGGTGATCTCGAAGTGTGTCTGGTTCGGCGTTGCGACGGTCACCAGATCCAAGCGATCCGACCGCTTCGATTCGCTTTCCAGCATCTCCCGCCAGTCGCCGTAGGCCCGGTCGCGCGCGGCACCCAGTGCGAGCGCGAAGGCGCGCGCCCGCGCGGGGTCTATGTCCAGGGCGCCCGCGGCTAAGACGAAGGCGCCGTCCAGCCCCGCGGCAGTGCGATGGGCTCTGCCGATCTGGCTGTCTTCGCCGCCGCCGATGAGGCCCCAGGCAAGCTTGCTCATGAACGCTCCAAGGCTCACTGCGCGAGGCCGACCTCGCGCAGATAGGCAAGGCTCGCCCGCGCGTCGTCGACCGGCGATGTGGCGCCCGCGGGGTCGCAGTCCTGTTCCACCGTCGCCCAGCCCTCGAAGTCCTCGGCGATCATCGCTTCGCGGAGCCGCGCAAAGTCGACGGAGCCTTGACCGAGGGTGCAGAACAGGCCCTGGGCGCAGGCGTCGTAGAAGCCGATCCTCTCTTCGATCACTTTGGATTTCATGCTCGGGTCAACGTCCTTGAAGTGAAGATAGCAGATGCGCTCGGCATGGCGCTTGTAGAAGTCCACCGGATCGAAACCCGCGTAGACACAGTGGCCGGTGTCCAGGCAGATCGAGAGCAGCGTCTCGTCGACTTCCTCCAGCGCGCGCTCCAGTTCGTCTTCGAACTCGCAGAATCCGGCGGCGTGGGCGTGCAGGCCGACGGTGAGGCCATAGTCCTCCCGGCCCATGCGGGCGACGCTGCGAAGGCGCTCGACGAAGCCGCGCCAGTCGTCGCCGGCCAGGCGCTCGGCCTCTTCGGGGCGGCCTGCCGTCGGGGCCCGGCTGGCGGCGATGGAATCGATCAGGACCAGCAGCTTGGCGCCGTGCGCGGCCAGGGACGCGCAGGTGCGCCGGCTGGCATCCAGCACCTCGTCCCACTTGGAAGGATCGTGAAAGGGGCGAAAGACAATCCCGCCGATCAGCGAAAGATTCCATTCCGCGAGGCTTTCGCGCAGCACCGCGGGGTCTTCCGGCATGTAGCCGATGGGCCCGAGTTCGATGCCGTCGTAGCCGGCCGCTGCCGCCTGGTCGAGAACCCGCTGCCAGGGCGGATTGCGGGGATCTTCCGCGAACTCGACGCCCCAGGAACAGGGCGCGTTGCCGATGGAAAGCTGCACGTGACTCTCCTTGTCGATCTCAGTTCGACGCCCAGTGGCTGCATTCCGGCTCTCATTCTGCAACCGGTTGCAAGCGTTCTATCCGACATATAGGATCGCCCGTCAAGCATCCAGCGCGGCCTTGCCCCGGGAGCGGGCGTGCCCTCGGTCGCGACGGGAGATGCGGTGGTGGCGCAAGGCGACGAGACGATCCCCCTGACCATGACGGAGCCCTTGGCGATACAACGGTTCGACCGAAGGCGCCCTCTCGGGGCGCTGGTGCTGGGCCGCGCTGGTATGGATCTCTATCCCGCAGAGAGCGGCGGCAAGATCGAGGAGGCGGCGTCCTTTACCAGCGATGTCGGCGGCTCCGCCGGCAACATCGCGGTGGCGCTCGCCAGACTGGGGGTCAAGGTGGGTTTGCTGAGCACGCTCTCCGAGGATCCGGTGGGCCGCTTCGTGCGCCGGCGCCTGAACGCCCTCGGCGTGGACACCCGCTACGTCCGTTCGGTCCCCGGCGATCCGCGGACCAGCCTTGCGTTTGCCGAGGTGCGCGCCGAGGACTGCGAGGTCACGATCTACCGCAACAACGCCGCCGACCTGCAGCTCACTCTGGACGAGTCCCTTGGGGCCAGCGTCGCCGAGGCCAGCGCGCTGATCGTCACGGGCACGGCGCTGGTTGCGGAGCCCTCGCGCAGCGCGACCCTGGCGCTGCTGGCCGCGGCCCGGGCGGCCGATACGGTGACGATCTTCGACCTGGACTACCGCGCCTATGCCTGGCGCTCGCGCGCCGAAACCGCCGCGGTCTATGGCGAGGCCGCCGCCCTCAGCGATCTGATCGTCGGCAACGCAGAGGAGTTCGCCGTCTTCGCCGAGGATGGCGACGGCGAGGCCGCGGCGGCAGCGCTGACGGCAGAGGCCGGGCGCGGCGTCCTCCTGAAGCGCGGGGTGGGCGGCGCCTCCCTGCTGACGGCAGGCGCGCGCATGGACAGCGGCATCTTCCCCGTAACGGCGCTGAAGCCTTACGGCGCCGGCGATGCCTTCATGGGCGGCCTGGTTGCCGCACTCCTGACCGACGCAAGCCCGGAGGACGCGATCCGCCAGGGCTCCGCCGCGGCGGCCGTGGTGGTCTCCCGCCGGGGCTGCGCCTCGGCCATGCCCGACACCGCCGAACTCACCGCCTTCTTGTCGTCCCACCGGATGACCCGCAATCCCACGAGGACCTGAGCGATGCACATCCAGCCCTACGACAACCGGAACGATCCGATCATCGGCGCCGACCATGAGCGGGTGCCCCTGGTCTATATGAACATCGTCAAGCTGAAGCAGGGGGAGCGCTTCGACTATGCCGTCGAAGGCTACGAGACCTGTTGCGTGCCGGCCCACGGCACCATCGATGTGAGCGTCGGCAACCAGCACTTCGAAGCGCTGGGCGACCGCGCCTCGATCTGGGAGGGCGATCCCTCCGGCGTTTACGTGCCCAGCGGGCGGGAGGCCGGCTTCACCTGCGTGTCGGAAGACACCGAGGTCTTCATCGCCGGCGCTAGGTTCGACGAGGTGTTGGAGCCCTTCGCCGTGCGCTCGAACGAGATCGACCCGGTGCAGTACGGCTCCGACGAGACCAAGACCCACCGCAAGATCAAACACATCCTCGGCCAGAAGCAGGCCGGTCGGGTGGGGCGGCTTCTGGTCAGCGAGCTGTTCACCGTCGGCGCCGGCGGCTGGTCGGGCTTTCCCTCCCACAAACACGAGAACGACGCGCTGCCCGACGAGACCCGCCACGACGAGGTCTACAACTTCCGCTTCAACCCGGACTGGGGCTTCGGCGCGCAGTTCCATCAGCGCGAGGGCGAGGAGTTCGGGCAGTGCTATCACGTGAAGAACGGCTCCACCTTCGTCATCGACGGCGGCTATCACCCGAGTGTCGCGGCGCCCGGATACGAGATGTACTACTTCACCATCCTCGGGGGACTGTCGCAGCGTCCGCTGGTGCAGAACTTCCAGCCTGAACACGCCTATCAGGTGGAAACCATCCCGGGCATCAAGGACATGATCGCCAAGTTCAAGTAGATGCTGGTCAATCTCTCAGAAATCCTCCAGCCGGCGCTGGAAGGCCGCTACGCCGTAGGCTGCTTCAACGTCTTCGGCTACGAAGACGCCCGCGCCGTGGTGCAGGCCGCGGAACGGCTGGAAGCGCCGGTGATCCTTTCGGCCAACCTGGACCTGCGGCAGTTCATGCCGGTGAAGATGGTGGCGGAGCTGTTCCGCGGTTTGGCCGAGGAGGCGCGGGTGCCGGTCTGCGTCCATCTCGATCACACCTATGCGGTGGACGATGTCATGGATGCCATCGATCTGGGATTCAGCTCGGTCATGATCGACGGCTCCCAACTGCCGCTCGAAGAGAACATCGCCGCCGTCAAGCGGGTGGTCGCCTATGCCCGTGCCCGGAGCGTGTCGGTGGAGGCGGAGATCGGCTCGGTGCCCTATGCCGAGGGCCGCGACCATATCAGGTCGGAACTGACCGATCCGGATGAGGCCCGCCGCCTGGCCGAGGAGGGTGGGCTCGATGCGCTGGCTGTTTCCGTCGGCAACGTCCACCGGCTGACCGCGCCCGGCGCCACCGTCGCCTTCGACCGGCTGAAGGAGATCGAAGCCCTGGTGCGCCTGCCGCTGGTCATTCACGGCACCTCGGGCCTCTACGAGGACGATATCCGCAGGCTGGCGCGGACCCGGGTCTGCAAGTTCAATATCGGCACGGTGCTGCGCCAGGCCTTCGGCGCCAGCCTGCGCCAGGCCTTCACCGATGACGCGGCGATCTACGACCGCCTCGACCTCATGAAGATCGCCATGCCGGCGGTGCAGAAAGAGGCGGAGCGCATGATCACCCTGCTGGGCTGGCCTGGCTCGGGCAAGACCCTCTGACCGCTACCGGGTCACAGCAAGCGAACGGTGCCTTCGTCGCCATCCACCTCGAGCATGGCGCCAGCGGCGACCTCCGCGGCGAGTTGCTTTGCCATGCCGGAGACGATCGGCACTTCGGAAAGGATGGCGCCCTGGACCACGGAAGGGTCGGGCAGGTCGTCGGTGACGATGGCCACGGGGTGGGTGTTATGCTGCTTGAGCTGATAGAGGAATCGCCAGGCGCCGGCGGAGCCGCGGGTCGCCGGCACGATCAGCACCTTGCCGGTGACCGACTGGCCGCGCAGATCGCTCATCTCCCCCACCACCGCGCCGCTGCGGATGTCCGCATCGCCGAGAAAGGAAAAGGCGGTCCTTGAGGGCAGGGCGGGCCCCGATGCGCGCCCGCGCACGATGGCCCTGCCGCGCCATTCCCTGGGCGCGCCGCTCATGACCTCAAAACCGCGGGACGAAGCGTCCGCTCACCGCTGACTCGACCGCCCGTTCGGTGGAGGTCAGCAGGGTCGGACAGTGGATCATGTCGCGGACATAGCGCGCCTGCTTGGCGGAGTCGACGACGATGGTCCGCAACTGTGGCGGAACCACCCCCAGCGTGGGGTCCGGCGAGCAGGTGCGGGCGAAGTGGCAGGAAATCGGGCAGGTGTCGGCGATCACCTTCGCTCCGGCGGCGAGAATCGGACCCAGCAGCCCTGCATCCGCTGCCATCTGGCGGACGTGGCGGTTGGTGGTCACCCAGAGCTCGATCCCGTCGCGCACTTTGCGACCGTCGAGCAGCGCCGCGTAGTGCTTCATCTCCTCGAAGGAGGCATGGGGGCAGCCCAGGTGAACGATGTCGAAGTCCTCCGCCGCGCCGGTGCAGAATTCATCGTAGATCCGCCGCACATCCGCGTCCCTGATGGTCAGGCTAGGAAGGTTCTCTGGCGCCGCTTCGCTGTCCTCCGTGTACGGCGGGGTGACGCCGGGAAGGATGAACATGGCGACGCCGCCGGAGGTCGCCATGCCGACGCCGAGGGCGTCCAGCTCGTCGAGATCGGGCCGCGCCGCCAAGCCGCCGATCCAGGGGATGCCGTTGGTCACCTCGGCCCCGATGGCATAGCCCAGGGCGGTGAAGTCCGTCGTGCCTTCGGGCTTCGCCTCCACGACCGCGCGGTGGGTGGCCTTGCGCTTGCTGTCGAGGTGCAGGCCGAAGCGCGGATAGCGGCCGGTGATCCCGGCATAGACGGCGAAGAAACCGTCGCGATTGGACTTCGCCCCCAGGACCGAGTTGGCGAAGATAGTCACGCCGCTTTCGATGGAGGCGATGTGCATGTTCCAGGTGGGCCAGTGGCCCGCCCAGTATGGCGTACAGGTGAAGCAGTTGGCGCTGCCCATGGCCTTGTGGGCCTGTTCGGCGCGCTGCTGAAGCCGCGCCAGGCCTTCGGGGGCATGGGTGTCCTGCCAGTTGCCCATGTCGGCGTTGGCGATGTTGGTAGAAACCGGTACCCGCATCTGCGCGCCTTTCCCGGCCAGGTCTTCCATCAGCTCCACGTCGCCCAGGTACATGGCCATGCCGGCGTGAACGTGGGCATAGCCGATGTCCACCATGTCCGGCGCATCGAAGGCCTCCCCCAACTGGATCAGCGCTTCCATGGCCTGGCGCGGCACCGGGCCGTCCCGCCCGTCGAGCAACGCACGGTCGTGGTCGGAGAGTTCCATGGCTCAGCTTCCCACCCGCAGAGACGCACGAAGTTGCCTTAGCGCCGCGACGATGCTCGGCGCGACGATGCGGCTGGTGCGGTTGTTCTCCGGCGAGGGGAAGTTCTGGGAGGTCATCTCCAAGTCTACCACGTCGGCCTTCACCCGGATGGTGTGGCGCGCGCCGGGCAGGCGGCCGTCCGCCTGGATCTCCACGAGGGTCTTGTCGAGCCCGACCCCGGCGAGGCTGAGGGAGACGGCGACGTTGAAGTGGCGGGGGAAGTGCCGGGCGGCCTCGCGCGCCGAGCCGGAGAAGACGGGAACCGGCTCTGACTCTGCGCGGTCGAGGTTGATGCCGTGGTCGGCGATATAGGCCTCGTGGACCAGAGACTGCGGCAGAATGCGGGAGATCAGCCGCACCTCCTCAATGGTGCCTTCCCGCGCCGCCCGCAGGATGTCGAGGCCGGGCAGGGTGCCGCCGGCGATCTGCAGCGTCGCCCCCTGCTCCTGGGCCAGGTCGACGAGATCGAGATTCACCGCCAGGGCGCCGACGCTGACCGCGATGACATGGGCGCCGGCCTTCAGCGCGGGCTCCACCACATCGCGAAAACTGTCATAGGTGGCCGCTTCCACCACGATGGCCGCATGGTCCGGCGCTTCGTTTGGTGCGATGACCGGCACGTTGAGGCCCAAGGCCGCGGCCTTCTTGCGCGCTTTCGCCGGGTCTCTGGCGGCAATCGCGGCGATCTCCAGCGCGTCGTCGCCGTCGGCCTGGACCTTGCGGACGATCTGCTCGCCGACATTGCCGAAGCCGCAGAGAACGAAGCGCGTGACGCCCGTCATTCGAAGAGGTCCAGCCGGTATTTGGCCAGTTTGTCCCGATCCACCGTCACGCCGAGACCCGGCGTCGTGGGGACCTGCACCTTGCCTCCCGAAACCGGGAAGGGTTCGGCGAGGATGTCCTTCTGCAGGTAGTAGGTGGACATGTAGAACTCGCAGCCCAGCAGCAGGTCCGGAACCGCCGCCATCAGGTGGGCGCCGGCGGCATGGGCGATGCCGGTTTCGAACATGCAGCCGCCGTAGACCTCGATCCCGGCGGCCCGGGCGATGGCGGCGACCTCCAGGGCGCGGCGGATGCCGCCGGACTTCATGATCTTCAGCGCGAAGATGTCGGCGATCCGCATCTGGGCGCCAAGCAGCGCCTCGCGCGGATCGAAGACCGACTCGTCGGCCATGATCGGCGTGTCGGTGGCGCGGGTGATCTCGGCCAGCGCCGCGCGCTCGTGCATCTTCACCGGCTGTTCGATGAAGGCCGGCGCGAAGGCCTCCAGATCGCGGATGCGGCGCTGCGCATCGAAGGCGGGAAGCCCCTGATTGTAATCGATCCGCAGGGAGATGCCGTCGCCGTAGATCTCCCGCAGCTTCTCCAGGCGCATCAGGTCGAAGGCATGGCCGTCGAATCCGGTCTTCAGCTTGAACAGCCGCACGCCGTCGTCATGGAGCGCCGCGATATCGTCGAGGTCCTTCTCGAAGTCCGCATTGGCGACGGAGAAGCTGAGCGGCATCTCCGTACGCTGACGCCCGCCGACGAGTTCGGCGACGGAAAGACCGCTGATTTGTCCGGTGATGTCGAGCAGCGCCGATTCCAGTGCCGCCTTGGCTTCATTGTGGCCGACGATGACCTTGCCGACGGTGTTGAGGAGCGCTTCCACCTGCACGGGGTCCTGGCCCTGCAGGTGCGGGCGCATGTGGACATGCAGGGCGGCGGCGTTGCCCTCCGCCGTGCCGGTGAAGACCGGCCAGGGCGAGGCCTCACCCCAGCCCGTGATCCCCGTGTCGGTGACGATTTCCAGCAGAACGGATCTGATGCCGGCGACATCGCCGCTGCCGTGGGAATGCACCGCCTTGGCCGGCACGGAGACCGAATGGACGCGGATATCCCTGATCCGATGATCGCCCATCTACGCGATCCATTCGCTGACCGGTGCCTTGGCCTCGTGTAGGGGTTGGCTGATGACGTCGACCAGGGTCGGGCCGTCGTGAGCGACCGCTTCCTTCAATACGCCCTGGAGCTGTTCGGGGTCTTCCACCTTCCAGGACTTAACGCCGAACGCCGCTGCGACGGCGGCATGGTCGGTGCGCGAGAAGTCGACCGAGAAATAGCGCTCCTCGAACCCGCTGCGCTGTCCGGCCTTGATCCAGCCATAGACCGAGTTGGAAAAGACGATAAAGGTGATGGGCATCGACTTGCGCACCACGGTCTCCAACTCGCCGCAGGTGAAGCCGAAGCTGCCGTCGCCCATCAGGGCCACGACCTTCTTGCCGGGCAGGCCGACCTGGACCCCCATGGCGGCGGACAGCGAGTAGCCGAGCGCGCCGTGGGCACGGTTCGAAAACAGCGTGCGGCCGCTGGTGCGGACCTCGTAGAAGGCGGAGATGTAGGGGCAGGGCGTGCCCGGGTCGCCCACCAGAATGGCATCGTCGTCCAGCACCCGGCGCAGATCGGCGATGGTCCGCTCCGGCTTGATCGGCCGCTCCGCGCTGGCTGCGAGCTGTTGGAACTCGGACCACTTGCGGTCCTTGGCTTTCGCGACCGCCGCGGCGCCACCGAAACCCGGCACCGAGCCGTTGCGGGTCGTCAGTGCCGCGTTCAGGGCCTCCAGAGCGAGGCGGGCGTCGGAGACGACGGCGACCTCGGTCTTGTAGGACGACGCCATCACTTCCGGGTCGCTGTCGATGTGGACGATGCGCGTGCCCTTTTTGGGGACCCGCCAGAGTTCGGTCGTCACTGATCCCGCCCGGCAGCCGATGAAGATCACCAAGTCCGCCTTGTTCACCAGCTCGCGGGTCGCCGGCACGCCGCCGTTGGAGCCGACCACGCCGACGCAGTTGGGGTGGCTCTCGGCAATGGTGCCCTGGCCGGAGATGGTCGTGGCCACCGCGATGTCGAGGGCCTCGACGAAGCTCCGCAACGCCGTCTCGCCGCGGGCGATGACCGTCCCGCCGCCGGCGACGATGACCGGGAAGCGTGCGGAAAGAATGGCCTCCACCGCCGCCTCGATCTGTGCCGGGTCGGGGCCGAAGGGGTAGGCCGGAAAGGCGCCATGGGCCTGGTCCGCCCAGATCTGGTCGGGATCAGCGGGGCCACGCTGCACATCGATGGGAAAACCCAGATGGGCCGCGCCCGGCCGCCCAGTCGTCATCTTGCGAAAGGCGGTGCGCACCATGTCGGGCACCGCATCGGAATGATTGATCACCGCGTTCCACTTGGTCAGCGGACGCATCAGTCCTTCCTGATCCAGCTCGGTCAGCGGGTAGTGGCCGCGCGAACGGGTGCCGACGTCTGAGGTGATGGCCAGGACCGGGATGGACGACTCGTTGGCTTCCACGAGTCCCGGAAGGATGTAGGTGGCACCGCCGCCGGAAGGGCCTTCGCAGACACCCACCTTGCCGGTGACGCGCGCATAGCCGTCCGCCATGTAGGCGGCGCAGCGTTCGTCGCGGGTCAGGATGTGTTCGATGTCGTGGTCGAGCCGGTAGAGGGCGTCATAGAGGGGCAGGGTGGTGTCCCCGCAGAGGCCGAAGATGTGCCGGACGCCGTGTGCCTCCAGCATGCGGACCATCGCCTCCGCACCGTTCATCGTATTGCTTTGTGCGCTGGTAGCCACGCCGTTCGCTTCCTGTCGTGGATGGGACTTTGGACGTTGACTAATTGTGCGCCAATCTGTATACCAAATGGAATTCCGCGTCAAATCCTATCTCCCGGAGGTTTGCACGCGGCCAAGAACAAGGTGCCGCGGTCCCGCAGTGAAGGGCTGCCGGTGCCACGGGATTGAGGCTTCGGGGATGGATCTCTTGAGTGACCGTGCTCCGATCACGCGCCGCTTGGCGGCCTTTATTGCCGGAACGACGCCGGAGACGCTGCCGGAAGAGGTGGTTGCCTACAGCAAGCAACTGATCTTCGACGGTATCGGCACGCTGGTCTCGGCGACCCATCCCTCGGTCACCGCCAGCGCCGGCATCGGCGCCTTCGCCATGGCCCAGGGTGGGGCCGGCCGCGCGACTTTGATCGGGCGCGAGGCCAAGGTCGATGTGGTGAACGCGGCGCTGGCCAACGGCACGCTGGGCTATGCCTCCGATTTCGAGCCGCACCATCCCGAAGCGATCCTGCACCCCATCGCGGTGATGCTGCCGACCGCCCTGGCGCTCTGCGAGGCGGAGGGGCGGAACGGCCGCGACCTGGTGACCGCGGTCGCTCTGGGCTGCGAGATCACTTATCGCGTCTCCATGGCCTTGGACCCGCGGGAACTCTATGCCCTGGGGTTCCATCCCTCGGCCATCGCCGGCAGCTTCGGCGCGGCCGCCGCGGCGGCCTATCTGTTGCGGCTGAGCGCTGAGCAGACGGTGCGGACCCTGGGACTCGCGGCGCTCCAGACCTCCGGCATGATGGCCTGGCAGGACGACCCCCGCGAGGACGCGCGGCCTTTTCAGATGGGCCTGGGGGCACGCAACGGCGTGACCGCGGCGCTCCTGGCCCAGGGCGGGTTCGGCGCCCCGGACCGCATCTTCGACGGCGGACACACGGTGCTGAAGGCCTACAGCCGGGTCGCCGATCCGGCGCCGCTGACCGACGGCCTGGGCGCGGTTTGGGACGGGGTGATGGAACTGGCGATCAAGCCCTATCCCTGCGTCTCCTTCCTGCATCCGGCCCTGGACGCTCTGGAAGCGTTGCTGTCCCGCCACGCGCTCGCCTCCAGCGACATCCGCGCCATCCGGCTGCGCTTTGCCGATGCCGGCGCGCATTGCGTCGACGGCAATCCGCTGAAGGGCCACAACGCGCAATACGTGCTGCCGGTGCGGGCGGCGCTGGGGCGCCTCTCCTACCTCGATCTGTTCCACGACCGACGCCTCAGCGATCCCGAGGTGGCGCGTCTCGCCGAGAGCGCAACGGTGGAGCGGGACTTCGGCGAGTTCGAAGCGCGCTTCCCCGATTTCTACATCGGCGAAGTCACCCTCACACTCGCCGACGACCAGGAGCTGCGCGAGCGCTGCGACATCGCCCGGGGCTATCCGGAATCGCCGCTGAGCGGCGCGGAGATCGAGACCAAGTTCCGCAGCATCGTCGGCGAGGTCGCCGATCAAAGTCGGACCGACCGCCTCGCCGAGGCGGCGGCGTCCATCCATGAGGCCGCAAGCGTCGAGGCCTTGGCGGCCTTGCTTGGCCAGGCACCGCATAGGGGACTGGGTGCGGAGACGCAGAACCGGGAAGCTAATCGCAATTCAACAAGGGAGAAGTCGAATGAAGTATCTCTTCACTAAGCTCACAGCACTTCTGGCGGCGGCTCTGCTGTTCGCCGGGCTCTCCGGCACGGCCTCCGCGCAGGACGCGGAGTCCACCTGGGAGCGGATCAAGCGCACCAGCGAGGTCCGTTTCGCTGTCTTCACCTATCCGCCCTACTTCGTGAAAGACCCCGGCTCCGGGGAGTGGGGCGGCGCCCTGGTGGAAATGGCGCGCGACGTCGCCAAGGAACTCAAGGTCGACCTTGAGATGGTCGAAGTGGGCGGCTGGAGCGAACTGGTGCTGGCCATCTCCACGGGCAAGGTGGACTTCGCCGCCGGCATGCAGGCAACCCCGATCCGGGCCACGGCCATCGACTTCGCCGGTCCCATCTACTGGATCGAGTGGGTCACCGTGAACAACCCGAAGTTCGAAGGCAAGAACTGGGAGGACTACAACGATCCCGACGTCAAGGTCGCGGTGATGACCGGGACCTCGGACCAGATCCTGCTGGACCGCTGGGCGCCGAAGGCGACTCAGCTCCAGTTCAAGGAGCTCTCCCAGATCATCCTCGCCGTTTCCTCGGGCCGTGCCGATGCCTTCACCACCACGGTGCTCTCCAGCATGATCGCCAAGGAGAAGAACCCGGGCCTCGGCACCTTCAACACGCCGAAGCCCCGGGCCGCCCTGCCGGGCTACTTCGGCATCCGTTCCGAGTTCGACCCCCGCTTCAAGAACTTCCTGAACTGGTGGGCCGAGTGGAACAACGAGCTGGGAGCCAACGAGCGCCGCATGAAGGAAGGCATGATGAAGTACAGCGGCATCACCGAAATCCCCGAC
Organism: Pelagibius sp.; assembly: GCF_028289705.1. GTDB lineage: Bacteria > Pseudomonadota > Alphaproteobacteria > Kiloniellales > Kiloniellaceae > Pelagibius. Next base: position 27,463 of record NZ_JANQOI010000087.1, read on the forward strand.
TCGGTCAGCTTCTCCAAGTAGGAGCTTTGACGGCACCCCGCGGAGTGCGTGGCCCTCGGACGCCGCGCACTCCCGGGCCGCATGCATAAGGACAGGGGCGACCCCGATGCAAGCAACCGCAACTGCGCCGGCGACGGTCACGGTGATCGGCGCGGGCATGGTGGGCACCTGCTGTGCCCTCTACCTGCAGAACGAGGGCTTCCGGGTGACTCTGGTGGACCGCAAGGCGCCGGGGGAGGGGGCTTCCTTCGGCAATCTCGGCTGCTTCGGTATCGCCTCCTGCGTGCCGCCGGGGATGCCGGGGATCTGGCGCAAGGTTCCCCGCATGCTGCTCGACAAGGACGCGCCGCTGAAGCTGCGCTGGGGCCACGCCCTGCGGGCCGCCCCCTGGTTTCTGAAGTTCATTGCGAACACCAGCAGGGCCCGCGTCGAGGAGATCGCGCGGGCGCGCCAGAGCCTCCTGAACCGGGTCCACGAAACCCTCGATCCCCTGGTCGCCGAGGCCGGGGCGGGCAACCTCATGAGCCCGACCGGCATTCTCTTTACCTTCGAGAGCGAGGAGGCCTTTCAGGGCGCCGCCTATGCCTTCGACATCCGCCGCCGCAACGGCGTGATGATGGATGTGCTGTCGGGCGACGAGGCGCGTGAGCTGGAACCGAATCTCACCTCCAATGTCGTGCGGGCGATCCGTGTGCCGAGCCTTGTCTCGACCCTGGACCCCAGCGGCCTGGTGAAGTCCCTGGCGGCGCTGTTCGAACGGCGTGGCGGAACCCTCCTGTGCAATGCCGTACGGGGCTTCGAGGTCGGGAGCGAGGGGGTCACGGCCGTGAAGACCGACAGCGGCGACACAGCGGTCGACAACGTGGTGATCGCCGCCGGCGTCTGGTCGCGTCCTCTGGCCGAGGCGCTGGGCACCAATGTCCCGCTGGAGGCGGAACGGGGCTATCACACCGTCTTTCATGGGGCGGATGTGAAGATCAACGAGGCGATCCTCTCGGTGGACCGCTACATCTCCGTCACCCCCATGAGAGAGGGCATCCGCGTCGGCGGCTTTGCCGAGTTCGCCGCCCCGGACGCGCCCGCGGACATGCGCCACGCCAAGACCGCCGCCCAGCATGGCCAGAAGCTGTTTCCCGGTCTCGATGCCGCCACACGCTCCGAATGGATGGGGCCGCGTCCCTCGCACCCGGATTCCAAACCGGCCATCGGACGCTCGCCGCGGCACCGCAACGCCTATTTCGCCTTCGGCCACGACCACCTGGGCCTGACCTTCGGCAGCATCACCGGAAAGCTGATCTCCGAGGTGGTGGCCGGGAAGCCGCCCAGCGTGGATCTGGAACCCTTCAGGCCGGACCGCTTCTGACGGCGCCACAAGCAGGGAGAGGAGCAAGCGATGTATAACTGGGATTTCATGACCGTTGTGATCGGCTACGAGGCCTGGTGGCTGAAAGGGCTCCTCGTCACCCTGGCCTACGCCTCGGGAACGGTCCTCGGCGGGCTGATCATCGGCGTGATCTGCGGCATGGGCCTGCTGGCGAACCGCTGGTGGCTGACCGGCCCGATCCACCTCTATGTCGAGATCTTCCGCTGCACCCCGGTGCTGGTCCAGATCGTCTGGTTCTTTTTCGCGCTGCCCATCATCATCGGCATCGACCTGCCGGCCTGGCTCGCCGCCGGCATCGGCCTGACCCTCTACATGGGCTGCTTCGCCACCGAGATCTTCCGCGGCGGCATCATTTCCATCGACAAGGGCCAGTGGCAGGCGTCCCGCGCCATCGGCATGACCTATCTGGAGATGATGCGGCACATCATCCTGCCCCAGGCCTTTCGCCGCATGATCCCGCCCTTCGTGAACCAGTCGGTGATCCAGTTCAAGAACACGGCCCTGCTCTATGTCGTGGCGGTGCCGGACATGATGTACACCGGCTATCTGGTGGTCGCCGACACCTACCGGCCGCTCGAGGTCTACAGTGGCGTTGCCGTCGCCTACTTCATCCTGCTCTACCCCCTGACCCAGTGGGGCAAACGTCTGGAGGCGCGCCGTGACCAATAGCGCCGAAGACCCCGGGCGTCCGAAGCTGGAGCTGACCGACATCCGCAAGAATTACGGGGCCGTGGAGGCGGTGCGCGGCGTCTCGCTGGCGGTGGAGAGCGGCCAGGTGGTGGCCATCATCGGGCCGTCGGGCTGCGGCAAGTCGACCCTGCTGCGCTGCATCAACCATCTGGAGGAGCCGACCGCCGGCAAGGTCCGCCTCGGCGATCAGGAGATCGACTACAGCCACAAGAAAGGGCTGCCACGCGGCCGGGCTCTGGCGCGCTTCCGCGGGCGCTTCGGCATGGTCTTTCAGCAGTTCGATCTCTTCGCCCACAAGACCGTGCTGGAGAACGTCACCATCGGGCAGACCGTGGTACAGAGAAAGCCCAGGCAAGAGGCCGAGAAGGTGGCGCGGGAGTTCCTCGACCGCGTGGGTCTGGCCGGCATGGAAAGCCGCCTGCCCAGGGAGCTTTCCGGCGGCCAGCAACAGCGCGTCGCCATGGCGCGGGCCCTGGCGCTCTCGCCGGAGGTGCTGCTGTTTGACGAGGTGACCTCGGCGCTGGACCCCGAACTCGTGGGCGAAGTGCTGGAAGTCATGCAGACCCTGGCGCGGGAGGGCTCCACCATGATCGTGGTGACCCACGAGATGGCCTTCGCCCGCGATGTCGCGGACAAGGTCATTTTCATGGACCAGGGCCAGATCGAGATCGAGGGCTCGGCGCAGGAGGTCATGGTCGCCCCGACGAACCCCCGGCTGAAGTCCTTCCTGGCGCGGTTTCATGGGAACGGCGGCCAGGGATCGCCATAGAAAGGCTTGAAAAACCGGGCTGATTGGCCGAGTAAGGCGTCTTCCCGCAGGCGACTCCGTCAGGCGGGAGCCCGGCGGCCAGGCCGCGTCTCGGATTGGATATGGCAAGCAAGAGCACAGCACCGAAGGGCCAAAGCAGCGTCGACAAGGTCTATGAACAGGTCCGCCTGCTGGCGACGGACTTCGAGTTCAAGCCCAACGAGAAGATCAACGAGCGCTCCCTGGCCGAGCGGCTCGGCACCAGCCGGACGCCGCTGCGCGAGGCCCTGAACCGGCTGGTGGCCGAGGGCTTTCTGAGCTTCGAGAACGGGCGGGGCTTCTTCTGCCGCTCCCTCAGTCCGCAGAAGATCCTCGATCTCTACGAGGCGCGGCTGGCCATCGAGTGCGAGGCGCTGAGGCTGGCGGTGACCCGGGCCTCGGATGAGGAGATCGCCGCCATCAAGCAATCGCTGAAGGACACCGAGGCGGCCTACTCCAGTGCCTCTTCACCGCGCGAACTGGTGGAGCTGGACGAAGCCTTCCACCTCAGTTTCGTCAGACTGGCGAAGAACCTGGAGTTCGAGCGCCTCCTCGCCAACATCAATGCGCGCATCCGATATGTGCGCTGGATCGACATGAGCGAGCGGCGGGGGATCACCCCTGCCGATCACATGCGCATCGCCGATGCCTTGGCGCGGCGGGACGAAGAGGGGGCGGTGCGGGAGCTGCGCAACCACATCGCCAAGCGCAGCGAAGAGGCGACGGAGGCGGTCAGGACCGCCTACTCGCAGCTCTATGTCTCCTAGCAACTCACGCAGGCCAGAGGGCAGCCCGGCATGACGGTCGAACGCGGGGGCAAGCCCGTCTATGGGGCGACGGTCGGCATCCTGATGTTGGAGGCGCGCTTCCCGCGCATCCTCGGCGACATCGGCAATGCCCTGACCTGGCCGTTTCCGGTGCAGTACCGCGTGGTCCGCGGCGCCTCGCCGGATCGCGTGGTCCGCCACAAGGCGGAGGGGACGACCGAGGCTTTCATCGCCGCGGCGCAAGACCTCGTCGCTTCCGGCGTCGACGGCATCACCACCAACTGCGGTTTCCTGTCGCTGATCCAGGCGGAAGTCTCCGGCGCCGTCGAGGTGCCAGTGGCGACCTCGGCGTTGATGCAGGTGCCTCTGGTGCAGTCCCTGTTGCCGCCGGGAAAGCGTGTGGGGGTGCTGACCATCTCCAAGTCCACGCTGACGGAGGAACACCTGCAGGCCGCCGGCGTGCCGCTCGACACGCCCATCGTCGGCACCGAGGGCGGGCGCGCGTTCACCGACGCCATCCTGGAGGATCGCCTGGAGATCGATTTCGCCGCCTGCCGTCTCGACCTCCTGGACGCGGCGCTGGCCTTGCTGGAGGAGCATCCCGACGTCGGCGCCATCGTCCTGGAGTGCACCAACATGGTGCCCTATGCGGCGGACATCCGGAAGGCCACGGACCTGCCGGTCTACTCCATCTACACTTTCGTGACCTGGTTCCAGTCCGGGCTGATGCCGCGGACCTTTCCCCTGGAGCTGGGAGATCCAAGGTTGCCGCCGGCTACTTGAGGCCGCCGCCGAAGCTGCGCAGCAGGGCGCTCTGGATCACCCCGACCATGGCGAGGATCGGCAGGGAGGCGAGGAAGCCGATGGCCGCCAGCCGCCCCCAGAAGGTCTCGTCCTCGGTGATCAGGGTGGCGATATAGGTGGGCAGGGTGAACTTGGAGGGCGTCTGCACGAAGAGCAGCGCATAGGCGAACTCGTTCCAGCTCAAGATCATCAGGAAGATCGCCGTGGCCACCAGGCCCGGGGTCATGATCGGCAGCACGATGGTGGCCAGGCGCTGCAGCAGTCCCGCACCGTCGATCCGCGCGGCCTCCTCGTAGCTGATGGACACGTCGCGCACGAAGCCCAGCAGCATCCAGATGGCAAACGGCAGGGTGTAGACCTGATAGACCAGGATCAGCCCCGCCAGGGTGTCCAGCAGCCCCAGGGAGCGCAGCACCTGATAGAGCGGAATGGCGAGCACCAGAGGCGGCGCCAGCTTGATCAGCAGCACGAAGAGCAGGAAGGCCAGGTCGAGCTGCTTGGGAAAACTGAGGCGGACCAGGGCATAGGCGGCCGGGAAACCGGCCAGCAGCGCGACCAAGGTGGAGCCGAGCGCGACGATGAGGCTGTTCAGCACCTTGCCGGCGATATCGTCCTCGATCAGTTCCCGGTAGTGCTCCAGGGTCACGGAATCCGGGAAGAGGTCGACCTCGGCGGAGACGTATTCGATGGGCGGCTTCACCGAAGTGCCGACCATCCAGACGATGGGCAGCAGCATCAGGCCGGTGACGGCATAGACCGTCAGGCTGTGCAGCGGACTACGCCACATCAGACCCGCTCCGGATGATGTTGCGGGCATAGAGGGCGGCCAGCAGGCCGGCGACGATGACCATGATCACCGCCGCCGCCGAGGCAAGCCCGACGTCGAAGAAGCGGAAGCCCAGGCGGTAGACGAACATGGAGAGCGTCTCGGTGGCCTGCCCGGGGCCGCCGCCGGTCAGCGCATAGACCTTGTCGAAGATCTTGAAGCTGTCGATGCTGCGCAGCAGGGCCGCCAGCATGATGTGGGGCAGCAGCAGCGGCAGGGTTATGGTGATGAGGATCTGCTTCGGCGAGGCGCCGTCGATGCGCGCGGCCTCATAGACCTCCAGCGGGATCGCCTGCATGCCCGCCAGCAGGATCAGGAAGGTCAGTGGGGCCGTTTGCCAGAGGTCCACCAGGACCAGGGAGATCATCGCCAGGTCGGGATCGAAGAGCCACTCCACCGGCGGCAGCGCCGCGGCCCTCAGCGCATTGTTGAGAAAGCCGAAGTCATAGTGGAACCAGGCGCTCCAGATGGCGGTCACCACCATGGTGGAGAGCACATAGGGGGCGACCAGGGCGGGGATTACCGCCCAGCGGCCGGGGAAGCTGCGGGTCACCATGAGGGCCAGCATTAGCCCCAGGGCGACCTCGCTGACCGTGGCCATGAGGGTGAAGGCGACGGTGTTCCAGGTCGCCGTCCGGAAAAAGGAATCGTCGAAGAGGTAGGTGTAGTTCTCGGTGCCGACGAAGCTCGCCCCCTCGAAACCGTACTCGGTGGCGAAGAAGGAAAGCAGCAGGCTGCGCCCGAGGGGATAGACCGTGAGCAGCGCCAGCAGACAGAGCGCCGGTGCCAGCATCAGCAGGGAGAGATAACGCGGCGAATGCACGGGCCGACCCTCGCGCTCTGACGAAGCGGGGAGAGGGCGGCGGTCCGCCGCCCTCTCCCCCCGGAATGATACGCCGAATGATACTCCGTCAGCGCGAAAGCGCGCGGGCGATCTTCTTGTTGGCCTCGCTGAGGGCCTTCTCCGCCGGCATCTCGCCGATCAGGGCGAGCTGCAGGTAGTCGCCGAGGATCGCTTCCACCTTGCTCCACTGGGTGATGCGCGGGCGCGGCTGGGCGTTCTGCAGGGCCTCGACCTGGGCCGGATACCAGCGGTACTTGGCGATCACCTCGGGGTCCTTATAGACGCTGCTGCGCGTCGGCGGGATGCCGATTTCAAGGGCCAGGGTCTTCTGCATCTCGGCGGAGGTCAGGAAGTCGATGAAGTCGCGGGCCTGCTCCGGGTTCTTGGCGTCCGCCGGGACGGCCAGCAGCCAGCTTCCCAGCATCGGCGCCGGGCCCTGCACCTGGCCGGGCGCGGCCATGATCTCGATCTTGCCCGGAACCTTGGACTTCGCCGGGTCGTCCAGCGACGGCGCCCAGGAGGGCCAGAGCTCGATGGTCATCGCCGTGGTGCCCTGCATCAGCGCGTCGCGCACCTCGGTGGAGTTGTAGGTCTCGATGCCCTTCGGCGCGTAGTTCTTCAGCTCGAGATAGAGGTTCAGGGCCTCGAGCGCGGCGGCGCTGTCCAGCCGCGCCTCACCGTCGGCCCCGACCACCCGGGCGCCGTGGGCCCAGAGGATCGGCAGGAAGCCGGTGACGATGGGATTGGCCTTTTTGCCGCGGAACACCGCGCCGGAGACGCCGCCTTCGTTCTCGCTGATGGTCTTTGCCGCTGCCAGCACATCGGTCCAGCTTTCCGGACGGCCCAGGTTGTACTTGTCGAAGAGATCCTTGCGATAGGCGAAGAGTTCGACGTTGCCGACAAAGGGGACGGCGTAGAAGGGGCCGCTGCCCACCGGGTAGCGGGAGACGTCGCGGGCCGGCTTGACGAAGTCCTCACCGACCCCGCCGCCCAGCTTGTCCAGGTCGGCCAGCCAGCCCTTGGACATGAACTCGACGGCCCAGGGATCGTCCAGCATGATCACGTCATAGGCGCCGGACTTCTCGCGCATCGAAATGGTGACCTTTTCGAGCAGACCGCCGCCGGTCAGCTCCAGGCGCTCCACCTCGAGGCCGGGGTTCTTGGCCAGGTAGGCTTCGACGGCGAGCTCGAGGGCATCGCCATAACCGCCATCGCGGCCGGCGATGACCAGCTTCTCGGCCTGAGCCACGCCGGTAAAGGCGCTGCTCATGACCATGGCCCCCGCCATCACGGTGGTCGTCAATCGGTTCATTGTGCGGTTCTCCCTTCCCTGGTTTGCCACCCGGCGCCTCGCGGAGGGCGTTTCAGCCGCATGCGCCGGTGGATTTCAAAGCGCCGATACGATGATCGCACAAGCGCAGTCAATTTGCAAACGTTTGCACATTAGGCCGGTCGACGGTTGCGGGCAAATGAAGGATTTATGAATTTCTCTTGTCTTCGTGACGGGTTAGTGTAAGAAAACGTTTGCAAATCAACGGCTCGTAGCCGATAACCAAGCCATGAGCCGGGTCACCATCAAAGATGTCGCAAGGGAAGCGGGCGTGTCGGCCTCGGCGGTGTCGCGCGTGTTCACGGAAGGCGGCTCCGCCTCTTCGCAGACCCGCGAGAAGGTGATGGCGGCGGCTGAACGGTTGGGCTACCGCCCCTCGCTCCTGGCCCGCGGCCTGGTGCGCAACCGCACCAACCTGATCACCCTGGTGACCGGGCGGATGAACGATCCCTTCGATGCCCTGTTCCTCGATCAGTTCTCCGAGTCCCTGGCGGAGCGTGGAACCCATCTGCTGCTGGCCTCGGCGGGTCCGTCCGGCGAGGCCGGTCTGCTGCAGGCCCTCGACTATCAGTCGGACGCCGTCGTCGTTTCGGCGGGCACCATGTCGCTGGAGCACTCGGAACTCTGCGTGCGGGCAGGGCTGCCGATCATTCTCGCTGGCCGGGTGATGGCGGTGCCCGGGGTGGACTGCGTGCTCGCCGACAACAGCGACGGCGGGCGCCAGGCCGCCGAGCTGCTGCGGCGCGTCGGCTGCCGCCGGCTCGCCTATCTCGGCCGCGGTGGTGCCACCTTCTCCGACGGGGAGCGTTGGCAGGGCTACAAGTCGGCGGCCGCAGCCGCGGGGCTCACGGTGACAAACCAGATCATCGAGGGGCGCGACGACACCGCCGCGGCCCAGGGTGCCGCCGCCCTGCTGTCGCGGGACCTGCGCCCCGACGGCGTGTTCTGCAGCAACGACAGCATCGCCATCGCGGCTCTGGAGACCGCCCGCGCCCTCGGGCTGAAGGTGCCCGACGAGCTCTCCATCGTCGGCTTCAATAACATCCCTACGGCCGCGCGGCGCAGCTTCCGCCTGACCACCCTGAACTATCCGGTCAAGCGGGTGGTGCAGGGCATTCTCGCGCTGCTCGACAGCCGGCTCGACGATCCGCGGCGTGCCGACGAAGTCCGCCGCATCCCTACCCAGCTCGTGGTTCGCGGCACCACCCGCCAGCACCAGCCGGAAGACTGGCACGCCCTCGCGGAAACGCCGGCTCTCGAATGAGGGCGATCAGCGGTCGCCGATGGTCAGGAAGGCCTTCGTGACCTGGGCTTCCTGGGCCAGCATGATGCGTTGGGCGGCGCGCATGTGGGCCTGCATGATGGCCCGCGCCTCGTCGGCGTCCCCGGCCCGCAGCGCCGAGATCAACTGCTCCTGATAGGAGAGGCCGCGTTCCCGCAGTTCGGGATTGGGCTGTCCGTAGATCCGCTTGCAGACCGTGAGGTCCTTCAGCAGCCGCACGAGAAAGCCGCAGGTGAAGCCCAGCAGGGGATTGTCGGAAAAGCCGGCGAGTGCCTCGTGAAACTCCAGTTCGGCGACGCGCTGCTGGCGCTCCTCTTCGATGGAGGCGGGAGGGGCGGTGTAGACACTCATGCGCCTGCGCAGCTCGTCGATCTGCTCTTCGGTGATGTGGGGGGCGAGATCGAACACGAGCTGCGGTTCGAGCGCGATGCGCAGCTCGTAGATGTGGGCGATGGAGATCTCTTTGAAGAAGAAGTGATTGGCCAGCAGTGCGCTGGCGTGGTCGGCCCCCAGCTCGGTGATGAAGGCGCCGCCGCCGGGGCCCGTGCGGGTGCGGATCAGCCCCTGGGTCTCCAGCACCCTCAAGGCTTCGCGCACAGTGCCCTTGCTGACCCCCAGGTGGGCGATCAACTGGTGTTCCTGGGGCAGGCGGTCGCCCGGTGCCAGACCGTTTTCGATGATCCAGTCCTTGATGGTTTCCGCCACCGCTTGGGGGCGGTTGCGCCCGCGTGCCGGCAGGCGCAGGGGCTGGTTCTCAGTTGAGGGGGTGGAGGCAGGCTGTTTCATGGTCCGTCGAGAGTTGGGTCAGAGGGGGTGGGCCGCCGCGGCAATCGTCTTGCGCGCGTCCGCAGCGGGCGGCAAAGGCGCATCCGGGCGGCGGGTTCAAGGGGTCCGGCAACTCGGCGGCTGCCGCTTCGGTGCGGAGCAGCGGGCGCCCAATCAGGGGCGCGCTGCGGGCCAGCAGCCCGGTATAGGGGTGGCGCGGCGCGGTGAAGATCTTTTCGGCCTGGCCCATCTCCACGACCCGCCCGAAGTAGAGGACGGCGACCCGGTCGCTCACCGCTTCGACGACCGCGAGGTCGTGACTGATGAAGAGGTAGGTCAGGTCGAAGGCCTCCCGCAGCTCGGCGAGCAGGTTCAGGACCTGCGCCTGTACCGAGACGTCGAGGGCGGAGACCGGTTCGTCCAGCACCAGGATGCGCGGTGACGCCGCCAGGGCGCGGGCGATGCCGATGCGCTGCGCCTGGCCGCCCGAAAACTCATGCGGATAGCGCTCAAGGAACTCCTTGCGCAGGTTCACTGCCTCGAAGAGTTCGGCGATGCGGGCCTTGCGGGCCGCGGCGTCGAGCCCCAGCAGATGGATCAGCGGCGCTTCGAGGATCTGGCGGACCGTCTTGCGCGGATTGAGGGAGGAGATCGGGTCCTGGAAGACGTATTGAATGAGCCTGCCGAAGGCGACCGGATCGCCGGTCTGGTCGGAGAGGTCCTTGCCCTCGATCTCGATACTGCCCTCGCTGGGGGCGAGGAGCCCGACCAGCATACGGGCCAGCGTCGACTTGCCGCAGCCGGACTCGCCGACGATCCCAAGGGTCTCCCCCGGGGCGACGGCGAAGCTCACGTCACGCACCGCGTGAACCGCCGGCTTGGGCCGGCCGAGCAGACTGCGCCCGCCGCCGAAGGTCTTGCCGAGACCGCGCACCGCCAGCGCCGGTGTCATGGGGTCGCGCCTTCGGGAAAGAGGCAGCGGACCGCCCGCATACCGCAGGACTGCAGCACGACTTCGCCCTGCCGGCAGGCGTTCTGGGCCTTGTCGCAGCGCGGCGCGAAGGCGCAGCCGGCCGGTAGCGCATCCACGGGCGGCGGCAGGCCGGGAATGGCTGAGAGCGCGCGCCGACCGCCGCCGAGTTCGGGCACACAGGCGATGAGCCGGCGGGTGTAGGGATGGCGCGGCGCCGCCAGCACCTCCTCGGTCGGTCCCGTCTCGACGATGCGGCCCGCATACATCACCGCCACCCGGTCGCAGAGCTGTGCCACCACGCCGAAATCGTGGGTGATGAAGATCAGCGCCATGTTCCGCTCCCGGCGCAGTTCGTCGAGCAGTGCCAGGACCTGGGCCTGGACCGTCACGTCGAGGGCGGTCGTCGGTTCGTCGGCAATCACCAGATCGGGATCGTTCACCAGGGCGAGGGCAATGCCGACGCGCTGGCGCATCCCGCCGGAGAGTTCGTGGGGATAGGCCTTCGCCCGTGCCGCCGCATTGGGGATGCGCACTTTTTCGAGGAGAGCGACGGAGTGGTTCCAGGCCTCCTGGCGCGACAGCGGGCGATGGCTGCGGATCGCTTCCACCATCTGATCGCCGACCCGGTAGAGCGGGTGAAGCGTGGCCAGGGGGTCCTGGAAGACGTAGGCGACGCGCCCGCCGCGCACCCGTCTCAGCGCTTCGCCGTTCATGGAGAGGGTGTCCTCACCGTCGAGGCGCACGGCACCGCCGGCGATGACGCCCGGCGGCGAGGCGACCAGGCCGAGCAGCGAAAGCGCGGTGACGGACTTGCCCGAGCCGGACTCGCCGATGAGCCCGAGGCATTCGCCCGGCGCGACCTCGAAATCGACGCCGCCGACGGCCTTGTAGGTTCGCGGGCCGACCTGGAACTCGGTCTGCAGATCCACGACCTGGAGCAGCGCGTCGGTTTTCCCGGCGGCCGGCGGAGACGGCCGCTCGACACGGGTGGCGGCGGCGGGCCGCGACAGGGCGCCGGCGCGCAGGCGCGGGTCAAGCGCGTCGCGCACGCCGTCGCCGAGGAGGTTCACGCTCATGACGATGACGAAGATCATGACCCCGGGCACGATGGAGGCGTGGGGCGCGTTGATCAGCAGTTTGCGGCCCTCGCCGAGCATGGAGCCGAGGTCGGCCTGCGGCGGTTGCGACCCGAGGCCGAGGAAGGAAAGGCCGGCGGTTTCCAGGATCATCCAGCCGATGGTGGTCGACATGGCGATGACGATCACCGGCAGCACGTTGGGCAGGATCTCCGACCAAATGATGCGCAGCCGGCCCATGCCGGACAGCCGCGCCGCGTCGACGAACTCGCGGTGGGCGATGCTGACGGTGACGCCGCGGATGTTGCGGGCGAAGAAGGGAATGTTGACGACGGCGACGGCATAGAGCGCATTCAACAGGCCGGGGCCCAGCACCGCGACAATGGCCAGGGCGAGCAAGATGTAGGGAAAGGCCATCAGCATATCGATGCCGCGCATCGTCAGGTCGTCGATGCGACCGCCGTAGAAGCCGGCGACGATACCGATCGCCGAGCCGATGAACGCGGCAATCAGGGCGGCGGCGATGCCGACGGCGAGGCTCAGGCGCGTGCCCCAGATCAGCCGCGACAGGAGGTCCCGCCCGAGATGATCGGTGCCGAGCAGCGCGCCATCGCTGAAGGGGCGCTTCAGCCGATTGACCGGGTCGGTGATATCCGGATCGGCGAGCGGCAGCAGCGGGGCGAGCAGGGCGACGCAGCAGACCGCGAGCAGGACGATCCCGCCGAAGGCGGCGAGGCGATTGCGCAGGATGAGTTTCAGGGTGACCATCGCCGGCGGCTCAGGCCTTTACCCGCGGGTCGAGCCAGCTTTGCGAGAGGTCGGCCAGCAGGTTGAACAGCACGTAGCTTGCCGCGACCACGATGACGCCGCCCTGGACCAGCAGGATGTCGCGCGTCGAGATCGCCTGCACCAGCATGCGCCCCACGCCCGGCCACTGAAACACGGTCTCGATGTAGACCGCGCCGCCGAGCACGAAGCCGGCCTGCACGCCGATCACCGGAATGATCGAGACCAGGGCCGCCTTGAAGGCGTGGCCGTAGAGAACCCGGGTTTCGGAGACGCCCTTGGCGCGGGCGGTGCGGATGAAGTCCTGACGCAGCACCTCCAGCATGGCCGAGCGGGTCAGCCGGGCGATGACACCGGTGGCCACGACGGAAAGGGTCAGCGCCGGCAGGATGAGATGCCGCAGGAGGTCGGGCAGGTCGCCGCCGCCGTAGATCGCAAACATGCCGCTCGCCGGCAGCCAGCGCAGTTCCACCGCGAACAGCAGGATCAGCAAGAGGCCCAGCCAGAAGGAGGGAACCGAGATCCCGATGAGGACCACGAAGGTCAGGATCTTGTCGGTCCAGCCGTATTGCCGGGCCGCGGTCCAGATGCCGATCAGGAGGCCCCAGATGGTGCAGAGCAGCAGCGCCGCCCCGGCCAGGATCAGGGTCGCCGAGAAGCGCTCCAGAACCTCGTCCAGCACCGGCCGGTTGAGGCTGTAGGAGCGCCCGAGGTCGCCCTGCAGAAGATTGCCCAGCCAGATCAGATACTGCTGGACCTGGGGCTTATCCAGGCCGAGGTCGCGGTTCAGCTTCTCAACGTTCTCCGGCGTCGCGAAGGACCCCAGGATGGCGGTCGCCGGGTCGCCGGGGATCAGCGCCATGATGGCGAAGACGATGACGGTCAGTCCCAGGAGAACCGGAACCAAGGCGATCAGACGCTTGATCAGGTAGCTCAGCATCCGCGCGTCCCTTCAGCTCGGCCGCCGGCCCGGCCGGCCGGCGGGGCGGTTCGCAAGAGGATCCGCCCCGCCCAAGGTTCCGGCAACCGGAGAAACGCCGCCGGTCAGCTCTTGGAGACGTCCTTCAAGAGCAGGAAGAAGGAGGGCTGCAGCTTGAAATTGGAGACGCGCTCCGAAGTCGCCGCGTTCTGCTTCCAGTTGGCGATGAAGGCCCAGGGCGCATCCTCGTAGACGATGGCCTGCATCTCCTTGTAGAGCCGGGCTCGCTCGGCCTGGTCGGTGGCGCTGCGCGCGGCCTCCAGCAATTTGTCGACCTCGGGGTTCGAATAGTAACCCGAGTTGAAGCCGCCCTTGTCGGGCCAGGCTTCGGTGCGCAGCGCGAGGTAGGGCAGCGTGTCCGGATCGTTGGTCATCCAGGCCATCTCCGCCATGTCCGCCTTGCCCTCGAGGCCGGGGTTCACCTGACCGAGGAAGGTGTTCCACTCGTAGGTCTCGATCTTGACGTCGAGCCCGACCTTGGCGAGATCGGCCTGGATCGCCGCGCCCATGGGAACCGGATCGAGCATGCCCGAGCCGCCCTCGGTGACGTAGAAGGTGAGCTCGGCGCCGGCATGGCCGGCTTCCTCCAGCAGCGCTTTTGCCTTCTCCGGGTTGTGAGGATAGGGCTGGAGGGCATCGTTGTAGGCCCAGGCGAAGGCCGGCGGCGTCGGGCCGGAAGCGACCTCCGCGGTGCCCTGCAGGATCTGCTCAACCAGAGCCTTCTTGTCGATGGCATAGTTGACCGCCTGGCGCACGCGCTTGTCGGCAAAGGGCCCTTCCTTGGCATTCAGGATGAGAAACCAGAGGTGCGGGCCGGCCTGCTCATGCAGCTGGAAGCCGTTGCCGTCGAAGGTCGCGACCGAGTCCGGGGGGACCTCCACCATGATGTCGATGCCGCCGGACAGCATCTCGGCGACCCGGGTGTTGGCATCGGTGATCGGGCGGAAGACGATCGCTTCCAGGGACGGCGCGCCGCCCCAGTAGTCTTCATTGCGGACCACCACGACCTTGGCGTTGGACTCCCACTCAGCGAACTTGAAGGGGCCACTACCGGCGGGATTGCGGCCGAAGTCGGCGCCATGGGTCTTCACCGCCTCCGGCGAGACGATCAGCCCCGTCGGATAGGCGAGATTGGAAAGGAAAGGCGCGTAGGGTGCGTTCAAGGTGAACTTCACCGTGTCGTCGTCCAGCGCCTCGACGTCCTCGACCGCGGAGAAGAAAAAGGAGAGCGGGAAGGGCCCGGTGTCGTGGAAGGGATGGCTCTCGTCCAGCATGCGGTCGAAGTTGAACTCGACCGCGGCCGCGTTGACCGGCGTGCCGTCGTGGAAGGTGACGCCTTGGCGCAGCTCGAAGGTGTATTCGGTGCCGTCCTCGCTGATCGACCAACTGCTTGCCAGCGAGGGTTCCACCTCCAAGGTGCCGTCCTTGTAGCGGACCAGGCCGTCATAGACGTTCATCAGAATACGGAAGTCGTTCACCGCCGTGACGGCATGGGGGTCGAGCGATTTCGGTTCGGCGATCTGGCCGACCACCAGAACGTTGGGAGGGGTCTGGGCGAGTGCGGCGGGCGCGGCCAAAGCCACGGCCGCGAGGCCAAGCGCCCATGGTGAGAGTTTTTTCATGGCGATCTCCCTGTTGAAGATCCGAATTTATCATAAGAAATTTGCAAAGCAAGTTTATCATGATAAATTGCTTCGTACTCGTGCAATTGTTGCGCGGCCTCGGATGCGGCAGGTGCCATGACGTTCTCCATACTTGCATTGGACCGGCAGACCGGCGCCATCGGCTGCGCGGCGGCGACCGGCAACCTGGCGGTGGGCGCCTGGGTGCTGCGCGCGGCGGCCAGGGTGGGGGCGGTGGCGACCCAGGGGCTCTGCGTCAGTCCTCTGTGGGGCGATCAGGCCCTGGCCCGGCTGGAAAGCGGCGAACGCGCCGAAGCGGTGGTGGACGGTCTGACCGCCGCCGATCCCGGCCGCGAGCATCGCCAGCTTGCGGTGCTCGATTTTCACGGCGGCGGGGCGGTCTGGACCGGCGATGCCAACACCGACGTCAAGGCCCACATCATCGGGACCGATTGCGTCATCGCCGGCAACTGGCTGTCCGGCCGGGGCGTTCTCACGGCCATGGAGCAGAGTTACCGGCAAGACGTGGACTCGGGTGAGGGCGGCTTCGGCCATCGCCTGCTTGCGGCGCTCGAAGCGGGAATCGCGGCCGGCAGCGATGCCCGCGGGACCTTGTCGGCGGCCATCAGGATTGTCCGCGCCGACCGTTCGCCCCTCGACCTGCGCGTGGATTACGACAAGGCGCCCCTGGACCGGCTGCGCGCGCTTTATGAGATGGCGACCAACCCGCCCTATAGCGAGTGGACGCGCCAGGTGCCGACGCTCGACGATCCCTATCGCTGTTGAGGCGTCAGCCTGCCGCCCTGCGAATACCGAAGAAGGTCGCGTAGAGCACCGGCACCACCCCGAGGGTCAGCATGGTGCCGAGGGAAAGCCCGAAGGCCAGGATGCAGGCCAGGGAATAGAACAGCGGATCGAAACTGATGATCAGCGGCATCACCCCCAGCACGGTGGTGATGGTGCTCATCATGATCGGCCGGAAGCGGGCGAGGGAGGCCATGACCACCGCCTCGTAGTCGGTCCTGCCGGCGGCGCGCTCGCTGTCCATGCGGTCGATCAGCACGATGCCGTTGTTGATGATCACCCCGGCCAGGCTGAAGAGGCCGAGGATCGAAAAGAAGTCGAAGGGCGCGTTCATCACGATCAGCCCGACGAAGGCCCCGGCAAAGGCCAGCGGGATGGTCAGGATGATGATCGCCGGCCGCCGGAAAGAATTGAACTGCCAGATCAGCAGCACGACGATGCCGGCCAGGCAGATCGGCATGTTGGCGAACAGCTTCTCGTTGGTCTCGGCCGAGGAGTCCAGTTCGCCGCCGAGCTCCCAACGGTAGTCGGGGCCGAGGTTGAGCTCTTCGATGAGCGGCTCCACGAGGGCCAGTTGCTCCGGCGCCTTGAGGAACTGGTGCTTGGCCTCGATGGTGACCATCAGCTCTTGATTGCGCCGCGCCAGACGGCTGAATTGCCAGATGCCGGAGATGTCGGCGATCTGGGTTAGGGGCACGTTGCTGGCCCGCTCGCCGGAATAGACGTTGACGTTCCAGAGGTCGCCGAGGGATTCCCGCTCTTCATCGAGGGATTGGATGACCACGGGGATCGCGATGTCGCCCTCGCGGTATTCGGTGATCTGCGCACCGTCGATATGGGCCTGGAGGGAGAGGGCGACCTCCTGGGAGGTTAGGCCGGCGCGGCGCGCCCGCGCCTGATCGACGCTGACGAGGATTTTCGGGACCTTGTTCTCCCAGTCGTTGCGCACATCCAGGGAGCCCGGAATGGCCTTGATCTTGCGCTTCAGTTCCTCGCCCTTGGCGTAAAGCACGTCCGGGTCCGGCCCGACCAGCCGGTATTCCATGAAGCCGGGTTCCTGGGCGCCGAGCCACATCTGCTTCACCCGTCCCAGCACCTCCGGGTATTCCCTGTCGAGTTTGTCGCGCAGCCGCTCGACCACCGCAGGCGTCTGCTCGCCGGTCTCGGTGTTGACGATCAGGAAGGCCAGGTGCGGGTCGGGGTCGAGGGGCGCCAGGGACAGAAAGAACCGCGGGCCGCCGGTTCCGATATAGGCGATGGAACTGGTGATCTCCGGGTTTTCCTCCTCGTCCGCCAGCCAGTCCGTGAAGCGCTGCACCACCTCGTCGGTGGCGCTGATGGAATAGCCGGCAGGCAGGTCCAGATAGACAAGGAACTGGTTGCGGTCGCTGGGCCCGAAGAACTGGCGCACCAGCAGGCTGGCGATGACGGCGCCGCCGACCAGCACCAGGACCGCGCCGATGAGCACGGCGGTCCGGTTGTTCAGCATCAGCTCGAGGACCCGGCGGTAGACCCTGTAGAAGCGGCCCGCGTAGAGCGCGGCTTCGTCCTGCCCGCCGGCACTCCCGCCGGCGCTTCCTGCGACCGCCGGCACCTTCATGAACCAGAAGCAGTTGGCCGGGGTGGCGTACATGGAGAGAAACCAGGAGGCCAGCAGCAGGATGATCACCACCGCCGGCAGCGAAAAGGCATACTCCCCGGTTTGCCCTTCGATCAGCAGGATCGGCAGGAAGGCGAGGATCGTGGTCAGGGAGGAGGTGAGCAGCGGCACCGCCAAGGTTCGTCCGGACTCGATGCAGGCCTCGCGCTTGTTCTGGCCGCGTTCCAGGCGTGCCTTGATGTCCTCAGCGACGACGATGCCGTTGTCCACCAGCATGCCGAGGGCGATGATCGCCGAAGCGATGGAGACCCGTTCCAGCTCGATCCCCATCAACCCCATGATGATGAGACCCAAGAGCATGGTCATGGGAACGAAGGAGCCGACGATCAGGCCGACCCGCAGCCCGAGGAACAGCATCACCACCGCGAGCACGATGACGAGTGTCTGATAGACGTTGCTGAGGGCGCCGTTGACCGCGGCGACGACGAGATCCGGCTGGAAGGTGGCGTATTCCAGTACGTAGCCGACGGGCAGCCGCGATTCGAGGTCGCGGATCTTGGCGGTGAGCCGCTCGCCGAACTCGACCGAGTTTACCCCGGGCGTAATGGAGACGCTGAGCACGATGGCCGGGCGGCCGTTGAAATAGGCCAGCGCGCTGGGCGGATCGACATAGCCGCGCACCACGGTCAGGAGGTCGCTCAGCCGCGTCGACTGCTGGGTGCCGGGAATCTGGATCAGGACATTCTCGATCTCGCCCACCGAGCGGAAGTTGCCGCTGGGCTCGACGATGATGTCGGGGCCTTTGGCCTCGATGCGCCCGCCGGGCAGGATCACGTTCTGCTGGATCAGCGCGTTGACCACATCGCCGGGCTTGATGCCGAACTGGGCGAGCTTGGTGGTGGAGAACTTCAGCGTCACCTGCTCGTCCTGCACCCCCCAGAGTTCCACCTTGCGGATGCCGTCGAGCTCATAAAGGCGGTCGCGGATGTCGCGCGCGGCGATGCGCATCTCCGCCATGGAGAAGCCCTCGCTCCAGAGCGCGATTGTGGCGATGGCGGTGAGGCCGAACTCGTCGTTGACGAAGGGCCCGATGGTGCCGTCGGGCAGGTCCGGCGTCAGGTCCTGCATCTTGTTGCGGACCTTCTGCCAGATCAGGTCGAGATCGTCGTACTCGTCGCGGACGTCGGCGTGGATGATCGAGACGCCGGTCTTGGAGTCCGACCAGATTTCGTCGATCTCCGGCAGGGTGCGGATCTGCGCCTCGAGCTGGCGGGTGATGAGCTCCTCGATCTGCGACGGCTCCATCCCCGGGAAGTAGGCCGACACCACGATCTCCCGGATCACGATCGGCGGATCTTCCTGGCGCGGGAAGGTGACGAACTGGCTGAGCCCCAGGACGACGACGGCAATCAGGAAGACGATGGTGATCCGCGAGATGTCCAGGGCAAAGCGGGTGATGAAGGACACCGGATCACTCCTGGACGGGCGCTGTCGCCAGTGCCGCAGCGCCGGACTCCAAGAGATTTACCCGTTGGCCGTCATCGAGAAAGCTGACCCCGGCGACGGCGACGATGTCGCCCGCTGCCAGCCCGCTGGTGACCACGACCTGATCGTCGTGGACGCCTTCGATTTCGACCTTGGTCCGCGCCACAGTCGAGCTCCCGCCGTCGAAAACGAAGACCGAGGCGTCGCCGGGTTCGCCGCCGGGCACGATGGCGGTCACGGGCACCAGATAGGACACCTCGGCATCGCCTCCACCGAGCAACACGGTGATCTCGGCGGTCATGCCCGGGCGGATGCCGCCCCGATCGTCCAGGACCGCGACCTTGACCGGAAAGGCATTCGCCGTGCCCGCGGCCGAGCCGATCTCGGAGACCGCACCTTGGTGGCTGCGCTCGGACTCAGTGGGAAAGCGGATCTCCGCAGCCAGGCCCAGGCTGATGTTGCCGATCGAGGTTTCCGGCACGTTGATGGCCACCTCCATGGCGCCTTCGGCGAAGATCTCGAAAAGGCTCTCGCCCCGTTGGATCTCCTGAAAGGGATCGACGTTGCGGGTGGCGACCACGCCGTCGAAGGGCGCAACCAGGGCCGTCTTCTCCAGATCGCGGCGCGCCAGGTTGAGCTTGGATTTGGCGAAGCTGACGGTGTTGCGCGCGCTGTCGAAGGCGGCCGCTGCCTGGTCGAGGGCCGCCTTGCTGACCCAGTCCTTCGAATAGAGGGTCTTCTGCCGGTCGAAGTCGTTCTGTTTTTCCGCCAGCTCCGCCTGGGCCCGGCCCAGTTCGGCCTCGGCCGCCTGCACGTTGAGCGCAAAGGGCTGCCGGTCGAGCTCCGCCAGAACGTCGCCCCTGGCGATCTTGGCGCCGATGTCGACATTGACCTTCTGGACGTTGCCGCCGACCTCGAAGCTGAGGCTGGAGGTGTCGACGGCTTCGACGACGCCGGGAAAGCGCCTCACCTGGCCGGAGGCCCGCTCCGACACGGTCACCGTCTTGATGGCGCGAATGCGTTCGACGACTTCCGGCGCCTCCTCCGCGCAGGCGGCCAGAAAACCCAGCGCGAGAAGAACGACACAGGAGCTCTTAAGGACCGAAGCGTTCATACCTGCAGCCTCCATGGGCACGCGCATTGGTGTCTAAAGATCGGGAACGAGTACGATGCGATGTAGATGGGTGTTGCTCGTGGGCGATCGATCTCTCCACCGCTCAGTCAGACCGCGTCAGTCCCGTGACCCGCGCGCAAGCGGTGCGAATCCTCTCTGATAACTCTAGGGCGACACCCTATCGAAGACAATCTCCGCCCCTTACGGAACCGGCTGATGGAGCGGCCGTTGCCGCCGTATTCGCGGGTGCCGCAACCAGTGCTGCGGCCTGTTCAATCTTGTCGCGAACGGCCGCCCCGGGTTGCGGGCGGAGCATCGTTCAGGATGTCGTCAGCTCGCCGCGAAGATCCTGCTGCATCAGCGCGGCGACGGCACTGCGGTCGAGGCCGAGGGCGAAGAGCGCATGCAGTTTCGTGAAGGCGGCCTCGGTGGTCATGTCGAAGCCGCTGAGCACGCCGGCATCGGCCAGCGCGGAGCCGGCGGCATAGCGCCGGAGGGAGACGCTGCCTTCCGGGCATTGGGAGACGGCGACGATGATGACCCCCGCGGTGCTGGCGCGCTCCAGCGCCGCCAGGAACTGCGGGTCGGCGGTCGGGCCGGTTCCCACGCCATAGCAGCGCAGGACGATGCCGACGGCTCCGGTATCGACGATGGCATCGATGAAGCGCTCCGGGATACCGGGGAAAATGCGCAGGACGGCGCTGTTGCAGGCGTGGTAGGGGGGCGGGAGTTCGCCGAAGATCCCGCTGTCGCTTGGCAGGCCGTTGGTGCCGTTGAACCGCAGCTCGGTGCCGATTTCGGCGAGCGGCGGGAAATTCGGCGAGGCGAAGGCGTCGAGTTCGGTGGCGTTGACCTTGGTAGTCCGGTTGCCTCTCAGGACATGGCGGCCGAAGCAGACGCCGACCTCCTTGATCTTTCCGGTCGCGATCGCCTGGACGGCGCCGATCAGGTTGCCGGCGGCATCGTTGCGCACCTCGCAGAGCGGGATCTGGGAACCGGTGAGGATCACCGGCTTGCGGCTGCCGCCCAGCAGGAAGGAGAGGGCGGAGGCGGTATAGGCCAGGGTGTCGGTGCCGTGGATCACCACGAAGCCGTCGAAGCGGTCGGCGGCACCGGCAATCTGCTCAGCCAGATGATACCAGTGATGCGGTGTCGCGTTGGAGCTCTCCAGCGGATCGTCGTACTCGATCAGCTCGTAGGCCGGCATCGACTCGGCGCTGAGCTCGGGAAGCCGCTCGCGGATCAGCGCGTCGAGATCGCGCGCCGGCGCATAGCCCTTCTCCGAGGGGCGCATGCCGAAGGTCCCGCCGGTGTAGATGATGGCGACCGACTTTCCGCTCATGGTCTTCCTACTCCTCGATCCTGTCCGCGGTCGGCCCAAAGACGAGAGGCGGCCCGACTGGACCGCCTCTGCCTTCGCTCGTCAGAGCGAACCCCGCGTCGTGCTGCCGAAGCTTAGCTTCAGCGTGCCAACTGTGCTACTCGGCGGGTTGAGTCTTGCCTGCGGGCACTTCGTCGTCGAAGACCCAGGCATCCTTGTCGATCCTGAGGTCCGAGAACTTCTCGGGATCGAACACCGGGTGCGCGACGCCGGCCTTGATCTGGTCGTCATAGTCCTTCAGCAGCCGCAGCATCGGCTTCAGCAGCAGGGCCAAGGCGGTCAGGTTGACCAGGGCCAGCAGCCCCATGGAGAGGTCGGAGAAGACCAGGATGTCGCCGAAGCTCTGGGTGCCGGCATAGAGCACCCAGACCAGGGTCAGGACCTTCAGGACCGTGAAGGGCAGCGGGTTCTTGTCGGAGAAGTAGCCGATGCCGTTTTCCCCGAGATAGTAGTTGTAGAGCACCGAACTGAAGGCGAAGAGCATCAGGGCCACACTCACATAGGCCTCGCCCCAGCCGCCGATGTGGTCGGCCAGTGAATTCTGGGTCAGCACCACGCCTTGCACATCTGCGGCACCCGGCTGGTAGACGCCGCTCAGCAGGATGATGAAAGCGGTGCAAGAGCAGATGATGATGGTGTCGATGAACACGGAGAAAGCCTGCACCGTGCCCTGGCTGCAGGGATGCTTCACATAGGCGACGGCGGCCACGTTGGGGGCGCTGCCGAGGCCCGCCTCGTTGGAGAAGAGGCCGCGCTTGACGCCCATCATGATGGCCGCGCCGATGCCGCCGCCGATGGCCGACGAGGGGGCGAAGGCCTCGGTGACGATCCGCGCGATGACGCCGGGAATGTCGGCGATGTTCAGCACGATCACCACGATGGCGATGAGGATGTAGCCCAGGGCCATGATCGGCACGATGAACTCGGTGACCGCGGCGATGCGCTGGATGCCGCCGAACAGGATGGCGGCAAGGGCGACCGTGAGCACGATGGCGGTGATGTACTTGTTGAGGCCGAAGGCGTCTTCCATGGAGGTCGAGACCGTGACCGCCTGGAAGCCGGTGAAGGCGAAGGCAAAGGTCAGCAACAGCAGGACGGAGAAGATCCCGGCGAGCCACTTCCAGTTCGTGCCGAGGCCGCGCTCGACATAGTAGGCCGGACCGCCGCGGAAGGAGCCGTCCGGCTCCGCTGTCTTGTAGAGCTGGGCCAGGGAGCATTCGAAGAAGCTCGTGGCCATGCCCATGAGGCCGATCATCCACATCCAGAAGACGGCGCCCGGCCCGCCGAGGGTGATGGCCACGGCCACGCCGCCGATGTTGCCGCCGCCGACGCGCCCGGCCACCGACAGCATGAGCGCCTGGAACGAGCTGATGTGGCCGCCTTCATGGTGAAAGGCGGTGCGCAGCACGTTGAACATGCGCCCGAAGTAGCGGAACTGCACGAACCGCGAGGTGAAGGTGATGGTCAGGCCGACGATGACCAGGATGTACACCAATGCATCCCAGACATAGCCACTCAGCATGTTGAAGACGTCGTTCAAGGCACTCATCTCTACGGCTCCCCATTTTGCCCCGTCGCCGAAACGCGACTACGCCACGGCGCCCGACAGCCCTCGCGCATGGAATGCGGGAGCAGAGGTCGGATCACCGCCGATGAAAGGAGTCTTGTTCCGTTGCACGTCCCCCGCACAACTGTGGGGGCGGCCTGTCCGGCTTGCTGTCCTGGCGAAGTCTTCTTCGTGCCGTCTTGGCTTCGCCGGCGGGCCCGGGTTGTCCCCTGGCTCCTGCCCGTTGAACTGCTCCTCCCGGTCCGGCCCCGCGCGGCCTCAGCCTGAGGCGGGGAAGAACCGTCTGCACCCTAGGAGCGCACAAGGCGGCAATCAATTGGGCGGGATGGTGCATGTTGACGCACTATGGTGCAATGAAAGCATCAACTAGCATCAATTCAGTTGCCACTTGTTCTAAGGCGGGGTAGCCTTACGTCTTTGAGTGCTGGTTTAGGGAGACCCGCATTGAACCCTGATTTTCCTCGAAATCTCCGGGTTCTGACCGACCACTACAAGTCGGTCGCGGAGGTCTGCCGCCGGCTCGACCTCAACCGTTCCCAGTTCAACCGCTACATCAGCGGGCGCTCCATGCCCTCCCGGCACGTGTTCAAGAAGATCTGCGACTTCTTCGGGGTGGAGGAGTACGAGATCTTTCTGCCGCATCAGGAGTTCCTGAAGATCGTCGGTCTGAAACGCAATCAGCCCGCCGCCGACGACGGCTTTCGGCCCTACGTGGCCTATCTCGACCAGCTCGTGCGGCGCTCCCGCGGCGACCTCCTGGACTACGAGGGCTACTACTTCGAGTACAGCTATTCCATGACCCGCCCGGGGCTGATCCTGCGCTCCCTGCTGCGTTTAAGCGGCAATGCGGGCTTCACCACCTATCAGCGCGTCGAAAACATGGCCCGCTTCGGTGCGGCCGGTCCGCGGGTGACCTGCAAGTACCGCGGGATGGCCTTTTATCTGAACGACCGCATCTTTCTGGTCGACTACGACAGCCTGACCGGCAATGAGATCAGCCAGACGGTGCTCTACCCCAACTACCAGACCCGGCTCACCCGGCTGAACGGTCTCAAGCTGGGCGTGGCCGCCAGCGGCCGGCGCGAGCCGCTCTGCGCGCGGGTGCTGCTGGAGGCGCTGGGCCGGCAGATCAGCGTGAAGAAAGCCCTCAAATCCTGCGGTCTCTTCGACCCCGAAAGCCCCGAGATTCAGCCCGATATCCGAAGCCTGATCACCAACCGGATCGAAGACGGCGCCCACCACTTCCGCGTTGTGAGCGAGGGCTAGCCGACGCCACGGCTTCTGGCGTGATGTGTTCCGATCGGGCGCTTTCGGGAACGATGGCCTTTCTTCGCTTCAGTCCTGGTCCCTGCGCGGCACCTTGACCACGGCTTCGCCCTCCAGCACCACGGTGTCTCCGATCCTGCACTGGCAGTGGAGGCGCGCGCGCTGGCGTTCGGCATTCAGCTCCACAACCTCGACCGTGGCGTCGACCGTATCGCCGATCTTTACCGGCGCCAGGAACTTCAGAGTCTGGGAGACGTAGATGGCGCCGGGGCCCGGCAGCCGCGTGCCGATGACCGCGGAAATGAGACTGGCGGTGTAGAGGCCGTGGGCGATGCGGCCCTTGAAGGGCGTTTTGGCGGCGAAGTGCTCGGAGAGGTGCACCGGGTTGCGGTCCCCGGTGATCTCGGCAAAGCCCACCACATCCGACGACTTCACGGTCTTGGAATAGGTCTCGGCCATGCCCATGCTGAGATCGTCGAAGTAGAGGGTCTGAAAGGGCAGGAAGCTCACGGCTCGCCTCTTATGGCAGATCGAAGGGTCGGTGCGGGCGCCGGCGCCAGCGCGGACAGAATTCACAAGGCTCTCGATACCGAACGCCAGAGTAGCGGGCTTGTCGGCCGGCAGCAATTTCCGAGGGACGGGCCCCCCGCGACAGCGGCCCCGGCGGCACGAACCTGAACCGCTGCCTTCCGGACACGGCCACCCTTGCCCTCAGACACGATGTGTTCCAAAATTGTCTCAACAGCAAACAGCGGCACCAGATCCGCTCAAAGACACGAAGTGTCCAATAAGACAAGCAGGGAAGAGGAAATCATGACAGATTTGAGTCAATTGGAACGCCTGCTCCGGGTGGGCGGGGTGAGCCGCCGTGACTTTCTGAAGCAGGCCACGGCGCTCGGCATTACCGCTGCCGTCGCGACCTCGGCGGCCAACCGTGTCGCCCATGCGGCGACCCCGAAAAAGGGCGGCCGCCTGCGGCTCGGCATCGGCCACGGCTCCACCACCGATACGCTGGATCCGGCGACCTACGAAAACCTCTACATGCAGGTCCTGGGCGGCGCCGTCCACGGCAAGCTGACGGAGGTCGGCAACAGCGGCGACATCACGCCCGAGCTCGCGGAATCCTGGGAGCCGTCTGCGGATGCCCGGCAGTGGCGCTTCAAGCTGCGCCAGGGCGTTGAGTTCCACAACGGCAAGACCCTGGAGGCCGAGGACGTCATCGCCTCCATGAACCATCACCGTGGCGAAGACTCGAAGTCGGCGGCGAAGCCCATCGTCGATCCCATCGAGACCATCGAGGCCGACGGCAAGGACACGGTGGTCTTTGCCCTGAAGTCCGGCAACGCCGACTTCCCCTTCATCGTCAGCGACTATCACCTGGCGATCATGCCCTCCAAGGACGGCGAGATCGACGCGACGGCCGGCGCCGGCACCGGCGGCTACAGCATCGAGAGCTACGATCCCGGCGTGCGCACTGCGCTGAAGCGCTTCCCCAACTACTGGAAGTCCAACCGGGCGCACTTCGACGAAGCGGAGTTGCTGGCCATCGTCGACGTCACGGCACGGACCAACGCGCTCACCACCGGTGAGATCGACGCCATGGACCGGGTCGACATCAAGACCGCCCATCTGCTGGCGCGCAACCCCAACGTCAACATCGTCGAGACCAGCGGCACTGCGCACTACACCTTTGCCATGCGCACCGACACGCCGCCCTTCGACAACAACGACGTGCGGCTGGCGCTGAAGCACGCCCTCGACCGCAAAGCGATGCTGAAGACCGTGCTGCGCGGCCACGGCGTGGAGGGCAACGACCATCCCATCGGCCGCTCCAACCGCTATCACGCGGGCGATCTGCCGCAGCGCGAGTACGATGTCGACAAGGCCAAGTTCCACCTGAAGAAGGCGGGGCTCAGCAGCCTCGCCGTGGATCTCAGCGCCGCCGACGCCGCCTTCCCGGGGGCTGTCGACGCGGCGGTGCTCTATAAGGAGCATGCGGCCAAGGCCGGCATCGACATCAACGTGGTGCGGGAGCCCAACGACGGCTATTGGTCCAACGTCTGGCTGAAGAAGCCCTGGTGCGCAGTCTACTGGGGCGGCCGGCCGACGGAAGACTGGATGTTCTCCACCGCCTATGCCGCCGGGGCGCCCTGGAACGACACCTATTGGGAGCACGCGCGCTTCAATGACCTGCTGATTCAGGCGCGGGCGGAGCTCGACGAGGCCAAACGCCGCGAGATGTATCACGAGATGCAGACGCTGGTGCGCGACGAAGGCGGTGTCGTCGTACCCATGTTCAACAACTACGTCATGGGCCTTTCCAAGAAACTTGCCCACGAGGAAATGGGGGCCAATTGGGGCTTCGACGGCTTCCGCGCCGTCGAGCGCTGGTGGTTCGCCTGATCGGCGCTGCATCGTCTGTGCCGATGACCCAGCATGTATAAGATCGTAAAGATGGTGGCCCAGCGCTTGGCGCTGGGCCTCGTCACCCTGTTCGTGGTGTCGCTGATCATTTTCCTCGGCGTCGAGTTGCTGCCGGGGGATCTGGCCCAGGAGATTCTGGGCCGCTCGGCGACGGAGGAGACCGTGGCCGCGTTCCGCCGGGATCTCGGCCTCGACCTCCCGCCGCATACCCGCTACATCGAGTGGCTGGCCGGAATCGTCCAGGGCGACTTCGGCCGCTCGCTGGCCAGCCAGCGGGAGATTTCCGAGCTCATCGGCGTGCGGCTGCAGAACACCCTGTTCCTGGCCGCGCTGGCGGCCATCATCTCGGTGCCGCTCGCCCTGTTCCTGGGCGTGATGGCGGCGCTCTATCGCAACAGCGTCTATGACCGGGCAGTGAACGTGGTGAGCCTCTCCGCGGTCTCCTTTCCCGAGTTCTTCATCGCCTACATCCTGATCCTCTACCTCGCGGTCAAGTTTCCCTGGTTCCCCAGCCTGGCGAATGTCGATCCGACGACGCCGCTGATGGAGCGCGCCTACCGCAGCTTCCTGCCGGCGCTGACCCTGACCCTGGTGGTGGTGGCCCAGATGATGCGCATGACCCGGGCGGCCATCATCAATCTCCTGGCCAGCCCCTACATCGAGATGGCCAACCTGAAGGGGCTCTCGCGCTCCCGGGTGATCCTCTATCACGCGCTGCCGAACGCCTGGGCGCCGATCATCAACGTGATCGTCCTCAGCCTCGCCTACCTGATCGTCGGCGTGGTGGTGGTGGAGGTGGTCTTCATCTATCCGGGCCTCGGTCAGCTCATCGTGGATTCCGTGCGTACCCGCGACATCCCGGTGGTGCAGGCCTGCAGCCTGATCTTCGCCGCCACTTACATCCTGCTGAACCTGACGGCCGACGTGCTGACCATTCTCACCAACCCCAGACTGCTGCACCCGAAATGACCGAGCGCACCGAAACAGACTCGAGCCTCTCGGCCAGCGAAGCCTTCGTTCCGGCGGTCCGTGCGGGCATCTGGAGCGTGGTGGGGCGGGAGCTCTGGAAGGCGCCCTTCAGTGCCAAGTTCGGCCTCCTGGTGGTGGTCGCCTATGTCGTCGTCGCCGTCTTCGCGCCGGTGCTCGCGCCCTTCGGCGAGTCGGAAATCGTCGGCAGCGAGTACGAGCCCTGGAGCGAGGACTTCCTGCTGGGCACCGACAACCTCGGCCGCGATATGCTCACCCGGCTGATCTACGGTGCGCGCAACACCATCGGCATCGCCTTCGTCACCACCTGCCTGGCCTTTCTGATCGGCGGATTCGGCGGCATCCTCGCGGCGATCCTCGGCGGCTGGACCGATCAGTTGCTGAGCCGTCTGGTGGACGTCCTGATGGCGATCCCGCAGCTCATCTTCGCGCTACTGCTGCTGACCATCGTGGGGACCTCGGTGCCGGCCCTGGTGGGCATCATCGCGGTGCTCGACTCCACCCGGGTCTATCGCCTGGCGCGGGCGGTCAGCATGAACGTGGTGGTCATGGATTTCGTCGAGGCGTCGCGGCTGCGCGGGGAGGGCATCGTCTGGATCGCCACCCGCGAGGTGCTGCCCAACATCCTGCCGCCGCTGGCCGCCGAGTTCGGCCTGCGCTTCTGCTTCGTGTTCCTGCTGATCAGCGCTCTCAGCTTCCTGGGCCTCGGCATTCAACCGCCGACGGCGGACTGGGGCTCCATGGTGCGCGACAACGCGACGCTCATCACCTACAGCGACATCACGCCGCTGTTGCCGGCCGCCGCCATCGCCCTGCTGACGGTGGGCGTCAACTTCGTCGTCGACTGGTTCCTTCACAAATCGAGCGGGCTGCGTGATGACCACTGAGACGGGGACCACTGAGAGGGGGGCCGCCAACGGCGGCGGCGATGTCCTCCTGGAGATGCGCGGCCTGCGCATCGAGGGGCAGAGCGACGAGCAGTGGAGCGACATCGTCAAAGGGCTGGACCTGACTTTGCGGCGCGGCGAGGTGCTGGGCCTGATCGGCGAGTCCGGTGCCGGCAAATCGACCATGGGCCTTGCCGCCATGGGCTACGCGCGCCCGGGCTGCCGCATTTCCGGCGGCTCCATCCTCTTCGACGGCATGGACCTGATGACCGCCAGCGAGGATCAGAAGCGCAGCCTGCGCGGTGCGCGCATCGCCTATGTCGCGCAGAGCGCGGCGGCCTCCTTCAACCCGGCCCACAAGCTGATCGAGCAGTATGCCGAGATGCCCGTGCGCCATGGGCTCAAGTCCAGGACCGAGGCCAATGCCGATGCCGTCGAGCTCTTCGGGCGGCTGCGCCTGCCCGATCCCGAGGGCATCGGTTTCCGCTATCCCCATCAGGTCTCCGGCGGCCAGCTTCAGCGCGCCATGACGGCCATGGCCATGTCCTGCCGGCCCGATCTGATCATCTTCGACGAGCCGACCACCGCCCTCGACGTCACCACCCAGATCGAGGTCCTGGCGACCATCCGCGACATCGTCGACCAGTTCAACACGGCGGCCATCTACATCACCCACGATCTGGCGGTGGTGGCCCAGATGGCTGACCGCATCATGGTCCTGCGCTATGGCGAGCTGGTGGAGGAGGCGGAGACCCGGCGCATGCTCTCGGCCCCGACCCAGGACTACACCAAGTCGCTCTGGGCCGTGCGCTCCTTCCAGAAACAAGCGGTGATGGCGCCGGAGGAAGCGACGCCGCTGGTCAAGGTGGACCATGTGACCGCCGCTTATGGCGATACCCCGGTGCTCCACGACATCTCCTTCGAGATTCACCGCGGCCGCACGGTCGCCGTGGTCGGCGAGTCGGGCAGTGGCAAGAGCACGACCGCGCGGGTGATCACCGGCCTGCTGCCGCCGGTGAGCGGACAGGTGCTGTTCGACGGCAAGCCCTTGCCCGGCGACTACCGCCAGCGCAGCAAGGACCAGCTCCGCCACGCCCAGATGATCTATCAGATGCCGGACACGGCGATCAATCCGCGCCAGCGGGTGCGCGACATCATCGGCCGGCCGCTTTCGTTCTATCTGGGCTTGAACGGCCGCGAGCGCGAGCAGCGGGTGCGCGGCCTGCTGGAGATGATCGAGCTCGATCCCGATGCCTTCATCGATCGCTTCCCCGGGGAGCTTTCCGGCGGCCAGAAGCAGCGCATCTGCATCGCCCGCGCCCTGGCGGCGGAGCCGGCCTTCATCATCTGCGACGAGGTGACCTCGGCCCTCGACCAGTTGGTGGCGGAGGGTATTCTCAAGCTGCTGGACCGCATCCAGCGGGAGCTCAATCTCGCCTACATGTTCATCACCCACGACATCGCGACCGTGCGCGCGGTCTCTGACGAGGTGATCGTCATGTACCAGGGCCGCATCGTGGAGCAGGGGCCGAAAGACGAGATGTTCACCCCGCCGCACCACGACTACACCGACCTGCTGCTCTCCTCGGTCCCGGAGATGGACCCGGACTGGCTCGATACACTGCTGGCCGAGCGCGCCGCCCGCAAGGAGCGCGGTGAAAGCGTCATGGCCAGCGGAGATCAATAGAGGTTCCCGCAGGCAGCCACTCACGTCAGGATGCGTGGTCAGGTGTGAGCAGGGAGCGCTGCAATGGAATCCATCGAGTCCGCCAAGATCGTTGAGGAGGGCGCCGCGCTGGAAACCCGTTGGGGTGACGGTGCGGCCTTGCGGTTTCATGCGATCTGGCTGCGCGACAATGCCCTCGATCCGGAAACCCGGTCGCCCGAGAACGGTCAGCGGCTGGTGACCTTGAACGAGATCCCGCCGGACACCCGCGTCCTCGAGACCGCCGTTGCCGAGGGCGCGCTGAGCGTGACCTTCGCGCCGGACCGTAAGACGGTCCGCTTCCCGGCCGACTGGCTGCGGCGGAACGCCTACGATGGGATGTCGGCGCCCGAACCCGGCTGGACCGCCGCGGGCATCGAGACCTGGG
Source organism: Pelagibius sp. (assembly GCF_028289705.1). GTDB lineage: Bacteria > Pseudomonadota > Alphaproteobacteria > Kiloniellales > Kiloniellaceae > Pelagibius. Next base: position 57,986 of record NZ_JANQOI010000087.1, read on the forward strand.
ACGGTGATCTGAAAGACCTGCCGCAAGGCAGGTTCGACCGCGTGTCGGAGGAACCCGCCGCGCTGCGCGATTGGCTGGCGCTGGTGCGCCGCTACGGCTTCGCCAAGCTCACCGACGGGCCGGCGGAAAGCGGCGCGCTCCTAGAGGTCGCCGCGCTCTTCGGCTACGTCCGCGAGACCAACTACGGCAAGTGGTTCGAGGTGCGGGCCGAGGTGAACCCGACGAACCTGGCCTACACCGGGCGTGGCCTGCAGGCCCATACCGACAACCCCTACCGGGACCCGGTGCCGACCCTGCAGATCCTCTATTGCCTGGAGAATTCCGCCGCCGGCGGCGACTCCCTCGTGGTCGACGGCTTCCGCGCCGCCCAGCGCCTGCGCGACGAAGACCCCGACGCCTTCGGCCTGCTGGCGCGCCACTGCGCCCGCTTCGAATATGCCGGCGCTTCCGGCGTGCACCTTGCCGCGCGCCGGCCGATGATCGAACTGGCGCCGGACGGCGAATTGCTGGCGGTGCGCTTCAACAACCGCTCCGCGGCGCCCATCACCGACGTGCCCTATGCGGAGATGGCGGCTTTCTACCGGGGCTATCGCCGTCTGGCGGAGATCGTCGATGACCCGGCGATGGCGGTCGGCTTCAAGCTGGAGCCGGGCGAATGCTTCATCGTCGACAACACCCGGGTGCTGCACGCCCGCAAGGGCTATGCCGGCAGCGGCTCACGCTGGCTCCAGGGTTGCTATGCCGACAAGGACGGGCTGCTCTCCACCCTGCGCGTGCTGGAAGGAGAGCTCGGCGTCCGTGCCGGCTGAGGCGCCACCCTATCGATAATCCGGATTGGCGTAATCGAAGCGGCAGCCGGCATCCCAGGCGGAGCGCTGGTTGCCGTGGGCGGGGAAGCCGCCGGCATCCACCAACATGCGCGCGCTGTGCAGCAGGTTCCAGGTCATGAAGGTGGTGTTGCGGTTGGTGAAGTCGTTCTCCGGCCCGCCGGAGCCCGCATCGAGGTAGGAGGGGCCGGGCCCGGCCTCGCCGATCCAGCCGGCATCGGCCTGGGGCGGGATCACGTAACCCAGATGCTGCAGCGAATAGAGGATGTTCATGGAACAGTGCTTCACGCCGTCCTCGTTGCCGGTCACCAGACAGCCGCCGACCTTGCCGTAATAGGCGTACTGGCCCTGGTCGTTGAGGTCACCGGAGTTGGCATAGAGCCGTTCGATGACCTTGGTGCAGACGGAAGACTTCTCGCCCAGCCAGATCGGCGTGGTGATGACCAGGATGTGGGCGGCCTTCACCTTCTCGTAGATCGGCGGCCAATCGTCCTTGGGCCAGCCGTGCTGGGTCATGTCCGGCCAGACGCCGTAGGCGATGTCGTGGTCGACGGCCCGCACCACGTCCACGCTGACACCGTTCTTTTCCATGATGGCCTGGGCGATGCGCACCAGACCGTCGGTGTGCGAGACTTCCGGGGAGCGCTTCAGAGTGCAGTTGATGAAGAGGGCCTTCAAGTCTGAGAAGTCCCACTTGCTTTCACTGCACCAGCGTTCCTGCTGTTCGTTGAGCATCTTGTTTCCTTTCAGATTGATTGTTCGTGTGGAGCGTTCGCCTGCCCTCGACGTGTCGAGAGCGGTTTCAAGGTCGATCAGGATTCGCTTATGATCCGCCGCGCGTCGGCATCTCGCTCACGGTCTTGGCTTCCTCGCAGCGGCCCATGGTGTCGGCCAGCGACCCATACCAGCGTGCGCCCGGGGCCGCGGTCACGCCGTGAAGCAGGATAGAGGCGGTGACCGTCACAATTGTGACGACCAGGATGGTCTCCTGGCCGCCGGTATCCGTCTCCTCGAGGATCAGCAGCGCGAAGAGAATGGAGGCGAGACCGCGCGGCCCGAACCAGCCGAGAAAGGCCACCGTGGGCGACTTGATGCCGGTCCCGGCCATGCTGACGGCGACCGGAAGCATGCGCACGAGGGTGAGGCTGAGGCCGGCATAGACAAGCACACTCCAGGTCAGGCCACCGGCGGCCTCGGGCAGGATCGCTGCGCCGAAGATCAGGAATGTGAGGAGGGTGAGAAGCTGACCCTCCGCTTCGGCAAACTCGAAGAGAAAGCCGCAGCGCCCGCGAACCTGGTTGCCGAAGACGATCCCCGCGGTGAAGGCGGCGATGAAGCCGTTGCCCTCGATCAGTTCGGCCCCGGCGAAGGCCATCAGGGCGACGCCCAGGATGGCCGGGCCCTCGAAGCTTTCGCTCATCCAGCCCCGGGTGACGGCTCGGTCGATCAGCCAGGCGCCGAGGCCTCCGACAACGACACCCGCCAAGGGGCCTAGGAGGATCTGCTTGGCGCCGAAGACCAGCCAGCTCTGATCTGCGCCTGCGCCGTGGAATTCGCTGGCTAGGCTGGCGAAGAGCAGCACCAGGGGCAGGGCAATGCCGTCGTTGAGGCCGCTTTCGATGTTGAGCGCCTGACGGATACGCACCGGAACCCGGGGGTTGGAGACCACCGCCTGGCCGAGGGCGGCATCGGTGGGCGCCAGGATCGCCGCCAGCAGCGCGGCCTCCCAGAACGTCAGGCCCAGCGGCAGGAGCAGGGCGGCTGCCGCGCCGGCGGCAATGGTCAGCGGCATGCCCAGCAGCAGCAGGCGGACGGGCAGGTTGTGGTCGCGCCGCACCTGGCGAAGGTCGATCCGCGCCGCATCGGAAAACAGCACCAGGACGAGGGTGAGCTCGGCGAGCCCATGGATGAAGCCGTGGCCGACGTCGAGGTCCGCCAGCCCGAGCCCGGCGTGCCCGATCACCAGGCCGAAAGCGGCGAAGACCATGGGGGCGGTGATCACCGTGGCCTGCAGACGCTTGGAGATCAGGCTGAACAGGACAACGCCACCGGCGATGACCGCAAAGCCCAGTGTATCCACGGCGCCCCCCAATTCTCATGTCGACTCAATGCTGCGGTCCGCCATCATGATCCAAAGCCGCGCCGTCGGGCAACTTGGGACCGCGGCGGGCGCCTCTCCCGGGACCTTCGATGCATTGCGACCGGCGGGGTTACGGGGCGGGCCATCGCGCCGGGTTTCCGACCTCCCGCGTTCTCTTCTATAAAAGATGTATTTTAGGTATTGCTTTTGGCTGCCAGTGCTCCATATAATAGGTATTGAAGATGCTTCTTTGGGGACAAGGGGACGAGCGATGACCCAGAACATCCGGGACCGGGCAGCCACCGGCATCCACCACCACCATGCACCCGCTGATTTCGGCGACCGGATCGCCGCCGGCTTCGTGAAGAGCCTGCGTTTCGTCGCCGACCGCTTCTTCGCCGGCCGTTACGGCCACCGGGCAGTGGTCCTGGAAACCGTAGCGGCGGTGCCCGGGATGGTCGGTGGCCTGCTGCAGCACCTGAAGGCGTTGCGCCACATCCGCGACGACCAGGGCTGGATCCGCGAGCTTCTGGACGAGGCCGAGAACGAGCGTATGCACCTGATGACCTTCGTTCAGATCGCCCAGCCCACCATGCTGGAACGGGTGGTGATCATGGTCACCCAGGCGGTGTTCTATAACTTCTACTTCTTTCTTTATCTCGTCTCGCCGAAGGTCGCCCACCGCGTCGTCGGCTATTTCGAGGAGGAGGCGGTGGTGAGCTACACCCACTACCTGGAAGAGATCGATGCCGGGCGTCACGCGAATCCGCTCGCCCCACAACTCGCCATCGACTATTGGGGCTTGCCGGCCGACGCGCGGCTGCGCGACGTGGTCCTGGCGGTGCGTGCGGACGAGGTCGGTCACCGCGACCGCAATCATGGTTTCGCCAACGCCCTCGGCCGCGGCGAGAATCCGGCGGATGTCCTCGGCGGCCTGCCAGCCGGGCGGGGCTGACCGGACCGGATCGGGGCCATTTCGATGACGGTCGAGACAGTCGGTGGCGCCCCCCGGCCGCTCCATCCGGAGATCGACGAGGCGATGATCGAGCGGCTGGTGCGCCATTTCTACGCCAGGATACGGCGGACTCCGGACCTGGGCCCGATCTTCGAAGCGGTGGTTCAGGATCGTTGGGAGCCGCACCTGCGGATCATGATGGACTTCTGGTCCTCGGTGATGCTGATGAGCGGGCGCTTCAAGGGCCAGCCGATGCAGAGGCATCAGGCCTTGCGGGCCCTGCGGCCGGAGCACTTCCAGACCTGGCTGGCGCTGTTTAGCAGCAGCGCGAATGAGATCTGCCCGCCGGATATCGCCGCGCTGTTTGTGGACCGCGCCGAGCGCATCGCCCGGAGCCTGCAACTCGGCATGTTCGGCCCCCCGGAACTGAGCCTCGCGCGACGAAAGGAGGCGCCGTGAACACCCTGCCGCCATCGGTCAAAGCCTACCACCGGACAGCCGTCTTCACGGAGACGACGGTGCCGAAGGGCCTGTTGCAGGACCATCGGACCAAGCAGGGCGTCTGGGGTGTCATCACCGTTCTGTCGGGACGCCTGCGCTACACCGTGCCGTCGACCGGCGAAGTGAGGGTCCTTGAGGCCGGCCGCCCGGGGATCGTCGAACCCACGGTGGCTCATCGGGTGAAACCCCTGGGTCCCGTCGAATTCTTCGTGGAGTTCCACCGCTAGCTGTTTCGCTCCTGCGTGTGATGGTACGGTAACACCGACCATCGACAAGGATGCGCTTTGGGACAGGGACTTCACGGCAACGCCGACAACCGCGTGGTGATCAGGGACCTGGTGCCGTGAGGGGCGAGGCCATCACCATCCGCGGGCAGGTCCAAGGCGTCGGCTTCCGGCCGACGGTTTGGCGCATCGCCACGGAACTGGGGCTCACCGGCGACGTGCGCAACATTGGTGAGGGCGTGGAGATCCGCCTCTGGGGGGCGGCGCTGGAGCGGTTCGCCGAGCGTCTCGAAGCCGAGGTGCCCGCCCTGGCGCGCATCGAGCAGATGCAGCGGAGGCCCCTGGACGCACCGGCGCCGCCGGCCTTCGAGATCGCCCCCTCCGCAAGCGGGCGCCTGCGCGCGGTGGTGACGCCGGACGCCGCGACCTGTGCCGACTGTCTCGCCGAGGTGCGCGACCCCTTCGCCGCCCGCTACCGCTATCCCTTTGCCAACTGCACGAACTGCGGGCCGCGCTTTTCCATCGTCGAAGGCGCGCCCTACGACCGCGACAAGACGACCATGCGGGGCTTCGCGCTCTGCGATGATTGCCGCGGCGAGTACGAGAACCCGGACGATCGGCGCTTTCATGCCCAGCCCGTCGCCTGCCATGCCTGCGGGCCGCGGGCCTGGATCGAAAGTCTGGGCGGCGGCACCGTCAACCGCGAAGCCCCTTCCATGCTGGACGACGTCGATGCGGCGGGCGGCCTGTTGATGACGGGTCACATCGTGGCCATCAAGGGCATCGGCGGCTTCCACCTGGCCTGCGACGCCACCCAGGCGGCGGCGGTCGCCCGCCTGCGCGCACGCAAAGGCCGCCGCCGCAAGGCCTTCGCCCTGATGGCTAGGGATCTCGATGTGATCCGCCGCTACTGCGCGGTTTCCGAGGAAGAGGCGGCGCTGCTCGCCAGCCCGGCCGCGCCCATCGTTCTCCTCACGCTGCGGGGCGAAGCCTTGCCGCAGGCCCTAGCACCCGGGCTCGACCGCCTGGGCTTCATGCTGCCCTACACGCCGCTGCATCACCTGCTGCTGCGCCGCATGGAGCGGCCCGTGGTGATGACCAGCGGCAACATTTCCGGCCGGCCTCAATGCACTGGGAACGCGCAGGCGCGCGCGGAACTGGCAGGCGTTGCCGACGTTGCCCTGATGAACGATCGGGAGATCGCCAACCGCATCGACGATTCTGTGGTGCGCGTCGACCTCGGCCGTCCGCGGCTGCTGCGCCGCGCGCGCGGCTACGCGCCTGCGCCCATCGCGCTGCCGGAAGGCTTCGACGGCGCCGCGCAGGTCCTGGCCCTCGGCGGCGAGCTCAAGAACACCTTCTGTCTGGTGAAGGACGGGCAGGCGATCCTGAGCCAGCATATGGGCGACCTGGAGGACGCGGCGACCGCCGAGGACGTCGCCCACAATCTGGCGCTCTACCGCGGGCTCTACGCGCACGAGCCCGAGTTGATCGCCGTCGACCGTCACCCCGACTATCTCTCGACCAAGCGCGGGCAGGTGATGGCGGAGGAAGGCGGTCTGCCCCTGGTGGAGGTGCAGCATCACCACGCCCATGTTGCCGCCTGCATGGCCGAGAACGGCTGGCCGCTGCGCGGCGGCTCCGTGCTCGGCATCGCCCTGGACGGCCTCGGCTTCGGTGCCGACGGCACGGTCTGGGGCGGCGAGTTCCTCGGTTGCACCTACACCGGGTTCGAGCGTCTCGCCTGCTTGAAGCCGGTGGCCCTGCCCGGCGGGACTGCCGCGGTGCGGGAGCCCTGGCGCAACGCCTATGCCCATCTGATGGCGGAGATGGGCTGGGCCGAATTCGCCAAAAACTTCGCTCATCTTGATCTCTATCAACGGCTGGAGGCCGCCCCCCGTGCGACCCTGGACGCCATGATCGCCAAAGGCATCAATTCTCCGCTTTCTTCCTCTTGTGGCCGGCTCTTCGACGCGGCGGCCGCGCTCTGCGGTCTGGCCTGGGAGGCCCAGGCCTACGAAGGCGAGGCGGCGATGTGCTTCGAGGCGGCCATCGATCCCCAGGCACTGAACGAGTCCGAGGATCTGGCCTATCCCTTCGTCCTCCCGCGACTCCTCGGCAAGGGGTTGCCTTACATCGAGCCGGCGGCTGCTTGGCGCGCGTTCCTGGAGGATCTGCTCCGCGAGACCTCGCTGGGGGTGATCGCGGCGCGGTTCCACCGCGGCTTGGCCAATGCCATCGTCGCCATGACGGCGCGGCTTTCCGGCGAGGAGAGGCTTTATCCGACGGTTGCCCTGACCGGCGGCTGCTTCCAGAACGCCACCCTGTTCGAATTGGTTCATGAAGGCCTGGAACGGCGGGGGTTCAGGGTTCTCAGTCACGAACGGGTGCCGGCCAACGACGGCGGCCTGGCCTTGGGACAAGCCGCCGTGGCGCTGGCCACCCGGCAGGAAACCCTCAGGAGAGATCCATGTGCCTAGGGATACCGGGACGGATCGTCGAGATCAGCGACGCCGCGAACAAGCTGGCGACGGTCGAAATCGGCGGCGTCAGGCGCCCGGTGAACATCGCCTGCATCGTCGACGAGGAGTATCCGGTGGAGCGCTGCCTCGGCGACTGGGTCCTGGTTCACGTGGGCTTCGCCATGAGCCGCATCGATGAGGAACAGGCCGCCCGGACCCTGGAGGCCCTGACCGAGCTTGGCGAAGTCCAGGCAGAACTGGCGGCCATGCGCGGCTCCGGCGGAGGCTGATCGGTCATGAAGTACGTCGACGAATTCCGCGATCCCGAGAAGGCCAAAGCGCTGTTCCGCGAGATCGAAGCCCTGGCGCAGCGGATCGAAACCAAGGACGGAAAACCGCTGCAGGTCATGGAAGTCTGCGGCGGCCACACCCATTCGATCTTCCGCTACGGCCTGGAGGCCATGCTGCCGGAGAAGATCGAGTTGGTGCACGGCCCCGGCTGTCCGGTCTGCGTGCTGCCCATGGGGCGGGTCGACGACTGCCTGGCCCTGGCCGAACGGCCGGAGGTCATCTTCACCACCTTCGGCGACGCCATGCGGGTGCCGGGCTCGCGCAAGAGCCTGATGCAGGCCAAGGCCGAGGGCGCCGACGTGCGCATGGTCTATTCGCCGCTGGACGCCCTGGCGCTGGCCCGCGACAACCCGGAGCGCGAGGTGGTGTTTTTCGCCCTCGGCTTCGAGACCACCATGCCCAGCACGGCGCTGACGGTGTTGCAGGCCGAGGCGGAGGGCATCGCCAATTTCTCCCTGTTCTGCAACCACATCACCATCATCCCCACCATCAAGGCGATCCTCGACTCGCCGGACCTGCGGGTCGACGGGTTTCTGGGGCCCGGTCATGTCTCCATGGTGATCGGCAACCGGCCCTACGACTTCATCGCCCGGCACTACCGCCGCCCCTTGGTCATCGCCGGTTTCGAGCCGCTGGATATCCTCCATGCGCTCTGGATGCTCTTGACGCAGTTCGCCGAAGGGCGCTGTGAAATCGAGAACCAGTACGACCGCATCGTTGACGGCGAGGGCAACCGTCAGGCCCTGGAGGCCGTCGCGAAGGTCTTCGAGCTGCGCGAGTTCTTCGAGTGGCGCGGCCTCGGCTCCATCGACCACTCGGGGCTGCGGATGCGCGAGGCCTATGCCCGCTTCGACGCCGAGCGCCGCTTCCCGGTGCCCCAGGTGAAGATCGCCGATCCCGCGTCCTGCCAGTGCGGCGAGGTGCTGAAGGGCGTCATCAAGCCCTGGCAGTGCAAGGTCTTCGGCACCGCCTGCACGCCGGAAACCCCCGTCGGCGCGCTCATGGTCTCCAGCGAAGGGTCCTGCGCCGCCTACTACCAGTACGGCGGCGGATCGCGGGAACGCGCGCCGGTGGAGGCGGCGGAATGAACGTAATGACTCCTGCCAACTCGCCCAGCGGCCGCCTGCGCGCCGAGCGTGTCACCTTGGCCCACGGCGGCGGCGGCAAGGCTATGCGTGACCTGATCGAGGACGTCTTCGTCGCCGCCTTCCGCAATCCGGAGATGGGCGAGATGGAGGACCAGGCGCGGCTGACCTCCGCGGCGCTGGCGGAACCCGGCGCGCGGCTCGCCTTCACCACCGACAGCTTCGTCGTCGACCCGCTGGAGTTTCCCGGCGGCGACATCGGCAAGATCGCGGTCTGCGGCACGGTGAACGATCTGGCGGTCGGCGGCGCACGCCCGCTCTGGCTCTCGGCGGCCTTCATCATCGAAGAGGGGGTTGAGGTGGCCCTGCTGCGCCGGATCGCGGAGTCTATGCGCGGCGCCGCGGAGGAGGCCGGTGTGGTGATCGTCACCGGGGATACCAAGGTGGTGGGCCGCGGCGCGGCGGACAAGCTCTTCGTCACCACCTCCGGCCTCGGGGTGATTCCCGCGGAGCGACATTTGGCGGCCAGCCGGGTTCAAGCCGGCGATGTGGCCATCGTCAACGGTGTCCTCGGCGATCACGGCGCGGCGATCCTGGCGGCGCGGGGCGATCTGGCGCTGAGCGGCGACATCCCCTCCGACTGCCGGTCTTTGAACGGTCTGATGGAGGCGGTGATCGCGGCGGCGCCCGCTGTGCGTGCTGCCCGCGATGCCACCCGCGGCGGTCTGGCATCGGCGCTCAATGAGATCGCCCAGGCTGCCGAGGTCGGCATTGAGATCGACGAAGCGGTCCTGCCCCTGCGCAGCGAAGTCAAAGGCGTCTGCGAGATCCTCGGCCTCGATCCGCTCTATCTGGCGAACGAGGGGACTCTCGTGCTCTTCGTCCCGGAGCCGCAGGCCGAGGCGGCGCTGGCGGCGATGCGTGCCCACCCGGCCGGCGAAGGGGCGGTCGTCATCGGCAGGGCCGTGGAGGCCCACCCCGCGACAGTGGTGATGAAGACCCTCTTCGGCGGGCAGCGCATCGTCGACATGCTGGTCGGCGAGCAGCTGCCGCGGATTTGTTGAGGAGCCCGCGGATGCACGAACTGGGCCTGACGCGCAACATCGTCGCCATCGTGTCCGAGCACGCCGGCGCGCGCCGGGTGCGGCGGGTGCGCCTCGCCATCGGGCCCTGGGCCTGCGTAGAGCGCGAGGCCCTCAGCTTCTGCTTCGGTATCGCTGCGGAGGGGACGGTGCTCGCCGGCGCCGCCCTCGAGTTCCTCGAAGCCGAAGGCGATGCCTTTCTGATCAAGGATTTCGAAGTCGAGGAGGCGGCCTGATGTGCGGTACCTGTGGATGCTCCGATCCGGCCAATGCCGTGAGCCTCACCGATCCTGAGAGCGGCGCGCAATCGCTACTCCGCCAGCGCGCGGCGCCCGGCCACGCCCACAGCCATGCACACGGTCATGACCATGATCATGACGAACCCCATGTGCATGGTCCGCACGGCGAGGTGATCTCCCTGGAACAGGCGGTGCTGGCCAGGAACGACGAGATCGCGGCGCGCAACCGCAGTTGGTTCGAGGGGCGGGGTATCCTGGCCCTGAACCTGGTGAGTTCGCCCGGCGCCGGCAAGACCACGCTGCTGGAACGGACGATCGAGGCAGTAGCGGGGAAGATCGAGATCGCCGTCATTGAAGGCGACCAGATGACGGCGAACGATGCCGAGCGCATCCGCGCCGCCGGCGCCCGCGCGATCCAGATCAACACCGGGGCCGGCTGCCATCTGGAGGCCGATATGGTGGCGGAGGCGGTGAAGAAGCTGGACCCGCCAGCGGGTTCCATCCTGATGATCGAGAACGTCGGCAATCTGGTCTGTCCGGCCATGTTCGACCTGGGCGAACGCATGAAGGTGGCGGTGATCTCGACCCCGGAGGGCGAGGACAAGCCGCTGAAGTATCCGCACATGTTCCGCGCCGCGGAACTGGTGCTGATCAACAAGATCGACCTGGCGCCCCATGTCGGCTTCGACCAGGCGCGCTGCCAAGAGAACATCCGCAGCGTCCACCCGGAGGCCGCGGTGATGGCCCTCTCCGCGCGCACCGGCGAGGGCATGACGGACTGGCTCGCCTTCCTCCGGCGCCAACGGAAAGGAGCGGCGGCCCGCGCTTAGGCGGAGGGCTGGTCGGTTTCGGGTTGCATTGCAGCGGCTCCTTGCGGTAGGCACGAGGGCAGCGCGTTCGGGGACGCGCCCTGTCCACGGAAAGAGCGGCCTCACCCCGTCTTCAAAGATATGACTCCGTCTTCTTTTCCTGCCCTCCCGGTGGACACAGGGTGTTGAGGAGAAGAGACGCCATGACCGAAACTTCCCTGAATCCCGCCGACCCGCGCTCCCTTGACGACGCCAAGAGGGCGGCCAAGCGCCTTCGAAAGCAGCTCCACGACGGCGATGCGGATGCGCTCGCCCGTTTTCGCAGCGTCTTTGCCGACCGCCGCGATCCGGCGGCGGCAACCCACGCCGACTGCCTGCACGTCATCGCCCGGGAGGCGGGGGCGGAGAGCTGGCCGCGGCTGAAGCTGGCTGTCGAGACGGCAGCCCTGACCCAGGAGCAGCGCATCAGGCAGCTCGGGCGCGCCGTCACCAACGGCAACTTCCATCTGGTCGACCGCCTGCTGTCCCTCGATCCCGGGCTGCCCGACGCGCAGTTCGGCCTGCAGCTCGCCTTCGCGCGAAAAGACGCTGCGCTGGCGGCACTGGCCCGCGATCCAGCGCTGGCGACCACTCCCATCGGCGAGCGTCTGCCCATCCACGTGCTCTGCGCCTCCAAGATCCATCACCGTTCGCCGGAGGCCGTGGACGCCATGATCGATCTGCTGGAGGCGCTGCTGGCGGCGGGTGCTGAGGTGAACCAGGGCTTTCCGGCCGAACCGGGCGAGGAGCACGAACTCTCGCCGCTCTACTGTGCCCTCGGCCATGCGGGCAACCTGCGCCTGGCGGAGGCCTTGTTACGGCACGGCGCCGATCCCAACGACAACGAGTCGCTCTATCACGCCACCGAACTGCCAACCTTGGAGGGTGTCGAACTGCTGTTCAGGCATGGTGCCGAAGTGGGCACCACCAACGCCTTCCTGCGCATGCTGGACCGGGAAAGCCCCGAGGGCGTCCGGCTGTTTCTGGCCAACGGCGCCGATCCCAACGCGCCGCCCTATCGCCATCCGTCGCCCACGCCGGCCGACGACCGCAACGCCCTGCATCATGCCATCCTGCGCGGCCGCTCCGGCGAGATCGGGGCGCTGCTGCTGGACCACGGCGTCGATCCGGCGGCGCGTCATGACGGGCGCACGGCCTATGCCCTGGCGGTAATCTCCGGCAACCGCGCCATGGCCGAGATGCTGGCCGCGCGCGGCTTGGACACCGAGCTAACTCCTGCGGAGCGCTTTCTCGCGGCCATTGCCGATGGGGACGGAGCGGAGGCCAAACGCCTGCTAAGCGACACCCCGTCTCTTTGGAACGATCTCACTGACAAGGATCTGCAGCGGCCGACCGAGTTGGCCATGAACCGGGACAGCCTCCCGGTCCTGCGCCTGCTGGCCGAACTGGGCTTCGACCCCGACCGCAAGGGCGAATCCGACATGCCGCCGATCCATGCGGCGGCCTGGTGGGGCCACGCCGAGATCGTTGAGATGTACATCGGGCTGGGCGTTGACCTGGAGTCCCGGAACATGTTCGGCGGTACCGCCCTCGGCACGGCAATCCACGGCTCCATGAACTGTCCGGGCGCGGAGGAGGGCGACTATCTGCGCTGCCTGCGCGCCCTGGTGGCGGCCGGCGCCAAGATCCTTCCCGAACACGGCCATCTGGAAATGGGTTCTGAAGAGGTCACGCTCTTCCTGGAGGAGCATCTGGAAGAACTTCAACCGCACGAATGATCGCTGTGCGATGCTTTCGGGGCTGCCGTAGCGCGGTGATTCGGCAAGCCCCTTGATCGCGGCTTCGCCCAGCCCCTACTCTGGGCCCCGGCGCGGTCGAGGGCGCTGTCGGACAGGCAGGGGAAGACGCCGGCACGGCCGCTCAAGAACAGACGACACCCCTTAAGGGAGGAAAGAACAATGGACGGAACTGGCCATCTCTCACGACGCGCGCTTCTCGGCGCCGCGGCGCTCACCCTGGCGGTCGGACTGGCCGGGGCCGGCACGGCGGCTGCAGCCGAGACCATCCGGGTTCTCAACTGGCAGGGCTACGGCACCGACGAGGCCTGGGCGGTGGAGGCTTTTACCGCCAAGACCGGCATCGAGGTGGTGCATGAGTACTTCTCCTCAGAGCAGGAGATGCTGACCAAGCTGCGCACCAACCCCGGTGCCTACGACGTGGTGCTGATCAACTCCTCCTTCACCTCCCAGGCGGCGCAGGAAAAGCTGATTCAACCCATCGACACCGGCGACATGAAGAACGTCGGCGATCTCTCTCCCGGCATGGGCGACAACAAGAACCTGGTGATCGACGGCCAGGTCTACGGCGTCGCCTGGGTCTGGGGCCTCACGTCTTTTGCGGTCAACAGCGAACGCTTTCCGAGCCCGCCGGATTCCATCGAGGCGCTCTGGGACCCGGCCAACGCCGGCCGGGTGGGCTGGCGCGACGACGCCGTGGAGGCGGTGCAGCTCGCCGCCATCGCCCTGGGCCAGGACATGAACAATCCCTCCGATCTCGGCGCGATCCGCGAGAAGCTGCGGGCCCTGAAGCCGCAGATCCGCACCTTCTGGGGCTCCGAGAACGAGTGGAACCAGTTCCTCTCCGCCGGTGAGTTCGATCTGGCGACCTACTGGAGCGGTTCGGCCTCCCGCGCCAAGACCGCTTTCAACCTGCCGGTGGAGTTCATCATCCCGAAGGAAGGGGCCATCGGCTGGCTCGACGGCCTCTCGATCCAGACCGGCGCCAAGAACGTGAAGGAGGCCAAGGCCTTCATCGACTGGATGATCGACCCCGAGTTCTACGTGAAGTGGGATACGGAGGTGGGCGCGCCGGCCTCCGCCAATGCCGCCGCCAATGCGCAGCTCCCGGGCGACGCCTTCAACCGCACGGTCCTGGGCAATCCGGAGAAGGTGGCCAAGGTGCAGTTCATGGGCCCCATCGCCGAGCCCCTGCGCAAGCAGATGCTGGAGCTCTGGCAGGAGACCAAGACCTACATGCAGCAGTAGGCCGTCGCGGTGGTGACGTGACGGCTGCGCTAGGGCCTGTTGAGGTTCACTTCGCCGTTGTGGTCCGAGCGGATTTGGCCCTCGGTTAGGAGCGACGAGGAAGGACATGCTCAAGCATATTCGACGAGGAGCGACGCGGCCGCGGGTCAAATGCGCCGGATCCCTTCGGGACGGGGCAGATATACGCCAGGGCCGCGTCGCGGACGCCTTGTGGGGGACCACCCCACGGCGCCGCCCGCTTCTAACCCTGGCGAATATCTGCTCCCGCCACGACGGCGAAATGAACCTCAACAGGCCCTAGGCCGGTGACGGTCAGGACAGCATCCGAGACCGCGGGGGAGGGGACGGCCGAGCGCCGCCCCCCGAACCGCGCCCTGCCGGCCATGCTAGGGCCCGCCTATCTCTGGCTGGCGGTGACGATTTTCCTGCCGCTCTCGGCCATGCTCTACTTCAGCCTGCTGACGGAAACCCCCTTCGGCGAGCGGGTCGCGGCTTTCACGGTTCAGCACTACCTCGACTTCTTCCAGAAGGACTTCTACCAGACCCTGATGTTGCGCTCCTTCCGCCTCGGTGCGGAGGTGACGCTCTACTGCCTGCTGCTCGGCTTTCCTTGCGCCTACGTGCTGGCCAAAACCATCAAGGGGCGCTGGCGGGAGGCGCTCTTCCTGCTGATCATTCTGCCGTTCTGGAGCAACGCGCTGGTGCGCGTCTTCTCCTGGACCATGGTGCTGCGCGGCAACGGCGTTCTGGAGACGGCGGTGAACTGGGTCTTCCCGGACTTCGGCTCCCTCGGCCTGATGTTCACCTATCCGGCCATCATCATCGGGCTGGTGCACTCCTATCTGCCCTACATGATCCTCACCACCTACATCTCCCTGCAGGCCATCGACGACAGCCTGATCGAGGCGGCGCGTTCGCTGGGGGCGGGGCGCCTCACCACCCTGCGGCGGGTGGTGATCCCGCTGGCGCTGCCGGGCATGGCGGCGGGCTCGATCCTGATCTTCGTGCCGGTGGTCGGCTCCTTCATGGAGCCGCGCATTCTGGGTGGCCGGCAGGGCACCTTTATCGGCACGGTGATCGAGGATCAGTTCACCGCCGTCTTCAACTGGCCCCTGGGGGCGGCGCTCTCCTTCATCATGCTGGGTTTCGTGCTGCTGATCTTCGCGCTCTCGGCGCCGGTCCTGCGGAGGGCGGGATCGTGAGCCGAACCATGAGCCGACGCCGCCTGCCGCTGACCTCCCTGGGCCGGGTCTACCTCGGGGCGGTGCTGCTGTTTCTCTACGTCCCGATCATTGTCATGGCGGTGATGTCCTTCAACGCCTCACAGCTCTACCGCCTGCCCATCGAGTGGAGCGGCGTGTGGTACGAGCGGCTGGCCGGCAACGCCAAGCTGATCGACGCCGGCCTCAACAGCCTCGGCGTGGCGCTGGTAACCACGGTGATCGCCAGCGCTCTCGGCACCCTGGCGGCCATCGCCTTCTTCCGCTACGACTTCCGCGGCAAGAAGCTGCTGCAGATCCTGCTGTTTCCGCCCATCGCCATTCCCTGGCTGATCATCGGCACTTCCATGCTGATCTTCTTCTTCTGGATCGGCATCGGCCGCGGCCTCCATGCCATGGTGCTGGGCCATGTCGCCCTGGCGCTGCCCTATGTGATCATCGTCGTCTCGGCGCGCCTAAAGGCCTTCGATCCGCATCTGGAGGAGGCCGCGCGGTCCCTGGGCGCCAGCCAGTGGCAGACGCTGCGCTATGTCACCCTGCCGTTCCTGGCGCCGGGGGTGATCGCCGCCGCGCTCTTCGCTTTTGCCGTCTCCTTCGACCAGTTCGTGATTTCTTACTTCCTCGCCGTGCCCGGCGTCTCGACCCTGCCGGTGGAGATCTACACGGCGATCCGCAAGGGCTTCACGCCGGAGATCAACGCCATCTCCACCATCATCATCTGTCTCTCCATGGCGGTGCTGCTGGGCGTCGCGCGCTTCTACAAGTTCGGGGGGGAACGCTGATGGCCGCCATCGCCGTCCGCGAGGTGAGCAAGCACTTCGGCAGCTTCACCGCCCTCGACCGGGTCTCCATCGACTTTCCCGACGGCGGCTTCTACGCCCTGCTGGGACCCTCCGGCAGCGGCAAGACCACCCTGCTGCGCATCATCGCCGGCTTCGAGTTTCCCGACAGCGGCCATGTCACCGTCGACCGGGAGCCGGTGGAGAGTGTGCCGGTGGAAAAGCGCGACGTCGGCATGATGTTCCAGAACTACGCGCTGTTTCCCAATATGACCGTCTTCGACAACGTGGCCTTCGGCCTGACGGTGCGCCACCTGGCCAGTGACGAGATCCGGCGCCGCGTGGGCGAGGTGCTGGAGCTGGTGCGGCTTACCGGGCTGGAGGGCCGCAAGCCCCATCAGCTCTCCGGCGGGCAGAAGCAGCGGGTCGCCCTGGCCCGCGCCATCGTCATCGAGCCCCGGGTGATGCTGCTGGACGAGCCGCTCAGCGCGCTGGACAAGGCCTTGCGTGTCGAGATGCAGGTGGAACTGCGCCGCATCCAGCGGGAGGTCGGCATCACCACAATCTTCGTCACCCACGATCAGGAAGAGGCACTGACCCTCAGCGACCGCATCGGCATGCTGCGCGACGGCGCCCTCGTACAAGAGGGCGCGCCCGGCGAGATCTACGAGCGGCCAAGCAGCGTCTTCGCCGCCACCTTCCTGGGTGATGCCAACATCTTTCAGGGCACGGCGGAGGCGGGAGGCTTGCGGCTTGCGGACGGGACTCTTCTGGCCGTCTCGGACAATGCCGGAGCCGCACAGTCCCAGCTCGCCGTGCGGCCGGAGAAGATGTGGCTGCAGCGCAGCGACGACACGCCCGCCGAAGGCACGAACGTCATCGAAGCGCAGGTCTCCCAGCACATCTTCGCCGGCAGCAGCGTCACCTACCTGCTGGACTGGCAGGACCAGACCCTGAAGGTCTTCGCCCAGAACCGGGGGGAGGGGGTGCTGCCGCTGGGTGAGCGCGTGCGGATCTGCTGGTCGCCGGCGCATTCCGTGCCGGTAGAGCCGTGAGCGTGCTGCCCTTCGGGCCGCTGGACGGCGAGGCCTGGCACCTCTGCATCGATATGCAGCGGCTGTTTCTGGAGCCCGGCGAATGGTTCTGCCCGGCGGGGCTGGAGATCCTGCCGGCCATCGTGCGCCTGACGGGCCATGCCCCTGACCGCAGCGCCTTCACCCGCTTCATCACGCCGATGACCGCCGAGGAGGCGCCGGGGCGCTGGCGGCACTACTACAAGCGCTGGTCCTCGGTGACCCGCGCGGAGATCGGGGACGCTGCGATGGACCTGCACGCCGATCTGCAATCCCTCGCGAAGCCGGGGCTGGTCTTCGACAAGGCGACCCACAACGGTTTCGACAGCGAAGCGCTCGCCGCCTTCCTTGAGGAGCAGGCGCCCAGCGCCCTGGTGCTCACCGGGATCGAGACCGATGTCTGCGTGCTGGCCACCGCCCTTTCGGCGGTCGACCGCGGCATCCGGGTGGTGATCGCGAGCGACGCCGTGGCCAGTTCCGACAGCGCCGCTCACCGCGCCTGCCTGGAGTTGGTCTACCCCCGCTTCGACCAGCAGATCGAACAGACGACCTGCGCGGCTCTGCTGGCTTCGGAGTGGCCGCGGTGAGTCCCGCCGGATGGTCCACCTGGAACCCCGAACGGCCGGCGGAACTCTGGAACCCAGAGACGGGATTTCGAGTGGTGCCGGCGCTCTATTCGGCCAAGGCAAACCACTTCCTGGCAACGCCCAGACAGGTCGGCCTCTTTCTTGGCGCCCGCGCCATCGATGGGCGCGCCATCCATTTCGACATCGATCATTACCAGACCCGCCTGCGTTGGCGCTTTCGGCTCGAGCCCGAGGGTCCGCTGATCGAGTGGGTGACGCAAAGCCACGGCGAATGGGGTCTGCGGTTCTGGGTGATCCTCTGTGTTTCCGGACCCGAGGGCTCCCGATTGACCTACGATCAGGCCAGCGGCGTTCTCCAAGGCTTCGATGGTGCGGGTGAACTGAAGCTCCATATCGCGGCCGCCAAGGACCCTTTGCTCGTCACTTTCCATGAGAGTTTAGACGCGCTCGCCAAGGAATTGGAAAACAAAGGATATTTTTATCTGGATTCCCGGGGAACCGAAGGGCGCTTCGCGGCCCTGCGCTTCAATCTCGAGGAAGCCCCGGCCCTGCGCGTCGCGGTCTCCTCGGGGACGGTCGCCCGGCCCGATCTGCCGGAGAGCGCCGATGAACTGGCGTTCCTGGAGCCGAAGGGCCCGCAGCAAGCCTGCCTGCAGGCGATCCACGACGTCATGGCCTGGAACCATGCCTTCGACAGCGTCAACCGGCGCCCCTATACGCTGCTGACCCGCAACTGGAACAGCCGCAAGTTCGGCGGCTTCGGCGTCTGGCTGAACGACGTGCTCTACAACGCGCTGCTGTGGAGCCTCTTCGATCCGGTGAAGGCGCGGCAGAACCTGGAGGCGGTCTTCGCCTGGCAGACGGAGGAGGGGAACTTCCCCTGCCTGGTCACCGGCAACGACGCCTGGATCGACCGCTCCCAGCCGCCCATCGCCGCCTTCGTGGTCTGGTCGCTCTACGCCCGCTCTGGCGACCGCGATCTTCTGGACTGGGCCTTCCCGAAGATCCTGCGGAACTACGACTGGTGGTGGCGCCGGCGGCATCTTGCGGAGAGCGGCCTGGTGGCCTACGGCACCAGCCCGGACGTCGGCACCGGGCTCTACAAGGGGACCAAGCTGGGGGCGAAGAACGAGTCCTCCATGGACAATTCGCCGCTCCACGATCCGGCGCCCTTCGACCCCGAGAGTGGCTTGCTGCTGTCGGCGGACGTGGGCCTGAACAGTCTTCTGGCCCTCGACGGGGAGATCCTGGCGCTCATAGCGCGGGCTTTGGGTCGCACTGACGAGGCCGCGCGTCTCGAAGCGCAGGTGGCCACCCACAAGGCGCGCATCGGCGAACAGCTTTGGGACGCCGAGCGCGGTGTCTTCGCCAACCGCCTGCTGGACGGCGTCTTCATCGACTCCCTCGCGCCCACCTCCTTCTTTCCGCTGGCCGCCGGCATCGCGACGCCGGAGCAGAGCGAGAGCATGATCAGCCGCTATCTGCTGGCGCCGGAGAAGTTCGGCGGGCCCATCGGCCTGCCCTCGGTGACCCGCGACGACCCGGCCTATCCGGACAACGTCTACTGGCGTGGCCGGGTTTGGCCGCCGCTGAACTTCTGGACCTACCTGGGCCTGCGCCGGGCCGGCCGCGACGACGAGGCTGCAAAGCTCGCGGTCATCAGCGCCGGTCTCTTCGCTCGGAGCTGGAAAGCCCGGCACTGCGGCGAGAACTTCAACGCCGAGAGCGGCGCCATCCTCGATCAGGCCGACAGCGATGCCTTCTACTCCTGGGGCGCCCTGCTGCCGGCGCTGGCGCTTTCCGAGGTGATCGACCTCTCGCCCTGGAGCGGCCTGTCACTGGCGCCTGCCCAGGTCGAAGGGGAGGTGGGGCCGCTGCACACGCCCCTCGGCGCCATGACCATCCTGCGAGATGGCGAGGCCTGGTCCCTGTTGCGGAACGGCGAAGCGTTCCTGGCCAGCGACCT
This sequence comes from Pelagibius sp., assembly GCF_028289705.1. GTDB lineage: Bacteria > Pseudomonadota > Alphaproteobacteria > Kiloniellales > Kiloniellaceae > Pelagibius. The sequence goes on from NZ_JANQOI010000087.1 coordinate 77,270, forward strand.
TACCGGCCGGATAAGCCAGCTTTCATTGTCGGCCGACGGCTTTGCCGCGGTGCTGCCGGCGGGTGAGGGCGGGGCCTGGCTGCGTTTCGAAGGCCGAAGGATCGCCGGGGCGACTCTCGATGGCGTTCCGCTGTCTGTCACCGATGACCGGATCGATCTGCCGCCGCGTGCCGAGAAAGCCCGGCTCGAAGTCCACTTCGGTTAGCGGCTTATTGGATCAGCGCGTCGGCGCCGGCCCCGTCGACTCACGGACGATGAGGGAGGTTTCGATCTCCAGGGCGCGGGGGGTGTCCTTGCCGCTCAGCAGGGCCAGCAGCATGTCGGCGGCGCGGCACCACATCTCCTGGGTCGGCACCCGGATGGTGGTGAGCGAGGGCTTCAGGTGGCGTGACAGCACCAGATCGTCGAAGCCCACCACCGAGACTTCTTCGGGAATGCGGATGCCGCTGTGCTGGGCTTCCAGGATGGCGCCGAAGCCCTGGACGTCGTTGCCGCAGAGCACCGCCGTCGGCGGCTCGGCCCGGCGCATCAAGGTGCGGAAGGCCGCGCGGCTCTCGGCGATGTCGTAGCGGCATTCCAGCACCCGTTCGTCGGGCAGCTCCAGGCCGTTGGCTGCAAGCTCCGCGCGCACGCCGCGCAGCCGACCGATGGCGCGGTCGTTGTCGGTGGTGATTCCGGCGATCATGGCAAAGCGCTCGTGGCCGAGCTGCAGCAGGTAGCGCACCGCGGTCGCCGCGACGCCTGCGTTGTCGAAGCCGACGCAGGGGTAGGGGCGGTCCGGCGAGTAGACGCCGGTGTTCACGAAGGGCGTCGCATAGCGCTCCAGCACCGCCAGACAGTCCGGGCTATGGGTCTCCCCCATCATGATGACGCCCGCCGCGTGCTGCTCCAGAAAGCTGCGGCAGACCTGGTACTCCTCCTCGGGGTCGTAGTTGCTGGAGCCGATCAGCAGGTGGTAGCCGCGCTCGCTCAGATGGGTCTGCAGCGCTTCGACCCCGGCGGCGAAAATCGAGTTGTCGATGGAGGGGATGATGGCGCCGATGATGCGGCTGGAGCGGCTGGAGAGGGAGCGGGCGGCGCCGCTGGGGATGTAGCCCAGGGCGGCGATGGCCTCCTCCACCGCCTTGCGCGTCGCCGGCTTCACGTAGTCGGCCTTGTTGAGCACCCGCGAAACCGTGGCCGTGGAGACCTGCGCCGCCGCGGCCACGTCAGCCACGCTGGCGCGTCCGCCGGATGCCTGTAATCGCTTTCTCATATCCGCCGCATGAGCCCGTAAGGGCATCCAGTCATATGCACAAATCTAAGCATACTGCCGGATTTAGGGTTGCGGCAAGGCTCATGATATGTAATCGATTGCAGAACGAGTGGTTCAGGCACCAGACCAGCCGCGCCAAGGACCACTTTGGGGACGGCACGGACATGACCGAACAGCAGGGCACCATCGCGATTACCGGCGCCGCCGGCGGCATCGGCCGGGCCCTCTGCACGGTCCTGGCCGAGGTGGGCAGCCGGCTGCACCTGATCGACCGCGAGGACAGCGAGGTCCTGCAGTTCGCCCAACAGATCGGCGCCACGGCGAGCGTACAACCCGTGACCTGCGCTGAGACGGCCCGGGCGGCCCTGGCGCCGGTGGGCGGAGCGATCGGCGGCTTCGTGCATCTCGCCGGCTCCATGGAGGACGACCCGGATCTCGGCGACGATCCCGCGGTCTGGGAGCGCACCATGGCCAACAACCTGCGCAACGCTTACGACTTCGCCACCGCCATGAGCGAGCGGCTGCCGGAGGAGGGCATGGGTCGCCTGGTCTTCACCTCGTCCCTGGCCTTTCGCCGCGGCGCCGTCGACAGCGTCGCCTATTCCGCCGCCAAGGCCGGGCTGGTGGGGATCACCCGCTCCCTGGCGCGGCGCTTCCGCGAACGGGCCACGGTCAACGCCGTCGCGCCGGGGATCATCCTGACCCGCATGCCGGAGCGGGTGATCGAGCGCCGCCGCGATAGGCTGCTGCAGGAAATCCCGCTGGGCCGCTTCGGCGCGCCGCGCGAAGTCGCCACCGTGATTCGATTCTTGCTGAGCGAGGACGCCAGCTACATCACCGGCCAGTGCATCAACGTCGATGGTGGTCAGGTGATGACCTGATAGGCTGCTGGAGACGCGCCGGAGAAGCGCCGACCCGCAGGGGAGGAAGTGAATGATCGCAGTGCTGTCACATGGTGTGGTCTTTTTGCGCAGCGTCAATCGCGCGATCGAGAGCGTGCTGCGTCCGGTGATCACCGTCACCATGGTGGCCATGCTGGTGACCGTCGTCTGGACCGTCACCGCGCGGCTTTCGGGGATCAGCGCGCCCTGGACCGAAAAGGTGATGCTGATCCTGCTTCCCGCCCTGGCCTTCCTGGTGGCGCCCATCGCCTATCGGCGCGCCGGCAACGTCGCCCTGGAGATGCTGCACGACGCCCTGCCCGGCGTTCTGCAGCGCCTGCACTCTTTGCTGCTGCACCTCCTGATTCTCGCCCTGCTGCTGATCGCGCTGGATCTCACGCTGCGCAAGATCGGCCTGAAGTGGGATGCCATGACCGCGGTGCTGGACGGCATCTTCGGCCTCGATCTCAATTCCATCCGCCCCTTCAAGGCGAAGATCAAGATCCCGGTCCTGGGCATCGAGTGGCGCTACGTCTTCATGCTGCTGCCGGTCTGCGTCACCCTGATGGTCATTGCCAACATCGAGATGCTGCTGCGCTACCTCATCGGCCTTTTCGACGCGGATCACCCGCATTTCCGCGCGGTGCGGTCCTTCGAGGAAGTCGACGCCGAGACGGGGGACTAGACCGATGCAGACAGCCTTTCTCTGGCTCTTCCTCGCCTCGCTCGCCCTCTCGATCCCGGTGGTCTTCGGCCTCCTCGGCGCCTCCGGCATCGTCGTCGCCAACGACCTCGGCCGCGACTTCAACCCGCGCGACCTGAACTCGCTGCTCAGCCAGGTCTTCTCCGGCATGTCCTCTGTGCCGCTGATGGCGCTGCCGCTGTTCATCCTGGCCGGCGAGCTGATGAACGCCGGCGGCATCACCGAGCGCCTGGTGCGCTTCAGCCAGTCGCTGATCGGCCACTTCCGCGGCGGTCTCGCCCAGGTCAACATCCTGAGCTCGATCCTCTTCGCCGGGCTCTCCGGCTCCGCCGTCGCCGACACCTCGGCGCTGGGCTCCATGCTGATCCCGGCGATGGAGAAGCAGGGCTATACCCGGCGCTTCGCGGCGGCGGTCACGGCGGCCTCCAGCGTCATCGGTCCGATCATTCCGCCCTCGGGCATCATGATCATCTATGCCTTCATCATGGGGGTGAGCCCGGCGGCGCTCTTCGCTGGCGGCATCGTGCCGGGGCTGCTGATCGGCAGCGGCCTGATGTTCGTCACCTGGCGGCTCGCCATTAAGTACGACTTCCCGGTGGCCAGCCGGCGGGCCAGCGCCCGCGAGGTGGTGAGCGCGGGGCGGGAGACCTTCTGGCCGCTGTTGACCCCCATCATCCTGCTGGGCGGCATCCTCACCGGCTTCTTCACGCCCACCGAGGCCGCGGGCGTGGCCGCCTTCTACGCGCTCATCGTCTCGGTGATCGTGATCCGCGCCCTCAGCCTGCGCGACCTTCCGGCCACCTTCTACCGCGCCGCCGTCGCCTCGGGCATCATCCTGATGCTGATCGGCGCCTCCAAGTCCTTCTCCTGGGTGGCCGACCAGGTGGGCGCGGCGCAGATGCTGGCAGACTTCGTGCTGTCGCTGACCGACAACCGCTACCTGCTGCTGTTTCTGGTCAACCTGATGCTCTTCGTGGTCGGCATGTTCCTGGATGCCGGACCGGCGATCCTCATTCTGGGGCCGATCCTCTCCGAGGTCTTCGTCGAACACATCGGCCTCGATCCGGTCCACTTCGCCATCATCATGTGCGTCAACGTAACCGTCGGCCTGGCGACGCCGCCCATGGGCCTGGTGCTCTTTGTCGCCTCCTCGGTATCGCGCGAGCGGGTCGAGGTCATCGCCAAGGCGATGCTGCCGTTCCTCGCGGTGGAGGCCGGGGTGATCTTCCTGATCACCTTCTTCGAGGATCTGGTGCTTTTCCTGCCCCGCGCCATGGGGCTTCACTGATGCAGGGTTTAACCGAACGATAACGTGAACAAGGAGGAAAACATGACTTTCTGGAAAACGCTTGCCGCCGGCGCCGCCGCCGTGGGGCTGATCGCCGGGGCGGGTAGTGCCCTGGCCGCAGACACGACGTTGAAGATCGCATTCCTGGGCTCGGAGGACGACGAGGATTACGACGGCTCGCTGGTGCTGAAGAACTACGTGGAGGCGGCATCCAACGGCGCCCTGGCGGTGGAGATCTATCCCAACGGGCGCTTCTGCTCCAACGCCGACGAATGCTCCGAGGCGCTGCTCGACGGCCGCCTGGACATCTACATCACCACCAACGGCGGTCTCGCCGGCTGGTATCCCCCGGCGCAGTTCCTCGACCTGCCCTATCTCTTCCCCAGCGACCGGGTTGCCGAGTGCGTCTTCGACGGACCGCTCACCGCCAAGATCCGTCAAGCGGTTCTTGAGGACGTCGGGGCGGCGCGCCTGATGGCGGTCTCCAACACCGGCGGCTGGCGCAACATCGCCACCACCTCGAAGCAGGTGAAGAGCCCGGACGACGTGAAGGGCCTGAAGCTCAGGACCATCGGCGCCGACATTCAGATCGAGCTGGTCAAGGCCCTGGGCGGCTCGCCGACCCCCATCGCCTGGCCTGAGGTCTACACCTCCCTGGGCACCGGTGTGGTCGAGGGCACCAAGAACGGTATCACCGACATCGTCAACATGAAGTTCCAGGACCACCTCAAGTACATCTCCCTGGATGGCCATGCCTACATGGGCGCGCTGTGGTGGATGAACGAGGACATCTTCCAGAGCCTCAGCGCCGATCAGCAGCGCATCGTCTACGACGGCTTCCAGGAACTGAAGATGACCGCCCGCGTGCTGCCCAAGCGCAAGGCGGTCGATGCCTTCAAGGCCTTCACCGATGCCGGCGGCACGATCTATTCGCCGACTGCCGAGGAAAAGGCCGCCTTCCAGGCCGCCGCCAGGCCGGTCTGGGATTGGTACGAAGAGAACTTCGGGGCGGAGTGGATCGAGGCGGCGCAGAGTGCTGTTGCGGCCTGCGAAACCTCGCTTGAAGCCGAGTTCAAGGCGGCGGCCGAATAAAGCGTCCGCAGTGTCCCACGTCGGCGGCGGCCCGGGCAGCGGTGGCAACCCGGTCCGCCGCCGCACTTTGTATGTCTGTTTGCTTTTGTGTTTTCCGGAGACGGCATGGCACAGCCGACCGTTGTCATATCCGAGTTCATGAGCGAGGCGGCGGTCGCCCGCCTATCGCAAGCCCATGCGACCGCCTACGAGCCGGACCTGGTGGACCGGCCCGAGGCGCTGCAGGCGGCGGTGGCCGGCGCACGGGCGTTGATCGTGCGCAATCGCACCCAGGTGGGCGGCGCCCTGCTGACGGCGGCCCCGGCGCTGGAAGTGGTCGGCCGGCTCGGGGTCGGGCTCGACAACATCGACGTGGCGGACTGTGAGGCCCGCGGCATCGCGGTGCGCCCGGCCCGCGGCGCCAACGCCGATGCGGTGGCCGAGTACGTCATGGCCGCCGCCCTGCAACTCATCCGCGGCCGCGCGTTCTTCGCCACCGAGGCCGTGCGTGCGGGCGTGTGGCCGCGCGGCGATTGTCAGGGCCGGGAACTGGCCGGCCGTACCTTGGGACTCTTGGGCTACGGCGACATCGCCCGGCGCTGTGCGCGGCGCGCCGAAGCCATGGGCATGGCCATCGTCGCCCACGACCCCCTGGTGGAACGGGCGGAGGGCGCGCGCCTGCTGACCCTCGAGGAGTTGCTCGCCACAGCCGACGTCCTGAGCCTCCATGTGCCCCTGACGGAGTCCGCCCGGGGCCTGCTGAACGCCGCCCGCCTGGCCTGCATGAAACCGGACGCCATCCTGATCAACACCGCGCGCGGCGGCATCGTCGACGAGGCGGCCCTGGCGGAAGCCTTGAAGGGTGAAAAGCTGGGCGGCGCGGCTCTCGACGTCTTCGCGGTGGAGCCGTTGGACGGCGCGGCCGCCGAGGTCTTTCAGGGGGTGCCGAACCTGATCCTGACGCCGCATATCGCCGGGGTGACCGAAGAATCCAACGAGCGTGTCAGCGCCATGATCGCCGAGGCAGTCCTGGAGGTGCTGGGGTGACCGCGACGGTGGTCTGTGTCGGCATCGCCGTGCTGGATCTGATCTTCGAGGTGGACGCCATTCCGGCGGCGGCGAGCAAGTATCCCGCCCGCTCCTGCCGGGAGGTGGCCGGCGGCATCGCCGCCAACGCGGCCATGGCGGTGGCGCGCCTTGGCGGCCGGGCGCGGCTGGTCAGCCGCCTCGGCGACGACGGGGCCGGCCGCAGCCTGCGCGCCGCGCTGGAGGCGGCGGGGGTTGACGGCTCGGCGCTGGAAACGCGGGGACCGCGCAACGGCGCTGGTGGAGGCCATACCTCCACCTCGGCGGTGATGGTCGACCCGCGGGGCGAACGCATGCTGGTCAACCACAAGGACCCGGGTCTCTTCGACGGCCTGCCGAGCGAAGCGGCCTTCGAGGGCGCCGATGCGGTGATGTGCGACCTGCGCTGGCCGGCGGCGGCCCGGGCCGCGCTGGCGGCCGCCGCCGCGAGCGGGGTGCCGGGCGTCCTGGACTACGACATCTCGCCGGAAGACGGCGGCGCGCTGCTGCCCCTGGCCAGCCACGTGATCTTCGCTGAAGAGGCCCTGCGTGCGCTGCAGGGCGATGGGGATCTGCGGGCGGCGCTGGCGGCTGTGGCGCGGCGCCATCCCGAGGTCGCCTTCGCGGTCACCGCCGGGGCCGAGGGCGCCTTTTGGAACGCACGCGGCGAACGCGGCCATGTGCCCGCCGTGCCAGTGCGTGCCGTCGATACCCTGGGCGCCGGCGATGTGTTTCATGGTGTGGCGGCGCTCGGCCTCGCGGAAGGGCTTTCCTTTCCGGAGGCTCTGGCCTTTGCCGCTGCCGCCGCCGCATTCAAGGTGTCCCGGCCCAGCGGGCCGGGCGCCTTTCCCACACGAGAGGATGTGAAGACGTTGATGGAGTTGAGAGGATGACGCCTGGCAAGTTCTGGGGCCTGCGCCGCATGGCGGATGCGCAGGGGCGCTTCAAGATGCTGGCGGTGGACCAGCGCCCGCCGATCAAGACCAAGGTGGCCGAGGCGCGCGGCGAGGCGGAGCCGCTCTATGCCGATGTGCGCGCGGTCAAGCGGGCCCTGATGGAAGATCTGGCGCCCCAGGCGACCGCCGTGCTGGCCGATCCCACCTACGCGCTCTGCGATGCGCTGACGATCCTCTCCCCCGGCCACGGACTGGTGGTGACGTTGGAGGATTCCCGGTTCGGAGAGGGTGCCGACGGGCGTCTGTCCAAGGCCATCGACGACTGGTCGGTCTCCAAGATCAAGCGGATCGGCGGCGACGGCGTGAAGGTACTCACCTGGTACCACCCGGAACAGGATGGAGCCTCGCGTCAGGCGCAGCACGACTTCACCAAGCGCGTGGGTGAGGCCTGCGCCCGCCACGACATCTCCTTCGTCCTGGAGATGCTGCTCTATCCGCTGGCCGGCGATGCCGAGCAGACCAAGGACTATGTGGAGCAGAGCGGCAAGCGCGCCGACCATGTGCTGAAAACCGTGGAGGAATTTGCGGCGCCGGACTACGGCGTCGACCTCTTCAAGCTGGAGAGCCCGCTGCCGGCCAAGGAGGTGCCGCCGCCGGGCGACGGCGAGACCGCAACGCTCTTCGCCGAGATGGGCCGCCTCGCCGGCCGGCCCTGGGTGATGCTCTCGGCCGGGGCGACCCAGGAGGCCTTCCGCAACGTGCTGCACTATGCCTTCGGCGCCGGTGCCAGCGGCTATCTGGCCGGCCGCGCCATCTGGTGGCAGGCTTTCCAGCACTTCCCCGACATGGCGGCAATGCGCGCCGACCTGCGCGGCCCGGCAACGGCCTACATGGCGGAACTGAACGCATTGACCGACGAAAAGGCGCAGCCTTGGACCGCTTGGTTCACCGACCCGCGGCCGCTGGGATCGGACAGCGAGTGGATGCAGGGCGGCTATACGGACCTGGAGGGGAGGGCCTGATGCGCCTCGCGGTTTTCTGCCTGGCGCGGCCGACCTTCGATGTGGATCTGGCCGCCGAGACGGCTCAGGCCGCCGTCGCGTCCTTGCGTAAGGCCGGGGCCGAGGTCCTGGGCGATGCGACGCTGTTGTTGGATGCAGAGGCTGTGACGCAACGCCTTGAGGCGCTGAAGGATCAACCGCTCGACGGCGTCCTGATCGTGCAGGCCACCTTCTGCGATGCGGCCATGACCGCCACCATCGGCGGGACCCTGGCCGCACCCATCGCCATCTGGGCCTTTCCCGAACCGCGCGATGGCGGCCGCCTGCGGCTGAACTCCTTCTGCGGCCTCAGCTTGGCCTCCCATGCCCTGGGCAAGATCGGCCGGCGCTGCGGCTGGTTCCATGCGCCGGCAAATGAGGCCCTGGACCTCGGCGCCCTCTTCGGACAGGCGGGAACCGCACCGGCGACCCGCCCGGCAAAGTCCGGTGGAGAGGCGGTTCCCTTCGCCTCGCGCATCGGGCTGGTGGGCGAGCACCCCGCCGGCTTCGACACCTGCGGGTTCGATCAGAATGACCTGAAAGCGCGCTTCAATGTCGATGTCGAGCGCATTGACTTGAAAGACTTCTTCTCGGCGGCGGAGTCGGCTGAGACCGCGCGCATCGATCAGCTTCGTAACGATGCTGCCGGGCGTCTGGAAGGGCTGGGCGGCCTCGATGGCGATCAGGTGGACAAGTCCCTGCGCTGCTATGCGGCGCTGCGCGACATGGCCGACAGCCGCCGGCTCGACGGCTTTGCCGTGCGCTGCTGGCCGGAGACCTTCACCGAATACGGCTGCGCCGTCTGCGGGGCCATGGCGACCCTGAACGGCGAGCGCATTCCCGCCTCCTGCGAGGCTGACATGCTGGGCACCCTGGGCTCGCGCCTGCTGCAGGATCTCGCCGATGCCCCGGCCATGCTGACCGACATCGTCGACGTGGATGCCGGCGACGACACGGCGGTGCTCTGGCACTGCGGACTCGCACCGTTGGATTTCTGCGACCCGGACGTCGCGCCGCGGGCGACCATTCACACCAACCGCCGCATGCCGCTGTTGCACGAGTTCCCCATGAAGCCGGGGCGGGTGACCGTCGCCCGCATCAGCCAGGCACAGTCCGAGATGAAGATGGTGATCGGGCGCGGTGAGATCCTCAAACGGCCGATGTCCTTCACCGGCACTTCCGGCGTCATCCGTTTCGACTGCGGCGCGGCGGCGGCGCGGCGCGTCCTGATCGACGCGCAGCTCGAACATCACGTCTCCCTCGTCTACGGCGATGTGAAGGCGGGGCTGGAGGCGGCGGCCGCGGCGGCCGGTCTGCCGGTGCTGGACCTCGACGAGGCGCGCTGACCGTGGAGACCCTGCGCTACGGCCTCATCGGCGGCGGCATGATGGGGCGCGAGCACATCGCCAATCTGGCGCTGATCCCCGGATCGGTGGTCACGGCCATCGCCGAGCCCGACCCGGAACAGCAGCGGCTGAGCGCCGCGGCGGCCCCGGATGCCACTGTCCTGGCCGACGCCGAGGCCCTGATCGCCCGCGACGACGTCGATGCTATCGTCGTCGCCAGCCCCAACCACACCCACCTGGAGGTGCTGCAGCGGGTCTTCGCGGGGCCACCGCGCCCGCTGCTGGTGGAGAAGCCGGTGGTGATCTCGCCGCAGGAGGGCGCCCGGCTGACGGCGCTCGCCGAGGCCTGGCCGGCGCCCCTCTGGGTGGCCATGGAGTACCGCTACATGCCGCCGGTCGCCGCCCTGCTGGCGGAAGTCTGCGCCGGGACCGCGGGGCCGCTGAAGATGCTGACCATCCGCGAGCACCGCTATCCCTTCCTGGACAAGGTGGGCCAGTGGAACCGCTTCAATGCCACCTCCGGCGGCACCCTCGTCGAAAAGTGCTGCCACTTCTTCGATCTCATGAGCCTCATCCTGCAGGACGAACCGCAGCGGATCTTCGCCAGCGGCGGCGCCGACGTGAACCACCTGGAGGAGCGCTACGAGGGCCGCCGGCCCGACATCCTTGACAATGCCTATGTGGTGGTGGACTTCGCCGGTGGCGCCCGGGCGATGCTGGACCTCTGCATGTTCGCCGAGGGCGCAGAGTTCCAGGAAGAGATTACCGCCACCGGCGACCGCGGACGGGTTGCCTGCTACGTGCCGGGGCCCTTGCGCCTGCGCGGTGGGGAGGAGCGGGAGGCCTTTCTGGAAATCAGCCCCCGCAGCCCGGCGAACCCGCAGCGCAGGCCGGTGCCCATCGACGCGGCGGTGCTGCGGGCCGGCGATCACCACGGCTCCACCTATTTCCAGCACCTGAAGTTCCGCGAAGCGGCCCTGGGCCGCGGTCCGGTGGAGGTCAGCCTGGCCGACGGCCTGAAGGCCGTGGCCATGGGCGCTGCGGCCGAGCGCTCGGTGGCGGAGGGCCGGCCAGTCGAGCTTTAGCGCGCCAATCCTCCCGCCTTGTCGGTTCCGGAAGAATCAGCGTAGAATGCATAAAAATGCACAGTTACGCAGTCACCGGACACGAGGGTTTTCTTGCAGGACTTTGGGGCCGCGTTCGTCGAGGCATTCGCGCTGATCGTCAACTTTGACGCACAGCTAGCCGAAATCATTGGACTTTCTCTGCGCGTCACCCTGTCGGCCGTGGTGATCGCCTGCGTCATCGGCCTGCCGCTGGGGGCCCTCCTGGCCGTGACCCGCTTTCCGGGCCGCGGGCTCGTGGTGGCGGTGATCAGCGGCCTCATGGGTCTGCCGCCGGTGGTGGTGGGCCTTGGAGTCTATCTGCTTCTGTCCAGCGCCGGTCCCTTGGGTGTGCTGCAGCTTCTCTACACGCCAACGGCGATGATCATCGCCCAGGCGATTCTGGTGACGCCCATCGTCGCGGCGCTGACCCGCCAGGTCATTGACGACCTCCATATCGAATACGACGAACTGCTGCGCTCCCTCGGCAGCAGCCGCATGGAGACGGTCGCGACCCTGCTCTGGGATGCCCGCTACTCGCTGCTTACCGCGGCCCTCGCTGGGCTCGGCCGCGCCTTCGCCGAGGTGGGGGCGGTGATGATCGTCGGCGGCAACATCAACCACGTGACCCGGGTGATGACCACCGCCATCGCCCTGGAGACCTCGAAGGGCGCTTTGGCGCTAGCGCTGGGGCTCGGGATCATCCTGGTCTGCCTCTCCGTCCTGATCAACGCCGGGCTCATGGGGCTGCGTCGCACGGCGGAGCGCATGGCCTATGCCTGAGGTGCTGGCCATGGATTTCGCCGAAGAAATCGAGACGGAACCGGCCATCGTCCTCGAGGACCTGGTCTTCGCGCGGGGCGGCCGGCGTTTGGTCGATCGCCTTTCCATGACCCTCGGCCCGGCGGGCGTCACCGCGCTCATGGGTCCCAATGGGGCGGGCAAGAGTCTCACCCTGCGGCTCATCGCGGGACTGATCGAACCGGATCGGGGGCAGGTCCGCTTCGCCGGCGGGGACCCGGCGCCGCAGGAGATGGCGCTGGTGTTTCAGAAACCGGTTCTGCTGCGCCGCTCGGTGCGGGCCAATCTCGACCACGCGCTGAAGACTTACGGGGTGCCGCGGCGAGAGCGTGCCGGCCGTCTGGCTGAACTGCTGGCACTCGGCCAACTGGAGAGCCTGGCGGAGCGCCCTGCGCGGGTGCTCTCCGGCGGCGAGCAGCAGCGGGTCGCCATGGTCCGCGCCCTGGTGGCCGGACCGCGCTATCTGCTGCTGGACGAGCCGACGGTCAGCCTCGATCCCCAGGCGACCGCCGCCATCGAGGCCCTGGTGAGCCGCGCCGTCGCCGATGGCGCGCGGGTCATTCTGGTAACCCACGACCGCGGTCAGGCACAGCGTCTGGCCGACGACATCCGCTTCCTGCATAAGGGCCGCCTGGTGGAGGCCGCCTCGGCGGCCCGCTTCTTCCGCGCGCCTCAGTCCGCCGAAGCGCGGGCCTACCTGGCCGGCGAGCTCTTGCTCTGAGGCCGACACCAACCGAAGAAACAACGAGGAGGTGACAAGCACATGCATGCCAAAGCTCTGAGATCCGTGGTTCCGGCGCTCCTGGTGGCGGCCCTCGTTTTGGCGCCGGAGCGCGCGACGGCGGAGGACTTCATCATCGTCCAGTCGACCACCTCGACCCAGAACTCCGGGCTCTACGACCACCTGCTGCCGCAGTTCCGGGAGAAGACCGGGATCGAGGTGCGGGTGGTCGCCGTCGGCACCGGCCAGGCGATCAAGAACGCGCAGAACTGTGACGGCGACGTGCTGCTGGTGCACGCCAAGGCGGCGGAAGAGAGGTTCGTGGCCGAGGGTTACGGGGTCAGCCGCTCCGATGTCATGTACAACGACTTCGTCCTCGTCGGCCCGGCGGCCGATGACGCCGCCATTGCCGGCGGCAAGGACGTCACGGCGGCGCTCGCGAAGATCGAAGCGGCGGCCGCGCCCTTCGCCTCGCGGGGCGACGACTCCGGCACCCACAAGAAGGAACTGGCGCTCTGGACGGCGGCGGGGATCGACCCGCTGGGCGCCAGCGGTACCTGGTACCGGGAAACCGGCTCCGGCATGGGGGCGACCCTGAACATCGCCGTCGGCATGGGCGCCTATGCCATGACCGACCGCGCCACCTGGATCGCCTTTGGCAACAAGGCCGGCCACAGAATTCTCGTCGAGGGCGACGAGCGGCTGTTCAATCAGTACGGCATCATCCTGGTGAACCCTGAGCGCTGCGCCAACGTGAAAGCGGAGCAGGGCCAGCGCTTCATCGATTGGATCCTGTCAGACGAAGGCCAGTCCGCCATCGCCGACTACAGACGCGACGGCAAGCAGCTCTTCTTCCCCAACGCCCGGATCAGTTAGCGGGGGCAGAAACACCCAGTCCACCGCCTGACCTCGTGCTTCGAGACGGTCGCTTTGCGACCTCCTCAGCATGAGGTCAGGCAAGCCATCGCGGTGCCTCACCCTGAGGAGGCCTGAAAGGCCGTCTCGAAGGGCGAGGCTCAGGCGCCGTTCCATTGGACGGCGCCCAGTGCCGAGATGTCGTAGCCGCCGAGGGCCTGGGCCTTTTCCGCGAAGGCCGACGTGCGGCTGAAGGCGAGGAGCGCCTGCAGCGGCGCCTCGAACCAGCTTCGGCGGTCGACGATCAGGTCGAAGCGCTCCTCGATGGCGGGGACGAAGGGCAGCCCGAACTGCCGGGCCATGGCCTCCAGGCCGAGGGCCGCGTCGGCCTCGCCGGCGGCCACCGACGCGGCGGCCTCGGTCTCGGTGCGGGCCAGTGCTGGCAGCAGGGTGATGTCTTCCCGGGTGAGGCCGGCTTGCTTCAACAGGTGGTCCAGCAACAGGGCGCTGCCGGCCGTCGCTTGGCGTTGCACGAGGCGCCGCCCGCTGAGGTCGGCCAGGGAGCTGACCTGGCCCGCCAAGGCCGGCTGCAGCACGAAGCCGCGCTGGCGTTTCGCCCATTCCACCAGCACCACATCCTGGCCGGCCAGCTTGCCGGCCACGTGATTGCGGTTCCAGTCGTCGCGGGCCGGCTCGAACACATGCAGGCCGGCGGCGATCGCCTCTGCCATGGCGACACGCTCCAGGCCGTCCAGGGAACCGTCGAAGAAGGTTGCCAGGCCGGAGCCGGACTCGCGGATCGCCCAGTCGAGCAGCGGGTCGTGACTGCCCGCCACCACGTTGGGGCGGACGGTCTTGGGTTCTGCCTTGGATGCGGCGGAGCCAGCCAGCCAGGCTTCCAGCTCCAGGCGCGGGAACAGCAGCTTGCCGGTCAGGCGTCGGCAGGGGATCTCCCCCTCCGCCGCGAGGTCGTAGACCTTGCGCTCCTTCACGCGGAGCAGGGCCGCCACCTCCTTGGTGGTCAGAAAGGGCGGCGGGTCCTGGTCCGGGCTCATCCCAGAGCCTTAGCCTGATCCGGTGCGGAAGGGAAGGGGGCGGTCGGGCCGGCGGTCCGTCAGGCCTCGTCCGCCTTGGCGTAGTAGCCGACCACATCGCCCTCGGTGGTGACCCCCAGGCCGTTCAGCAGGCGGTTCACGTAGTTGAAGTAGCCGATGATCTGGTTGGCCTCCAGGATCTGGCCGTCGTCCAGCCCGGCGTCGCGCATGACGGTCACGTCGGCTTCGGTCATCTCGCCCGGCGCGCGGGTCAGCTTGCGGGCATAGCGTAGCAGGGCCAGTTCGGCGCCCTCGAAAGCCTGCTCCGGCGCGTCGGCCTGTAGCGCCGCCTCGATGGCATCGGCGCGCGCGTCGTCGCCGATCAGGTGGCGGGCATTGGCCCAGTGGTTGGCCAGGGAGTAGGGGCAGTCGTTGAGGATCGAAACGTAGGAAGAGATCGTCTCCTGGAGCCAGGTCGGCAGGCTGTTGGCCTCGTCGTGGAGAGCCGCCCGGTAGAGGATCACATGGCCGCGCATGGTGTTGGGCCGCAGGGAGTGGACCCGCATCACGTTGTCGACGGTGCCGTGGGGCGTGCGCGCCAGGGACAGCGCGTCCAGAAGGTCGTCGTCGGCTTCTGCGTCCGAGAGCATTTTGATCCAGGCTGACATGGCGGCTTGGCGTCCTTTCGTGGCTGGTGGAGGGCGGGTGTGGTTCCGGTCGGGGACCGGATCTTAGCCGGCGTCGGCGATCTCACCAAGGAAGACCTCGGCGAAGTCGCGCAGCTTGGCGGCACCGACGCCGTTCACCGCGGCGAACTCGTCGTGGTTTGCCGGGCGGCGCCGGGCCATGTCGATGAGGGCGCGGTCGGGAAAGATCACGTAGGCGGGCACGCCGCGTTCCTTGGCCAGGCGCAGCCGCAGTTCCTTCAGTCGGGCCAGCAGCAGCGACTGGGCTTCGGTCATCTCTTCGGCCGGCTGGGCCGACTCGCGGCGGGTTTTCGCTTTGGCCGGCGTGGCGATCCGGTCGGGCCGGTAGTGAAACGGCTCTTCGCCGCGCAGCAGGGCGCGGCCCTTGGCCGTGATGGTCAGCGCGCCATAGCCTTCGATGTCGAGGCGCAGAAAACCGGCGGCGACCAGTTGGCGGATGAAGGACCGCCAGGTCTCCTTCTTGCCGTCGGCGCCGCTGCCGAAGGCGGCGAGACGATCATGTCCGGCCTTCACCGCCTTCTCGCTGGAGGTGCCGCGCAGCACGTCGATGACATGGGCGACGCCGAAGCGCTGCCCGGTCTGCTCGATGACGGCGAGGATCGTCCGGCCCTCTGCGGTGCCGTCGCTCAGTTCGACGGGGGAGCGGCAGAGATCGCAGTTGCCGCAGTGCTCCATGGCTTCGCCAAAGTAATCGAGCAGGATGCGCCGGCGGCAGGAGGGCGACTCGCAGTAGCCGATCAGGGCGTCGAGGCGCTGATGCTCGCGGCGCCGGCGATCCTCGCCGCCGTCTTCCTGGGCGATGAACAGGCGGCGCATGCGGATGTCGTCCAGCCCGTAGAGCATCTGCGCTTCGGCGGGTAGGCCGTCGCGGCCGGCACGGCCGATCTCCTGGTAGTAGGCCTCCACCGAGGCGGGCAGGTCGCAGTGAAAGACGAAGCGGACGTCCGGCTTGTCGATCCCCATGCCGAAGGCGATGGTCGCCACCATGACCACGCCGTCGTCGGTCATGAAGGCGTTCTGGTTGGCCTCGCGGGCCTGCTTGTCCATGCCGGCGTGGTAGGGCAGGGCCTTGATGCCGTTCTCGGCGAGAAAGGCCGCGGCCTCTTCGGTCTTGCGCCGCGACAGGCAGTAGACGATGCCGCTGGCGCCGGCATGGCGCTGCAGGAAGGCGAGCAATTGGCTCTTCCAGTTGCGCTTGATCTCGACGGAGAGCTGCAGGTTCGGCCGGTCGAAGCCCAGCACGAAGCTCTCCGCCCGGCCGGCGAAGAGCTTGTCGACGATGTCGTTGCGGGTCGTCCCGTCGGCGGTGGCGGTCAGGGCGGCGATGGGCACGCCGGGAAAGACCTCGCGCAGGCGGGCCAGATCCTCGTATTCCGGGCGGAAGGCAGGCCCCCATTGGGAGATGCAGTGGGCTTCGTCGACGGCGATGAGCCGGACGTCCAGGCCCTTTAGGGCGGCCAGCATGCGCTCGGTCATGAGGCGTTCCGGTGCCAGATAGAGCAGGCGGGTTTCGCCCGCCGCGACCCGCCGCCAGGAGGCCACGTTGTCGTCGCGGGCGCGCGAGGAGTTGATGGTTTCCGCGGCGACCCCGGCCAGCCGCAGCGCGGCCACCTGGTCCTGCATCAGGGCCACGAGGGGAGAGACCACGACCGTCAAGCCGCCGAGCGCCAGCGCCGGCACCTGAAAGCAGAGCGACTTGCCGGCGCCGGTCGGCATCACCGCCAGGGCCGAGCGGCCGGCCATCAGGCTGGCGATGACCTCCGCCTGTCCCGGGCGAAAGCCGTCGAACCCGAAGACCTCTGAGAGGATGCGCCTTGCAGGGTCGGTCATCGCGGGCGCGGCATTTCGGCTGACGGTCCGGTCACGCAGGCTGGCTCCCAGGCTCGGGATCATGGCGGAGGGCGACTCGGACGAGGAAGCCGCCATGCAGGCGAAGACCTCATGCCATTCCCCGGCGCGGCCTTCAAGCCCGCCGGGCGCGCGAGGGTTGCCAGTGCTGTGGAAAAAGAACCGGATGCCTTAGAGATTGCCCCGAAATGAGTGGCTTGATTTCAATGCTTTGCTATTGGAATCCCGCCCCCCATCGTCACCCTCGGGCTTGTCCCGAGGGTCCATGGAAGGACCGAGACCGGGACCCCGATGGATTGCCGGAACAAGCCCGGCAATGACAACGTGGGAGGCTGAGGCATGGGAATTCCTTGACGGTTAAGGCCTCATCTCGGGTCTGGGTCTAGTCCGCCTCGCCGGGCTCTGCCTCTTCGTCGGCGATTTCGGTCACCGAGAGCGGCATCTTGAGCTTCTTGAGTTTGTGATACTGGCGCAGCTTCTCGATCATCGGCCGGGACAAGCGATGGCCGCCAGCGAGCACCAGCACGCCCGCCTCGGTCACAACGTCGGCGGCCAGTTTGTGGCGCTCCGTCAGTTCATGGAGCTGAACCTTCTGGATTTCCTCGCCCGCCTCGGCGCTCTCCTCGCCTTCGCCGGGCGTCAGGCAGCTTCGCGCCGCCTTCAGGATCGCCAGATCGTAGGGTTTGCCGGCCTTGTCCAGCCGGTCGAAGACGGCGACGCTGGGCTGCTCCCTGGGTGAGGCTTCGGCGAGGTCGGTGAGGATGCGCAGGATGCGGGATTCCACCGGCAGGTCGTCGCCCTTGGTGCCGTCGCCGGGAAAGCCGCTGCCGTCATAACCGGCGGCCTGGTAGTAGACCGCCCGGGCCACCGGTTCTAGCCGTGGGATGTTCTTGATCAGGTCGCGCGCGGTCTCCGGCGTGCGCGCCACCAGTTCGGCCTCCACCTTGTCCAGCTCCTCGCCGGCGCGCAGTTTCTGCGTAAGGTCGCCGGGCAGGGTGATGCGGCCGATCCCGTGCAGCATGATCGTCATGTTCAGGGCCCAGGCATCCTGCAGGCCGATGGCCTTGGCCAGTTTCTGGCCCCAGCGCTGCAGCCGCGCGCCTTCCTTGAAGGCCTCGGGATCGTTGAGGGAGAGGACGTCGACCAGGACCTTCACGCTGCCGGCGAGGGTCTTTTCCAGAAGCTCGCGCTCGGCGGCGATCAGGCGGTGATGCTGCTGTGCCGCCTCCACGGCCACCGCCAACTCCTCCGGCCCGCAGGGCTTGGTGAGAAAGCGGAAGATGTGGCCTTCGTTGACGGCGTCCATGGCCGTCTTCTGGTCCGCGTTGCCGGTCAGCATCATGCGCACCGTCATGGGCGATTTCTGCTTCACCTGGCGCAGGAAGGCGATGCCGTCCATCTCCGGCATCTGCTGGTCGCTGACCACCACGGCGAAGGGGCCGTCCTGTTGCAGGGTCTCTAGCCCGGCGGCGCCGCCTTCGGCGGTTTTCAGGTCGAAGCGCTTGCGCAGGCCGCGCTTGAAGGCGCTCAGGATCTGCGGGTCGTCGTCGACGAAGAGGACTTTCTCGGTCACGCCGCCGCCTCCTTGTCGCGCCAGCGGTCGACCCAGCCGTCGATTTCTCCGGCGCAGTTCTGCCGTTCCAGATAGGTTCGATCCAGCGCATCCGCAGTGGCCGCTTTCGGGTCCTCCGCTTGAAGGCCGGCCACGATGGCCAGGGCGCTGTGGCTCGCGAGCAGCGCCGTCTGACCGTCCTCGGGCAGTTGGGCTTCGCCCGGGTGCTGCAGATGCCCGATGGCGCCGACGACGTTCGCCGGCAGACCCCAGATCTGCGCCAGGTAAGCACCGAAGACCGCATGCGGCTGTCCGAATTGATCGATCTCGGCAGCGTCAAGGGCTTGACCGCCGGACGCGCGCTCCAGAACCTTCGCGTAGTCTCCGGGCGCCTGATAGCACAGCAGCAGACGGCCGAGATTGTGGAGCAGCCCGGCCAGCCGCGCCTCGGCGATTGCGCTGTCGGAGGCTTGGCGCTGTTCGGCGATCCAGCCGGCAAGCTCAGACACCTCACGGGCCTTGTCGATGGCCTGTTCGTAGAAGTCCCGGCAGGGCCCCTCGGCATAGACGCAGGTCAGGTCGTGATCCTGCAGCAGCCGTCTCAGCACCTCCCAGCCCAGCAAGTTGACGGCGTCCTTCGGGCTGCAGACCGGATCGCCGATGCCGAAGTAGGCGGAGTTGGCCAGCTGCATCACCTTTGCCGCCAGGCCCGGTTCGCCGGCAAAGAGGTCGCCGACCCGTTCCATCGGGGCGGAGGCGCTCTCGATCAGGGTGCCCAGCTCCTCGAAGCTGGCCCGCGTCGCGGCCAGACAGGCGATGGAGGTGACCCAGGTCTGTTGTGTGGCGTCGGTCAGGGGCTCGCGCAGGGCGAGGCCGGCCTTGACGGTTTCGATCAGCCGCTCGCTGTTGGATGGCTTCGGAAGAAACTGGTGGCTGGTCTTGACGGTGCGAAAGGTCGCTTCCGTGTCGGCCTCGCCGGAGAGGATCAGACGCAGCGAGCCGGGATAGAGCGTCGCGACCTGGTCGAGCAGCTCGGCGCCATTCATGCCCGGCATTTTCATATCCGTGACCACCACGTCGGCGGCCTGTTCGGCGAGCATGGACAGGGCCATCTCGCCGCCCTCGGCGAAGTCCATGTCCCAGTCGTTGCGCATGCTGCGCAGCAGCCGGCGCAGCCCCTGCAGAATGTTCTTCTCGTCGTCGACGAACAGCAGCCGCGGCTTCATTCTAGACCGCTTCCTTTAAGTTGGTTTCGTCGGGCAGGGGCAGGCGGATGGTGAAGGTGGTGCCGACGTCCGGCGTCGAGTCGACCGAGATGGTGCCGCCGTGCTTCTGGGTGATGCTGGCATAGGCGATGGAGAGGCCCTGGCCGGTGCCCTTGCCTACGCCCTTGGTGGTGAAGAAAGGGTCGAAGATCTGCTTCTTGTGCTCCGGGGAGATCCCGCAGCCGCTGTCCGAAATGCTGATCTCGGCCATGCGCTCGCGCTGGGCGGTCTTGATGGTGATCTTGCCCAGCGCTTCTTCCTTCTTGCTCTCGATGGCATGAGCGGCGTTGATCACCATGTTCAGAATGACCTGATTGAACTCGCCCGGCAGACAGGGAACCGGCGGCAAGGCGTCGTCGAAATCCGTCTCCACCTCGGCCAGGTACTTCCATTCGTTGCGGGCCACGGTCAGGGTGGTCTCGATCGCCTTGTTCAGATCGACAAGGCTCTTTTCGGCGGTCCCCGGATGGGAGAACTCCTTGACCGCGGTGACGATCTTGCTGACCCGCGAGACGCCGTCCAGTGTTTGCTCGATGGAGCTTGGGACTTCCTCCTTCAGGAAATCGAGGTCGGCCTCGTCCTGTGACTTGCGCACCTTGGCCACCGCCTCGGAGAGAACGCCCGCTGCTTCGGCAGCCTCGAGGAGATCGTTCTGGGCGGCAAGCACGGCGACCAGATCTGCAAAGGCATCCCTCAGGAAGTGGCAGTTGTCGCTGACGTACTGGACCGGCGTGTTGATTTCGTGGGCGATGCCGCTGGCCAGGGTTCCCAGGGATTCGAGCTTTTGCGACTGGGCAAGCTCGCGTTCCAGCTTGGCCCGCTCCTCTTCGGCCTGCTTGCGGGAGGAGACGTCCTTGCAGATCCACACGGTGAAGCTGCTGCCGTCCAGATCGAGTTCGGTGGCCGCCAGTTCCATGGGAAAGGTGGCGCCGCCTTTTCGCTGCCCGGTCAGTTCGATGGTCTTGTCGGAGGTGTTCATCTCCTGATTCAGTTCCGAGACGGCATCGCACTTGCGCGCGGCCTCCCGGGCGTCGGCGCTGAACAGCTCGAAGAGGTTCATGCCGAGCAGATCGTCCATCGCCGTCTCGAAGGTGAGCTCGGCGATACGGTTGGCGCGGATGATCTGCTCGTTTTCGTCGACCAGGAAGATCGCGGCCATGGCGTGGTCGAGCACGGCCTGGACCTGCTGCGATTGGGCCTTGATCTGCTGCGCCGACTTGGTGACCTGTTCGCTGGCGAGAAAGAGATCGCGGCTCTTCGTCTCGAGCAGGGATTCGGCCTGCCGGCGCGCGATCTTCTCGCGGGCCAGGCGTTTTTTCAGAACGTCTGCGTCCATGGGGTCAGGCCTGCTTGGTCAGGAGGAAACGCACCCGCTGTCCGGACTCGTCCTCTGCATCTTCCTGCCGCACATCGATTTCCTCGCCGAAGTAGTCGATGCAGCCCAGCAGCAGCCCGTGCGCCGCGTCGGCGAGGCAGCGCTCCGACTCGTAAAGCACTTCCATCCGCTGCTCTCCGTCGCGCGTGCAGATGATGCGCGGCGGCTTGGCGTCGCTGTAGAGCTTGCGCACTTCCTGGTGCACGATGGTCTCGAGGCCCTCCAGGAAGGTGAAGGCATCCTTGATGCCGGAGAGAAAGCGCGGATAGGCCCGCACCAGCCGCTCGAAGAGATAGAAGCCGTAGGTGCGCACGAGATCGGGCACATTGGTGCCGGTCTCCTTGCTCAGCTCGACGACAAGCTGCACCAGCTCGCGATGATCGTAGGTGCCGATGGTGGTGTAGGCGCAGCCCGAGGGGACGTTCGCGCGCTCGATGATCCGTTCCGTCGTTTCCGGGGTGAACTTCGTGTCCACCATCTCCAGGAACTCGGTGAAAATGATGCCCTTCATGCTGGAGGCCTCCTCGCGATTGCCTGATCACAGGGGGGCTGCGTGGTGACGCAGAGCGGCCTTCGTCCATGCGCCCTCGGGGCCCCAGTCTTTCCACCAATGCGGCGGAAACCAGGGCTTTTGGCCGATTTCGGCTCATCCGGCTGAAACTTCTAGATACAAAATCTAGATAAAACGTTAATTACCGATGATTGAATTCTCGACGATGCCGTGCCGTATCAGCGTTGTGGGGCGGAGGCCTTGCCGGCGTAGACGCGGCGCAGTTCTTCGGCCAGCAAGGACACGAGATGGCTCTTGGCCGAGTCGCCGCGCCGTTCCACCACGAGATGGCGCAGAATGGGCGGAGAGCCCAGGGGGAGGGAACGGATTTCTTTCGGAAAGGCCCGGCCGCCGGCATTCAGGGGAACGATGGAGACGCCCAGGCCGCTTTGCACCAGGGAGATCACCGCATCGAGGGTGTCGATCTCCATGCGGGAGGCCACCGTGATGTTTCGCCGCCGCAGTTCCCCTTCGATCAGGCGGGCCACCCGCGCCTGGCGGCTGAAGCGAACGTAGGGCTGGGAGGCGAGGATCTTTCCGATGTCGCGCCCCCTGGCGGTCTTCGGGGCGATCAGCACCAGCGGCTCGCTGGCGATGCGCTCGGCGACCAGATCCGGGTCTTCCGGTTCGGCTTCGGTCACCACGGCGCAGTCGATCATGCGCCGCTTCAACTGGTCTTCCAGATCGTGGGAGAGGCCCGTTGCCAGGCGCACCGAGAGGTCGGGGTAGGCGGCCTGCAGCCGCAGCAGGGCCGCCGGCATGGCCGCGGCAACGGTGGTGTGGACCGCGCCGACCCTGAGGCTGCCCCGGGCGGGACTGCGCGACAGGCTGTCGCTCAGGGCTTCCCACTGGGCGATGACGGCGCGGGCGCGTTCGACGAAGGCGCGGCCCTCTTCGGTCAACAGCGGCGGGCGCTTGCGCCGGTCGAACAGGCTGAGGCCGGTCTCGGTTTCCAGCGCCCGGAGCTGGTGGCTGACGGCGGACAACGAGATGCCGAGACTCGCGCCGGCTTCGGCGAAGCTGCCGCAGTCGGCGGCGGCGACCAGCGTGTAGAGCGACTTCACATCCATCTTGAACGAGACGCGGATATAACTTCAGAAAATTTCAACTTACATATCACTTGCTTGAGGAGATTAGAAGCATATACTGGCCGTCAATCACAAAAGGTGGATCTAGGAGCGGACCTTCATGCGCGGTGCGGATCATCTGGCGAACGCCATGGCGAGCGCCGGCGTCGACGTGGTTTTTTCGCTCTCCGGCAACCAGATCATGCCGCTCTACGATGCCCTGATCGATCCGGGCATCCGCATCGTGCACAGCCGCCACGAAGCCGCGGCTGTATTCATGGCCGATGCCTATGCCCAGGTTTGCGGGCGCTCCGGTGTGGCCCTGGTGACGGCGGGCCCCGGCTTCGGCAACGCGCTGGGAGCGCTCTACACGGCGGCCATGTCGGAGAGTCCGGTGATCCTTCTCTCCGGGGACTCGCCCGTAGGGCTGGACGGACAGGGGGCCTTTCAGGAGTTTCCGCAGGAAGCGGCGGCCCTTCCCTTCGTCAAGGCGAGTGAGCGTGTGCGTTCGGCGGCGGACTTGCCGGAGGCCTTTGCGCGGGCGGTGCGCCTCGCCCATGCCGGCCGCCCCGGCCCGGTGCATCTGGCCCTGCCGGCGGACGTGCTCACCGCCGAAGCCGCGCCCTCGGCGCCCCTGTCGTCGGATGCCTTTGCGCCGCCCTGGCTGGCCACCGACCAGGGCGCCATCGATACCGTCGTAACCCAGCTCGCGCGCTTTCAGAGACCGCTTCTCTTGACCGGACCCTGCCTGGGGCCGTCGCGGGGCGGTGACCGGCTGGCGCGGCTCGCCGCGGCGCTCGATCTGCCGGCCGTTTTCCTGGAAAGCCCCCGCGGTCTGCGCGACCCGGCGCTCGGCGCTTTCGCCGATGTGCTGGCCGAGGCCGACGGTCTGGTCTTTCTCGGCAAGGCCGTGGACTTCATGTCGGGCTTTGCCGGCGCCAGCAAGGCCTCGACGGCGGAGGTCCTGCTGTTGGATCCCGATCCGGCGGTGCTCGCCCAGGCCCGGACGGCGCTCGGCGAACGGCTGCTGTTCGCCGCGCAGGCCGATATGACCGCGGCGGCCGACCTGCTGATCTCAGCCGGCTCCGGTGGCAACGCGCGCGCCGGCTGGCGTGACGAAGTGGCAAGGGCGCTTGCCTGCCGGACCGAAGCGCAGGGGAGCGGCGGTATCCTCGCCCAGCAGGTGGGCGCTGCCGTGCAGGCCGAACTCGACAAGGACGGGGAAACCATCCTGATCTGCGATGGCGGTGAATTCGGCCAATGGGTCCAGGCGACCACCCGGGCCGCGACACGGATCATCAACGGGCCCTCCGGCGCCATCGGCGCGGCGCTGCCCTACGCCATCGGTGCCAAGCTCGCCCGCCCGGGCGCGCGGGTCATCGCCCTGATGGGCGACGGCACGGCCGGCTTTCACCTGGCCGAGTTCGAGACCGCGGCACGGGAAGCGACGGATTGCGTGGTCATCGTCGGTAACGACGCGCGCTGGAATGCCGAGCAGGTGATCCAGATCCGCGACTTCGGGCCCGAGCGCAAGATCGGCTGCGACCTGAACCCGGACGCCCGCTACGACCTGGCGGCAGCCGCGCTCGGCTGCCGGGGATTCCATGTCACCGAAGCCGCGGATCTTGCCGCGGTGCTGGCCGAGGCACTGGCGACAGAGGGCCCGGCCTGCATCGACGTGGCCATCGAGTCCCGCGCCGCCCCGACGGTGACCCGCAAGACGGCAGCGGCAGCGGAGGTGCCGGCATGAACAGCGACCATGTCGGTCTGCTGACCGTGCGCGTCTGGCGCGGCCGGGAGGAGGGGCGTTTCGAGACTTATCGGGTGCCGGCCCGCGCCAACCAGACGGTGCTGGATGTGGTGACCGAGGTGCAACGTTCCCAGGAGCCGGCCCTGGCCTACCGTTTCGCCTGCCGGGTCGGGGTCTGCGGCTCCTGCGCCATGACCGTGAACGACCGGCCGCGCTGGACCTGCCGCACCCATGTCGCGCGGGTCCGCGAGGAGGGGATCCTGACCATCGAACCGCTGCGCAACATGCCGCGGATCAAGGATCTGGCCTGCGACCTCACGCCCTTCTTCGAGAAGTGGCAGAAGGCCGGCGGGCGCCACGTCGCCACGGCCAGCCGCCGCGACCCGCTGCAGAAGATCGACCCGCGGTCCAAGCCGCGCCTGGCGGCCTCGGCGGCCATCGAGTGCATCAACTGCGCGGTCTGCTACAGCGCCTGCGACGTGGTCTCCTGGAACGCCGGCTATCTAGGGCCCGCCGCACTTAACCGCGCCTGGACCCTGGTAAACGACGCCCGCCATGGCGCGCGCCATGAAACGCTGGACCGGGCTTTCGCCGACGGCGGCTGCGCCTCCTGCCACAGCCAGGGCAACTGCACCCGTCACTGCCCGGTCGAGCTGAGCCCGTCGGAGTCCATCGCTGGACTGAAGCGCAGCGCGCTCTTCGGGGCGCCGAAGCTGAGGGAACCGGCATGATGGAACGCCGCTTCTTCCTGCTGCAGCGGCTGAGCGCGCTGGTTTTGGCGCCGCTGGTTCTGGTTCATTTGATCCTGATCCTCTACGCCGTCCGCAACGGCCTGACGGCCGACGAGATCCTGGGCCGCACCCAGGGCAGCCTCGCCTGGGCGCTGTTCTACGGGCTCTTCGTGGTCGCTGCCGCCGTTCATGCGCCCCTGGGCCTGCGCAACATCCTGCGGGAGTGGACCGCCCTCGGCGACAGAGCGGCCGCCGGGTTGGCCGCGGCCTTCGCGCTGGTCCTCCTGCTTCTGGGGCTGCGCGCTGTCGTCGCCGTGGTGGGCTGAGCCATGCATCCGCTGCGCGGCCACCGCTCCTACCTGGCCTTTCTCGGCCACCGCCTCTCGGGCCTCGCCCTGGCGGTCTTCCTGCCGTGTCACTTCCTCGCTCTGGGGCTGGCGCTGGAGGGCGCCGAGGCGCTCGACCGCTTTCTCATCTTCGCTGAACTGCCCCTGGTGAAGGCGGCGGAGTGGGGCCTCGTGGTGCTGCTGGCGCTGCACCTCTTCTTCGGCCTGCGCGTCTTGGCACTGGAGTTCACGCCCTGGCCCAGCCGGACGGACCCGCGCCTCGCTTGGATCGTTCCCGGCGGCGCGGCGGCCCTGGTGGTCGGGCTGGTGTTTCTGGTGCAGGTGGTCTGAGCCATGGAGATCGAGCGCCACAAGACCGACATCCTGATCCTGGGCACCGGCGGCGCGGGCCTCTTCGCGGCGCTGCACGCCAAGCAGGCGAACCCGGAGCTGGACGTCACCATCGCCGCCAAGGGGCTGCTCGGCAAGTCCGGCTGCACCCGCATGGTGCAGGGCGGCTACAACGTGGCGCTGGCGCCGGGTGATTCCGTAGAGCGCCACTTCATGGACACCATCGTCGGCGGCAAGTGGCTGCCGCGCCAGGACCTCGCCTGGAAGCTCTGCGAGACAGCGGTGGAACGCATTCGCGAGTTGGAGAACGAAATCGGCTGCTTCTTCGACCGCAATCCCGACGGCTCGCTGCACCAGAAGGCCTTCGCCGGCCAGAGCTTCGACCGCACGGTCCACAAGGGCGATCTCACCGGTATCGAGATCATCAACCGGCTCATGGAGCAGGTCTGGGCCCTCGACGTCACCAAGCTGGAAGAGCATCGCGCCATCGAACTGGTGCCGGCGCGCGACGGTTCCGGCATCGCGGGCGTGCTCCTAGTCGATATCCGTACGGGTGGCTATCGCTTCGTGCAGGCCAAGGCGGTGCTGCTGGCCACCGGCGCGGGGCCGACCATGTACCTCTACCACACGCCCTCCGGCGACAAGAGCTGTGACGGCCTGGCCATGGCGCTGCGCTACGGCCTCGGCCTCAGGGATATGGAGATGGTGCAGTTCCATCCCACCGGACTGCTGGGTGGCCCTGACACACGCATGACCGGTACTGTCTTGGAGGAGGGGCTGCGCGGTGCCGGGGGCATCCTGCTGAACGGCGCCGGCGAGCGCTTTATGGCCGGGCTGGACCCCGCCGCCGAGCGGGCGACCCGCGACATCGTCTCCCGCGGCATCTACGCGGAGATGCGCGCCGGCCGGACCAGCCCCATGGGCGGCGTCTTCATCGAGATGTGCCACCTGGGCGAAGACAACGTGCGCCGGCAGTTTCCGGGCATGGTGAAGCGCTGCGCCGACTGCGGCTTCGACCTGGCGGGCGGGCGTGTCGAGGTGGTGCCCACCGCGCACTACATGATGGGCGGGGTGGAGTTCGAGATCGACTGTTCGACCGATTCCCCCGGGCTCTTCGCGGCGGGGGAGGACTGCGGCGGCGTCCACGGCGCCAACAGGCTGGGCGGCAACGGTGTTGCCAACGCCACCGTCTTCGGCGGCATCGCCGGCGAGTCGATGGCGGTCTACGTGCAGCATCAAAGCGCCTGGCGGGAGCCCGACGAGACGGTGATCGAGGCCGGCCTTGCGCGGGCCGAGCGGCCCTTCGCCCTGGCCCCGGGCGATCTCGGCGCGCTCCGTGAAACCCTTTGGCAGGAGATGTGGGACCAGGTCGGGGTGATGCGCACCGAGCCGAGCCTCCAGCGCGGGCTCGCGGCCATCGATCGGGTGACGGCGGCGCTGCGGTCGACGGGCTTGGCCGATGGCGACCGGGCGTTCAATCTCACCTGGCACGACTGGCTGAACCTGGACAGCCTGCTGTCGATCAGCGCGGTCATCGCCCGGGCGGCGCTGGCGCGGGAGGATTCCCGCGGCGCCCACTTCCGGGAGGATTTCCCCGAGACCGGCGATCTGCACGGCACCGCGTTCACAAGAATAAGCCGGCAGGGTGAGGACCTGAAGACGGAGATGGTGCCCGTGACCTTCGAGCGGGTGAAGCCCGGCGAATCGCTGATCGACGACCGGATCGGCGCCCCGCCCGCAGCGGTGATGTAAGGAGAGACCAATGATCGAGAACGCAGCCATCGAGGAGGCGGCCTATGAGATCATGCGCAAGGCGGCGATCGACATCCCCGAGGACTACCTGAACGGCATCAAGGGCATGATCGACGTGGAGAGCGGCGATCTCTCCGCCTTCGTGCTGCAGTCCATGGTGGAGAACTGGGAGGCCGCCAGCGAGGACCGCCGGCCCATGTGCGCCGACACCGGCCTGCCGCGTTACTACGTGAAGGTCGGCGACCGGGCCACATTCACCGGCGGCTTCACCGGGATCGAGCGGGCGCTGCGCAGTGCCACCGCGCGCGCCACCCACGACGTGCCGCTCAGGCCCAACCGGGTGCATCCCCTCTGGCGCAGCGAGCACAACAACAACGTCGGCATCAACGCGCCGGAGATCGAGTGGAGCTTCGAGCCGGAGGCCGACTGGATCGACATCACCACGGTGCACAAGGGCGGGCTCTTCGGTTCCGACTATCGCATGCTCTTTCCCGGCGACGGCATCGACGGCATCAAGCGTTTCCTGCTGGACACCCTCATCGCCTTCGGCAAGCGGGGCCTGGCCTGCCAGCCGGCCATCGTTGGCGTCGGCATCGGCGGCTCCAAGGACATCTGCATGGTGTTGGGCAAGCAGGCGGCCTGCCTGCGCGTCGTCGGCGACCGCAACCCGGACCCGAAGATCGCCGCCCTGGAGCTGGAGCTGAAGGAGCTGGGCAATTCCATCGGCATGGGGGCCATGGGTTTCGTCGGCTCCTCCATGGTGGTCGATTGCCATATCGAGGTAGGCTACACCCACACCGGCGGCATGCCGGTCTCAGTCCACACTTTCTGTCTGTCCTCGCGCCGGGCAACAGCACGCCTCGCGGCGGACGGCACCGTGAGTTACCGGACCGACCCCCTCTGGTTCACCCCTTACATGCGCAGGGAGACGGTGGAATGGCCGAGCCAGGACGCAAGCTTAAACAGGTCCGCCTAGACCTTCCGGCCAAGGCGGAGGACATCGCCGCGCTGGAACTCGGCTCCGTCGTCTTCCTCAGCGGCCTTGTCTACACCGCGCGCGAAGGCGTCTATAACCGCGTGCTAGTGGAGGGCCACAGCCTGCCGCCCGGGCTGACCGAGGCGAGTAACGTGAACTTCCACTGCTCACCGGCGGCCGCTCCCCAGGACAACGGCAGCTATGCGATCGGCGGCGTCACCGCGACGGCGAGCTTTCGCTTCTCCAAGTACCTGGGCGACTGGCTGGACCGCACCGACACCAAGATCGTCATCGGCAAGGGCGGCATGCCGCGGGACGACTACACGCAGGTCCTGGCGCCACGCGGCGCGGTCTATCTCACCACCGTCGGCTACGGTACCGGGGCCCTGCTGGGGCGCGGCGTGAAGGCGGTGCGCGAAGTCCACTGGCTGGAGGAACTGGGCATCGCCCAGGCGCTCTGGCTGTTCGAGGTGGAGAATTTCGGCCCCTTCATTGTCGACAGCGACTGCGCGGGCAACTCGCTCTTCGCCCAGCAGGGCGACCAGGTGAACCAAGGCATCGCCAAGCTCTACGAGGGCCTGAAGGCCCCGGCGCTGCACCGCTTCGGCGAAACCGACGACCGCAAGGACGAGGTGATGTGAGGTTGGTCCTGCGGGACTAGGGCCTGTCGACATTCATTTCGCCTTCGTGGTCCGAGCGCACTTGGCCCGCGGTTAGGAGCGACGAGGAAGGACATGCCTAAGCATATTCGACGAGAAGCGACGCGGCCGCGGGCCAAATGCGCCGGATCCCTCCGGGACGAGGCAGATATGCGCCAGGGCCGCGTCGCGGACGCCTTGTGGGGGATCACCCCACGGCGCCGCCCGCTCCTAACCCTGGCGCATATCTGCTCCCGCCACGACGGCGAAATGAATGTCGACAGGCCCTAATCCAGTTTGAAGCCCTTGCGGCGGACGAAGGCGCCGAAACCGGCGCGCTCCGGCTTGGAATACTGCCGCGCCTTGTCTTCCGACCAGCCGTAGGCCGGGTCCTCGCCGTAGTCCTCGACGAAGCGTTGCGTCCGATAGCGGCGGCAGGGGTCGTAGGACGCAATGGCCGCCTCGATGCCGGCCTCGCTGAAGCGGTTCTCGTGCAGGGTGACGGCCAGCGGCAGGCGCGGACTGATCCTTGGGGTCTCGGCAGGCCAGCCGAGACCGAGCCCGGCGACGGGAAAGACGTGGTCCGGCAGCCCCAGGAGGTCGCTCACCGTCTCGGCGTCGTTGCGGATGGCGCTGATGGGACAGCAGCCCAGGCCCAGGGCCTCCGCCGCCATGACACAGGCGGCGAGCGCGATCCCGGCGTCGACGGCGGCGTTAAAGAAGGCATCCAGATGGTCATTGGCGAAAGGCCGGCCGCGCAGCGCGTGGATCTGGCGTTGGCGCCGGTTGTTGCCGCAGAAGATGAGGAGGGCAGGGGCCTCCGCCGTCCATGGCTGGTCGCCGATGTGGGCGTTGATCCGTTGCCGCAGATCGGGGTCGCTCACGGCCACGATATCGCGCTGTTGCAGGTCGCTCTTGGTCGGCGAGGAGAGCGCGAGCGCGGCCAGCAACCGCAGCAGACCGGGTTCGACCGGCTCTGTCCGGAAGTACCGGCAGGAGCCGCGGCCCGCAAGCACCGCCAGCGCATCGGTGGCATCACCCGCCAGCCCGCTTTCGAGATCCGCTCCATCGCTGAAGCGCGCTGCCAGCGCCTCGCCAAGGGCCGTGGGGCCGTTCGACTCCGTCATTCCCGCTCTCCCGTCTCTCGCGTGTTCAGGCTGGTTATAGAGAGAGGAGTCGCGGCTCGCAAAGCTGCCGGGCGCTCTCAGGCGCTGCGCCGGGTGTTTGCAAGAAGGCCGTCGCGCAGATGCCTGGCGACTTCAAGCGCGGCCGGGCTCGGCTCGGGGCGGCGGTGCAGGTTGATGGCGAAGCTGGGGAGCTCCGGCAGGCCGGAGTCCCGTCCCAGAACCTCAAGGTCCGAAGGGATCGTCGAGGCCAGCAGCGCCGTCACGGCGAGGTCGGCCCGCACGGTGGTCAGCGTGGCTTCGATGGTGCCGTTCTCGAACACGGTGCGCCAGGCCATGCGCTTCTTGCGCAGCGCTTCGAAGATCGCGGGACGGAAGGCACAGTCCTCGCTCACGATCGAAAGGGGCAGGGGCCGCTTGCCCAAGGCCCGTCCGTTGCGCGCGCCGATCCACAGCAGACGCTCCACGCAGAGGCACTCGCCGGCGCTTCTGCCCAAGGGCTCTTCGACCAGGGCCAGATCGATGTCACCCCCACCGAGCCGGCGCAGCAGTTCCGGGGAGGTGGCCGAGACCAGCGAGACCTCGATCTGCGGATTGGCTTCGACGAAGCCCTCCAGAACCGGCGGCAGGAAGGGGGCGATCAGGTCGACAGGCATGCCGAGGCGCACAGTCCCGCGGATTGCCGGCGCCGTCATCTCCCGCCAGATCTCGTCGTTGAGGTCCAGCAGCCGCTTCGCGGGGCCGAGCAGCGCCTCGCCGCTGCGGGTCAGCGTCAGTCCGCGCCGCGTCCGGTCGAAGAGCATGCACTGGAACGCCTCTTCCAGCCGCTTGATCTGCTGGCTGACGGCGCCCTGGGTCAGGTTCAGCCTGGCCGCGGCCGTCGTCATGTTGCCGCTGTCGGCGACTGCCAGGAAAGCACGGGCAAGCCCGATGTCGAGATTACGGCTCATATCAAGAAATTAAGATCACTAATGTTTATGATAAGGAGAATTTCATTCCATAATAGCGGAATTCGGCTCAAGTGTGAAGTCCCAGTCGGAGGATTTCGCAATGTCGGACCTGCTCGCTTCGCTCGTTCTCTTCGCGGTGGTCGCGACCATCACGCCAGGCGGCGCCACCACCCTGGCGACGGCTTCCGGCATTCAATTCGGCTTTCGCCGCAGTGTTCCACTGCTGCTCGGCATCGCCGCTGGGTTGGCTGGACTGGCCGCCGCTGCGGCCTCGGGCCTGGCCGTCCTTCTGCAGAGCCTTCCGATGTTGGAGGTGACGTTGAAACTCGCCGGCACGGCCTATCTGCTATGGCTGGCCTATCGGATCGCCTGCGCCGGCGCGCCGGACCAAGGGGCCGGGGCGACGGCGGCCCCCTTCGGGTTCATCGCCGGCGCCCTGCTGCTTCTGATCAATCCCAAGGCCTGGGCCATGGTGCTGGGCGCCGTCGCGTCCTTTGCTGCCCTGTCCGGCAGCCCCTCGCAGCTCGCTTTGATCATGGCGGCCACCTTCGGCTCTGCGGCGATTGGCTCGCTCACTCTATGGTGCGCCGGCGGCATGGCCGTCGCGCGGATACTGCGCAGCGAAAGGCAATGGCGTCTGGTCAACGCCCTTCTGGGCCTGTTGCTGGCCGCCTCGATCCTGCCGATCTGGCTGGCTTGACGCAGGGGCGATGTTCCTCCGGCGGGTCGACGTGTGCTTGTGTTGTCCTCCCAGGTTCGATGAAATCGGGTCCGATGACGGACCAGACAAATCAGGGGCCAGTGCATGGGTGAGGCGGGGACCGGGAGCAATCTTTGGGCGGCGACGGCGGGCCAGCCACTCGCTGCGCCGGTGCTTTCGGAAAGCGTGGTTGCCGACGTTGTCATCATCGGCGGCGGGTTTACCGGCTGTTGCGCCGCCTTGCATCTGGCCGAAGCGGGCCTCACGGTGCGCCTGTTGGAGGCCGAGACCATCGGCTTCGGCGGCTCGGGGCGCAACGTCGGCCTGGTGAATGCCGGGCTCTGGCTGGCACCGGAAGCGGTGCAGGCGATTCTCGGGCAGGACGAGGGGCGCCGGCTCAACGAGCGCCTGGCCGCCGGTCCCGATCTGGTGTTCGCCCTGATCGATCGCCTGGGCATCGAATGCGAGGCGACCCGGGCGGGCACCCTGCACTGTGCCCATGCGCCGAAAGCGCTCGCCGGCCTCGAGGAGCGGCTGCGCCAACTCCGCGAGCAGGCCGCGCCTGTGGAGCTGCTGAGCGCGGCGGAGACGGCGGCGCGGACTGGAACCTCGGCCTTTCATGGCGCGCTGCTGGACCGGCGCGCCGGCACCATCCAACCCCTGGCCTACTGCCGTGGCCTCGCCCGGGCGGCGCTAGGGGCGGGGGCCGTGATCCACGAGAAATCGCTGGCCCTGGCGGTGGAAAGAGAGGGCGAGGGCTGGTTGGTGAAGACGGCGGGTGGCAGCGTCTCCGCCGGTGCCTTGCTGCTGGCTGTGAATGCCTATGGCCGGCCGGTGGAGGGCGTGAGCGACCCCGCCTATGTTCCGCTGCACTACTTTCAGATCGCCACCCGGCCGCTGAGCGACAACCTGCTGAAGACAATCCTGCCGCAGCGCGAGGGCTGCTGGGACACGGCGACGGTGATGTCGTCATTTCGCCTGGATCGGGCCGGGCGTCTGCTGGTCGGCGCCATGGGATCGCTGGAGAGTCGCGGCGCGTCGTTTCATCGCGCCTGGGCCGGACGCAAGATCGCCGCCCTGTTTCCCGCGCTCGCCGATATCGACCTGGAGCACGCCTGGTTCGGCCGCATCGCCATGACCGGCGATCACCTGCCGAAGATCGTGCGGCTGGGGGAGCGCGCACTCTCGGTCTTCGGGTTCAGCGGCCGCGGGATCGCCCCGGGTACGGTCTTCGGCAAGGCGCTGGCCGACTTTCTGGTCTCCGGCGATCCGGCGGTCCTGCCGGTCGCGCCGGTGGACGGCCACCGCGAGCGGTTGGCCGGAACCAAGCGGGCCTACTACGAGTTCGGCGCCTCTGTGATGCACGCCATCGACTGCCGGTGAACGCCGGCGGCGGCTGAGTTGGGGGCGTCAGACCGTCGAGCCGGGCACCAGGTGGAACTCGACGTCCACCTTGTCGGGCACGGGGTTGCCGTGAATGCGGTTCAGGATGTTCTCCGCCGCGACCTTGCCGATCTTCAGCCGGTAGCTGCTGGTGGTGGTCAGGCGCTTGGGCAGGATGGCCGTGATGTCCATGCTGCCCCAGCCCGCAATGCCGATGTCCTTCGGCACGTCCAGCCCGCGGGACTGGCAGTACATCAGCCCGCCGGCGGCCATGTTGTCGTTGAGGTAGTAGATCAGATCGAGGTCGGGCTGGCGCGAAAGGATGTGCTCGGTGCCGTAGAAGCCGGCATAGAAGGAGGAGGTGTCCTTCAGCAGTTGCCGGGTGGGCAGGTCCTTGCCGGCATCTTTCAGGGCCTTGCAGAAACCGTCCAGGCGGGCGGCGCCCATCATGGTCTGCTCCAGATCGACGCCGACGTAGCCGAAGCGCTGGTAGCGCTTGGTCGCCACCAGCCGGCCCATCTCATAGCCGGCATCGAAGTGGCTGAAGCCTACGCACATGTCCAAGGGCTTCGAGTTCAGATCCCAGATTTCCACCAGCGGCACCGCCGCCTGCTTCAGCATGTCGATGGTCCGCGCCGAGCGCTGCCGGCCGGTGAGGATCAGCCCCGCCGGGCGCCAGGCGAGGATGGCTTCGACCCAGGTCTCCTCGGCTTCCAGGGAATGCTCCGAAGCGCCGACAACGGTCTGGTACCCGAAGCGGCCCAATGCGCGGTCGATGCCTTCCAGGATTCGGGCGAAGGTCTCGCTGCCGAGCTGCGGGACGTTGACGCCGATCAGGGTGGAGGCGGCATCGGAGGCGAAGGCGGCGGCGATCTTGTTGGGCACATAGCCCAGGCGCTCGACTTCCCGCAGCACCTTCAGGCGGGTGGCCTCGGAAAAGCCCGTCGCATTGCGCAGCACGCGGGAGGCGGTCATCTTGCTGACGCCTGCCGCCTTGGCGACCTCGGCCAGGCTGACCGGGCCGGTGCTGCGTTTCTTCTCAGCCATGACGGCACGCTCTCACGATCCGAAACTCCGCTCGAAACTCGGGCCGACACTCTGGGCCCGGAGCCCTGTTGCCAAGAGGTTTCTTGACTCGCCCCCGGTCATTGCCCACCCTACCGTTGCGTTACCGGTAACGTTACGTACCAGGCGGCCATTCAACAAGCCTAAACCGGTGGGGAGGAAGCAAGGTGCAGCGTGCCGCGTCGGACGGCCTGTTCTTCGACTCGATTGTGAAGTCCTTCGGCGGAACCGAGGCCCTGAAAGGGGTTTCGCTGGCGGTCGGCCACGGCGAAATCGTCGCCCTGCTGGGCGAGAACGGCGCCGGCAAATCCACGCTGATCAAGATCCTTGGCGGCATCCATCAAGCCGATGCGGGGCGGGTGCTCATCGGTGGAGAGCCTTACACCCACAAACCCGGACAGTTGAACGAACGCCAGCGGGTCGCCTTCATCCACCAGGATCTGGGCCTCATCGAATGGATGACCATCGCCGAGAACATGGCGCTGGCTCAGGGCTTCGCCCGGCGGGCCGGGTTCATCGACTGGCGCTCCTCGGAAGCCATCGCCGCCGAGGCCCTGGCCAGGATCGATTGCGACTTCCATCCGACGACAAGGGTCCAGTCGCTCTCCCGGACCGAGAAGTCGCTGGTCGCCATCGCCCGCGCCCTGGCGGTGGACTGCGACTTCCTGGTGCTCGATGAGCCCACGGCCAGCCTGCCCGCCGACGAGGTGGAGCGGCTCTTCGCCGCCCTGCGGCCGCTGCGCGACAAGGGCGTGGGCATGATCTTCGTCTCTCACCGTTTGGACGAGGTCTTCCGCATCGCCGACCGCGTGGCGGTCCTGCGCGACGGGGAGATGGTGGGGGTCCGCGACACGGCCCACACCGATGCCGACGAACTGGTGAACCTGATCGTCGGGCGCCAGACCCGGGAGATCGTGAAGCTCGCTTCCCAGGAAGGCGCCGACCTGCTGACCGTGGACGAGCTGACGGTCGGCGAGGTGGGCCCGCTGTCCTTCACCCTGAAGAAGGGCGAGCTCCTGGGGCTGGTGGGGCTGCGCGGCGCCGGACAGGAGGAGATCGGGCGCTGCCTCTTCGGCGCTCTGGAGCATGACGGCGCCATTCGCCTCGACGGGCAGGCACCGGACCTGACCTCACCGAAGAGCGCCATGGAGTCCGGCATCGGGCTGGTGGCACGGGACCGGGTCGTCGAGTCGGTGGCGCCGGCGCTCTCGGTTCGCGAGAACGTGTTCCTCAATCCCGCCGGTTTCGGGCGCGGCATCTTCGCTTTCCAGACACCCGGCAAGGAAGCGCGGCAGTCGGTGGAGATCGGCCGCGACGTGGGCCTCAGCCCCAACGACCCGGCCATGGCCATCGAGGCCCTCTCCGGTGGCAATCAGCAGAAGGTGGTCATCGGCCGCTGGCTGGCGACCCGCCGCAAGCTCCTGATCGCCGAAGACCCCACGGCCGGGGTCGATGTCGGCGCCAAGGCGGAGATCTACGCCCTCATCAACCGGGCCCTGGGCACTGGCATGGGGGTGCTGATCGTCTCCACCGACTTCGAGGAGGTCGCCAACATCTGCCACCGCGCTCTGGTGTTCAGCCGCGGCAAGCTGGTGGCGGACCTCTCGGGCGTCAACCTCACCATCGAAACGCTCATTCAGGCGGCCTCGGCCGGCGACAGCCAGGCCGCCTAGACAAGAGGCAGCGGAACCACGCCATGCAATCCATCGAATCCAACGCGCTGGAGCCGACCAAGGGCGAACTCTCGGGGTTGTCGCTGGCCGGCCGCTTGATCCGCCTGCTGCCGGCCTACGGCTTGGTCCTGCTGACCGTTTTCCTCATTCTGCTGTTCTCCCTGATGCTGCCGGAAACCTTTCCGACGCTGCTCAACCTGCGGGCCATCGTCTCCGACAAGGCGATCATCGCGCTGCTGAGCCTCGGGGCCATGATCCCCATGGTGGCCGGGCGCATCGACCTCACCGTCGGCTACGGCATCGTGCTCTGGCACATCCTGGCGATCTCCCTGCAGACCCTCTACGGCTTTCCCTGGCCGGTGGCCGTCATCACCGTGCTGCTGCTCGGCGCCTTCGTCGGCTTCTGCAACGGCCTGCTGGTCGAGGTCGCGCGCATCGACAGCTTCATCGCCACCCTGGGCACCGGCACCGTGCTCTACGCTCTGGCGCTCTGGCACACCGGCGGACGGCAGGTGGTCGGCGTGGTGCCCGACGGCTTCTATGCCATCAACGGCACCTTCGTCATGGGGATACCCATTGCCGGCTTCTACGTGCTGGCGATCTCGATCCTGATGTGGATCGTCCTCGAATACCTGCCCATCGGGCGCTACCTCTATGCCATCGGCGCCAACCCGCGCGCCGCCCAGCTCAACGGCATTCCGACCCGCAAGTACGTGATCGGCGCCTTCGTCACCTCTGGGCTGATGACCGCGCTGACCGGCGTGCTGCTGGCCTCCAAGCTGCGCATCGGCCAGGCCAGTGTCGGGCTGGAGTACCTGCTGCCGGCGCTGGTCGGCGCCTTCCTCGGCTCCACCACCATCAAGCCGGGCCGGGTCAACGTCTGGGGCACCATCGTCGGCGTCGCCATCCTGGCGGTGGGCATTTCCGGCATCCAGCAGTTCGGCGGCTCCTTCTGGGTCGAGCCCATGTTCAACGGCGTCACTCTGCTGATCGCCATCGGCATCGCCGGCTACGCGCAGCGGCGCCGCGGCGGCAAGACATGAACCCTAAATCCCAAATCGAGATCCAAGCAGACGGGAGGACATCATGCTGAGACGAACGGTTGTAACGACGACGGCTGCAGCCCTTGTCGCGTCCCTGGCCATGCCCCTCACGGCATCCGCCGACGACGTCAAGGAGGCCATGGCCCTGGTCGAGAAGTTCGCCGGGCGCAAGACCGCCTGGGACGGGCCCACCAGCGGCCCCAAGGCGGCGTCGGACAAGACAGTGGTGGTGGTCGCCGCGGATATGAAAAACGGCGGCATCCTGGGCGTCACCAACGGCATTGAGGAGGCGGTGGAGGCCATCGGCTGGAACCTGCGGGTGATCGACGGCGCCGGCACCATCTCCGGGCGCTCGGCGGCCTTCGGCCAGGCCCTGGCGCTGAAGCCCGACGGCATCATCATCAACGGCCTGGACATCGTCGAGCAGAAGACCAGCGTGGAGTCCGCCAAGGCCGCCGGCATCCCCATGGTCGCCTGGCATGCCGCCCCCTCGGTGGGCCCGGTGCCGGAGCTGGGGGTGGCGGCCAACGTCACCACCGATGCCATGGACGTCTCGGCGGCGGCGGCAAGCTGGGCCTTCGCCGATGCCGGCGGCAAGCCCAAGGTGGTGATCTTCACCGACTCCACCTACTCGATTGCCATCGCCAAGGCCGACCGCATGAAGGAGGTGATCGAGCAGTTGGGCGGCGAGGTGCTGGAGTACGTCGACACGCCCATCGCCGATACCTCCAACCGCATGCCGACCCTGACCACGGCTCTGCTGCAGCGCTACGGCGCCAAGTGGACCCACAGCCTCGCCATCAACGACATCTACTTCGACTTCATGGGACCCTCTCTGGCGGCGGCCGGCATCTCGGGGGATGGCGCACCGAAGTCCGTGGCCGCCGGCGACGGTTCGGAATCCGCCTACCAGCGGGTGCGCGCCAATCAGTACCAGGCGGTCACCGTGGCCGAGCCTCTGAACCTCCAGGGCTGGCAGCTCGTCGACGAGCTGAACCGGGCCATGCAGGGCGAGGGCTGGTCCGGCTATGTGTCCCCCCTCCACGTGGTGACGCCGGAAAACATCGCCTACGACGGCGGGCCGAAGAACCTCTTCGACCCCGAGAACGGCTACCGGGAGGAGTACCGGAAGATCTGGGGCAGGTAGGGGCTCCGCCTCCTTTTCCGGGCCTGCCTCTCTCTGGCGGAACCGCGCCGAACGCGGTATATCCTTGGGCCAAGCACGGCAGGTCACAAGGCCGGTCCCGCCAGCGGGCGGGGGCAGGGGAGAGTTCGACAGAGATCATCCAGCGTGTCCCTGCGCCACCGCCGACAGGCGCGGCCCGCAGCCTTGCGGTGCCTGTGACAGCTAGGAAAGCGCGGCCCCGGCCTGGATATCTCATGGGGGTCGGTAAGGAAGAACAGGAGGGAGGAGCATGAATAGAGGATTGCGGAGCCTGACGCTCGGCGTCGCCGGCCTGTTGGCCGGCCTTGGCGGGGCTCAGGCCGAAGAGCTGAAGATCGGCATGATCACCACACTGTCCGGCGGCGGATCGAGCCTGGGGATCGACGTGCGCGACGGCTTCCTGCTGGCGGTGAAGCAGGCCGGCGCCGGCGACGTCGAGGTTCTGGTGGAGGACGACGCCCGCAAGCCGGACCTCGCCAAGCAGATCGCCGACAAGTTCATCCAGCGTGACAAGGTGGACATCCTGACCGGCATCATCTGGTCGAACCTGGCCATGGCCGTGGTGCCGGCCAGCGTGCGCCAGGGGGTCTTCTACATCAGTCCCAATGCCGGGCCTTCGGCCCTGGCCGGCAAGGGCTGCCACGAGAACTACTTCAACGTCGCCTGGCAGAACGACAACCTGCACGAGGCCATGGGCGGCTATGTGCAGTCCAACGGCTTCAAGGCGCCCTTCATCCTGGCGCCCAACTACCCGGCGGGCAAAGACGCGCTCACCGGCTTCAAGCGCTACTACAAGGGCACGGTTTCCGGCGAGATCTACACGAAGCTGGGCCAGAAGGACTATGCCGCGGAGATCGCCCAGATCCGCGAAGCCAAGCCGGACTCGATCTTCTTTTTCCTGCCCGGCGGCATGGGCATCGCCTTCATGAAGCAGTACGCCCAGTCCGGCCTCGACATCCCGGTCTTCGGGCCGGCCTTCTCCTTCGACCAGGGCATCCTGAAGGCGGTCGGCGATGCGGCCCTGGGGGTGAAGAACACCTCCCAATGGTCCAAGGACATCGACAATCCGGCCAACAAGGCCTTCGTCGACGCCTTCCAGGCGGAGTACGGGCGCCTGCCGTCGCTCTATGCCAGCCAGGGCTATGACGCGGCGAACCTGATTCTGGCGGCCAAGGCCAAGGCCGGTGGGACCGGCGATGCCGCGGCCTTCCGGGCCGCCCTGCAGGAGGCCGACTTCGCATCGGTGCGCGGCGCCTTCAAGTTCGCCAGCAATCACCATCCGATCCAGGACATCTACGTCCGGGAGGTGGTGAAGGAGGGCGAGGTGCTGACCAACAAGATCGTCGGCGTCGGCCTCACCGGGCACGCCAATGCTTATGTCGGCGACTGCAAGATGTAGTCCGAAGCAGACGAACGCCTCGGGGGTCGCCGCTTGGCGGCCCCCTTTTCCTTTGTGCCCAGCGTGACCATCGTCCCGTGTCTCTCGCTTTCCTCATCGAACAGCTTCTGAACGGCCTGCAGTTCGGCGTCATGCTCTTCCTGATGGCCGCCGGGCTGACCCTGGTCTTCGGGGTCATGGGGCTGATCAATCTGGCCCATGGCTCGCTCTTCATGATCGGCGCCTTCTTCTGCTCCTGGATCGGGGAGGTCAGCGGCTCCTTCTGGGTCGGCCTCGGCGGCGGGCTGCTGGCGGCGGCGCTGGCCGGCGCCGTGATCGAAATCGTGGTCATCCGGCGGCTCTACGACCGCGATCACCTGGACCAGGTGCTCGCCACCTTCGCCCTGATCCTCATCCTCTCGGAGGTGACGCGCTGGATCTTCGGCGACCAGCCGCTTTATCTGGACGTGCCGCCGCTGCTGGCCGGGGCCCTGCCGCTGCCCGGCGGCGGGGGCTATCCCATCTACCGCCTCGCCATCATCGTCGTCGGCCTGGCCACGGCCTACGGCCTCTACCTGCTGATCACCCGGACCCGCCTCGGCATGCGCATCCGCGCCGGGGAGTCGGACCGGGAGATGATCGGCGCGCTGGGCGTCGACATCCGTACCCTCTACACCGCGATCTTCGCCCTCGGCGCGGCCCTGGCCGGACTCGCCGGGGGCATGGTGGGCGTCCTGCAGTCGGTGCAGGTGGGCATGGGCGAGCCGGTGCTGATTCTCGCCTTCGTGGTCATCGTCATCGGCGGCATCGGCTCGGTGAAGGGCGCCCTGGTGGGCTCGATCCTGGTGGGCCTCACCGACACCCTTGGCCGGGTCTTCCTGCCGCGGCTCTTCGCCCTGATGCTGCCCACCGCCGAAGCAACCGCCGTCGGCTCGGCGCTCGCCTCCGTCACCATCTATCTCCTGATGGCGGCCATTCTCGTGTGGCGCCCCCGGGGCCTGTTCCCGGTGGGCGCGTGAGGCCGCCATGACGAACGGACTCTCCCGAGAGCAGGTAGTGAACGGCAGCCTCCTGGCGCTGCTGCTGGCCGCGCCGCTGATCGCCGCCGCGCTGGACGAGCCCTTCTACGTCTCCCTGGCCACCCGCGTCGCCATCCTGGCGCTGGCCGGGGTCGGGCTGAACCTCGCCCTCGGCTACGGCGGCATGGTGAGCTTCGGCCACGCCGCCTTCTTCGGGCTGGGCGGCTATGTCGCCGGCATCGCCGCCTTCCACGCCTTCGAGGAGAGTGCTTTCCTCACCTGGCCCTTCACTATCGGCGGCAGCGACCAGCTTCTGGTCGTCTGGACCGTCACGGCCCTGGTGGTGGCCCTGGTGGCGCTGGCCATCGGCGCGGTCTCCCTGCGCACGTCGGGCGTCTACTTCATCATGATCACCCTGGCCTTCGCACAGATGATCTACTACCTCGCCATCTCGCTGCCCACCTACGGTGGCGAGGACGGGCTCTCCATCTATCTGCGCAATCAGTTGCCGATGGGCGACAGCGCCGAGCCGCTGACGTTCTTCTTCGTCTGCTACGGGCTGCTGCTGCTGGCGCTGTTCGTCTCGGCGCGGCTGGTGGCCTCACGCTTCGGCGCGGCCCTGCAGTGCGCGCGGATGAACGAGGTACGCCTGGCCACCCTCGGCATCGCGCCCTTTCCGGTGAAGCTGACCGCCTTCGTGCTCTCCGCCGTCATCACCGGCATCGCCGGCGCCCTCTTCGCCGACCTCAACGGCTTCGTCGGCCCCTCCATGCTGTCCTGGCATCGCTCGGGGGAGATCATGATCTTCGTCATCCTGGGCGGGGTCGGGCGGCTCTTCGGGCCGCTGGCCGGGGCAGCCCTGTTCATCCTTCTGGAGAGCTTCGTCGGCGGTTTCACCGACCGCTGGCAGCTCATCCTCGGTGCCGTTCTCCTGGCCGTGGTGCTTTTCGCGCGGGGCGGACTCATCGGCCTCTTGGCAGGGAAGCTGCGCCATGGCTGAGCCGCTGCTGGAGCTCAACGGCCTCAGCAAATCCTTCGGGGCGCTGAAGGCCTGCGACGGGGTCGATCTCACCCTGCTGCCGGGGGAGATCCATGCCCTCATCGGCCCCAACGGCGCCGGCAAGTCGACGCTCATCGCCCAGGTGGCGGGATGGCTGAGGCCCGATGCGGGCGCGATCTCCCTGCTCGGCCAACCGGCCGTCCATCTCTCGGTGGCGGCCCGGGCGCGGCGCGGGCTCGGGCGGACCTTTCAGATTTCCTCCCTGGCCTCGGAGTTCTCGGCCCTCGGCAACGTGCGCCTGGCCCTGCAAGCGCGGGAGAGGGGCGCCTTCGGCTTCTGGTCGCCGGTGCGCAAAGACCGCCGGCTGCGCGAAGAGGCCCTGGCCGTGCTGGCGCGGGTCGGCCTGGAAGAACGCGCGGAGGTTCCCGTGACCACGCTCTCCCACGGCGAACGGCGGCTGTTGGAAGTCGCCCTCGCTCTCGCCCTGCGCCCCAAGCTCCTGCTCCTCGACGAACCCATGGCGGGGCTGGGGCCGGAGGGCACGCGGGCCCTCACCGCGTTTCTCCGCACCCTGAAAGCCGAGGCCGGCATCCTGCTGGTGGAGCACGACATGGATGCGGTCTTCGCCCTGGCCGACCGCATCTCGGTCTTGGTCTACGGGCGCATCATCGCCAGCGGCCCGCCGGAGGAGATCCGCCGCTCCGCCGCGGTGCGCGAAGCCTATCTGGGGGATGCGGCATGAGCCGGGCCCATGGGGAGCAGTCATGCTAGCGGTGCGCGATCTCGAGGCCTTCTACGGCCCCTCCCAGGCGCTCTTCGGCGTCGACTTCGCAGTCGGCGAGGGTGAGATGGTGGCGCTGCTGGGCCGCAACGGCATGGGCAAGACCACCACCATCCGCGCCATCTGCGGCCTGACCCCGCCGCGTGGCGGCAGCGTTTCGTTCCTTGGCCGGGACCTGAGGGGCCTGCCGGCCTTTCGCGTCGCCCGCCTCGGAATCGGGCTGGTGCCGGAGGGGCGCCGCTGCTTTCCCAACTTGACGGTGCGCGAGAACCTGCTGGCCACGGCGCGCGACGGCGCCTGGGACCGCACGCGGACCGAAGCCCTGTTCCCGCGCTTGGGCGAGCGGGCGGACCAGTCGGCGCGCACCCTCTCCGGCGGGGAGCAGCAGATGCTGGCCATCGGCCGTGCCCTGATGACCAACCCGCGTCTCCTGATCCTCGACGAGGCGACGGAGGGCCTCGCGCCGGTGATCCGCCAGGAGATCTGGGCGGCGATCCGTGCGGTGAAGGGCAGCGGTCAGGCGATCCTCATCGTCGACAAGAACCTGAAGGACCTGCTGCCGCTCTCCGACGCCTGCGTGATCCTGGAGAAGGGCCACTCGGTCTGGCACGGCACCGCCGATGCCCTGGCGGCGGACGCCGGCCTGCAGGATCGGTTTTTGGGCGTTTGAGTGCGCGCTAGGCCACGCGCTGCTTCGATTCTAGGTCGCCCGATTTGATTTGCTGTGGACCACGGTTGCGGATTCCCATGGCGCGCTCCAGGGCCGCAAGGCCCGTGGCCAGGGCCTTCTGCTCGGCTGGACTGAGCCTTTGCAGCAGGTCTTCCTCGAAGGCCAGCATCTTGGGCGCCAGGCGCTTGTAGGCGGCGGTTCCCGCTGCCGAGAGCGAAAGGTGTTCGATCCGCCGGTCCCGCGCGTCGCTGTGGCGCACCAGCCAGCGGCGTTTCTGCAAGGCCGAGACCGCCCGGCTGACCTTGGTTTTGTGCATCGCCGAATGGGCGCCGATCTCCTTGGCCGTTGCCGTGCCGAACTGGCCAAGGGTCGCCAGGGTGCGCCACTCCGGCACCGTCAGCCCGAACTCGTCACGATAGATGGCGGAAAATTGACGGCTCGACACCGCCGCGGCACGATTCAGCCGATAGGGCAGAAACGTCTCGAGTCTTAAGTTCATTGCCCAGCATACCTCCGCCTGCGCATCCGGGGCCGGTTGCAGGCCATGCTTGATAGTTACATTTGCAACTATCACATAGGGAGTGTGGGGCGCAAGATCCGCGCGTCGGCGATTGACGGGCCGGGGGCCGGCAGAAGGAGTGAGCCGTGGAGATTCAGTCATGGCGCTGAGCTATCTATCGGGGTTTGGCAACGAGTTTGAGACGGAAGCGCTGCCCGGCGCCCTGCCGGTGGGGCAGAACTCGCCGCAGCGCTGTCCCTATGGGCTCTATGCCGAACAGTTGAGCGGGACCGCCTTCACCGCGCCGCGTGCCGAGAACGCACGCTCCTGGCTCTACCGGATTCGTCCGTCGGTGAAACACATCGCCCGCTTCGAGCACGTGGAGATGCCGCTCTGGCTGACGGCTCCTTCCACCGCTTCGAACGGCCTGGCGCTTGGCCCGCTGCGCTGGGGGCCGCCGCCGATGCCCAACGAGGCGCTGACCTTCGTCACCGGCATGCGCAGCGTGACCACGGCCGGCGACGCGCGGGTCCACAGCGGCATGGCGGCCCATCTCTACTTCGTCACCCAGTCGATGGAGCGGGACTATTTCTACAACGCCGACGGCGAACTGCTGGTGGTCCCGCAGCAGGCCCCGCTGCGCTTCGTCACCGAGTTCGGGCTGCTGGACGTGGCGCCCGGGGAGATCTGCGTCATTCCACGGGGCGTGAAGTTTCGTGTCGAACTGCTTGAAGGGCCCTCGAAAGGCTATGTCTGTGAGAACTACGGGCAGAGCTTCGCCCTGCCAAACCTCGGGCCCATCGGCGCCAACGGCCTGGCCAATCCGCGGGACTTTCTGAGCCCGATGGCCGCCTTCGAGGATCTGGCGGAGGAGGGCAGCCTGACGGTGAAATGGGGCGGGGACTTTCACCGCTGTGCGCTCACCCACTCGCCGCTGGATGTGGTCGCCTGGCATGGCAACTACGCGCCCTACAAGTATGATCTGAAACGATTCTCACCCGTTGGCTCGGTGCTGTTCGACCATCCGGACCCGTCCATCTTCACGGTGCTGTCGGCGCCCTCGTCGACGCCCGGCACCGCCAATGTGGACTTCGTCATTTTCCCGGACCGCTGGATGGTGGCGGAGGGGACCTTCCGTCCGCCCTGGTACCACATGAACGTGATGTCGGAGTTCATGGGTCTGATCTACGGCGTCTACGACGCCAAGCCTGACGGATTCCAGCCCGGCGGCATGAGTCTGCACAATGCCATGCTGCCCCACGGCCCGGACCACAACGCCTTCGCGCAGGCGAGTGGCGAAGACCTGGCCCCGGTCAAACAGAGCGGCACCCTGGCCTTCATGTTCGAGACCGGCTTTCCCCAGCAGGTCACGGACTATGCCGCCGGGCTCGAAACCCGCGATACGGCCTATGCGGATTGCTGGGCGGGTCTCCAGAAACACTTCGA
The DNA here is from genome assembly GCF_028289705.1 of Pelagibius sp. GTDB lineage: Bacteria > Pseudomonadota > Alphaproteobacteria > Kiloniellales > Kiloniellaceae > Pelagibius. The sequence goes on from NZ_JANQOI010000087.1 coordinate 122,113, forward strand.
TGGCAACCCCTGAGCGGCGGCGCCACCCGACAGGACTGGGCATGCAATGAAGCTTGCGACCTTGAAAGACGGCAGCCGGGACGGGCGCCTGGCCATCGTGTCCCGCGATCTTACCCGGGCGGTGAAGGCGGAAACCGCCCCCACCCTGCAAGCCGCTCTGGACGACTGGACGGCGGCGCTGCCGGGGCTGAAAGAGGAGGCGGCGGCCCTGGAGAGCGGCGCACGCGGCGACGGCGGCGACAGTTTTCCCTTCGATTCCGCGGGCTGCCACGCGCCCTTGCCGCGGGCCTATCAGTGGGCCGACGGCTCGGCCTACGTGAACCACGTCGAGCTGGTGCGCAAGGCACGGGGCGCCGAGATGCCGGAGAGCTTCTGGACCGACCCGCTGATGTATCAGGGCGGGTCGGACTCTTTTCTCGGGCCCCGCGACCCCATCCCGCTGGTTGATCCGGCCTGGGGCCTGGACCTGGAGGGCGAGGTGGCGGTGATCGTCGGCGATCTGCCGCTGGGCGCCGGCCCGGAGCAGGCGGCGGCGGCGATTCGCCTGGTCATGCTGGTGAACGACGTCAGCCTGCGCGGGCTCATCCCCGGCGAGTTGGCCAAGGGCTTCGGCTTCTTCCAGTCGAAGCCCTCCTCAGCCTTCTCGCCGGTGGCGGTGACCCCGGACGAACTGGGGGACGCCTGGGACGGGGCGAAGCTGAGCCTGCCGCTGCTTGTGGACCTCAACGGCCAACCCTTCGGCCGGGCCGAGGCGGGGGAGGACATGACCTTCGATTTCCCGCGGCTGATCGCCCATGCCGCCCGCTCCCGCCCGCTGGCGGCGGGAACCATCGTCGGCTCCGGGACCGTGTCCAACCGCGATGCCGACGGCGGGCCGGGCCGGCCGGTGTCTGCCGGGGGCCGGGGTTACTCCTGTATCGCCGAGGTCCGCATGGTGGAAACCCTGCTGGAAGGCGCCCCGAAGACAGCATTTCTTGCGGCGGGGGACGTCGTCCGCATCGAGATGAAAGACGCCCGGGGCGACAGCCTGTTCGGCGCCATCGAGCAGCGGGTTGAGCCGGCCGTGCGCTCTTGAAGCCTCCCTCTAGCGTAAGTTTTGCTAAATATAGTCTTCAAATATACTGAATAAGCATCCTGGCGGTTCGACTTTCGCCGGGCAGTCGTCAAACTGTCATCCGGGTTCGTGGGAGGCGGCTTGGCAGTCGCGGGTATGTCCGGCGGGTTTCTGAAGTTCAGGCAGACCCGGCCAATGGGCAGCGGCAGGACGGCAGCGGCGATCCCAGAAAACACCGGCCCGGCGGAAGGGCCGTACCGAAAAACAGGGCAAAGCGAACAAGGAGCGTTTCACGATGAGGAAATCAACCGGGATTCTCGGCGCGTGCGTCGTGTCGATGGGGGCCTTCGCCGGCGCGGCGCAGGCCGCCGATGTGGTCATCGGCGTGCCCAACTGGCCGTCGGTCAATGCGACGGCGCATATCCTGAAAGTCGCCATCGAAGAAAACCTCGGCCTTTCGGTCGAACTGCAGAACGGCACCAACCCCATCGTCTTCGAGGCGATGGACAAGGGCTCGATGCACGCCCATCCGGAGGTCTGGCTGCCGAACCAGCAGAACCTCCACGACACCTACGTCAAGGACAAGGGCACGGTGGTCAAGAACCCGAACGGCGTCGCCGCCTTCCAGGGCATGTGCGTGCCGAAGTTCGTGGCCGACGAGCACGGCGTGAAGTCCATCACCGACCTGACCGACCCGGCCAAGGCCGCGCTCTTCGACTCCGATGGCGACGGCAAGGGCGAAGTCTGGATCGGCGCGCCGGGCTGGGCCTCCACCAACGTGGAAAAGGTCCGGGCCAAGTCTTACGGCTATGCCGAGACCATGGTGCAGACCGAGATGGACGAGACCCTGGCCTACGCCAACCTCGACAACGCCATCAAGGCGAAGAAGCCCTGGGTTGGCTTCTGCTACACGCCGCATTATGTCTTCGCGCTGCATGAACTGCATGCCCTCGAAGAGCCGGCCTACGACGCGTCCAAGTGGAACGTGCTGCAGCCGACCGACGATCCGGCCTGGCTGGAGAAGTCTTCGGCGGCGGTGGCCTGGGATACGGCCTACCTGCACCTCCACTACGCCAAGTCCCTGGAGAACGATCATCCGGAAGTGGCGACGATCATGGCCAATATGCAGCTGACCACCGAAGAGGTCAGTGCCATGACCTTTGCGCTCGTGATCGAGAAGCAAGAGGCCCTCGCCTACGCACAGACCTGGGTGAAGGAGAACGAAGATCGGGTTCTTGGCTGGCTGAGCCAGTAATCGATCCGGTAGCGGCCGCCAAGTTTCTTGGCGGCCGCATCTCCTTTACAAAACAGGTGATGCTATGAGCGACCCCGCCGTAAAACTATCCGGGGTGTGGAAGGTATTCGGCCCCCGAGCCGATGAAGCCATGGCTGCCATCAAGGCCGAAGGCCTGACCAAGCCCGAGGTGCTGGAGCGCTTCGGCTGTGTGGTCGGCGTTCAGGATGCCAGCTTCGAAGTTCCCCGTGGTGAGATCTTCTGCATCATGGGGCTTTCCGGATCGGGCAAGTCCACCCTTGTCCGCCACGTCAACCGCCTCATCGAGCCGACGGCGGGTACCATCGAGCTGCTGGGCAATGACGTCAGCGCCATGTCGCAGAGCGAACTGCGCCAGGTGCGGGCCCAGACCATCGGAATGGTGTTCCAGCACATGGCGCTGATGCCGCACCGTTCGGTGCGCGACAACGTTGCCTACCCGCTGGAGATCCGCAAGGTCACCAAGTCCAAACGCTGGGCGATCTCCGACCATGCGCTGGCCCTCGTCGACCTTGTGGGCTACGAGGACCGCCTGCCGCGGGAGCTCTCCGGCGGCATGCAGCAGCGTGTCGGCATCGCCCGCGCGCTGGCATCGGACCCCGCTATCCTGCTGATGGACGAGCCCTTCTCGGCCCTCGACCCGCTGATCCGCATGCAGCTTCAGGATCAGTTCAAGGCGCTGGTGGCCCAACTCCAGAAGACGACCCTCTTCATCACCCACGATTTGGACGAGGCCATCCGCATCGGCCACCGCATCGCCATCATGAAGGACGGCGTCATCGTTCAGATCGGAACCGCCGAAGAGATCGTGACCAATCCCGCGGACGACTATGTCCGCGACTTCGTCCAGGGCATCTCCAAGCTGAAGCTGGTCAAGGCGCATACCATCATGGAGCCGATCGAAGGCTTCAACGGTGCGCTGGAGGGCGCCCCCAGGGCCGACGAGGGGGCCGATCTCGATCAGCTCATCGACCTTTCGGTCGGCACCGACATCCCGGTGGTCATCACAGCAGAAGGCCGTGAGATCGGCGTGGTGACCAAGGCGCGCCTCTTGCGCGGAATTCAGGGAGGCAAGGAATGACCGACGTAACGGTAACAGCCGCGTCCGATATCGAGGTCGATCGCGAAGCCTTGGATGCCTCGATCGCGGAGTTCGCCGGCAAGAATGCCGACTACTACGCGGCGGCCTTTCACAAGATCCACGAATCCTCCGGATTGATGCCGCAGACCTTCAATCTGGCGGCGGCCCTGCTTGGGCCGATCTGGGCGGCGATGCGCGGCGTCTGGGGGTTCTTCTGGGGCTTCTTGCTGCTGGAGATGATCGCCTGGGTGCAGATCGGCAGAGGGGCCTGGGGCGATCTCGGCGCCGACGCCTTCGAGCGGGCCGAACGGCAGCGCGAGCGCGCGGCCGGCTTTCTGGATCGCGCCGAGCAGGCCCGTCAGGCCGGCGAGGACCCGGCACGTTTCGAAACCCTGGCGGCCAACCTGCAAAAGGCCGCGGACAACAGCCAGGCGGCCGCCGATGCGGCCCAGGCGGAGGCCCTGACCATCCTGCTCTTCGGTCTTGGCCTGCTGCTGATCTTCAAGCTGGCCCAGGGTGTCTGGTCCAATGTCGTCTACGAGAAGCAGTATTCGGCCTGGCGGATCGAACCCGATAAGACGGAGGCCGGCGTCAAGTCGCGCAACCTGCTCCTGGGCATCGCGCTGGTGCTCACCATCGCGCCGCTGACGGTCTACAAGTTCACGGTCGGCGAGTCGCCGGAGATCCTGGACAGCTTCCCGGCGGAGAAGGATCACTACGTCGCGACGGCCTCATGGTTGGAGGCGCGCATCGATGCGGCTGCGACCGGCGGCGCCGGCGCCTTCGATTCCATCGTCGCCGGCGTTCGTTCCGTCCTCGATGCCCTGACCATCGCCCTGATCGGTACGCCCTGGCCCGTGGTCATGGCGGTGATCTGTGTCGTCGCCTGGCGCGCGGCCGGGCCGCGGGTGGCGATCTTCACCGCCGCCTCGCTCGCCTATGTGGCCTTTCTCGGCTACTGGGAGATCAGCATGGAGACCGTCGCGCTGGTCGGTGCGGCGGTGATCATCTGCGTGGTCATCGGCATTCCCTGCGGCATCTGGTTCGGCAAGTCGAAACGGGCCTACAGCTTTGCCGAGCCGGTCCTCGACCTGATGCAGACGCTGCCGGCCTTCGTCTATCTGATTCCCATCATCGCCTTCTTCGGCACCGGCAATCCGCCGGGCATTCTGGCGACCATCATCTTCGGCATGCCGCCGGTGATCCGCCTGACGGCGCTCGGCATGCGCGGTGTGCCGGACAACATCAAGGAGGCGGCGACGGCCTTCGGCGCGACCCGCTGGCAGCTCCTGAAGGATGTCGAGGTGCCCTTGGCGCTGCCATCCATCATGACCGGGGTGAACCAGACGATCCTGATGTGCCTCTCCATGGTGGTGATCATCTCGCTGATCGGCGGTGGCGGCCTGGGCAAGGTGATTCTGGAAGCGCTCCAGTATGCCGCCAAGGGACCGGGTCTGCTGGGCGGTATCGCCATTCTGCTCTGTGCCATGGTGATCGACCGCATCGTGCAGGGCGGCTTCCGCCAGAAGTAAGGCCGGGAGCAGGCGGGGCGCGGCCCCGATAAATCGCCGGCCCCGGGAATCCGGGCCGGCGAGGGGGTCCATTTGCCCTTGTCAGAGCCCGGACCCGGTGCTTTGCTCAGAGAATGGATCAAGAAAGCTTGCGCGCGACCGAAAACCAGAGCCAGGATCCAGCCGACCTATCGCTGAGGGCTCTCAGGGTCTTCGTGGCGGTGCAGGAAGCCGGGTCCATGGCGGTGGCGGCCGAGCAGCTTGGGGCCAGCGCCTCGGCGGTGTCCCAGCAGATCTCCAATCTCGAGCGCTCGGTCGGCGCGCGGCTGTTCGACCGCGCCGCGCGGCCCATCGCCCTGACGCCGGCGGGCGCGCTGCTGTGCAGCCATGCCCACCGCATCCTGGAGGCGGTGGGCGAGGCCCGCAGCGAGCTGATGGAGCTCAATCTCTCCTCGCTGCCGGCCCTGCGGCTGGCCATCATCGACGACCTGGACGCGACCATCACGCCGGAGCTTGTGGCCCATCTTCACAAGCTCTATCCGCGCTGTTGCTTCACCGCCAGTTCCGGGCGCTCCGACGACATGACCGATGCCCTGCTGCGGCGGGAGGCCGACGTCGTGGTCTCGGGCGAACCGCCGCAGGACATCTCCGCCTTCGATCTCTTTCCGCTGCTGCGCGAGCCCTTCGTTCTGGTCTCGGCGCGCGGGGTCATCGACGACAGGCGCGACATTTCCGAGCAGTTGATGGCGCTGCCCTTCGTGAGCTATCCCGACAGCCTGCCCATCGGCCGCACCATCGCGCGTCATCTCAGGCGCCTGCGCATCGTCTTGCCGCAGCGCTATGCCTTCGAAGCGACGCGTTCGGTTCTGGCCATGGTGCGCAACGACGGCGGCTGGGCCATCACCACGCCGCTTGGCCTTCTGGACAGCGAGCGCTTCCGCGCCGACCTGGAGGTGCGGCCGCTGCCCTTCGTCGGTTTCAACCGCTCGATCCAACTCATCGCCCGGCGCGACGAACTGGGGCGGCTTCCGGAAAAGCTGGCCGAGCTCTGCCGCGACCTGATCCTCCAGCGCTTGCGGCCTGCCGCCGTGGAGATCGCCCCCTGGGCGGCCGACCAGATCGTCGTCCACGGGCGCGAGGTCCCTGGCGCTATCCGCGCCCCTGCAGCCGTTCCCGCGAAATGAGGATCGGATAGCGTTCGCGGATCCGGCGGTCGGTTTCGGAATCCAGATAATCGGGGAAGTGGCTGTCCAGGATCTCCCGGGCCTTGGTCTTGGCCGATGCCCAGAGATCGGCGGCCCCGCTCTCCTGCCAGCTTCGCGGATCGTTGCGGTCGGCGAGTTGCGGATAGAAGTAGTCCCGCTGCATGGCGGCCATGGTGTGGGCGGCGCCCAGGAAATGGCCCTCGCCGGTGACCGCCTCCAGGATCGCCTCGAAGCCCAGCGTCTCCTCCGTCACCTCGATGCCCCGAATCAGCCGGTTGATGTGGCCGAGCATTTCGTCGTCGGCCACGAAGGCCTCGAAGGAGGCGCCGAGCAGGCTCGCCATCATGCCGGAGGACTCGTAGATCATGTTGCCGCCGGCGAGCCCCGCGGCCACCGCGGCCATCGCCTTTTCCATGCCCATCTGGGCGTCCACCGCCTTGGCATCGGCCATGGAGGCGGCAACGCCGCTAGGCAGGCCCAGCCAGTTGCCGATCTGGGCCGCCGCGGCGTTCATCATCGAGATCTCGCCGCCGCCGCCGCAGAAGGCACCACTGCGAAGGTCGATCACCAGCGGCCAGTTGGAGAAGATCACCGGATAGCCCGGCGCGAAGAGGTTGACCAGGATCAGCCCGGCCAGGGTTTCCGCGGTCGTCTGCGCCAACATGCCCGCCGGGGCCGCCGGCGCGGTGGCCCCGGACTGGGCGGCGATGATCGCATTGATGGGCAGGCGGTTGCGGATGCAGGCGAGGGTAACGTCCACCGCATCCTCGCCGTAGCGCAGCGGCGAGATGACCGGAGAGATATGCGCCTTGCAGAAGGGGCGCTTGGCGAAGCGGCCTTCGCCGCCGAGCACCAGATCGAAGAGTTCGACGATGGGATCGACGTTTTCGCCGAGGGTGAAGGAGGTCCCCACCGGCTTGGTGGTTCCGGCGACGAGAGCATAGGCGGTGTTCACATCCAGCTCGTAGACGTCGGGGACGTCGGTGGCGACGCAGCAGCGGGTGAACCAGCTGACGTTGGGCAGCCTGTCGATCAGGCGGGTAAAGTCATAGAGGTCGGCCAGGGTCGAGGGGCGGTAGTACCCGCTGTCCATGTCCAGCGTCTGAACCGCCGCCCCGCCGGTCCCGAAATAGACCTTGCGACCGCCGACCTCGATATCGTGTTTGGGATCGCGGCCGTGGAAGACGAAGCTCTTGGCGGCGCCGTCGATGATGGTTTCCACCATCGACCGCGGGAAGGAGAGGCGGCCGAGGTTGTTGCGAAAGGCGCCCTGTTCCAGCGCCTTGTCCCAGACCACCTGCGGCACCTCGGCCATACCGATCTCTTCGAGGATGCGCAGGGCGGTCTGGTAGACGGCCTCCACGCCAGCCTGGTCCAGAGGCCGGTAGGCCCCGCCGAGTTGGCCGGGCGGCGCGGGCCGGACCTCCGGCTCCGCCGCCCTGCGCGCCGCCACGCGTGAGGCGCGCCCGCCGCGCCCGCGCCGTGAACTGGGTGCCTCGTCGGGGGTCATGCTTTTTTTTGCTCCCAAAGACAGCCGATCTGCCAGTCCTCAGATTGCGCCAGATTGCGCCGCGTCCGCAGGTCCGCCAGCGACAGTTAAGCAAAATCGAGGGGCGCCTTCCGAATTCGAGTATCTTGCGGATTTGTCATATTTGACAGTGATTTAATGGCCTCATCCCTGGCGCCTGGAGGACGTATTTCGGCCTTTAGGCGGCCGGAAGGGGCGCCGCGTCTTGAAGCCGACAAAGGCGCAGAGCTAGCGTCATGACAAGCATCTAGGAACCGCTTCTGACGTTGGGGATGCATCACAGGGAGGCAGTGAAAACACCGTGAAGAGCCATGCGCGTGTTGTGGTGATCGGCGGCGGCATCGGCGGCTGCAGCACTCTCTATCATCTCACCAAGGAAGGCTGGAGCGACGTCGTCCTCGTCGAGCGGGACGAACTGACGTCGGGCTCAACCTGGCATGCGGCGGCCCAGGTGACCCAGTTCGGGGCCATCCAGGTGACGGTCGGTCTGAAGCGCTATAGCTGCAAGCTCTACGCCGAACTGGCCGCCGATCCCGAGCATCCCATCAACTATCACATCACCGGCGGCATCCGCCTGGCCCACAGCCAGGACCACATCGACGGCTACAACCACTTCATCGGCCTGGCCAAGGGCATGGGCGTCGACTTCGAGCTGCTGGCGCCGGAGGAATGCGGCCTGCGCCATCCCCTGATGGCGACCCACGGTCTGATGGGTGGCCTCTGGGACCCGGTCGACGGTGATATCGATCCCAGCCAGTTGACCCAGGCGCTGGCCCGCGGTGCCCGCAAGGCCGGTGCGGAGATCTATCGCTTCAACCCGGTGGAGGCCATCGACCGCCAGCCGAACGGCGAGTGGGTTGTGCACACCAAAAACGGCGACATCACCTGCGAGATCGTGGTCAACGCCACCGGCTATCGGGTGAACGAGGTCGGCGCCATGTTGGGCGTCGAGCACCCCGTGATGTCCATGGAGCACCAGTACTTCCTGACCGAGCCCATCGAGACCCTGGAGGGCATGAACCGCCGTGTGCCGATCATCCGCGACCCCGGCGACGACTTCTATAGCCGCCAGGAGAAGCACGGTCTCTTGGTCGGCATTTATGAGCAGGATTGCCGCACCTGGGGTATGGACGGCATCGATCCCAGCTTCACCATGGAGCTCTGCCCCAACGACCTGGACCGGTTGCTCGACAATATGGAGCGGGTCTTCGAGCGGCTGCCGGCGCTGACCGAGACCGGCATCACCTCTATCGTCAACGGGCCCATCACCTACACCGCCGACGGCCTGCCGCTGATCGGCAAGATCCCGGGGCTGCGGAACGCCTATGCCTGCCTCGGCCTGCGCGCGGGCATCGGCGAGGGCGGCGGCCACGGCAAGCTGCTGGCGGAGATGATCGTGCACGGCGAGGCGGAGTGGGATACCTGGCCCCTGGACCCGCGCCGCTTCTTGCGCCACGCCGATACCGAGTACACGGCGCTGAAAGCCATCGAGGACTACCAGAACGAGTTCCGCTTTCACATGCCCCATGAGGAGCGGCCGGCCGGGCGCCCCGCCAAGACCACGCCGCTCTATCCGGTGCTGGCCGCCAAGGGGGCCGAGTTCGGCAGCGTCGCCGGCTGGGAACGGGCGCTCTACTTCAAGCCGCAGCCGGACTTCGAGCACGTGCCCAGCTTCCGCTTTGCCGCCTGGCACGAGGTGGTGGCCGAAGAGGTGAAAGCGGTGCACGAGCGGGTCGGGCTGATGGAGGTCTCCGGCTTCAACCGGATCGAGGTGTCCGGGCCGGGCGCGGCGGACTGGCTGGACGGGCTGACCTGCAGCCGCATCCCTTCGGCGCCTGGCCGCGTCTCCCTCTGCTATTTCCTCAATCACAAGGGGCACGTGGCCGGGGAGGCGACCCTGGCGCGGCTCGGGGAGGACCGCTTCTGGTTCGGCTCGGCCGCCGCGGCCGACTGGCACGACTGGGACTGGCTGAGCGAGCGCCTGCCGGAGAGCGGGGTCTCTCTGCGCAGCCTGACCGCCAGTCACACCATCCTGGTGGTGGCCGGTCCGCGCGCCCGCGATCTCCTGGCCCAGGTGGCGCCGCGCAGCGACTGGAGCAACGCGGCCTTTCCCTGGATGGGGGTCAGGGCGGTGCGTATCGGCCATGCCGAGGCGGTCGCCATGCGCGTCAGCTTCTCCGGCGAGCTGGCCTGGGAACTGCACATCCCCAACGAACAGCTCTACCTCGCCCACCGCTGCCTGGAGCAGGCGGGGGAGGATTTTGGGTTGCGTCCCTTCGGTCTCTACGCCACCGAGTCCATGCGGCTCGAGAAGTGCTACCGCCATTGGAAGGCGGATCTGCTCACCGAGTTCACGCCCTTCGAGTCCTCGCTGGATCGCTTTGTGAAGATGGACAAGGCCGGCTTCGAAGGCCGGGCGGCGCTGCTCAACGGCGCCGGCGGTCCGCCGCGCCAGCGCTTTGTGCCGCTGGTGGTGGACTGCGACTTCGCCGCCGCCCACGGCGGGGACCCGATCTTTCTGGGTGAGCGGCTGGTGGGTACGGTAACGTCGGGCGGCTACGGTCATCGCTGTGGGCAGAACATCGCCCTGGGCTTCGTCGACGCCGATCTGGCGGACGTCGGCGGAGAGCTGGAGGTCTCGATCATCGGTGAACGGCATCGGGCCAAGATTGCCCGCGAACCGCTGTTTGACCCGGACAACGAACGCGTGCGCGGTTAGGCAATCCCCATAGGGGCAGGAGAAAAGACGTCGATGGAGTACATCAAAAAGGCTGAAGCGAACCCGGAGGAGGAGGACCGCCGGGTCCAGGCGGCTGTCGCCGAAATCCTGGCCGACATCGAAGCCCGCGGCGAAGCGGCGGTGCGCGACTACGCGCGCAAGTTCGATGGCTGGGAGGCGGACTTCGTGCTTTCCGAGGAGAAGAAGCGGGGGATCATCGCGGGCGTGTCCGATCAGGTGAAGGCGGATATCGCGTTCGCCCATAAACAGGTTCGCGGGTTCGCCGAGGCCCAGAAGGCCAGCCTGCTGGAGTTTTGCCTGGAAACCGCGCCCGGCGTGCGCCTCGGCCAGAAGGTGCTGCCGATGGACGCGGCGGGCTGCTATGTGCCCGGCGGACGCTACGCCCATGCCGCTTCGGCCATCATGTCGGTATCCACGGCCAAGGTCGCGGGCGTGCCGCAGATCGCCGCCTGTTCGCCGCCGCGCGGCGAGTCCATCAACCCCGCCGTCATCTACGCCATGGATCTCGCCGGGGCGGACATCATCCTCGAGATGGGCGGTGTCCACGCCGTGGCCACCATGGCCTACGGCCTTTTCGGGTGCGAACCGGCGGACATCCTGGTGGGGCCGGGCAACGCCTATGTGGCCGAGGCCAAACGCCTGCTGTTCGGGCGCTGCGGCATCGACGTCATCGCGGGACCGACCGAGTCGGCCATCATCGCCGACGAGAGCGCCGACCCCATGACCATCGCCGTGGACCTGGTGTCCCAGGCCGAGCACGGCCTGACCTCGCCGGTGTGGTTCATGACCACCTCGCGGGAGTTGGCGGAAACGGTGAACCGCATCATGCCGCGGGTCGGCGAGGACATGCCCAACGCCGAGGTGGTGCTGACCGCCTGGCGCGATCACGGCGAGATCGTGCTCTGCGAGGACCGCGCGGAAACCTGCCGCATCTCCGACCGTTACGCGCCGGAGCATCTGCAGGTCATCGCCGCCGACCTGCCCTGGTGGCGGGACAACCTGCGCAACTACGGCTCGCTCTTCCTGGGCGAGGGGGCGACGGTGACCCATGGCGACAAGTGCTCGGGCACCAACCACATTCTGCCCACCGGCCGTGCGGCGCGCTATTCCGGCGGCCTGAACGTGCAGAAGTTCCTCAAGGTGCTGACCTATCAGGAGATCGACGAGCAGGCCAACAAGGTGTTCTCCGCCGCCGGCTCGCGGATTTCCCGGACCGAGGGCATGGAGGGCCATGCGCGGGCCTGCGATTGGCGCCTGCGCAAGTACTTCCCTGGCGAGAACTGGAGCTTCGAAGTTTACGATCAGCAGCGCTACGACTGAGGACAGGGAGATGAAGCGCTTCACGAAGTCCTTCACCCAGCAGGAGCCCATCTCCGAGACGGCGGTCGAGCGCGCGGTGGCGGTGATGCGCTCCGGCCGGCTGCACCGCTACAATATCGATCCCGGCGAGATCTCCGAGGTTGCGGCCCTGGAAGAGGAATACGCCGCTTTTCAGGGGATCCGCTATTGCCTGGCCTGTGCCTCGGGCGGCTATGGCATGCAGGTGGCGCTGCGGGCGGCGGGCGTGAAGCCCGGCGACAAGGTGCTGGCCAACGCCTACACCCTGGCGCCGGTGCCCGGCGCGATCCACAGCATCGGCGGCCGGGCGGTGCTGGTGGAGATCGACGATCACTATCACATCGACCTGGGCGACCTGGGCCGCAAGGCGGAGGCCAGCGGCGCCCGTATCCTGCTGCTGTCCCACATGCGCGGCCACATCGCCGACATGGACCGTCTGATGGCGGTCTGCGACAAATTCGGCGTCACAGTAATCGAAGACTGCGCCCACACCATGGGGGGCCGCTGGCGAGGCACCCGCTCCGGCAACTTCGGCAAGGTCGCCTGCTTCTCGACACAGACGTATAAGCACATCAACTCCGGCGAAGGCGGTTTCATCACCACCGATGACCCGGAGCTCGCCGCGCGGGCGGTGGTGCTCTCCGGGTCCTACATGCTTTACGGCCGCAATGGCGCTATCCCGGACGAGGAGGTCTTCCACCGCGTGCGCCTGGACGTGCCCAACTGCAGCGGGCGCATGGACAACCTGCGCGCCGCCATCCTGCGCCCGCAACTGGCTGCGCTGGACGAGGCGGTGGAGCGTTGGAATGCCCGCTACGACCTCCTCGCGGAGGGGTTCCGCGCCGTGCCCGGCCTGCGGGTGCCGGCGCGCGATCCTCGGGAACACTATGTCGGCAGTTCCATCCAGTTCTTTGCCGAGGGCCTGCGCCGCGAAGCCATCCCGCAGTTCCTGGAGAACTGCGCGGCGCGCGGCGTGGAACTGAAGTGGTTCGGCGACGCCGAGCCCAAGGGCTTCACCAGTCGCTACGACAGCTGGCGCTATCTCGGCGAGCAGCCGGACCTGCCGCAAACTCTCGCGGTGCTGGACAAGACTTGCGACATGCGCGTGCCGCTCACCTTCGACCTTGACGACTGCCGCCTGATCGTGGAGATCGTCGGCGAGGAAGTGGCCCGTCTGCGCAGCGACCAGGCGGCATAAACTGCTCGGGCGTCTTCCACTTACGTAGAATCGGTGGCGGCCCGGGCCCTACCTAAGATCTGCTTCGAGAATCGCTGCGTAGAGCGCCGGGTCTTCGAGGATAGCCTCGGCAAGTCTTATGTCTTTATCGTCCTGGCCGATTTCCGGTGGGCATTGATCGCGATGGGCCTGCAATGCAGCGCTGTCACTATCGTCGATCTTCCGCGTCCGGGTCGCGTGATCGATATGACCCTCCCCCATCTTAAGCTGTGTGATGGCAGCTTCGCCGCTGTCCAGAGCGGCGCTACAGATCATCGGCAGGGCTCCCCGCTTGTCCATCGTGTAGTCGCTTGAGGTCTTGATCTCATTTCCTCGGTGGACGAACAACGCGCCGTTCCCGAGTGAGAGAGGCCATTCGTAGTACCCAGTTCCCCTTGTCACGCTTCCGATCACGATTCCACGTCCGGAATCGGCAAACTCCGCTACCAAGGGCTCGGCGCCATTGGAGGTGTTGCCATTCGCGAGGACGACCAGAGGGATTTCGGAGTTCTCCAGCGCTTTGCGTGCAGCAAAGCGTTCGCGCGGGGAGGTCTTTTGCTCCTCCTGATCATAGTAACGCGTGCTGTCATTGTAGAAGACATCGTGAAGCAAAGCGGTCGCAAAGGGATTCGCAATAGCGGTCCCGCGGAGGTCGAGGATGATGCCTGACATATCCTCCTGGCCCAACTCCGGCAGTTCGGCGGTTTCGTCCTTGATGTGCGCCTTCAGGGTTTCCAACGTCTTCTTGCTAATCGCGCTGACTTGGATGTAGAGCACGCCATCCCTTTGCTGCATCACGGGCATATCCAGGTTCTGATGCGTCCGTTGCAGTGTAATGGTGCGCGATTGCGTGGAACCGGCACTGCGGACCGTGACGTTAAGTTCACTGCCCGTCGGCCCCACGAGTTGCATCGCCAGCGGAATGCCCTCGTAGTTGCCGGCTGGCTTGCCGTCAATTGCCAGGACTTGATCGCCGGGCTTGAGTCCCGCCTGCTCAGCATCCGATTGGCGCCTGACCTGCGCGATCTCTGTCAAATCGTTTGCCGGCTGCATACGAAAGCCGGGAATTGCCCAGTAATCCTGTTTCCACGAATAGTCCAGGTATTCCCGCAATGGATCACCGCCTGCGAGGCCGACCGCCTTCAAGTCCTGGCGCGATACATAGCCGATTTCGCGATCGAGACTCGCCGCGGCGGCTGCCAGCACAAGGTCGGTGATCTCGATCCAGGAGGCACTGGCCACGTTCGGAGAGGCCCCTTTCAATGCCCATACCGAATTCCTTGTCACGGCGGCCCAGCCGTCTGCTGCATACCAAGCCGGTTGGTCAAACCTGTAGATGACCTCGTCGCGGAGCACGACTTCCGCGAAGCGGCCATCGACAGAAACACGCATGTCCGGCTCCAACTCGCGGAGGCTTTCGATGGCTGGGAGAACAATGTCTTCGAGGCGAACTCCGTCTTTCCTGTGGGTTTCATAGAGGTAGTCGAAGGAAGTACGAAGGGTGCGCGTCGTGTCGGTTTGCGTGGGGGCATCGAGGTTGGGTCTGGGAACCGCGCAGGCCTGTAGCAGAACCAGCAGGCATAGCGCCTTGAAAACTCCAATCTGCCGCAAGCGAGCCATTCCACATCCCTAGAGTTTTGGGTTCTCTAGAGTTCGCAAATTCTCGTTACGGTTTCAAGGCATTTGCAGCGCACAGCTTATCGGGTTGGCGAATGGGGCCTGGATCTACCCGTAGACCGCCTCGGAAAATGCGCGGAACAGGCGGGTGGAGAAGTCGTTTTCCAGGGGCTTGTATTCGGGGTGCCATTGGACGCCGAGGGCGAAGGCCTTGGCGCCGGTCACCGAGACGGCTTCCGGCGTGCCGTCGGGGGCCAGCCCCTCGATCTCCAGGCCCGCCGCCGGGCGGTCGATGCCCTGGGCGTGAAGAGAGTTGACCTCGATCTCGGTGGCGCCGGCGATCTTGGCAAACTGTCCATCCGGCGTGAAAGTCATGCCGTGGCGCAGGCCGTAGCGCACGTCCGGGTCGTCGTGCTTGGGCATGCGGTGATCCATGCGGCCCTCCACCTCATGCACGCAGGCATGGAGGGTGCCCCCCAGGGCGGCGTTCAGTTCCTGAAAGCCGCGGCAGACGAAAAGACTCGGCAGCCCACGGCCCAGCGCCGCGTCGATCAGGGCAAAGGTCATGGCGTCACGCGCCTCGTCGTAGGGCTCGGCCTTCTCGTGGGCGTCCTGCCCGTAGCGGCTGGGATGCACGTTGGAGGGGCTGCCGGTGAACAGCAGGCCGTCGAGCACGCCCAACATGTCGTCCAGGTCCTGGCTTTCGGCCATGGCGGGAACGATCAGCGGCGTGCAGCCCGAGACCTCCCAGACCGCGCGGGCATACTTGTCGCCGAGAACGTGGTAGCGGGCGTTGTCGTAGGTGCGAAAGTCGGCGGTGATGCCGACGAGGGGGCGTCTCATGCGGCCGAGGCGCCGCGCGCGCCCATCTCGTCCAACAACTCGGCGGTTTCGGCGATACGGGCGTAGCCCTTCATCACCGCGAGGCTGGCGGTCTCTTCCTCGGGCGACTTGGTCGCGCAGGCATCGGCCACCATGGTGACCAGAAAGCCGCGGTCGGCGGCATCGCGCACGGCGGACTCCACGCACTGGTTGGTCAGAACGCCGAAGATGGCCAGCCGCTCGACCCCCAGGTTGCGCAGGACGTATTCGATGTTGGTGGCGTTGAAGATGCCCGAGGCGGACTTGGGCAGCAGGATTTCGTCGTCGGCCGGGGCAAGCGCCGGCATCACCTGGCCGCCCTCCGAGCCTTTTGGAATGAGGATGTTGCAGCGCTTGTGGTCGAGGCTGCGGTCGCGTCCGTCCAGGGTCAGCGCCTCGATCACGGTGTAGAGCACCTCGATCTTCGCGCGCCGGGCCGCCGCGATCAGGCGCTCGGCATTGGGCAGCACGATCCCGTCGAGCCGATCCCAGTAGTGCGCGGTTTCCGGCTGGCCCAGTTTCTCGGCCAGCGCCCGCTCGCAGAAGCCGCGCTGCAGGTCGACGACCAGCAGAGCCGCGTTTTCCGCCTGCAGCGTGAAGTCCGCTGTGCTGGTGGTCCCGGCCATCGCTAGCTGTTCCCGGTCTTGTCCCGGTGATAGTCGAAGGTCGCGTTGATCATGTCCAGCAGGTGCTGACCGCTGGTGGTCGGCGGAAAGCGGGCCGGGCGTTCCGGTCCGACGCAGCCCGGCAGCGCTTCCACCCTGGCGCTGAAATTGGGATCGAAGAAGAAGGGAATGGAGTAGCGCTCGGCGCCGGAGACGTTGATCACCCGGTGTTGGGTGGAGGCGAAGAGGTTGTTGGTCCAGCGCGCCATCATATCGCCGATGTTGATGACGAAGGTGCCGGGCAGGGGCGGCGCGTCGATCCACACCCCGGCGGCGTTCTTCACCTGCAGACCGCCGTTGGCATCCTGGGCCAGGATGGTCAGGCAGCCGAAGTCGGTATGGGCGCCGGCGCCGATCTGGTCTTCGGTGATGGAGCCCTGCTGCGGCGGATAGTGCAGGGGCCCCAGGGTGGTCATGGGGTCGGTCAGGTCGCGGTCGAAGTGGCACTCGTCCAGCTCCAGCGCCAGGGCGAAGGCGTGCATGATCTGACGGCCGAGGCCGGTGACGGCATCGAAGTAGGACTGCATGGCGCCCTGCCAGCCGGGCAGGTCGACGGGCCAGAGGTTGGGGCCGTGCAGGGGCAGGCCGGCGCGGACCAGCGGATGGTCCTCGGCCAGGTCGCGGCCGATCTTGATGCCTTCCTTCAGGTCGCCCTCGGCGATCTGCTTGTCCGGATCGAGGTTCTCGCCGCCCAGCTTGAAGTAGCCGCGGTGGCAGGGCGATTTCTCGATGTCGATGGCCAGCTTGGCCTCCAGCGGCTGGTCGAAGAAACGCTTGGCCTCCGCGAAGGTGCGCTCCAGCAGTGCCGGTTCGACGCCATGGTTGGAAAGATAGAAGAAGCCGATGTTGCAGCAGGCCTCGCCGATTTCCCGCGCGACGCTTTGCCGGGTGGCGAGATTGCCCGTGAGAAAGGGCCCGAAGTCGATGACCGGGATCTTCTCCAGGGGCACCCGTTCGCCTCGCAGGTTCCGGTGCAGCTCTACAGTCGCGCTCATAACCTTCCTCTCAAGACCTCGCTCTTAGGGCTCTACCTCTCCTGCCGGCGCCGCATCACGATCCAGGTGCCGTAGCCCAGGATCAGGATCAGGGCCGCGCCGGTGGTGGTGAGGGCACCCAGGGTCGGCACCAGCGGCGTGTAGCCGGACACCATCTTGGCGTAGAGCCATTCGGGCACGGTCTGGTCGGCGCCGGTGGTGAAGAGGGAGAGGGGGAAGTTCCCCCAGGACAGCAGAAAGGCGAACAACCCGCCGGAGACGACCCCCGGCCAGAGCACCGGCAGAGTGACCTCCTTCAAGGTCTGCCAGCGGGTTGCGCCGAGATCGAAGGCGGCCTCCTCCAAGGCGGGGTCGAACGAATAAGCCTGGATAGAGATGACAAGAGTCACGATCGGCACGATCCATACCAGATGTGCGATCACCGCCGTCCGCCAGTCGGGAATGATCCCCACCGACGAAAACCAGATCAAGAGGGCCAGGCCCAGCACGGCCTGGGGAAAGAAGATGGGCAGCAGCACGAGGCGCTGATAGAGGCGCCGGCCGCGCCACTGGAAGCGCGCGAAGGCGAGGGCGCCGAAGAAAGCCAGCACCACGGAAATCAGAGCCACCAGCAGCGCGATGGTGAGCGAGGTGGAAACCAGATCGCGCACCGTGAGCGAGGTGAAGGCCTTTTCGTACCACTTGCTGTCGAAGGCCGGGACGGGAAAGCGGAAGTAGCGCTGCTTGGAAAAGGAGGCCAGGGCGACGCAAAGGATCGGCAGGTAGAGAAAGACGATCAAGGCGCCGGACCAGACCGCGATCAGGCCATGGGTGATGCGCTTCTTGCGGGCCTCAGTCATTGCCGCCGCGCCCCAGAATGCGGTCCAGGTCGACCCAGTTCAGCAGGGTCAGCACCAGGGTGCCGGAGAAAAGGATCAGGATGACGGAGAGCGCCGAGCCCAGGGGCCAGTTCTGCCCGAAGGTGAAGGCGGTTTCGATCTCGTCGGCGATCATGATCACCGCCTGTCCGCCGAGGATCTTGGACTCCGCCAGCGAGCCCAGGGAGAGGATGAAGGTCAGCAGGCCGCCGATCAGGATGCCAGGCATGGCCAGCGGCAACTCGATCTCCCGGAAGACCTGCCAGCGCGAGGCGCCCATGTCGAAGGCCGCCTCGGTCACTTCGCGGGAGACCATGGAGATGCCGAGCACCATGGGAAACAGCGTGAAGGGCAGATAGACGTAGACCAGCCCCAGGATGATGGCCGGCACGTCGTAGAGCATGCTCTCGGCATCGATGCCCAGCCAGGCCTTGAGGCCGCCCAGGAAAACGCCGCCCTTGATGAGGAACAGCACCCAGCCGAAGAGGCGGATGTTCTCGGAGACGAACAGCGGGATCACGACCGCCAGGGTCATCAGGTTGGCCCAGCGCCCGAAAAGCTTGGCCATGCCATAGGCGATGGGCCAGCAGATCAGCATCAGGAGCGCCACCGTCGCCAGCGCCAGGCCCAGGGACTTGGCGAAGGAGATATAGTAACTGCCGGAGAAGATGGCGAAGTAGTTCTCCAGGGTCGGCGGGAAGGTGAAGTCGAAGGTGCCTTCCGGCATGAAGGAGTAGCCGAGCACCGCCAGCAGCGGCGCGGCGAAGGCCAGCGCCAGAAAGATCAGCACCGGCAGGGCGGTCAGCAGGCCTGGACTGAGGCGCAGCCGCCCGCGCGCTGTCTGCGCATCGGCCTTCGACAGGCTCTGGCTGATGGTCGCCATGATCAGACCCTCTCCCCTCGCGGGAGAGGGAGGGGCCCGCGAAGCGGGAGGGTGAGGAGGCGGCTCTGCGCTCTCGGCTTACCCCTCACCCAGCTCCGGCTAAACTCGCTGCGCTCGCTAAGCCTGCGCATCCCTCTCCCACCAGGGGAGAGGAAAAAGATCGATGGCGAAGGGCGGTGACCGGCGACTCTCGAATCCCTCTCCCCTCGCGGGAGAGGGAGGGGCCCGCGCAGCGGGAGGGTGAGGGGGCTCTGCGCCCTCGGCTTCCCCCTCACCCAGCTTCGCGTAAGCGCGACCTGCGGTCCCGCTAACGCTGCGCAACCCTCTCCCGCAAGGGGAGAGGGAGATAGATGCTGAGGCGTCATTCCGGCGCCAGCACGCTGTCGCGTGCGTCCCAGCCGATGGTCACCCGATCGTCGAGGCGGCCCTCGTAGCGCTGCTCGCGGAGCTTCTCCACCAGGAAGACCTGTTCGCCGACGCGCACCTGATACTGGATGCGGCTGCCCAGGGCGTACTCGTTATAGAGCACCCCTTCGACCTGGTTTTCCGCCGTCTCGCCGGGGCCGAGGAAACGCAGGTACTCCGGGCGGATGACCAGATAGCCGCCGGCAACGTCCTCCATGACCTCCGGGCCCTGGAAGGTCGCGTCGAGCGCCGCGCAGTGGAGCCCGGCCCCGTTGGGCTTCACCTCCAGCACGTTCACCTCGCCCATGAACTCGGAGACGAAGCGGTTGGCGGGCCGCGAGTAGATCTCGTCCGGCGCGCCCACCTGCACCAGTTCGCCGGCGCGCATGATGCCGATGCGGTCCGACATCACCATGGCCTCTTCCAGGCTGTGGGTGATGTAGACGAAGGTCTTGCCGGTCTCCCGGTGGATGTCCTTCAGTTCCTTTTCGAGCGTCTTACGCAGGCGGAAGTCGATGGCCGAAAGGGGTTCGTCGAAGAACAGGATCTCCGGGTCGAAGGCGAGCGCCCGGGCGAGAGCGATGCGCTGGCGTTCGCCGCCGGAGCACTGGCTGACCTGCTTGCCGTAGTAGTCCTCCGGCAAGCGGAGTTGACGCATCAGCGCGTGGGCGCGCTCCCTCCGCTCGGCCGGCGGTACGCCGCGCATCTTCAGGGGGAACTCGATGTTCTGCCCGACCGAGCGGTGCGGGAAGAGAGCGAGGGACTGGAAGACCATGCAGGTCGGCCGGCGGTTGGCCGGTGTCTCGTTGATGCGCTGGCCGCGCAGCAGGATCTCGCCGCCGCTGGGATCCTCCAGCCCGGCCAGCATGCGCACGAGGGTGGTCTTGCCGGAGCCGGAAGGCCCGACAATGGTAAAAAACTCGCCCTCATGGATGGCGAGATCGATCTCCTTGACCGCCGCGAACTGCCCGAAGCGCTTCGACAGTTGCGACAGCCTCAGAATGGCGTCGGCCACACTTGCGTCCTCTTGTTGGCCGGATGACGGCGCGAGGCCGTGCAGCGTTGCGGCGGCCCCCAGGGAGCTCTCGCGCACAAGGGGGCCGCCTTCAGCCATTGCGGATCAAGCCTCGCGCTTGGCCTCATTATAGATCTTATCCATGACGTCGTAGTCCGGATTGATCTGATAGTCGACGGTATTCGACAGCTCCTCTTCCAGGCTGTCCCACTGAATGGCGTCCAGTTCCTCGGAGGAGAACTTCTCGAAGACCTTGGGATTGCCCATCTGGGTGACCGGATTGTAGGTGCCCTCGGCGAAGGCCACAGCGTGGCAGGCGTCCGGCTCGTGCACGTACTCCAGGAAGTCGTAGGCGAGCGGCGAGACCTGCGGGTTGTTGACCACCGAGGTGACCTCCACCCAGGTGATGCCGCCCTTGCCGCCGGCCAGCGGCCCCTTCTTCGGGGTGATGCCGCGGATATTCGTTTCGCCGTCGAGGCGGGCCGGGCTGGCGGTGTAGGTGCCGCCGGTGAGATAGAGATCGATTTCGCCGTTGATCAGCGCCAGGTTCATGGCCACCAGGTCGTCGGTCTTCAGCTTGGCGCCCTTGAACCAGGCCCGGGCGACCTTTTCGAAGGCGGCGATCTCGGCCTCGCTGTGCGGCACGAAGGGGTCGAGCCCGGCGCCGATGCACATGTGGTAGATGTTCCAGTTGTCGTAGGTGAGGATGCCGAACCTGCCGGCGTTGGAAGCCTCGTTGAAGAGGTTGAAGCCCTCGTCCTCGGCGGTGGCCCGGCTCACCTTGTCGGTGTTGACCACGAAGTTGAAGGGCCCGAAGCGCTGGATAATGCCCAGCAGGTTCGCGCCGTCCTCCGAGTAGCACCATTTATAGTTCTCGTTGAAGGGCGCCATCATCTCGGCGAAGAAGGGCTCGAAGCGCTCCTTCGGCAGCGGATTGATGAGCCCCTCCGGCCACATCTCGTCCCGCGCCCAGGGCTGGTTCACGTTGATCACGTCCCAGACGTTCACCTCGCCGGCGCGCAGCTTGTTGATCATGTCCGGGTCGGAGGTGCCGCTCTCGGCGGAGATGTCGCCCGAGGTCCTGCGGCGGAAGGGGTCGAGCACCTCGTCGGAGTTGTAACCCTCCCAGCAAAGGATGTTCAGCTCCTTCTCGCGGGCGGCAAAGGCCGGCGAGGCCAAGGGGCCGGCCAGCCCGAGGGCCCCGGCGGCCGCGGAATACCTCAACAGACTGCGACGGTCGAACTGCATGATCACGCTCCCCGTTTTCTTGTTGTGCCAGGGCCCGACGGGCCCAACGCAGCTTTCGGAAGATCGCCCGACGAAGGGATCCCCACTCAGATCATTTGATGAAAGTACCACGCGGAATTTGGTAATTCCAACATGATTTGTTGTACTCGCCACGAACTTGGGGCATAACCGAGGGGAGGCGTTGGCCGGAAGAAGCGCAAAGACTGGGAAGAGGGACAGCCCTAGATGACGCGACCCAATTCGCGACCGGCGATTGATTTCATCTTCATGTTCACCCGCGCGGATCAGACCGTTGAGGACTGTCTGGCGGTGTTCGATGTCGTCGCGTCGGCCGGTGTGAAGCACATGGGCTTTAAGGATGTCGGAACGGACTTTGAGACCCTGGTCGCCTTGAATCGGCGCATCCAGGATGCCGGCGCCACCAGCTACCTGGAGGTCGTCTCGACCACGCCGGAGGCCTGCCTGGACTCCGCGCGCGCGGCGCGGCGTATCGGGGTCGACATCGTCATGGGCGGGACCGATGCGGAGGGTATCCTGGCGGTGCTGGAGGGCAGCGGCATCGGCTATCTGCCGTTCCCCGGCCGTCCGGTGGGCCATCCGACGGCGCTGGGCGGCAGCGCCACCGACATCGAGGCCGACTGCCGCAAGTTCGAGTCCCTGGGCTGCGCCGGGGTGGACCTTCTGGCCTACCGGGCGACGGAGGCCGACCCCCTGGACCTGGTGAAAGCCGCCCGGCGCGCCACCCGCGGCACCCTGGTGGTGGCCGGCAGCGTCGACTCGCCGGACCGCATCCGCGCCCTGGCCGACGCCGGTGCCAATGCCTTCACCATCGGCTCAGCCGCCTTCGACGGCTCCTTCTCGCCGCGCAAGGGCGCCCTGGCCTCGCAGTTGGGGGACATCCTGGACGCCGCGGCATGACCATGGCGCTCAAGAGCGCTTCGGGTAAGGCCGGCGCGGCGAAGGGCACCACCGAAAAGGCGAGCGCGAAGAACGGCGACCGCCTGGACCGCGACGAGCGCCACCGCCGCATCATCGGCGAGCTGCAGTCCAACCCCACGGTGCGCATTTCCCATCTTGCCGAGGCCTTCGGGGTTTCGACCGAGACCGTGCGCCGCGACATCGACAACCTCTCCTCGCGCGGGCTGGTGGAGCGCACCTACGGCGGCGCTGCGGCGCCCATGGGGCGCGAACCCAGCGTGCGCGAGCGCAACACCGCCATGGTCGCCGAGCGCCAGCGCATCGCCGCCGTGGCCATTCAGGCCATCGCCCCGGGCGACGTGGTGATGATCGATTCCGGCGCCACCACCCACCACCTGGCCCAGCGCATCGCCGCCGAGGGCATCGAGGCCACGGTGATCACCAACGGCCTGGAGATCGCCGAGGAGCTGGGTGCCTCCGCCAACGTGCGGGTGATCCTCTGTCCGGGGGCCTATTCGGCCCACGAGAAGGGGGTCTACGGCCAGGACACCTGCGACTTCCTGGGGCGTTTCCACGCCAACGTCGCCTTTACCTCGGCCGGCGGCATCACCCAGGGCGGCGTGACCGACGTGGACTCCAACGCCTGCTGGATTAAGCGCGCCATGTTCAAGCGGGCCGAACGGCGCATCTTCATGATCGACCATGCCAAGTTCAACGTGCGGCTGCTGGAGATCGTCATGCCTCTGAGCGATCTCACCGACCTTGTGGTCGACAAGCCGCTGCCCGAAAACCTGGCGGAAGCCAGCAAGAACGCCGGCATCACCACGGTGGTGGCCTGAGGCAGCTTCCCGCTGCTGAAAATCCTGCGCTTCCCAGTGGTCCAATGTGAGAGTTGCAATCTGGGCGCAGATCCTTATCTGTAATCCCGCCGCAACCAAGCCATGGTCAGCCGCCGCCTTTTCGGCGGTGGGTCCAAGGCGGAACCTTCAAAAAAGTCGCCCGCACCGCAGGCCCCGATCCATCTTCGGAATCGGGTTCTGTATCGGTGGAGCAACGGTAAGGAACCAAGGCATGAGTGTTGCACAGGCGAGCGATCCGACCGATCCCGGCAAGGAGTTGGTCGATTTCTGGAACGAGATCCTCGTTCCCAAATTCACCCGTTTCAAACACATCCTGGTCGGCGGTCTGACCCACCACAGCGAGGCGATCTTTCCATCCTTGCCGGTGAAGCAGGGCGAGCGCGTGTTGGACGTCGGCTGCGGCTTCGGCGACACGGCGATCCAGCTCGCCCGGCGCGTCGGTCCGCAAGGCGCGGTCACCGGAATTGATTGCTGTGACGCCTTTCTGGAATTCGGCCGCAAGGATGCGGCGGCGGCCGGCCTGTCCAACGTCACCTTCATCGAAGGCGATGTCCAGAGCCATGCCTTCGAGCCGGTCCACGACTTCGTCTTCTCCCGCTTTGGGACCATGTTCTTCGAGAACCCGGTGGTCGGGCTGCGCAACATGCGCACGGCGCTGAAGCCCGGCGGCCTGATGACCATGATCGTGTGGCGGAGCATCGACGACAATCCCTGGCTCGGCCTGCCCAAGCAGGTCGTGCTGGAGTATCTACCGCAGCCGGGCGCGGACGCGCGCACCTGCGGCCCGGGGCCCTTTTCCATGGCCGATCGGGAGATGGTCACGGCGATGCTGAAGAGCGCGGGCTACGTCGATCCCGCGTTCAAGCGGGTCGACGCGCCGGTGCTGGTGGGCGCCACGACCCAGGACTCCATGGACTTCCAGTTGGCCCTGGGCCCGGCCGGAGAGGTGTTCCGCGAGGCGGGCGAACTGGCCGAGCAGCGGCGCGCCGAGATCGAGGCGGCCCTGAGCGAGGCGATCTCGGCCTACCAGACCGACGAGGGCATCGCCATGGCCTCGAGTTCCTGGGTGATCACCGCGGCCAATCCGGGCTGAACGGCGCTCCGGCGGGAGTCTTTGCCGGATCGATCTTAGCGGCGGGGACTGCGATCAGAGGCAGCGCCCGGCATCGACCGGCAGGGCACAGCCGGTCATCGCGCCGGCTTCGGCCGGCGACGACAGGAAGACGGCGGCCTGGCCGACATCCGCCGGCGTGATCAGCCGGCCCAGGGGCAGGCCCTCGGCAAAGCGGCGTTCATCGGCCTCGCTCCGCGTCCCGCCGGCGAACTCCGCCAGCATCGGCGTGTCGCCGATGGCGGGGAAGAGGCCGTTGACGCGAATGCGCTCGGGCGCAAGCTCTTGAGCCAGGGATTTCATCAGGTACAGAGCCGCCGCCTTGGCCATGCCGTAGCCGTAGAGCTGCGGCCGGGGCAGCAGGGCGATCCCGGAAACGGTGATCAGAATCGATGCGCCTTCGGCCCGCCGGCGCAGCGCCGGGATGGCCGTCTGGCAGGAATTCACCGCGCCGATGGCGTTGACCTCGAAGTGCTGGCGCAGAACGTCTGTCGAGGTGTCGAGGAAGGCGGCCGGGCGTTGGCCGATCCCGGCGTTGGCGACCATGATGTCAAGCGCGCCGAATTGCGCTTCGCAGGCTTCTACGGCAGCTTCGAGGCTCGCGCGATCGAGGACGTCGACCCGGACGGCGGCCGCCCTGGCGCCGTCAGCGCGGAGCGTCTCCGCCAGGGATTGCGCTTTCGCCTCGTCGATATCGGCGATCATCGCCGCCGCACCCTCCCGGACGAAGGCCTCGACGATGCCTTTGCCGAATCCGGAGGCCCCGCCGGTCACCACGGCGGCCATGCCTTCCAACCGACCCATACGATCTCTCCTCCGGGCGATGTCTTTGCATCCGGCAGTCTGCGGGGATTCGGGGGCGATGAGAAGTGCGCCGGCGGTTGCGCCGCGGCGCGGCGACTGGCCTGATTCGGACCTCGTTGTATCGCCGCGCTCGCGCAAGCGCCGCCCGCTTTGTAGGATGCCGTCATGTTGGATTTCGAGACCTGCAATGCCGCGCGGCTGCGGCGCGACCCCGCCTTTGACGGCCGTTTCTTCACCGCCGTCAAAACGACGAGGATCTACTGCCGGCCGGTCTGTCCGGTGCGCCAGCCGCTGACCAAAAACGTCGTCTACTATCCGAGCGCGGCGGCGGCGGAACAGGCGGGCTATCGGCCCTGCCTGCGCTGCCGTCCCGAGACCGCGCCCTTCAGCGCGGCCTGGAACGGGACCAAGACGACGGTGGGCCGGGCCCTCAGCCTCATCGAGGACGGCGCCCTCGACGAAATGAGTGTCGATCAGTTGGCCGAACGTCTGGGCATCGGTGCCCGGCATCTTTCCCGCCTGTTCCGGCGCCATGTCGGGGCCAGCCCGCTGCAGACCGCCAAGACCTTTCGCCTGCAACGCGCCAAGCGCCTGCTCGACGACACCGACGTTGCGATCACGGAGGTTGCCAGCCGCGCCGGCTTCAAGAGCCTGCGCCGCTTCAACGCCGCCTTTCTGGAGCTTTACAAGCAACCGCCCTTGGCCTTTCGCAAGAGGCGCTCCTCGGGTCCGCGCAGTGAGCGCGGGGAAATCCATGCCGGCGTGTGAGGCCGGTCTGCGCTACGGCGCCCTGGAAAGCCCGGTGGGCCGTCTGCTCGTGGCTGGCGATGGCGAGTCTCTGCATCGGATCGTCTTTCCCGCCGACACCCGGGTGCGCGAGCGGCCGGCTGACTGGCGCCGGGACGACGGGGCCTTTGCCGAGACCTTTCGGCAGCTTAAGGCCTACTTCGCCGGAGAGCTGGACAGCTTCGACCTGCCGCTGCGCTTCGCCGGGACAGCCTTTCAGAATACGGTTTGGAAAACCCTGCTGAGCATTCCCTTCGGCGAGACCGTCTCCTACGCGGCGCTTGCCGCGCGGATCGGCAGGCCCACCGCCTACCGGGCCGTGGGCGCCGCCAACGGCGCCAATCCGCTGCCGGTGGTGGTGCCCTGCCACCGGGTCATCGGCTCCGACAGGTCTCTCACAGGCTTCGGCGGCGGCATCGAGACCAAACGATTCCTGCTGGCCCACGAGCAGAAGGTCGCGGCCCCCTAAAGCCCCTCTTCGGTGAAGCGGTGGCAGGCGACCCGATGCGCCGGGTCGTCGGCCAGGGGCAGAAGCTCCGGCACCTTCTTCTCACAGACCTCGCCCACCTTCAGCGGGCAACGGGTGTGGAAGCGGCAGCCGGAGGGCGGGTTGATGGGGGAGGGCACCTCGCCCTCCAGCACGATCTCCTCCCGCTCGATATCCGGGTGGCTGGGCAGGGCGGCGGAGAGCAGTGCCTTGGTGTAGGGGTTGCGGGGGTTCTCGAAGAGGCTGGCGGTGGGTGCCAGTTCGACGATGCGCCCCAGGTACATGACGGCGACCTTGTGAGCCATGTAGCGGGTCGTTCCCAGGTCGTGGGCCACCATCAGGTAGGACATGCCGTACTGCGCCTGCAGGTCCTTGAAGAGGTTCATGATCTGGGAGCGGATGGAGACGTCCAGCGCCGAGACCGGCTCGTCGAGCACCAGCAGCTTGGGCTCGGAGATGAGGGCGCTGGCGATGGCGATGCGCTGGCGCTGACCGCCGCTGAACTCGTGGGGAAAGTTGCGCGCCTGCTCCGGCCGCAGACCGACGTCCGACAGCACCTTGGCGACGCGCTCGCTCACCTCGCCCTTCGAGGTCTTGTGGTTCACCACCAGGGCTTCGGAGACGATGTCCTTGACGCGCATGCGCGGGTTGAGGGAGGACCAGGGGTCCTGGAACACCGCCTGGACATGGGTGCGGAAGGTCTTGAGTTCGGCGCCGGTCAGACCGTGCACGTCCTTGCCCTCGACGGTGACGCTGCCGGCGGTGGGCGTTTCCTGGCGCAGCACCAGCTTGGCCGTGGTGGTCTTGCCGCAGCCCGATTCCCCCACAAGCGCCATGGTCTCGCCGGCGCCCAGTTCCAGGCTGACCTCGTCGACGGCGCGCACGTAGCCGACAACGCTTTCGAAGATCAGGCCCTTGGTGACCGGAAAGTGCTTGCTGGCGCCTTCCAGCTTCAGGATCGGTTCCGCGTCCATTCCGTCTCCTCCAGGGCCCAGCAGCTCGCGCAGTGCCGGGTCTTTCCGCTCCCCGGATCGGTGAACTCCGGCGGGTAGTCCTGCTTGCAGTGCGGCAGGGCGACGTCACAGCGCGGCTCGAAGCGGCAGCCCCTGGGCATGTCCCAGAAAGCCGGCGGCTGGCCGCGGATGGAATAGAGCCGCTCCACATCCTCCTCGATGGTCGGCACCGACTTCAGCAGGGCGCGGGTGTAGGGGTGGGCGGGATTGACGAAGATCTCCCGCACCGGGCCGTATTCCACTACCCGGCCGGCGTACATCACCGCCACCTTGTCGCACATGCGCGCCACCACGCCGAAGTCGTGGGTGATGAAGATGATCGCCAGCCCGGTCTCCGCCTGGATGTCCTTCAGCAGGCGCAGGTACTGCGCCTGGATGGTGACGTCCAGGGCCGTGGTCGGCTCGTCGGCGATCAGCACCCGCGGCGAGGAGCCCAGCGCGATGGCGCCGACCACCCGCTGTTTCATGCCGCCGCTCATCTGGTGGGGGAAGTCGTCCACCCGGCGCGCCGGATCGGCCACGCGGACGTGACGCAGGGCCTCGATGGCGCGCTTCAGGAGCGAGTCGCGCGACCCCTTGGCGTGCATGGCGATGGCCTCGACGACCTGGGCGCCGATGGAAAAGACCGGGTTCAGGGAGGTCTGGGGGTCCTGCAGGATCATGGAGATGTGGCGGCCGCGGATCTTGCGCATCTCCGCTTCTGATTTCCGCAGCAGGTCCTCGCCGTCGAGGATGACTTCCCCTCCGACGATCCTTGCCGCCGGGCGCGGCACCAGGCGCAGCAGGCTCAAGGCCGTGATGCTCTTGCCGCTGCCGGACTCGCCGACGATCCCGAGTGTCTCGCCGGGGTCGACGGTGAAGGCGACCCCGTCGACCGCCTTGATAAGCCCGAGCTTGGTATCGATCTGGGTTTCCAGATCGCGGACCTCGATGGCCGGTGTCGCGCCTGCGCCCATCACAGCTCCTTCAGCTTCGGGTCCAGCTTGTCGCGCATCCAGTCGCCCAGCAGGTTCAGGGCCAGCACCGTCAGGGTGATGGCCAGACCCGGGAAGAAGGCGATCCACCAGGCGCTGACGATCAACTGGCGCCCGTCGGCCACCATCAGGCCCCAGGCCGGGGTCGGCCGCGGGATGCCGACGCCGAGGAAACTGAGCCCCGCCTCCAGCAGGATCACCGAGCCGACCTGCAGGGTGGCGAGCACGACGATGGTGTTGGCCGCATTGGGCAGGATGTGGCGCCAGATGATGCGGAAGTGGGAGGCGCCGGAGACCCGGGCGCGGGCGACGAAGTCGCGCTCGCGGATGCTCAGCACCTCGCCGCGCACCTGGCGCGCGTAGAGCGCCCAGAGCACGAAGGCGACCACGGCGATCACGGTCTGGAAGCTGGGGCCGACGGACACCGCGAGCACCAGGGCCAGCAGGATGCTGGGCAGGGCCATGGTGATGTCGACCAGGCGCATGATGATGGCATCGGCCAGGCCACGGAAGTAGCCGGCGATCAGTCCCAGGGCGGTGCCGAGGACGCCGCCGAGCAGGATGCCAACCAGCGAGATGGACAGCGAGACCTTGGCGCCGTGCATGATGCGGCTGAGGATGTCGCGGCCTAGCCGGTCGGTGCCCAGGGGAAACTCCCAGGTGCCGCCGAAGAACACCGGCGGCTTCAGCCGCTTGGGGATGGAGCCGGTGACCGGATCGTGGGGTGCCAGGAAGTCGGCGGTGAGCGCCGGGATGATCAGCAGGAACACCAGGATGAAGACCGGCACCACCGGCAGCCCGGCGATGGCGCGCGCCAGGCTCGGCTTGGCCTCGCTGATCATCGCCTCGGGCGCCGCTTTGGAAGAAGGGTCTTGCATGGTTTCTGTCTCCTCCCGCGCCGCTCAGCGATAGCGGATGCGCGGGTCGAGGTAGGCGTAGAGCGTATCGACGATGAGGTTGGCCAGGATGAACACCCCGGCGAAGGTCAGGACCACCGCTTGCACCACCGGGAAATCGCGTCCGCGGATGGCGTCGATGGCCAGCAGACCGGTGCCGGGCCAGGCGAACACCGTTTCGATGACCACCGAGCCGGTGAAGATGGAACCTGCGATGAGGCCGAAGTAGGTGAGGGGCACGATGGCCGCGTTGCGGAAGGCGTGGACCCAGACCACCCGCCATTCCGGCACGCCCTTGATGCGCGCCAATTTCACGTACTCGCTGTCCAGCACCTCCAGCATGGCCGAGCGCGTCAGGCGCATCAGCGCGGCCACCTGGAACCAGCCCATGGCGATGGCCGGCAGGATCATGTTGGCAAGGCCGCCGCGGCCGGATGTGGGGAACCAGTTGAGGGTCACGGCGAAGACCCAGATCAGCACGATGCCCAGCCAGAAGTTCGGCATTGCCTGGCCGAGCAGCGCGATCAGCTTGCCGAAGGAATCGAACGGGCTGTCCTTGTAGACGGCGGCCAGCACGCCGATGGGCAGGGCGATGATGGTGCTGACGATGATGGCGAAGCCGCCGAGCTGCAGGGTCGCCGGCAGGCGATCGAGCACCAGCCCCATGGCGGTCTGGCCGGACCACTTGATGGAGTCCCCCAGGTTGCCCTGCAGGGCGTTGCCGAGGAACACCAGGTATTGCTCGTGGTAGGGGCGGTCCAGCCCCCAGAGCCGGATCAGCCGTTCGGCCTCCTCCGGCCCCGCGTCGTCGGGCAGCATGGCATCCACGGGGCTGCCGCTCAGGTGGGAGAGGACGAAGGCGATCATGCTGATGGCCAGCATCGCCAGCAGGCTCTGAAAGAGGCGGATGATCAGATAGCGCTTCATGAGGTCGCGGTCCCTCCGCTCGGGCGCCCTCCGTTCGGGGAGCGAGCCGCTGTCCGGCGCCCGCGGCGGGGCGCCGGCTGGCCTAGCGGCGAAGCCTGTTCGGCTACTGCGCGGCCTTCACCAGATGCCAGTGGCCGTAGCCGGAGGAGGTGACCCCCGGGAACTGCCAGCCCGACACCATCTTCGGGTTGTAGGCCAACTGGGCGCGGATCTCGAACATCGGCAGGTCGACGTACTGCTCGAAGAGGTAGTTGAAGACCTCTTTGGCGATCTCATGCCGCTTGCCCGCATCGGTCTCGCCGGAGAAGGCCTTGATCTTGGCGGTGGTCCAGTCGTTCTCCCAGCCCTGGTAGGGGCCGCCCGGGTTGGAGTAGAAGGCGCGGAAGGCCACCTCGGTGGGCCGCGGCGGGCCGTTCTTGCTGGGGTGGATGATGTAGGCCTCCCGGGCGCGGCCCATGGCGCCGACGGTGGCGTGATCCATCTCCCGCAGCTCGGCCTGGAAGCCGACGGCGATGAGGTACTGGTGGATCAGCTCCATCTGCAGTGCGATCTCCGGCACCCCGGCGCTGGGCTTCAGCACCAGGCGGATGGTCGGGTCCGGAAAGGCGTCGGGATAGCCGGCTTCCTTCATCAGCGCCTTGGCGCGTTCGGGGTTGTAGGCGTATTCCGTCTTGAAGCGTTCCTCCAGAGTGGGGTCGTAGCCCTCGTGGCCGGGGGCCATGGCATAGCGGGCGAGCAGTTCGGCGCCGCCGCCGGGGAACAGCACTTCCAGCATCTCATCGCGGTTGAGGGCGATGTTGATGGCCTCGCGGATGCGCCGGTCGGCCCAGGGCAGGTCCTTGCCGCAGGCCGGGTCGCCGGTTTCGCAGTAGAGCCCGTTCAGCACCACGTCGGTCTGCAGGGTGGCGCGCGCCGACTGGGTGGTCTCCATGCCGGCGTTGATCGCTTCCGACATCAGCTCGCGCGGCAGGTCGGCGATGGCCGCCTCGCCGGAGAGCAGCATCGCCAGTTTGGTCGCCGCCTCGTCGACGAAGCGCAGTTCGAGCTCCGTGAAGTCCGACTTGGTGCCGGAGTAGTGGGAGTCGAAGCGCTGGTAGAGGATCTGGCCGGGCTGGCGGGAGACGAACTGGAAGTGCCCGGTGCCGGCGAACTTGCGGTCGTAGCCCTCCAGCCCCTCGGCGTCGAACTGGGCCTTGCTGTAGACCTTCATCACGCTGCGCCCGCCGTGCAGGAACAACAGGTCCTTGATCGGCTTGTCGTAGGTGAAGCGCACGGTGTAGCGGTCCAGGGCTTCCGCCTTGGCGCCCCGCAGTTGGTCCACCGTCGGGATGATCGCGTCCTCGCCGGTGTGCAGCCCGTAGCTGTGGACCACGTCGGCGGAGGTGAACTCACCCCAGCCGTGATGGAACTGCACGCCCTCGCGCAGCTTGAAGGTCCAGACCTTGAAGTCCGGGCTGGCTTCCCACGACACGGCCAGCCCCTTGTCCGTTACCTCGCCGCTCACGGGGTCATGTTCGATCAGGCCCTCAAGCGCCGGGTCCATGACGTGCCACATGGTGGCGCCGGACCAGAACCGGTTGGTTTCGGTGCCCGGCTTGCTGACCGCGGCCACCAGCCGCTCGACCTGCGCGGCCATCGGCAGGCTCAAGGCGGCCAACCCGGTCCCCAGGGCGACCGTCGCGGCGATCAGCGCCCGCGCCGGGCGCATTCCATTCCACGGCATGCTTCCCTCCCTTTGAGATGTCATCTGGTGCAGCATCTTCTTGGTTTTCTGATATCTCACTTAGTATGCCACAATTCGCGCAAATAGAAAGAGGGACGTCGGGGTTTGCGCGATGAGCGCCGGCGGGTGTGTTTCGGCCGCGGTCGGCAGTGAGCGTCGACTGGGTGGTAAGGGGGCTTCAGATGCGCCCCGGCATTCCTGTGCCGAAGATCAGATTGCGAGTGCAATCAATTGCTTGCGGTCCGGCCGGTCAGGGCTACCGATCGCGTGTCGAGATCAGGGAACGGGGCGGGAGTCCCGCCCGGCGGGGGCAGGATTGCTGCGCCGCCGGGCGTGAAACGGTACGACTATGTCGAGTATTGAAGGAGTGAGATTCTAGTAAAGCTCCAAGTACTCGTTGCGCTCCCAATCCGTGACGTGGCTGCGGAAGCGCGCCAGTTCGGCTTCCTTGACGGTGGTGAAGAGCTTGATGAAGTCGGCGCCCAGCATCTCTTGCATGGCCTTGTCCTTCTTCAAGGCGACGAGGGCCTCTTCGAGGCTGCCGGCCAGCTTCTCGTGCTGCGGATCGTCTTCCGAGGGACCTTCGGAGGGGGTCGGCAGTTCGCCCTTGTCCTTGATGCCGAGCAGGCCGGCGGCCAGCACGGCGGAGGTCGAGAGATAGGGATTGGAGAGGCCGGAGCCGGCGCGCATCTCGATGTGGCAGTTCTCCTCGCCGGCATCCTTGATGCGCACCATGGCGGTGCGGTCCTCCACCCCCCAGGAAATGTTGGAGGGCGCGAAGGTGTGGGGCTTCAGCCGGTGATAGCAGTTGGGCGTCGGCCCGATCAGCGGCTGCATGGCCTTGGCGTGGGTCAGCAGGCCGGCGGCGAACTTGCGCAGCAGCGGATTGAGGCCACCCTTGGCCCCCTTGGTGTAGAAGGCGTTCTTGCCGGTCTTGCGGTCCACCAGGCTGACGTGGACATGGCAGCCGCAGCCGGCCATGTCGGTGGCCGGCTTGGACATGAAGGTCGCCAGATGGCCGTGGCGGTGGGCCAGCTCCTTGATGGCGTTCTTGAAGGTGAAGCCCTTGTCGGCGCCGTCCAGGCCGATCCCGGGACCGAAGTTGGTCTCGTACTGGGAGGGCGAGTATTCGCAGTTGTGGGTGATCACGTCGATCCCGGCGGCCTGCAGGGTATCCAGCAGGGTGTCGAAGAACGGCACGTACTGATTGCGGGTGGCGTTGAAGATGTGGACGCCGCCGAACAGCGGTTCCTTGCTCTCCGGGTCCAGCAGGTAGAACTCGAACTCCAGGCCGAACCTCACGTCGTAGCCCAGCTTGTGGGCCTTCTGCAGCAGGTTGGCCAGCACCGTCCGCGGGGTGGCGTTGATCGGCTCTCCGGGCGTCCAGCAGGCATCGCAGATCACCTTGGCGGTGTCTTCCAGCCAGGGTACCGGGCGCAGGGTGGCGGGATCGGGAAACAGCTTCTGGTCGCGGTAGCTGACCTCCTCGTGCACGCCGGACCCGCCGATCACGGCGGAAGCGGAATCGAGGCCGATGGTGCCGCCGTAGAGGTTGAGGCCCTTGCGGGCATAGCCTTCCGCCTTGGCGATGGGAATGACCTTGGTGCGGCTGGTGCCGTGCAGATCGGGCAATTCGAAGCGAACGTAGCGCGCGCCCATCTTCTTCAGCGCCGCCATCATCTCTTTCACCGAGTCCCCCGCCATGGCTGTCTCCTTTGCCCCCTGGTTTGGTTGCTTGGCCCTGGTCGAATTGCGGCCAAGTTGGTAACTGCCAACATTATGTTGCAGTTGCCAAGTGACGCAAGCTACCTTCGCCGGCGCAATGCCTTTTGCCCGGCCGGTCCGCCGGGCTGATAGAGGCGATAACGGGGAGAAGGGGGACATCGATGACTGGAGGCCAACTGGCCGGGCGCCACGCGGTGATCACCGGCGCCGGCGCCGGGATCGGGCGCGAAGCGGCTGTGCTGTTCGCCCGGGAGGGCGCGGCCGTGGCCGTGGCCGACATCGACCGGGCGGCTGCCGAGGAGACGGCGGCGGCCATCGGCGCCGAGGGTGGCCAGGCAGCCGCGCTCACCGTCGACGTGGCGGACGCCGCCTCTGTGGAGGCGATGATCGCCGCGGCGGAGTCCGCCCTTGGCCGGGTGGACATCCTGTTCAACAATGCCGGCGTGATGCTGTCGGACGACCGGGGGCCGGAAGACACCGAGGCCGCGATCTGGGACCGCACCATCGCCATCAACCTGACCGGCGTGTTTCACGGCTGCCGCTTCGGCATTCCGGCGCTGCGGCGGGCCGGCGGCGGGGCGATCCTCAACATGGCCTCCCTGGTCGCCGTCATGGGCTCGGCCGTGCCGCAGCTCGCCTACACCGCCTCCAAGGGCGGCGTGCTGGCCATGACCCGGGAGATCGCCGTGCAGTACGCGCGCCAGAACATCCGCGCCAATGCCCTGCTGCCCGGACCCATCGGCACGCCGATGACGGCGGAACTCTTCGACACGCCGGAGAAACTGGAGCGGCGCCGGGTCCACATGCCCTTGGGCCGCTTCGGTGAGGCCAAGGAGGTGGCGGCGGTGGCCTGCTTCCTCTGCTCCGACGCGGCGAGCTACGTGACCGGCGCCGGCTGGCCGGTGGACGGCGGCATCTCGGCGGCCTACGTGACGGCCGAGGACCCTGCATGACGGCTCCCGACAAGCCCGTCGTCCTGGGAATCGACCTCGGCGCCGGCAGCCTGAAGGCGAGCCTGGTCGGCGAAGACGGTGAGACCCTGGGCGAGGCCGCGCACCCCATCGCGACGGCGACACCGCAACCCGGCTGGTCGGAGCAGGACCCGGTGGACTGGTGGCGCGCGCTCTGCGCCGCGGTGCCAGCGGTGCTCGAGAAGGCCGCCGTGGCGCCGGAGCGGGTTGCCGCGGTGGGCCTCTCCGGCGGTGCCCACATCGCGGTGCTGGAAGATGCCGCCGGAGCGGTGGTGCGCCCAGCGATCCTCTGGAACGACCAGCGCAGCGCCGCGGAAGCCGAGGAGCTCCACGCCCGCGCCGGCGATCTGATCGTCGAGAAGGGGCTGAACCGCGCCAACCCCACCTGGACCCTCTGCCAACTGGCCTGGCTGCAGAAGCACGAACCGGAGGCCGTCGCGCGCACCGCCCGGCTCTACATCTCCAAGGACTGGCTGCGCAGCCGTCTGACCGGCGACTGGACCACCGACTACTCCGACGCCCTGGGCGCCCTGATGTCGGATGGGACGACCCGGTCCTGGTCGCCGGAGATCTGCGCCCTGATCGACTGGGACACGGCGACCCTGCCGCCGGTGCGCGAGCCGAGCGACATCGCCGGCACCGTCCAGGCCGCGGCGGCTCGTGCCACCGGCCTCAAGGAGGGCACGCCGGTGGTGGTCGGCTCCAACGACACCACCGTGGAGCTTTACGGCGCCGGTGCCCTGGATGCGGGGCAGGGGGCCATCAAGCTGGCGACCGCAGGTGTCGTCTTCCTCACCGCCGGCCGGCCGGAGGTGCATCCGCCGGTCTCCTGCTATCCCCACATCATGCCCGGGCGCTGGTACATGGCCTCGGGCATCAACGCCTGCGCCACCGCCCACCGCTGGGTCAGGGACACCTTCTTCTCCGACCTGCCGCCGGAGACCGCCTTTGCCGAGATGG
The DNA here is from genome assembly GCF_028289705.1 of Pelagibius sp. Taxonomy (GTDB): domain Bacteria; phylum Pseudomonadota; class Alphaproteobacteria; order Kiloniellales; family Kiloniellaceae; genus Pelagibius. The sequence continues at coordinate 157,760 of NZ_JANQOI010000087.1, forward strand.
ACCGTCTGGCCAGCGGCGTGACGCCGGGCTCGGACGGTCTGCTTTTCCACCCCTATCTCCTCGGCGAACGGGCGCCGCACTGGGACCCGAAGCTGCGCGGCGCCTTCCTCGGGCTGACTCTGGGGCACAGCCGGGCCCACTTCGCCCGCGCCTGCTACGAGGGCATCGCCTTTGCCCTCAACGACGTTCTGCTGGCGGCCAAGGATCTGTCGGGTGCCACCTTCGCCGACATGCGCCTGCTGGGCGGCGGCGCGCGCAGCGCCACCTGGCGCCAGATCATCGCCGACGTGACCGGGCTGACGGTGAAGGTGCCGGTGAACGGCGATGCCTCCTTCGGCGCGGCCCTGGTCGCGGCGGTGGGGGCGGGGCTCTTCGCGTCGCCGGAGGAGGCGGTGGCGCGCTGCGTGCGCATCCGCGAGGAGAACGCGCCCGATCCCCAGCGCCATGAGACCTATCAGCGCCTGTTCTCCCTCTACGACCAAGCGCGCCAGGGGCTCACCGAGGTCAACCACCGGCTCCACGATCTTGCATAGTGGCGAATGATATTGTGGTACTAAACTAGCCAAGCACCAAAGTGTCGGATAACTAGTGCCCACTGCTTATCGGAGTGGGGCGCCCCGATTACAGAGGCGCTGTCGAGTTGCAACGCCGTATGCTGTGATTAGTGATCGTGTCCTGGGAGGACGGCATGAAAGCATGGTTGATCAGGTGGTGTTGGGCGGGCGACCACGCCAAGGTTGACGATCCAATCGTCACCGTGTTGAGCGCCCGAGTAAGTGCGGAAGATGTTCGCAAGTATGTTGAACAGCGGTACCTTGAGGCAACTGCATCACTGGACGAACTGCTCTCATATGCTCGCTACAACCGACCGCGAGAATTGCCGTACCCGGCGCATCACGAGCGAGGGACTATACACTGTGGGCACAACCCCTGGCTTCAAGCGACTAAAGTTGATGGTCTCCGTATTGAGATGAATGCGGATGGTGAGGAAGTACTGAAATGGGCGAAGGCCGCGTGAGCGAGGCATTGCCATCTTGCGCGGTTTGTCACCTGTCTATTGCACGGGTACCCACCGGTTGGTCGCATTGCCGGCGGCACCGGTGCCTTGAACGCATCTGTAGTCTTTGCCTGCGTATCTTTCGATCCGGCCAGCTGGAACCCCAGATTTCCTTGGAAAGGCGCAGTTGTTTTTCAGCCCATCTGTTTCTCCGGATACACAATAGCTTTCGGCCGCTCCTGGAGGCCCAGCGAAGCAATTCCCCATATCGCAGTCGGGGCCACTCAAGCACTCTTCTCCACCCTCCAGGCTATCCCAGAATCCAATTCGCAACATGACCCAGTTCATTCTAGCGTAGGTGTTTTCAAAGGAATCCAGAGCCTCGTGCGCTAGAGTTAAGATCGCGACAATGCCCGCTATCCAACTTGCAACTTTCTTCATTTTCCGAACTCCCACAAGAAGCTTCGATCTCGGAAACCCCACAAACAGAAGGAAATCTCGATGACGTTGCTCAAAAATAGGTCTTAGTCAGCTACCAGTAGTTTGTCAGGCAGGTCCATGACAACGGCCAATCCTGACACCGCGACGCAATCTTGCGCATGGGACCTCGACCCAGACCGCTAGGAGGTCCTATGCTTTCAGACCAATCCAGTCATTGTGCAGAGAGACTTCTCTCTGACGTTCCAGCCCAGAGACGGAGTTCCGGCCATGCCAGGCAATCTGACCCTCGCCCAATTGAAAGAGACAGTCGCCAAGGGGGCGATCGACACGGTGCTCGTCTGCATGGTGGACATGCAGGGCCGGCTGGTGGGCAAGCGCTTCCAGGCCGAGTTCTTCCTCGACTCCGCCAAAGACGAGACCCATGCCTGCAACTACCTGTTGGCCAACGATCTGGATATGGAGCCGGTGCCCGGCTACGAGGCCGCCAACTGGGCGCAGGGCTATGGCGATTTCGTTCTGAAACCCGACCTCTCGACCCTGCGGCTGCTGCCCTGGCTGGAGGGCACGGCGCTGGTGCTCTGCGACGTGCTCGACCACCACGACCACAAGGAGATCCCACATTCGCCGCGCGGCCTCCTGAAGGCCATGGCGGCGCGGCTGGCGGGCAAGGGCTACTCCGCCTATCTGGCCTCCGAACTGGAGTTCTACCTCTTCGACGAGACCTACGAGAGCGCCTACCTGAAGCACTACAACGATCTGAAGACCGCCGGCTATTACATCGAGGATTATCACATCTTCCAGACCACCAAGGAGGAGGATGTGATGCGGGCCGTGCGCACCGGCCTGCAGGGCGCCGGCATCCCGGTGGAGAACTCCAAGGGCGAATGGGGGCCGGGCCAGGAGGAGATCAACGTCCGCTACACCAGCGCCCTGGAGATGGCCGACCGCCACACCATCCTGAAGAACGCGGTGAAGGAGATCGCCCACGCCAAGGGCAAGGCCGTCACCTTCATGGCCAAGTGGGACTACGAGCTGGCCGGCAACTCCTGCCACATCCACGCCTCGCTCTGGGACAAGGCCGGCAAGAAGCCGCTGTTCTACAGCGCCAAGGAGAAGTTCGGCATGTCGAAGCTGATGCGCCAGTTCCTGGCGGGCCAGCTCAAATACGCCGACGACATCACCTATTTCCTGGCGCCCTACATCAACTCCTACAAGCGCTTCCAGGTCGGCACCTTCGCGCCCACCAAGGCGGTCTGGAGCCGCGACAACCGCACCGCCGGTTTCCGGCTCTGCGGCGAGGACACCAAAGCGGTGCGCATCGAATGCCGCGTCGGCGGCGCCGACCTCAACCCCTATCTCGCCTTTGCCGCGCTGCTGGCCGCCGGGCTTGCCGGCATCGAGGAGAAGCTGGACCTGCCCGATCCCTTCGTCGGCGATGCCTACTACGGCAAGCGCCTGCGCGAAGTGCCCAAGACCCTGCGCGAAGCCACCAAGGCTCTCGACAAGTCGAAGATGCTGCGCGCCGCCTTCGGCGATGCGGTCATCGACCACTACGTCCACACCGCCGACTGGGAACAGCTCGAATACGATCGCCGGGTCACCGACTGGGAACGCAAGCGCGGTTTCGAACGCGCCTAACGCCGCAAAGAATGGGCTGGTTGGCTGGGCCTGTGTTTGACCTCGTGGTTCGAGACGCCCCCTTGTTCCAAGGGGGCTCCTCACCATGAGGTCAATCAGTCCAACACTGTGCCTCACCCTGAGGAGGGCCGACAGGCCCGTCTCGAAGGGTGATTTGAACTCACCGCCGGAGTCCGGCACTGCCACCGGCAGGACCGGTCGGAAGGTATAACATCACCATCTGAGTTGCGCCCATCATCGATGCATGCAATGCTGCGTGCCTTGGGAGGACTGGGGGAGGCCTGGTGCCCCGTGGCGCGGATAACAATCCAGGACGTGGCGCGGGAGGCGGGCGTGAGTGTCGCCACCGTCGACCGTGTGCTCAACCGCCGCAGCGGCGTGCGGGCCGAGACCGTCAAGCGGGTCGAGGCGGCCGCCGACAAGCTGGCCTATCAGCCGGACCGACTGGCGGCGCGGCTGGCGCGGGCGCGCGACTATCGCTTCTGTTTCATCCTCCCCACCGGCACCAACACCTTCATGCAGACCCTGCGGGCCGAGGTGGAGGGGACGGCCGAGCGCCTTTCGGCCGAGCGGGTGCGCATCGCCGTGCGCCTGGTCGATGTCTTCGACGCCATGGCGCTGGCGGAAGAACTGGAAAGCCTGGGCGACGATTTCGACGGTGTCGCCGTGGTCGCCCTCGACCACCCGGCGGTGCGCGAAGCCATCAACGGCCTGGTCGATGGGGGGGTCAAGGTGGTCACCCTGGTCTCCGACGCGCCGGGTGCCAAGCGGGTTCACTACGTCGGCATCGACAACACGGCGGCGGGGCGCACCGCGGCCATGCTGCTCGGGCGCTTCATCGGCCAGCGCGACGGCAAGGTGGGGCTGATCGCCGGCTCCCTGGCCCTGCGCGATCACGTCGAACGGCAGTTCGGTTTCGAGCAGGTCATGGCGCGTGAGTTTCCCCATCTGGAGGTGCTGCCGGTGCGCGAGGGCCGCGACGACTACGAGAAGGTTCAGGCGGTGACCGTCGCGCTGCTGGAGGAAACGCCCGATCTGGCGGGCATCTACAACGTCGGCGCCGGCAACCGCGGCATTGCCGCTGCGCTGGAGGCCGCCGGGCGCGCTCAGGAGGTCGTCTTCCTCGCCCACGACCTGACACCTTTTACCCGCAGGCTGCTGGTGCGTGGCATCATCGATGCCGTCGTCAATCAGGACCCCGGCCATCAGGCGCGTAGCGCCGCGCGGGTACTGCTTTCGTCCTGCGAGGGGACGCCCATCGTCGTCGATCAGGAGCGCATCCGCATCGACGTTTTCTTGCGGGACAACATTCCCTGACGTTCATCCCGGGCGGCGGTCGGGCGCCCGGACACGCCAACGCCGAGGCCCATCGCGGGCGAGACAACAAGGCACAGGTAACGGAGGAGATGCTCAATGAAGACCATCAAGGGACCGGCGATCTTTCTCGCCCAGTTCGCTGGTGACGAAGCCCCTTTCAATTCGCTGGAGTCCATCGCCGGCTGGGCCTCCGCCCTCGGCTACAAGGGCGTGCAGATGCCGAGCTGGGACGGCCGCCTCTTCGATCTGAAGAAGGCCTCCGAGAGCAAGGACTACTGCGACGAGGTGAAGGGCACCCTGGCCGGTCACGGGCTGGAGATCACCGAGCTGTCCACCCATCTGCAGGGCCAGCTCGTTGCGGTCCACCCCGCCTATGACGACGCCTTCGACGGCTTTGCGGCCCCGGAGGTGCGCGGCAATCCAAAGGCGCGCCAGGAATGGGCGGTCGATCAGATGATGCGCGCCGCCAAGGCCTCCGAGAACCTGGGGCTGACCGCCCATGTTACCTTCTCCGGGGCGCTCGCCTGGCCCTACATCTATCCCTGGCCGCAGCGCCCGGCGGGTCTGGTGGAGACCGCCTTCGACGAACTGGCCGGCCGCTGGCGGCCGATTATGGACGCCTTCGATGCCGCCGGCGTCGATCTCTGCTACGAGATCCATCCCGGCGAGGACCTGCACGACGGCGTGACCTTCGAGATGTTCCTGGAGCGGCTCGGCAACCATCCGCGCTGCAACATGCTCTACGATCCCAGCCACTATGTCCTGCAGGCGCTGGACTACCTCGAGCACATCGACATCTATCACGACCGCATCAAGATCTTTCACGTGAAGGACGCGGAGCTGAACCCGACCGGCCGCCAGGGTGTTTACGGCGGCTATCAGTCCTGGGTGAACCGCGCCGGGCGCTTCCGCTCCCTGGGCGACGGTCAGGTCGACTTCGTCGGTATCTTCTCCAAGCTCACGGGCTACGGTTTCGACGGCTGGGCGGTGCTGGAATGGGAGTGCTGCCTGAAGCACCCCGAGGACGGCGCGCGCGAGGGGGCGACCTTCATCCGCGACCACATCATCCGGGTCACCGAAAAGGCCTTCGACGACTTCGCCGAGGGCGGCAGCGACGAAGCCGCCAACCGCCGCATGCTCGGCATCGTCTAGGGAGGCCGGCATGACCATCGAAGGACGCGACGAAGACCTGAGCGGCGGGCGCATCCGCCTGGGCATGGTGGGCGGCGGGCAGGGCGCCTTCATCGGCGCTGTGCACCGGCTGGCGGCGCGCATGGACGACCACTACAGCCTCGTGGCCGGGGCGCTCTCCTCCCAGAAGAAGCGCGCCGTGGCTTCGGCGCTGGAACTGGGCATCTCCAGCGACCGTGCTTACGGTTCCTATGAGGAAATGGCCGCCAAGGAGTCCAAGCGGCCCGACGGCATCGAGGCGGTGGCCATCGTCACGCCGAACCACATGCACGCGCCGGTCGCGCGCGCCTTCCTCAAGGCCGGCATCCATGTCATCTGCGACAAACCGCTGACCACCACGGTCAAGGAGGCCAAGGACCTGGTGCAGCGGACGAAGAAGGCCAAGCGCCTCTTCGCCGTGACCTACAACTACTCGGGCTATCCGTTGATCCGCCAGGCGCGGGGCATGGTGGCGGCGGGCGACCTCGGGCCCATCCGGGTGGTGCAAGCGGAATACCCGCAGGACTGGCTGACCGAGCGCCTGGAGCAGACCGGCCAGAAGCAGGCCAAGTGGCGCACCGACCCCAAGCAGTCCGGGGCCGGCGGCTGCGTCGGCGACATCGGCACCCACGCCTATCATCTCGCCTGCTTCGTCTCCGGGCTTACCCTGGACTCGCTCTGCGCCGACCTCAGCACCTTCGTGAAGGGCCGCAAGGTCGACGACAACGTCAACGTAATGCTGCGCTTCAAAGGCGGCGCCCGGGGCATGCTCTGGGCCAGCCAGGTGGCGCCGGGCAACGAGAATGCCCTGCGTCTGCGCGTCTACGGCACCAAGGGCGGCCTGGAATGGAGCCAGGAGAACCCCAACGAGCTGTGGCACACGCCCTACGGCCAGCCGCGCCGGCTGATCACCCGCGCCGGCAGCGGCGCCGATGCCGAGGCGGCGCGCATGACCCGGGTGCCGCCCGGCCATCCGGAGGGCTACCTGGAAGGCTTCGCCAATCTCTACGCGGAGATCGCCGCCGCCATCCGTGCCGGGCGCTCAGGGGCGAAACCCGACCCCGCGGTGACCTTCCCGACGGTGGCCGACGGCCTCAGCGGCGTCGCCTTCGTCGAAGCGGCAGTGCGCTCCAGCGCCAAGGGCGCGGTCTGGGTGAAGGCCTGACGGCGGGGCGCCGATTTGCCGCTTGCGATGTTTAGTAAAATGAAGTTTACTAAACTCAATAAATAAACAAGTGCCGGGGCGATTTTGACCCTGGCCGGGAGGGGGAACACCGTCAAAACCATCTCCAGACAGACGAGACCTCAACGAGATTCAGTGCGCCGGCGCAGTGTCTGTATGGCGCGGTGTCTGAATGGCGCAGCGGCAACCGGTTCTGCCCGCGCCGCAACAACGAGCCCTAGGGAGGAATAACGATGAAGAAGGTTCTTGCCTTAGCGAGCGCGGTCTCCGCCGCGGCCCTCGCTCTTACCGCACCGGTCGGCGAGGCCAAAGCGCAGTCGACCGAGCTGACGCTTTGCTGGGCGGCGTGGGACCCGGCCAACGCGCTCGTCGAGCTTTCCAAGGATTTCACGGCCCAGTCGGGCATCGGCATGAAGTTCGAGTTCGTGCCCTGGCCGAACTTCGCCGACCGCATGCTCAACGAACTGAACTCCGGCGGCAAGCTCTGCGACCTGATGATCGGGGACAGCCAGTGGATCGGCGGCGGTGCCGAGAACGGCCACTACGTGAAGCTCAACGACTTCTTCGACAGAGAAGGCATCTCCATGGACGACTTCGCCCCGGCGACCGTCTATGCCTATTCGACCTGGCCGAAGGGCGAGCCGAACTACTACGCCCTGCCGGCCATGGGCGATGCCAATGCCTGGTTCTACCGCAAGGACTGGTTCGCGCGGGCGGACCTGCAGTCTGAGTTCAAGGCGAAGTACGGCCGCGATCTGGCACCGCCCAAGACCCAGCTCGAGCTCAAGGACGTTGCCGAGTTCTTCCAGGGGCGGGAGATCGACGGCCAGAAGCGTTACGGCGCCGCGATCTTCACCGAGCGTGGCTCGGAAGGGATCACCATGGGCGCCACCGGCGCGCTCTACGCCTGGGGCTTCAAGTACGAGAACACCCCCGGCAAGTACGACATGGAGGGCGCGGTGAATTCCGCCGACGCCGTGGCGGCGCTGGAGTACTACAAGGAGCTTTACAAGTGCTGCACGCCTCCGGGCTATACCGACAGCTACATGCAGGAAAGCCTGGATGCCTTCAAGTCCGGCCAGGTGGCCATGGCGATGAACTGGTTTGCCTTCTTCCCCGGCCTCCACAAGGACGAGCAGGTGGGCGGCGACAAGATCGGCTTCTTCGTGAATCCTGGCCAGAAGGTCGAAGCCTCGACCCTCGGCGGTCAGGGCATCTCCGTGGTGTCCTATTCCGACAAGCAGGAAGAAGCGCTGCAGTACATTAAGTGGTTCGCGCAGCCGGACGTGCAGAAGAAGTGGTGGGCGCTGGGCGGCTACTCCTGCCACGTCGCGGTGCTGAACGATCCTTCCTTCAAGGAGAGCCAGCCCTTCGCGGCCGACTTCTTGCTGGCCATGGACGGCGTTCAGGACTTCTGGCAGGAGCCGGCCTATGCCGAGCTGCTGCTGGCCATGCAGAAGCGTCTGCATGACTACATCGTGGCCGACCAGGGCACCGCCCAGGAAGCCCTCGACAAGCTGATCGAGGATTGGACCGAAACCTTCGAAGACGAAGGCAAGCTCTAGGCGGTAAGATTGTGCCGAGCCCCGGCCCCTGCGCAGTCATGCGGGGGCCGGGGCCGGTGCGGCCCCTTGTGCTGACAGAACTCCGATGACCGAGACCTCGCCCATCCAGCGTGTCGCCGATTCCGTGGCGCTCTCGACGCCGCCGCGGATGGCCGGCCAGATCCGCGGCCTCTCCGACCGCGCCATCGCCTGGCTCTTCGTGACGCCGACGATCCTGTTGCTACTGGCGATCAACATCTTCCCGCTGGTGTGGACGATCTATCTCTCCTTCACCAACTACAAGGCCAACCGGCTGAACCGCGAAGTGAAGTGGATCGGACTCAAGAATTATGAGCGGGTGCTGACCGATTCCGATATCTGGCACACCCTACAGGTGACCGCGCACTTCGTCTGCTGGACCATGTTCTTCCAGGTGATCCTCGGTTTCGGCCTGGCCTGGCTGATCAACAAGCAGTTCCGCGGCCATTCCTTCTGGACCACCCTGATCCTGCTGCCGATGATGCTCTCGCCCGCGGTGGTGGGGAACTTCTGGACCTTCCTCTATCAGCCGCAGATCGGCCTCTTCAACTACGTGGTCGGCTTCTTCGCCGGGGTCGATCCCTCGTCCTTCCAGATGATCGGCGAGGTCAATCTGGCGCCCTGGGCCATCATCATCGTCGACACCTGGATGTGGACGCCCTACGTGATGCTGATCTGCCTCGCCGGGCTGCGGTCGATACCCGATTACATCTACGAGGCCGCGGAGGTCGACCGCGCCTCCAAGTGGCGGCAGTTCTGGTCCATCACCGTGCCGATGGTGCTGCCGTTCCTGATGCTGGCGGTGCTGTTCCGGGTGATCGAGAACTTCAAGATGTTCGACCTGGTGGTGGAACTCACCTCCGGTGGACCGGGTTCCGTCACCGAACTGGCCTCCATCAACCTCAAGCGCGAGGCTTTTGAGAAGTGGCGCACCGGCTACTCCTCGGCCTTCGCCATCATCCTTTTCGTCACGGTCTTCGGCGTCGCCAACATCTACGTGAAGGCCCTCAACAAGGTGAAGCAGCGATGAGTGCGAGCACAGCCAACTCGGTGGTCGAGCCGAAGCCCTGGGCGCGCCGTCTCGCCGGTGCCGCCGTGGTGCTCTACGCGCTGATCACCATCGTGCCGCTGATCTGGATCTTCCTGACCGGCTTCAAGACACCGCCGGATTCCATCTCCTATCCGCCGAAGGTGATCTTCGAGCCGTCGCTGGAAGGCTATGTGAACCTCTTCACCACGCGCACTCGCCAGACCGCCGAGTACATGGCCTCCCTGCCGCCGCCGGAGAACTGGGTGGAGCGCCTGGTGCGCGACCGCAACATGGTGATCGCCGGGCCGTCGAAGTTCGGCGAGCGCTTCCTCAACTCCATCATCATCGGTTTCGGCTCGACCTTCCTCTCGGTCTTCCTGGGAACGCTCGCGGCCTATGCATTTTCGCGCTTCAAGGTGCCGCTGAAGGACGACCTCATGTTCTTCATCCTGAGCACCCGGATGATGCCGCCCATCGCGGTGGCCATTCCCATTTTCCTGATGTATCGCACCCTCGGCCTCTCGGACACGCATCTCGGCATGATCCTGCTCTACACCGCGGTGAACATCTCGCTCGCCGTCTGGCTGCTGAAGGGCTTCATCGACGAGATCCCGAAGGAGTACGAGGAGGCGGCGCTGATCGACGGCTACACCCGCCTGCAGGCCTTTGTGAAGGTGGTGCTGCCTCAGGCCGCCACCGGCATCGCCGCCACCGCCATCTTCTGCCTGATCTTCGCCTGGAACGAATATGCCTTCGCGCTGCTGCTGACCTCCGGCACGGCCCAGACGGCGCCGCCCTTCATCCCGACCATCATCGGCGAGGGCGGGCTGGACTGGCCGGCGGTGGCCGCCGGGGCGACTCTGTTCCTCATCCCCATCGTCGTCTTCACCATCCTGCTGCGCAAACACCTGCTGCGCGGGATTACTTTCGGGGCGGTCCGGAAATGAGCACCAACGGCAAATCCGACACGCCCTCGCTGCTGACCCGCTTCCTGCGCCTGCGCCGCGGGCCCTGGGAGAACCTGGCGACGGTGATCATCGCCGTGGGCACCTTCATGCTGATGCAGCCCTTTTTCCTGGAGCTCTTCACCTATTCCTTCGTGACCATCCTGACCGGCACGGTGATGTTCATCATCGTCAGCCACTTCCCGGAGTGAGGTGGGACGATGGCTGAAATCCGCGTGGAGAACCTGCTCAAGACCTTCGGCGACTTCGTCGCCGTCGCGGGCTCTTCCTTTACCGTGGCCGACGGGGACTTCTTCGTCATGCTGGGGCCCTCGGGCTGCGGCAAGACCACGACCTTGAGAATGATCGCCGGGCTGGAGCTGCCTACCTCCGGCGCCATCTACCTCGACGGCGAGGACGTCACCTTCAACCGCGCCTCCCAGCGCGACATCGCCTTCGTCTTCCAGCTCTTCGCGCTCTATCCCCATATGAACGTGCGCAAGAACATCGGCTTTCCGCTGAAGTGCATCGGCCGGCCGCGCGGCGAGATCCGCGAGCGGGTGGAGGAGACGGCACGGCTGCTGCGCATCGACCATCTGCTGAACAAGCCGGTCTCCGGCCTTGCCGGCGGCGACCGCCAGCGGGTCGCGCTGGGCCGCGCCATCGTGCGCCGCCCCAAAGCTTTTCTGATGGACGAGCCGCTGGGCACCCTGGATGCCGAGTTCCGCAACCTGATGTGCGAGGAACTGCGCTCGCTCCACGACCGCATCGAGGCAACCACGGTCTATGTGACCCATGATCAGCTCGAGGCCATGTCCATGGCTGACAAGATCGCGGTCATGAACCTGGGCTTTATCGAGCAGTTCGGTACGCCACAGGAGATCTACGACCGCCCGGCCACCATGTTCGTGGCCGACTTCATCGGCTCCCCGCCGATGAACTTCCTGCGGTTCCAGGGGGCGCTCAGCCCGGGGGCGACCGCGGTGCGCATGAACGGCGCCGAGATCGCCGTGCCCGAACTGCGCGAGGCGCGGGCGGAGGGCGAACTGGCCCTCGGCGTGCGCCCGGAGCACATCCGCTTCGACGCGGACTCCGCGCTGCGCGGCAAGGTCTTCGAAACCGAATACCTGGGCACCAATCAGATCGTCACCGTGGAGACTGACCACGGCATGATCAAGGCGCGGATGCGCAACGACAGCCGCATCGTGGCGGGGGAGACCATCGGCCTGTCCTTCCTGTCGGAGCGGCTCTCCCTCTTCGAGGCGACAGACGGCCGCGCCATCAAGACGGCGCTCTTCGACGGAGGGCGCCATGGCTGAGGTGCGGCTGAGCGGTATCACCAAGCGCTTCGGCGAGATCACCGCCGTCGATGCCATGGATCTCACGGTGGCCGACGGCGAGTTCGTCGTGCTGCTGGGGCCCACGGGGGCGGGCAAGACGACGACCCTGCGCCTGGTTGCCGGGCTCGAGAAGGCCGACGCTGGCAGCGTGCACATCGCCGGCCAGGACGTCACGGCGGCCTCGCCGACGGTGCGCGACGTCAGCTTCGTGTTCCAGCAGTACTCCCTCTATCCGCACCTCACGGTCTACGACAATCTGGCTTTCCCCCTGCGCTCCCCGGTGCGGCGCACGCCGGAGCCGGAGATCCGCCAGCGGGTGACCGCCATTGCCGAGATGCTGCGCATCCCCCACAAGCTGGAGAACAAGGCAACCCAGCTTTCCGGCGGCGAGATGCAGCGGGTGGCCATCGGCCGCGCCCTGGTACGGGCGCCGCAGATCTATCTGATGGACGAACCGCTGTCCTCCCTGGACGCCAAGCTGCGCGCGGAGATGCGCATCGAACTGAAGCGCATCCAGAAGGAACTGGGCGCGACCCTGCTCTACGTGACCCACGATCAGATCGAGGCCATGACCATGGCCAACCGCATCGGCGTCATCGACCAGGGCCGGCTGATCCAGGTGGGAGCGCCGCGGGAGATCTATGAGGATCCCGGCAATGTCTACGTGGCGACGCGCCTCGGCCAGCCGGCCATCAACCTCATTCCCCGGGACCTGATCCCGGCGGGCAGCCTGCCGGCGGGAACCGAGACCATCGGCGCGCGCACCGAGCACATCCGCATCCAAAAGGTGAGTGCGGAACGGGCCCAGGGAACCGTGCAGTGGATCGAACACCTGGGGGACCAGAATCACCTGCACGTCACCGTCGGTGAGCGCAAGATCACGACGCTGGTGGAACCGGACACCGAACTGGCGGTGCACGATCAGGTCTCCCTGGAGTTGATCGACCCGCTCTGTTTCGACGGCGCCGGCGAGCGCGTGAGGGCCAGCGGATGAGACCCTGGATGAGGATCAAATGCTGAGTGACAGAGAAAGCCGCCGCGCCCTGATCGCGACCGTGGCACAGGCGGTCATCGACCACGCCGACGAACTGACGGCCCTGGATCAGGCCATCGGCGACGGCGACCACGGCATCAACATGAAGCGCGGTGCCGAGGCGGTGCTGGCCGACCTCGACAGCCTGGCCGACAAGACCCTTCCGGAGGGCCTGAAGGGCATCGGCATGGCGCTGGTGATGAAGGTGGGCGGCGCCTCCGGTCCGCTCTACGGCACCTTTCTGATGTCCCTCGGCAAGGCGCTGCCGGAGGAGGGGGGCGCTGAGGACTTGGTGGCGGCCTTCGACGCGGCCCTGCAGGCGGTGATGGCGCGCGGCAAGTCCCATCCCGGCCAGAAGACCATGCTGGATGTCTTGGCGCCGGCCCTGGAATGCCTCAAAGCCGATCCCAGGGCCCCGGCCGCGCTCTCTGCGGCGGCCGGCGCGGCGGCGGAGGCGACCATCCCCATGCAGGCCGAGCGGGGGCGCGCCTCTTTTCTGGGCGAACGCTCCATCGGCCACATGGACCCGGGCGCCCGCTCTTCGGCGCTGATCATCGACACGGTATGCAAGACCCTCGAAGCGACCGGGGAGGCGGCGGGGACATGAGCAAGGAAAACGTTGGCATCGTCATCGTCTCCCACTCCTCCGACGTGGCGCGGGGGACGGCGGACATGGTGCGCCAGATGGTGGGTGACGAGGTGCCGCTGGCCTGGTGCGGGGGCGATCCCGATGGCGGCCTCGGGACCTCCGTCGAAACCATCCTCGGTGCCATCGATCAGGCCTGGTCCCAGGCCGGGGTGGCGATCCTGGTGGACCTCGGCGGGGCGGAGACCAACAGCGAGATGGCCATCGAGATGCAGCCCGAGGAGCGGCGTTCGCGGATCGCGATCTGCAACGCGCCCATCGTCGAGGGGGCGGTGATGGCGGCGACCGAGGCCTCCGGCGGCGCATCGCTGGACATTGTCCGGCAGACCGCCGAAGAGCTGTCGCCGGGCTGACCGGCAGGCGCTGCGAAGCAGGGTGAGACGTACGGCAAGAGAGATGGCAGAAGCTTCAGTCCTCATGACCCATGCGGTCGGCCTTCATGCGCGCCCCTCGGTCAAGCTGACCAAGCTGGCCAAGACCTTTGGCTGCACGGTGGAGCTGGCCATTTCAAACGAGGGGCCCTGGATCGACGCCAAGAGCATCGTCAAGGTCATGGGCACCAAGGCGCCGAAGGACACCGTGCTGTTTTTCCGCGCGTCGGGTGACGACGAGGACGCGGCCCTGACGGCCCTGGTCGAGCTGGTCGAGCGGGACTTCGACGAGGGCTCGGAGGAAGCGGCCAATGCCTGAGCCGGCCCCCTGTTCGGTTCAGGGCCGGCCGGCGGCGCCCGGACTGGCCCAGGGGCCGCTGGTGCTGCTGGACGAGACGGTGGCGGTTTCGGGACCGGCGGCGGGGCCCGACGAAGAGGCAACCCGCCTGACCCGCGCCATCGGCGCGGCGGTTGAGGACCTGACCCGGCTCATGACGGGTCTGGATGCCGAGAGCGCCGGGATCGTCGAATTCCAGATCGCCATGCTGGAGGACGAGGCGCTGAGCGCGCCGGCCCTGGCCGGCATCGCCGAAGGGCAGGGGGCGGCCCGGGCCTGGCAGGCGGTGCTGGACGAGCAGATCGCCGACTATGCCGCGGCCGACGACGAGTACTTCCGGGCCCGGGCCAGCGACCTGACCGATCTGCGCGACCGCGTGCTGCGCAATCTGGGTGGCGGCGGCGCGACGGCGGCGGCGGTTGCCGGGGCCATCCTCACCGGCACCGACGTGACCCCGACCCGCTTTCTGGAGATGGACTGGAGCGACGGCGGCGGCGTCGCCCTGCGCAAGGGTAGCCCCACCAGCCACGTCGCCATGCTGGCCCGGGCGCGCGGCGTGCCCATGGTGGTGGGCCTCGGCGACATCGATCTCTCGGCCCACCGCGAGGCGCTGCTGGACGGTGAGAGCGGGGCCTTGATCCTCAGTCCCGATGCGGAGGAACGCCGCCGCTTCGCCGAACAGCAGGCCGCGTTTGACGCCGCGCGCCGCGCGGCGGAGCCCTTCCGGGACAAGCCGGGCCTGACCCGCGACGGTCAGCGCATCGCCGTGCTGATCAACGTCGCCGATCCCGTCGAACTGGAGGCCCTGGACCCGGCGCTCTGCGACGGTATCGGCCTGGTGCGCACCGAGCTGCTGTTCCACGGCGATGACGGGCTGCCGGACGAAGAGCGACAATACGCCGTCTATCGGCGCATCCTCGAGTGGGCCGGGGAACGGCCGGTCACCATCCGCACCCTCGATGCCGGGGGCGACAAGCCCATCGCCGGTCTGACGGCGGAGGGCGAGTCGAATCCCTTTTTGGGGCTGCGCGGCCTGCGGCTGTCACTGGCCCGGCCGGAGGTCTTTCGCGTTCAGCTCCGCGCCCTGGCCCGGGCCGCCTGTCATGGCCAGTTGAAGGTCATGCTGCCCATGGTGACGCGGCCCGAGGAGCTGCAGGCGGCCAGGCGGCTGTTCCAGGAAGTCCTCGAAGAGCTGCGCGCCGAGGGTGTCGACTGCACCGCCGCGCCGCTCGGCATCATGGTGGAGGTGCCTGCCGTCGCCATTACGCCGGAGCTTTTCGCCGGGGCGGACTTCTTTTCCATCGGCTCCAACGATCTGACCCAGTACGTCACCGCGGCGGGCCGCGACATCGCCGCGGTGGCCGAGCTCGGCGACACGGCCAACCCGGCGGTGCTGAAGCTGATCCGCTCCTGCGTCGAGGGCGCCCGGGCCCTCGGCATCGAGGTCAGTCTCTGCGGCGATGCCGGCGGCGAGCCGGCCCTCATTCCGGACCTTCTGGACTGCGGCTTGCGCTCGCTCTCGGTGGCGCCGGCCGCGCTGGGGCGGACCAAGGCGGCCATCGCCGAGGTCGACCTCGCTGGGCGGGCCGAAAATGGTTCGGAGGGGCGGCATGGCCAAGCCTGAAGCGTTCGCCTCGGAAGATGCGGTCACCGAATACAAGGCCGTGCTGCGGACGGTCCTCGACCAGCGCCCCTCGGGCACCCGCCAGCGGCTGGCCACCGCCCTCGGCAAGAACCGCAGCTTCATCTCGCAGATCTCCAATCCGGCCTATTCAGTGCCGATTCCGGCCCGCCACCTGGATGTGATCTTCGAGATCTGCCATTTCTCCGTGGACGAGCGTCAGGCCTTTCTGTCGGCCTATGGCCGGGCCCATCCGCGGCGGCTGAACCTGATCAAGGACGGGGCGCCGACCCGCGAGCACCGCATCCGCCTGCCGGACCTTGGCGATGAAGCGCGCAATCGCGAGCTGGAGCGGGTGGTCGACGAGTTCATTCAAAAGGTGACGCGGCTCTTCGAGCAGACCTGGAGCCGCTGAGGACGCAATCGAAGCGGGGGCCGATGAGCACCCCGGTCAGTTGAGGGGAAGGCGATGAAAAAGCTGATCAATGCCACGGAAACCGTTCTCACCGAGAGCCTGGATGGCTTCGTCTCGGCCCACGGCGATATTGTCGCGCTGGGCGATGAGCACAAGTTCGTCCGCCGTGTCTCCCCGAAACCCGGCAAGGTGGCCCTGATCTCCGGCGGCGGTTCCGGCCACGAGCCGCTGCATGCCGGTTTCGTTGGCCACGGCATGCTGGACGCGGCCTGTCCCGGCCAGGTCTTCACCTCGCCGACTCCGGACCAGATGCTGGCTGCCGCCGAGGCGGTGGATGGCGGCGCCGGGTCCCTGTTCATCGTCAAGAACTACGAAGGCGACGTCATGAACTTCGAGATGGCCGCCGAGATGGCGGGCGGCGAGGTCATGACGGTGCTGACCGACGACGACGTGGCGGTGGAGACCTCGACCTTCTCCACCGGCCGCCGCGGGGTGGCGGGCACGCTCCTGGTCGAGAAGGTGCTGGGGGCGGCGGCCGAGGAGGGCACCGATCTCGCGGCGCTGAAGGCCCTCGGCGACCGGGCCAACGGTCTCACCCGCTCCATGGGCGTGGCGCTCACCAGTTGCACGGTGCCGGCGGCCGGGACGCCCACCTTCGAACTGGGCGAGAACGAGATGGAAATGGGCGTCGGCATTCACGGCGAGCCGGGCCGCCGCCGGGTGCCCCTGGCCGAGGCCAGCGACATCGCCGAGGAGATGGTCGCCGCCATCACCTCGGACCTCGGCGACAAGGCGCGCGGCGAGGCCTTCGTGCTGCTCAACGGCTTCGGCGGCACGCCGCTGATGGAGCTCTATCTGATGTTCAATGCCGCGCAGCAGCTTCTCGGCCGCCGCGGCGTCACCGTGTCGCGCTCTCTGGTTGGCAATTACGTCACCTCCCTGGAGATGGCCGGCTGCTCGCTCACGGTGACCATGCTGGATGACGAACTGCGGCGCCTCTGGGACGCGCCGGTGCATACTCCCGCCCTCAGGTGGGGAATGTAAAAGACGTTTTTTCAATAGGTTCTGCGCGGTTCCTCGTGTGATCTCTGGGGATGGCTGAGCCGCTCTAGCGCTTGTCCACAGGGATTTCCTGTTGTCGGCAGGTGGTATCTGGACTATTGTATACCAAGAACCAGGCCCTTGGTTTCAGGGGTCTGGATCGGTCCGATCCACGCTAGCGAACGACCCTGCCGATGCTGTCGCACAAGCTCGAAGTCAAGCCCATCGAGACCTCCTTCAGCCTGAAGGAGCACATCTACGAGACCCTGCGCGACGGCATCACCTCGATGAACATCTACGCCGAGGACGCGCAGCTCAAGCTGGACGAACGCCAGCTTTCGGAGCAGCTCGGTATCAGCCGCACGCCGATCCGCGAGGCGCTGGCGCGCCTGGAGCAGGAGGGGCTGGTCACGGTGATCCCGCGCCGCGGGGTCTTCATCGTGCGCAAGACCCGCAAGGAGATCCTGGAGATGATCACCGTCTGGGCGGCGCTGGAGAGCATGGCCGCCCGCCTGATCATCCAGACCGCCTCCGACGAGGCGATCGCCTCCCTGCGCAAGATCTTCACCTCCTTCGAGAACGGCCAGGTGCAGGCGCGCATCGACGAGTATTCCGACCGTAACATCGACTTTCACCAGACCATCCTGGAGCTCAGCGGCTGCGCCCTCCTGAAGGAGACGGCCGACCGGCTGTTCGTCCACATGAAGGGCATCCGCGCCCGCACCATCGCCGAGCAGGACCGGGCCAAGCGCTCGATCATCGACCACCTGCACATCATCGAGGCGCTGGAAGCCCGGGATACCGAACTGGCGGAGCGGCTGGTGCGCGAACACACCTTGAATCTCGCTGCGCATATCGAAGCGCACGTCGACTATCTCGATTGACCACAACAATTTGCCCAGGGCGTAGCAACGGCCCGGACGGCCAAGGGTTTTCAGGGAGCGAACGGAATGTCAGCAAGCGTACAGAGCATCGATGCCACTGTCAGTGAAGCCGAGGCGCCGGAGGCGCTGACCGACGGTTTTCATCTCGTCATCGACGCCCTCAAGCTCAACGGCATCGAGACGATCTACAACGTACCGGGGATCCCGATCACGGACCTGGGCCGCTACATGCAGGCCGAGGGCATGCGGGTGCTGTCCTTCCGGCACGAGCAGCACGCCGGCTATGCCGCCGCCATCGCCGGCTTCCTGACCAAGAAGCCCGGCGTCTGCATGACGGTCTCCGCGCCCGGCTTTCTCAACGGCCTGACGGCGCTCGCCCACGCCACCACCAACTGTTTTCCGATGATCCTGATCAGCGGCTCCTCCGAGCGGGAGATCGTCGACCTGCAGCAGGGCGACTATGAGGAGATGGACCAGCTCGCTATCGCCAAGCCGCTCTGCAAGGCCGCGTACCGTGTACTCCACGCCGAGGACATCGGCATCGGCATCGCGCGGGCGATCCGTTCGGCGCTCTCCGGGCGGCCCGGCGGCGTCTATCTGGACTTGCCGGCGCAGCTTCTGGGCCAGACCATGGAGGCCGCGGCCGGTGCGAAGTCGCTGGTCAAGGTGGTCGATGCGGCGCCGCGCCAATTGCCGGCGCCGGAGGCGGTCCAGCGTGCACTGGAGGTCCTGAAGGGCGCCGAGCGCCCCCTGATCATCCTCGGCAAGGGCGCCGCCTATGCCCAGGCCGACGATGAGATCCGGGCGCTCGTGGAGAAGAGCGGCTTTCCCTATCTGCCCATGAGCATGGCCAAGGGACTGCTGCCCGACACGCACCCGCAGTCGGCGGGCCCGGCACGCTCCCTCGTGCTGAAGGAGGCCGACGTCGTGCTGATGATCGGGGCGCGGCTCAACTGGCTGCTCTCCCACGGCAAGGGCAAGTCCTGGGGAACCGCGCCCAAGAAATTCGTGCAGATCGACATCGAGCCCAAGGAGATGGACAGCAACGTCGAGATCGCGGCACCCTTGGTGGGCGATATCGGCTCCTGCGTCTCAGCGCTGCTGGAGGGCATGGGCGACGGCTGGGCCCCGCCGCCGGCGGTCTGGACCGAGGCGGTCCGGGCGAAAAAGGAAACCAACGTCGAGCGCATGGCACCCAAGCTGCGCAACAACAACGTGCCGATGGACTATCACGGGGCGCTGGGGGTGCTGCGCACCATCATCGCCGAGCGTCCGGACGCCATTCTCGTGAACGAGGGCGCCAACACCCTCGATTTCGCGCGCAGCATCATCGACATGTACAAGCCGCGCAAGCGCCTGGATGTCGGCACCTGGGGCATCATGGGGATCGGCATGGGCCAGGCCATCGCCGCGGCGGTGGAGACCGGGCACCCGGTGCTGGCGGTCGAGGGCGACAGCGCCTTCGGGTTTTCCGGCATGGAGATTGAGACGATCTGCCGCTACAACCTGCCGATCTGCGTGGTGGTCTTCAACAACGGCGGCATCTACCGGGGAACCGACGTGAACCCCACCGACGGGCCCGACGTGGCGACCACCGTCTTCGTCAAGAACGCCCGCTACGACAAGATGATGGAGGCCTTCGGCGGCGCCGGCTACCACGTGACCTCACCCGACGAACTGCGCCGCGCGGTGGAAGCGGCCATGGCCTCCGGCAGGCCGGCGCTGGTGAACGCGGTGATCGACGAGAAGGCCGGCACCGAGAGCGGGCGCATCGGCAATCTCAATCCGCAGAGCGTGGTTGCCAAGAAGTAATCCCGCGCCCGAGAAACAACGCTTCAAGAACAGGAGCCCGCAATGAAAGCCCTCGAAGGGGTCCGCATCCTTGATTTCACCCACGTGCAGTCCGGCCCGACCTGCACGCAGCTCTTGGCCTGGTTCGGCGCCGACGTCATCAAGGTCGAGCGGCCCGGCGTGGGCGATGCCACCCGCGGCCAGCTGCGCGATATCCCCGATGTCGACAGCCTCTATTTCACCATGCTGAACTCCAACAAGCGCTCCATCACGCTCAACACCAAGAGCGAGAAGGGCAAGGAGATCCTGGAGAAGCTGGTGAAGTCCTGCGACGTGCTGGTGGAGAATTTCGCCCCCGGCGCGCTGGACCGCATGGGTTTTGGCTGGGATCAGGTGCAGCAGATCAACCCGCTCATGATCTATGCCTCGGTGAAGGGCTTCGGCCCCGGCCCCTACGAAGACTGCAAGGTCTATGAGAACGTCGCCCAGTGCACCGGCGGGGCGGCCTCCACCACCGGCTTTCTGGACGGCCCACCGACGGTGACCGGCGCCCAGATCGGCGATTCCGGCACCGGCCTGCACCTGGCCCTCGGTATCGTCACGGCGCTCTTCCAGCGCGAGACGACCGGCAAGGGCCAGCGGGTGCTGGCGGCCATGCAGGACGGTGTGCTCAACCTCTGCCGGGTGAAGCTGCGCGACCAGCAGCGCCTGCAGCATGGCCCCCTGAAGGAGTACAGCCAGTTCGGCCAGGGCATCCCCTTCGGCGAGGCGACGCCCCGGGCCGGCAACGATTCCGGCGGCGGCCAGCCGGGCTGGATCGTCAAGTGCAAGGGCTGGGAAACCGATCCCGACGCCTACGTCTACTTCATCACCCAGGCCGCGGTCTGGGGCAGCATCTGCGATCTGATCGGCAAGCCCGAGTGGAAGGACGATCCCGGCTACGCCAAGCCGGAGGCCCGCCTCGACAAGATCCCGCAGATCTTCGATACCATCGAGCAGTGGACCAAGACCAAGACCAAGCTCGAGGTCATGGAGGCCTGCAATCCGCTGAACATCCCCTGCGGACCGATCCTCTCCATGAAGGAACTCTCCGAGGAACCGAGCCTGCGGGCCACCGGCACCGTCGTCGAGGTGGATCATCCGACGCGCGGCAAGTACCTCACGGTGGGCAACCCGATCAAGCTTTCGGACTCGCCCTCGGAGGTGTCGCGCTCGCCGCTGCTGGGCGAGCACACCAGCGAAATCCTCACCCAGGTCCTCGGGCTGTCGGAGGACGAGGTTCAGGAAACCTGGGCCAGCGGCGCCCTGGGCGAGATGCCGGAACAGGCCGCCGCGGAGTGAGCGAAGGCCGCTGAATGAACGAAGATTGTCGCCGCCGGATCAGCGAATCCGGTGGGATTGGGTGTTGATCGGGCGGGCCTGAAGGGCACCGCGAAACACGGGGGAAAATGCAGGAATGCGGATCGTCGTCCATGGCCAGCAGGCCTTTGGCAAGGCTGTGCTCGAAAAGCTGCTGGAGCGCGGAGAAAACGTCGTCGGGGTCTTTTGCGCCCCCGACAAGGAGGGCCGGCCCAC
Source organism: Pelagibius sp. (assembly GCF_028289705.1). Taxonomy (GTDB): domain Bacteria; phylum Pseudomonadota; class Alphaproteobacteria; order Kiloniellales; family Kiloniellaceae; genus Pelagibius. Next base: position 179,117 of record NZ_JANQOI010000087.1, read on the forward strand.
CGACCCCCTGAAGGAACTGGCGCTCGAAAAGGGGCTGCCGCTGCACCAGCCGGGCTCCTGGAAGACGCCGGAGGCCGAAGAACTGATGCGCTCCTTCAGCCCCGATCTCTGTGTCATGGCCTACGTGACCCTCTTCGTGCCGCAGCCCGTGCTCGACGTGCCGGAGAAGGGGACCATCCAGTATCACCCCTCGCTGCTGCCCTTGCATCGCGGGCCCAGCTCCATCAACTGGCCGATCATCGTGGGGCGCAAGGAGACGGGGCTCACCATCTTCTGGCCCGACGAGGGGCTGGACGAGGGCCCGGTGCTGCTGCAGAAGACGGTGGCGATCGAACCCGACGACACCCTGGGCTCGGTCTATTTCAACAAGCTCTTCCCCCTGGGCGTCGAGGCCATGATCGAGTCGGTGGACCTGGTGCGCGACGGCAAGGCCCCCTCCATCCAGCAGGATCACAGCCAGGCCACCTACGAAAGCTGGTGCCGCAAGGCCGATGCCGAGATCGACTGGTCGAAGCCGGCGGATGAGGTCTACAACCTGATCCGCGGCACCAATCCCCAGCCCGGCGCCTGGACCACCTGGAACGGCAACGAGGTGAAGATCTTCGACAGCCGCAAGGTGGAGGGCGAGGGCGATCCCGGCAGCGTCATCGCCGCCGACGGGGACAGCTTCACCGTGGCTGCCGGAGGCGGGGCGATCCGCATCGAACGGGTGCGCCCTCACGACGACAAGAAGATCTCGGCCGGCGACTTCGCCCAGAGGGCCGGCCTCGGCGTGGGTGCAAAGCTCGGAAGCTGAACGAAGACAACGAACGCGGCCGGCTTCCGGTTCGGGGGCACGGCCAACAGCAATCTCTCAAGACGGGGTGATGCCCACTATGTCCAAGTCCGATATCGAAATTGCCCGCGAAGCCACCTTGAAACCGATCACCGAGATCGGTGCCAAGCTCGACATGCCCGCCGAGGCCCTGATGCAGTACGGGCCCAGCAAGGCCAAGGTGAGCTTCGACTATCTCGACTCCGTCAAATCCAATCCCGACGGCAAGCTGATCCTGGTGACCGCCATCTCGCCGACCCCGGCGGGCGAGGGCAAGACGACCACCACCGTCGGTCTGGGCGACGGCCTGAACCGCATCGGCAAGAAGGCGATGATCTGCCTGCGCGAGCCCTCTCTTGGCCCCTGCTTCGGCATGAAGGGCGGCGCGGCCGGCGGCGGCTATGCCCAGGTGGTGCCGATGGAGGACATCAACCTGCACTTCACCGGCGACTTCCATGCCATCACCTCGGCGCACAACCTGCTCTCGGCCCTGATCGACAATCACATCTATTGGGGCAACGCCCTGGGCATCGACGAGCGGCGGGTGTCCTGGCGCCGGGTGCTGGACATGAACGACCGCGCCCTGCGCGACACCGTGACCTCGCTGGGCGGCGTGGCCAACGGCTTTCCGCGCCAGACCGGCTTCGACATCACCGTGGCCTCGGAGGTCATGGCGATCTTCTGCCTGGCCGACGGCCTGGACGACCTGCAAAAGCGCCTCGGCGACATCGTGGTGGCCTACACCCGCGAGCGCGCGCCGATCTACGCCCGCGACCTGAAGGCGGAAGGGCCGATGACCGTGCTGCTGAAGGACGCGCTGATGCCGAACTTCGTGCAGACCCTGGAGAACAACCCCGCCTTCATCCACGGCGGCCCCTTCGCCAACATCGCCCATGGCTGCAACTCGGTTTCCGCCACCAAGTCGGCCCTTAAGCTGGCCGACTACGTGGTGACCGAGGCCGGCTTCGGCGCCGACCTGGGTGCCGAGAAGTTCTTCGACATCAAGTGCCGCAAGGCCGGGCTCAATCCCGAAGCCGTCGTCATCGTCGCCACGGTGCGGGCGCTGAAGATGCACGGCGGGGTCGCCAAGGACGCCCTCGGCGAGGAGAACGTCGAGGCGCTGAAGAAGGGCCTGGAAAACCTCGGCCGCCACATCGCCAACATCGCCAAGTTCGGTGTTCCGGCGGTGGTCGGCATCAACCGCTTCATCAAGGACACCGAAGCGGAACTGGCGGCGATCCAGGAGTTCACCCAGAGCCTCGGCGTCGACGCGGTGGTCTGCGAGCACTGGGGCAAGGGCTCGGCAGGCACCGAGGAACTGGCCAACAAGGTGGTGGGGATCATCGACAGCGGCAAGGCCAGCTTCAAGCCGCTCTACGAAGACGAGATGCCGCTGTTCACCAAGATCAACACCATCGCGCAGCAGATTTACGGCGCCGACGAGGCGATTGCCGACAAGAAGGTGCGCGACCAACTGAAGCAGTGGGAGGATGCCGGCTACGGCAACCTGCCGGTCTGCATGGCCAAGACCCAGTACAGCTTTTCCACCGATCCCAATCTGCGCGGCGCGCCGACCGGCCACGCGGTGCCGGTGCGCGAGGTGCGGCTCTCCGCCGGGGCCGGGTTCATCGTCGCCATCTGCGGCGAGATCATGACCATGCCGGGGCTGCCCCGGGTGCCGGCGGCCAACTCCATCCACCTGGACGATGCCGGCCTGATCCAGGGTCTGTTCTGATCCCGGCTGGCTGAGCGGGCGAGGGGAGAGGCAAGCGATGACCCTGCGCACGATCCTGGTTCCAGTCCGTGGCGACGGCAAGGGCGAGGGGGTACTGGACCATGCACTCGCTCTGGCCCGCCGCCACTGCTCCCACCTCGAGGTCCTGCACTGCCGGCCGCGGCCGGAGGACCTCATCCCTTACGGCATCTTCGTGCCGGCCAGCCTGCGCAAGGAAATCGTCGCCTCGGCGGGCAACCTGGCCAACGAGGAAGAGGGCAAGGTCCGCGATCTCTTCGACCGCTATTGCGAAGAGCGGGAGATCCCCGAGATCGATGCCGCGCCCTGGCCGCGGGACCGTGTCTCGGCGACCTGGCGCGAAGAGACCGGCAAGCAGGCCCAGGTTATCGGCCTGCGCGGGCGGCTCGCCGATCTCATCGCGGTGGCCAAACCCGACCGCGCGCAAAACCTCGGGCTCAATACCCTGGAGGCGGCGCTGCTGGAGACCGGCAAGCTGGTCCTGATGTGCCCGCCGGCCCCCGTCGAGACGCTGGGCGCGAAGCTGGCTTTCGCCTGGAACGGCAGCGGCGAGGCGGCGCGCGCCATGACCGCCGCGCTGCCGCTCCTGGCAAAAGCCGATTCGCTGACCATCCTGACGGGGGAGGGGGCCGATCTTCCGGTCTCTGCCGATGAGGCCAAAGCCTATCTGGCGGTGCACGAGATCGACTGTGAGATCAGCACCTTCAAAGCCGCACCCACCGCTGTGGGCCAGGCGCTCCTGGCCGGCGCCAGGCAGGCGGGGGCCGACAGCCTGCTTATGGGAGCTTACGGACAGAGCCGGCAGCGGGAACTGGTGATGGGCGGGGTCACCCAGTACGTCATCGACCATGCCGACATGCCGGTCTTTCTGATGCACTAGGGGCTCCCTTGCGGTGCGCGGCGGGATTGACGGCAGAACCGCGCAACGCAGAGGGCGTTTTCGTGTGGTGACGCTAAAGTTGCAATGGCCGGGGGCTCGGTCTCGTGACTCTGGCGGCCTGGAATGCGGGTGCAGGGTGTCAGACGCATGCCGGGCTCAGCGGTTTTGCGCCTGCAAAATGCATAGGGACGCGCCGGAAGGGCGCTTTTCGCGAATAGTTCCGGTCAATGGGCGAAATCTCTGAAAACAGAAGAATTATTGATCAGGGATTTCTTGGACCGACCAGTCATCTGTCAATGTTGCAGCGCAATATTGATGGTGGACTGTCATTTCTTTGCGAAGAACAGTGGACCTCGCGACGCGATCGCGGTATTTTGTATACCACATGCCATGGCAAATGATCGATTGTCATGGAAAGACAAGAAAAAGAACGGGATACGCTGTCAAGCTGACTTTGTGCTGGGTTTTCAACCTTATGGGGAATACCCTTCACGCCTATCCAGAAATCCGGGAGGTTAGGACTATGAGAGTATCCAGAAGAGTGCTCTTGGGTTGCGCCGTTGTCGCAGGCATGAGCGCAGGGCTCACCTCGATGCTGAGCACGGCGGCTGTGGCCTGGGAGCCGAAGAAGCCCATCGAGTTCGTCATCATGGCGGGCCAGGGCGGCGGCGCCGACAAGATGGCGCGGCTGATGCAGACCGTGGTGGAGAAGAACGGCTGGGCCTCCAAGCCCCTGACGCCGATCAACAAGCCCGGCGGCTCCGGTGCCGAAGCGCTCATTCACCTGAACGGGAAAGCCAAGTCCGATCCCGATCACACCATCATGGTGACGCTGAACAGCTTCTACACGACACCGCTGCGTCAGCCGAACCTGAAGATCGACATCGCGACCTTCACGCCCATCGCCCGCATGGCCGAGGACACCTTCCTGCTGTGGGTCCACAAGGACTCGGGCATCAAGAACGTCGACGACTTCGTCGCCAAGGCCAAGGCGGCCGGCAGCGACTGGATCATGGCCGGCACCGGCAAGCTGCAGGAAGACCAGTTGCTCACCGACTTCCTCAACGCCTCCTACGGCCTGAACATGAAGTACGTGCCCTACAAGGGCGGCGGCACCGTGGCCAAGCAGCTCGCCGGCAAGCACGCCAACTCGACGGTCAACAATCCTTCCGAACAGGAAGGCTTCTACAAGGCCGGCGATACCGTGCCGCTGGCGGCCTTCACCGACAAGCGCATCAACATCTTCCCCGATGCGCCCACCTTCAAGGAACTCGGCAAAGACTTCGTCTATCTGATGCAGCGCTCCGTGGTCGGCGCGCCGGGCATGAGCGACGAGGCCGCGGCCTACTACCAGGCGCTCTTCCAGAAGGTCTTCGAATCGCCGGAATGGCAGGACTACCGCAACAAGCGGGCCCTGCAAGGCGCATTCCTGTCGGGAAGCGAGTTGAAGGACTACTGGATGGTGGAGCGGGACAACCACCGCGCCATGCTGCAGAAGATGGGTGCCCTCTAAGCCGGCTCCATCGGTTCAACCGCAGCAGCTAGGATAGGGAAGGACCGCCGACATGCGCCGTGCCGAGTTGACGACGGCTATCTTGTTGGCGGTCTTTTCCATCTACCTGATGTGGAAGTCGGCGGAGCTTCCCATCGGCTGGATTCCCGACGAAGGGCCGGGCGGCGGCGCCTTTTCCTTCTGGCTGGCCGCGGTGATGTTGGGCTCCTGCATCTGGATCATCATCAACTGGTTCAGGCGCAGCAGCCCGCCCTCGCAGTCCAGCGAACCCTTCATGGACAGCTTCGCCATCAAGAAGTTCGTCCTGGTCGGCAGCGGCGTGACCGTGATGATCGGCCTGATCCACGTCCTTGGCGTGTTCGGCGCCTTGCCGATCTTCATCATCTACTACGTGCGCTTCCTCGGCCGCCATAGCTGGACGACGACCCTGGCGATCGCCCTGGCGGCGCCGGTGATCGTGTTCTTCTTCTTCGACGTCGCGCTCAGAATCATCATGCCGAAGGGATACCTGGAGTTCCTGTTCCTTCCGCTCTACGACATCTTCCTCTAGGCCCCGGGCGGGCCCGGGGCATTGGCAGGCGCTGCGGCCAAATAGGCCGCGGCATGGGAAAACGACACCGAACCTGAGACAGAGAGCGAACCGCTTCCGTGGAAATCCTGCAGCACCTCTTCGACGGCTTTCTGATCGCCTTTCAGCCCCTCAACATCGGGCTGGTGGTTCTCGGCGTGATCGTCGGCCTCTTCATCGGCGCGATGCCCGGCCTGGGCTCGGTCAACGGCGTGGCGATTCTGGTGCCCATGACCTTCCTGGTTCCGCCGACCGCGGCCATCATCTTCCTGGCGGCGATCTACTACGGGGCCATGTACGGCGGCGCGATCTCTTCGGTAATGCTGGGGATACCCGGCGCCTCGACGGCCGTCGCGACAACCTTCGACGGCCGGCCGCTGGCTCTGAAGGGGCTGGCGGACAAGGCGCTGCTGGGCGCGGCCGTGGCCTCCTTCTTCGGCGGCACGCTCTCGGTCATTCTCTTCACCGGTTTCGCCCCGCCGCTGGCCGACGTCGCCCTCAGCTTCGGCGATCCGGAAATCTTCGCCCTCATGCTGCTGGCTTTCGCGACCTTTGTCGGCCTCGGCGGCGACGACATCCCGAAGACCATCTTCTCCATCGCCATCGGTCTGGTGCTCAGCTCCGTCGGCTTCGACTACATCAGCGGTGAGCCCCGCCTGCTGCTCTTCGGCCTCGACGGCTTCCTGAACCAGATCAACTTCCTGGTCCTGGCCATCGGCATCTACGGGATCGGCGAGATGCTCTGGACCATCGAGGTCAGCCGGGGCGACAGCATGATGTCGAAGGCGGTGATCACCGTTGATCGCATGTGGGGCAATGCCAAGGAGCTGCTCGGCACTTGGAAGGTGGCGGTCACCTCGTCCCTGCTCGGCTTCTTCGTCGGCATCTTGCCTGCCGCGGGAGCCACCCCGGGCTCGCTGATGGCCTACGGCGTCGCCAAGATGACCCACAAGAACAGCGAGAACTTCGGCAAGGGAGAGGTTGCCGGCGTGGTGGCGCCGGAAGCGGCGAACAATGCCGCCTCGACCGGCTCCATGCTGCCCATGCTGACCCTCGGTATTCCTGGCTCGCCGACCACCGCCATCCTGCTCGGCGCGATGGTGATCTGGGGCATCACGCCGGGGCCAACCCTGTTCGTCGACCAGCCGGAGTTGGTCTGGGGCCTGACCGCAAGCCTCTACGTGGCCAACCTCTTCGCGCTTCTGGCCAACGTCTTCATGATTCCGATTTTCCTCTGGGTCCTGCGGATGCCGTTCACGATCCTGGCGCCGGTCATTTTCGTGCTGTCGGTGATCGGCGGCTATGCCGCCACCCTGCGGCTGTTCGACGTTTGGCTGATGCTGATCTTCGGCGTCGGCGGCTATCTGCTGCGCAAACTGGACTATCCCCTGGCGCCTGCGGTTCTGGCCATCGTCCTCGGGCCCATCGCCGAGCCCAAGCTGCGCCAGTCGCTGATCATCTCCGACGGTGACATCTCGATCTTCATCACCCGGCCGATCTCCGGCACCATCACCGTGATCGCGCTCCTGCTGATCCTCCTGCCGCTGTTCAAACTGATCCGCGACCGCCTGCGCCAGAAGGCAAGCAGCACGGCTTGAGCATTTTTTTTAGCTTGCGTCGAAACGGCTCCAGCCCGCACCCCCTCCCGCCTCCTTGGAGGCCGAAACGGAGAAAACCATTGCCGTCTCCAGTCTCGTGGTATACCATATGCCAGAGACTAGGGCTTTGAACCTACAAGAATAACAAACGGTCCTAGTGCTTGGTTTTCCTGAGCAATTGGTTCTTCACCGACTGTTGGGAGGCAGAGCGATCATGAACCTCCATGAATACCAGGCCAAAGCCCTGCTGAGCCGCTACGGCGTTCCCAGCCCCAAAGGCATGCTCGCCGAGAGCGCGGCGGAGGCCGCGGCCGCCACCGGGGCGCTTGGCGGGTCCAGTTGGGCGGTGAAGGCCCAAATCCACGCCGGCCTGCGCGCCGATGCCGGTGGCATCCAGTTGGTCGCCAGCCCCGATGCCGCGGTGAAGACCGCCGAGGGGCTGTTGGGGCGCCGCCTCGTGACGCCCCAGACCGGCGCCAAGGGAAAGCTGGTCCGGGCGGTCTATGTCGAAGAGGCCGTGGGCACGACCCAGGAGCTCTATCTGGCCGTCCTCGTCGACCGCGGCACCGGCGGCGTGGCCCTGATCGCGGCGCGCGAAGGCGGCAACGACATCGAAAGCCGCATGGCTGCTGCGCCGGAGAAGCTGCTGCGGCTGCCCGTCGACCTCGAAGCCGGGCTGGATGAACAGGCGGCCGCGGAGTTGGCCGGGAAACTGGGGCTCGAAGGGGGTCTGGCCGATCAGGCCGTCGCTGTCATGCAGGCGATCTGCAAGGCCTTTGGCGAGCTCGATGCCAGCCTGATCGAGATCAACCCGCTGGCGGTCACCAGCGACGGTGCGCTGACGGCGCTCGACGTGAAGATGGTGCTGGACGACAACGCCCTCTACCGCCACCAGGACCTGGCGGCGCTGCGCGATGTTGAGGAACTGAACCCGACGGAACTGGAGGCCGAGCGTTTCGCCCTGAACTTCGTGCAGCTCGACGGCGACATCGGCGTGATGGTGAACGGCGCCGGTCTCGCCCTGGCGACGGTCGACCTGCTGAAACAACGCGGCGGCGAGCCCGCCGACTTCATGGACATCCGGCCCGAGGCGAGCCGCGCCCAGGTGGCCGAGGGCTTCGGCCTGCTGCTGCGTAACCCGAACGTCAAGGCCATCCTGGTGAACATCTACGGCGGTGGCATCCTGCGCTGCGACACCGTCGCCGAGGGGATCGCCGCGGCCTGCAAGGCCGAGGGTCTGCGGGTGCCGCTGATCGTCCGGGCCGCCGGCACCAACGGCGAACTGGCCCGCAAAATCCTGATGTCGCAAGGCGTTCCTGTCACCTTTGCGGGCTCCATCGGCGAGGCCGCCTCCCTGGTGGTGGCCGCGGCGGGCAAGGAGGCGGCGTAATGGCGATCCTGATCGACGGCGATACCAAGGTCATCTGCCAGGGCTTTACCGGCAAGCAGGCCAGCTATCACATGGAGCGGGCCATCGCCTACGGCACCCAGGTGGTCGGCGGCGTGGTTCCCGGCAAGGGCGGGCGGCGCCATCTGGGCCTGCCGGTCTTCGACAGCGTGGTGGAGGCGGTGACCGAAACCGGTGCCACAGCCTCGGCCGTCTTCGTGCCCCCTGACTCGGCTGCTGACGCGCTGATCGAGGCCATCGACGCGGAGCTGCCGCTGGTGGTCTGCGTTACCGAGCGCATTCCGGTCCTCGACATGGTCCGGGTGAAACAGCGCCTGGCTGGCTCCGAGACACGGCTCATCGGCCCGAACTCCCAGGGCATCCTCAACCCCGGGCGCTGCAAGATCGGGGTGATGCCGGCACATCTGGAACGGCCCGGCGGTGTCGGCGTGGTCTCGCGTTCGGCCTCACTCACCTCGGAAGTCATCGAGCAGATCTCCGAACAGCGCCTCGGCCAGTCAACCTCCATCGGCATCGGCGGCGACCCGGTCCACGGCATGGGCTTTGTCGACTGCCTCGAGCTCTTTTTCGCCGACCCGGACACGGACTGCGTCGTACTGCTCGGCGAGATCGGCGGTGACGATGAGGAACAAGCGGCTGACTATCTGCGCAAGACGAAGCCGTCCAAGCCGGTGATCGGCTACGTCGCGGGGCTCTATGCCCCCACGCAGCGGCGCATGGGCCATGCCGGCACGGTGAACGTCTTCGGCCAGGGGGGTGCCGCCGACAAGATGGAGGCGTTGCGCGGCGCGGGGGTGACGATTGCGGCCTCGGCTGCGGAGATCGGCCAGACCGTGCGCCAGACACTCCGCAGTTGAGAAACAGGAGGCAGAACGTCACGGGGGTAGCGGCTGTGGGCGAGGCCCGATTGGCGCGTAGTCGCCGCCGAGATCGCCGCCGAAATCGCCCTGGCCGCGGCCTGTCTCAATGAAGCCAGAAAGGCGTCGGTTACGATCAAGAATTGGATGCAGGAAAGGCTACAAATCCGCTTAAGGTCTGGCGAATTTGGGTTTAAGGTCGGCTCCGCCAACGACAATGGGCCGGCCCCGGAGAGGAAGCGCCTGGGCAAACAGCCCGGGCCTCAGTGTTTTGAGGATCGGAGAGGACATCGATGCCAGAAGGAACGCCGCACCCCTTTGAGCGGCAGATACATCCGGGCTCAGGCCGGCGCAAGGCCCCGCTGACGCCCAAGGGCCGGCAGCTCGAGCCGGAGGCGCTGGCCGAGGTCCAGGCGCTGCTGGGCGACCGGCCGCGCCGCGCTGATCTTCTGATCGAACACCTTCACCTGATCCAGGATGCCCACGGCCATCTCTCCGCCCGCCATCTGCGGGCCCTGTCGGACGAGATGAACCTGCCCATGGCGGCGGTCTTCGAGGTCGCCTCCTTTTACGCCCATTTCGATATCGTCCTGGACGGCGAAACGCCGCCCCCGCCGCTGACCATCCGGGTCTGCGATTCCATCACCTGCGAGATGATGGGCGCCCAGGAGATCCTGAAGGCCCTGCCTCAGGAAGTCGGCGAACGGGTGCGGGTGCTGCGGGCGCCCTGCATGGGCCGCTGCGCCAGCGCGCCGGTTGCCGAAGTCGGCCACCGCCACATCGAGGGCGCGACGACCGCGAGCCTGGCGGCGGCGGCGCAGGGCGATCATCACGCCGAGATCCCCGCCTACAAGGACCTTGAGGCCTATGGCGCCGAGGGCGGCTACGCGCTGCTGCGCGCCTGCCTGGCCGGTGAGCGGACGTCGGAGTTCCTGATCGAGGCCTTATCCCATGCCGGGCTGCGCGGTCTCGGCGGTGCCGGTTTCCCCACCGGCAAGAAGTGGGAGATCGTGCGCAGCTATCCCGGCCCGCGCCTCATGACCATCAACGGCGACGAGGGCGAGCCCGGCACCTTCAAGGACCGCCACTACCTGGAAACCGATCCGCACCGCTTCCTGGAAGGGACCCTGATCGCCGCCTGGGCGGTGGGCTGCGAGCGCTGCTACATCTACATGCGCGACGAATACCCGGCGGTGCTGGAGATCCTGCGCCGCGAGATCGCCAGGCTGGAAGCCGCCGGTCTTACGGAGCACTGCCCGCTGGAGGTCCGCCGCGGGGCGGGGGCCTACATCTGCGGCGAAGAGTCCGCCATGATCGAGTCCATCGAGGGCAAGCGCGGCCTGCCGCGCCACCGCCCGCCCTACATCGCCGAAGTGGGCCTCTTCGGCAAGCCGACCCTGAACCAGAACGTCGAGACCATGTACTGGGTACGGGATATCGTCGAGAAGGGCGCGGACTGGTTTGCCGGCCATGGCCGCAACGGCGGCAAGGGCCTGCGCTCCTATTCCGTCTCCGGCCGCGTCAAGTCCCCGGGGGTGAAGCTCGCTCCTGCCGGCATCTCGGTGAAGGAACTGATCGAGGAGTTCTGCGACGGCATGGCCGAGGGGCACGAGTTCCATGCCTATCTGCCCGGCGGCGCCTCCGGCGGCATCCTGCCGGCAGCCATGGGGAACGAGCCCCTGGAGTTCGGGGCGCTCGACAAGTTCGGTTGCTTCGTCGGGTCCCACGCCGTGGTCGTGCTCTCCGACAAGGACGACGTGAAGGCCGCGGCCCTCAACCTGATGCGTTTCTTCGAGGACGAGTCCTGCGGCCAGTGCACGCCCTGCCGCAACGGCACCGAGAAGGCGGTGAAGCTGATGAGCAACGGGTCCTGGGACGTGGACCTGCTGGAGGAACTGTCGCAGGTGATGCGGGACGCTTCGATCTGCGGCCTTGGCCAGGCGGCCCCCAACCCCTTGGCCTCGGTTCTCAAGTATTTTCCGGAGGAACTGAAATGAGCCTGCAGGAAGCGAGCCAGACCATTCGGTTCACCCTCGACGGACGCGCGGTCGAGGCCTTTCCGGGAGAGACCATCTGGCAGGCCGCCGAACGCGCCGGCACCAAGCTGCCGCACCTCTGCTACAGCCCGGAGCCGGGCTACCGCGCCGACGGCAACTGCCGGGCCTGTATGGTGGAGATCGAAGGCGAGCGGGTGCTCGCCGCCTCCTGTATCCGCGAGCCGCGCGAGGGCATGGTGGTCACCTCCGCCAGCGAGCGGGCGGAGAAGGCGCGGGCCCTGGTCTTCGAACTGCTGGTCGCCGACCAGCCCAAGCGCGAGACTTCTCACGACCCTGATAGCAAGTTCTGGAACTGGGCCTCGGACATCGGCGTCACCGAAAGCCGCTTTCCGGCGCGGGAAACCTGGGCACCGGATGTCAGCCATCCGGCCATGGCAGTGCATCTGGACGCCTGCATCAACTGCAATCTCTGTGTGCGCGCCTGCCGCGAGGTCCAGGTCAACGACGTCATCGGCATGGCCTTCCGCGGCCACGGCTCCAAGGTCATCTTCGACTTCGACGACCCCATGGGCCAGTCGACCTGCGTGGCCTGCGGCGAATGCGTGCAGGCTTGCCCCACCGGCGCCCTCATGGAAGCCAGCCTGCTGGACGAGAAGGGCACCCGCGTCCACTTCGAGGACCGCTCGGTCGACACCCTCTGTCCCTACTGCGGCGTCGGCTGCCAGACCAAGGTGCATGTGAAGGACGACAAGATCCTCTACATCGACGGCCGCAATGGCCCGGCGAACCAGAACCGCCTCTGCGTCAAGGGCCGCTTCGGCTGGGACTACATCTACAGCTCCCACCGGCTGACCAAGCCGATGATCCGGCGCGACGATGCCCCGAAAGCCTGGGACATCCAGATCGACCCGGCGAACCCCTGGACCCACTTCCGTGAAGCGAGCTGGGAAGAGGCGCTCGACCGTGCCGCCGGCGGCCTGAAGAAGGTCTATGAGGCAATGGGGCCCTCCGGGCTGGCCGGTTTCGGCTCGGCCAAGGGCTCCAACGAAGAGGCCTACCTCTTCCAGAAGCTGATCCGCACCGCCTTTCACACCAACAACGTCGACCACTGCACCCGGCTTTGCCACGCGTCTTCCGTGGCCGCCCTGATGGAGGGCATCGGCTCCGGCGCCGTCACCGCGCCCTTCACCGCGGCCAAGGACAGCGACTGCATGATCGTGATCGGTGCGCGGCCGGCGCAAAACCATCCGGTTGCGGCCACCTTCCTGAAGAACGCGGCCAAGCGCGGCGCCAAGATCATCGTCATGGACCCGCGCAGGCAGATGTTGAGCCGCTACGCCCACCGGAACCTGCAGTTCAAGCCGGGCCAGGACGTGGCGCTCCTCAACGCGATGATCCACACCATCATCGAGGAAGGCCTCACCGACCAGCAGTACATCCAGGCCCATACCAGCGGCTTCGAAGCGCTGAAGGAGAACGTGAAGGGTTTCTCCCCGGAAGCCATGGCCGAGGTCTGCGGCATCGATGCCGAGACCATCCGCGAGGTGGCGCGGCTCTTCGCCCGCTCGGAACGCTCCATCATCTTCTGGGGCATGGGCATCTCCCAGCATGTCCACGGCACCGACAATTCGCGCTGCCTTATCGCCCTCACCATGATCACCGGGCAGGTGGGGCGCCCCGGCACCGGCCTCCATCCGCTGCGCGGGCAGAACAACGTGCAGGGCGCGTCGGACGCCGGCCTCATCCCCATGGTCTATCCGGACTACCGCTCGGTCGAGCTCGAAGAGGTGCGCAAGGGCTACGAGGAATTCTGGGGCACGAAACTCGATCCCAAGCGCGGACTGACGGTGGTCGAAATCGTCAATGCCATCATCGCCGATCAGATCAAGGCCATGTACATCATGGGCGAGAACCCGGCCATGTCCGATCCCGACCAGGCCCATGCCCGCCAGGCCCTGGCGAAGCTGGAGCACCTGGTGGTGCAGGACATCTTCCTGACCGAGACCGCCTGGCATGCGGACGTCATCCTGCCGGCCTCCGCCCATGCGGAGAAGTGGGGCAGCTTCACCAACACCAATCGCGAGGTGCAGTTGGCCCGCCCGGTGGTGCCGCCGCCGGGCGAGGCGCGCCAGGACTGGGAGTTGATCCAGGAGCTTGCACGGCGCCTTGGCCTCGCCTGGTCCTACAGCCATCCCAAGGACGTCTTCACCGAGATGGGCGAGGTCATGCCCTCCTTGGAGAACATCTCCTGGGACCGGCTGGTGCGCGAGGACGCCGTGACCTATCCGGTCGACGGGCCGGACGTGCCGGGCAACGAGATCCTCTTCTCCGAAGGTTTCCCGACCGGCGACGGGCGGGCGAAGATCGTGCCCGCCGGCCTGGTGCCGCCGGACGAGCTGCCGGACAGCGACTACCCACTGGTGCTGACCACCGGCCGCCTGCTGGAGCACTGGCACACCGGCGCCATGACCCGGCGCGCCACGGTGCTCGACAGCCTGGAGCCGGAGGCCGTGGCCTGCCTGCATCCGCGCCAGCTTTCCATGATGGGTCTGCAGGCCGGCGACAACGTAAAGGTCAGCACCCGCCGCGGCGAGATCGCGCTGGCGGTGCGGGCCGACCGCGACGTGCCGGAGGGGATGGTCTTCATTCCCTTCTGCTTCAACGAGGCGGCGGCCAACATGCTGACCAACCCGCAGCTCGACCCCTTCGGCAAGATCCCGGAGTTCAAGTTCTGCGCCGCCCGGGTGGAAAAGATCGAAGCCTTCGTGGCGGCGGAGTGACAGCGTCCATGTCAAACTCCAGAAATCCAATAATATCAACAAGATATTCGGATCAGGAATAATTTTCGGAATATTTTTCCTTGTTTCTGTCGTGCAGGCTGATAAGATGCGCCGTGATTACACTGATAGGTTCATTACGATGCATCTTCCCGATATCAATGAAGTTATGCAGCGAGTCGAGCCTTACCTCGACATTTGGGATCAGGTTCTCCGGCACGGTCACGACGTGTATCAGGGATATCCCGCAGAGGTCGTATTGGAGCACGATGTGAGTGCGCAGGCGCACTGTACCAATCGCCATATTTTGGCAGAGGCGCACCGTGTATTTGCCGAGTTGCCGGGAGTGCTGCATTTCGAAGTTCGGCGCCAGAGCCTGTGGCTTTTTGAGCAAGCGAACGCTGTCGTTCGGCTGAAGAAGACCGATGAAGATGGCGTCTCGTCGAATTATCCAACAGAGCAAGCAAAGGCATTTGACCGAGGTGAAGATTTGCCCGGATTGCCGGGTTTACCTAGCGGACCCACCAGGCTCACGGTCGGGTACCTTCTTGACATGACTGGCTCTGAATACATCCGGTCGCAGGTTTCATTGCCCATTGGGGGTGGTGTCGGCTGGTGCGCAGCAATTGTTCCTTTCGCGATGCGTTCAGAAGACGAAGCAGCTTGGCACGAAGTGACTCGCCAGCCGCGTATTGCTTGAAGTTTTCTGAGGTCAGTTATGGATATCTTCAACCATCACATGATGGCGCTTGCGCGGGACTCAAGAGGATGGACCCAATCCGACTTGGCTACACTGATGTCGGTACGTCAAGGGACAATCTCAAAGTATGAGTCGGGTGTAAATCAGCCCCCAAGTGAGTTTATTTCTGAGCTTTCTCAAGTATCAAAGTATAGAGTTGGCTTGTTTTATGAGACAGGTCGCCCATATGGAATGCCGCCATTTCACTACCGTAAGCGAAAAAAGCTTAATCAGAAATCACTTAATAAGATAATTGCCGAAATCAATATTCGGCGAATTCACATCAGCAAGCTTCTCCGATCTCATGATCACATAGCTCGTGCCCCTATTCCGGAAATCGATCGGGATGAGTATGTTGCAGGTTCGAACAGACCGTTTTCAATAGAAGGAATCGCACGACAAGCCCGTGAGTATTGGATGCTACCAAGCGGGCCAATTGAGAATGTTGTGAACCTGATTGAGGAAATGTGCGGAATTGTCGTTCCGTGTGACTTTGGTACTGATTTAATCGACGCGGTCAGCCAAAGAATTGATGGAATGCCAATTCTTTTCTTTGTCAACATGAACGCTCCAGCCGACCGAATTCGACATACTTTGTGTCACGAACTTGGGCACATGCTCCTTCATACAGCTACAATTTTAGATGATGATGTGATGGAGGAAGAAGCAGACAACTTTGCGGGCGCATTCTTGTTACCAGCAAAGGAAGTTCGACCGCAATTGCGAACTTTTGATATGAGACAACTAAGGAATATGAAACGATATTGGAAAGTTTCGATGGGTTCAATTGCGGTGCGTGCCGACCGTCTTAACTTGATTACTCCATATCAAAGAAAGAAGTTTTGGATGGATATGGGTCGACTTGGTTACAGAAAGAGAGAACCAGACGAACCACAAAAAGAGGTTCCGGAGTTTCTCAAGGCAATGATCGATTTCCATCTGCGCGTACTTGATTACTCTAAGGAAGATCTCTCTAAGTTGCTCCACCTGCAGGTTGATGAATTTGACGAGTGGTATGGCGTACATCTACTCAAAAACGTGGCAGCAGATCCGCTAAAAGAACGAGGATCGTTTCTTCGCGTAATCAAATGAGTATAGATCTGGAGATGTGGCGGCGGCCAACATGTTGACCAACCCGCAGTTCGACCCCTTCGGCAAGATCCCGGAGTTCAAGTTCTGCGCCGCCCGGGTGGAAAAGATCGAAGCCTTCGTCGCCGCGGAGTAGGGGCGCCCGCGCAGCGGAGCCTGATGGTTCATCCTTCGAGGCTTCACTGCGCTCCGCACCTCAGGATGAGGGCGGTGTCTGATACCAGGATACGACCTCATGCTGAGGAGGGCCGTCAGGCCCGTCTCGAAGCATGCGTTGCGGATCACCGTCATTGCGGCTTGAAACAGGACCGCGACCCTCGGCAGGACCGCAAGATTCGCCAAGACGGTCGGGAGGGCCATCTGCTCTCCTGACATCTATGGAGAGATCTTCGCGAGGGTCCATGGCCGCCTATCTCTGCCATGAGGCGCCCGACCTACTGACCTTCGAGGCTGAGGTGCTGGACAGCCGCCCCGGCGCGGTGGTGCTCAGCCGCTCGGCCTTCTACCCCGGGGGCGGCGGCCAGCCGCCGGACCAGGGCGAGATCGCCTGGAACGGAGGCGCCGTGGCGGTGGCGGGCATCGAGCAGCAGGGCGGCAAGCTCTGGCATCTTCTGGCGGAGCCGGCGGAGCTGAGCGGGCAAGTCGAGGCGCGGATCGACCCGGACTTCCGCTTCCTGATGCAGCAGCTCCACACCGGCCTGCACCTCATCAACGCCCTGGCGTTTCAGGAATTCGACGGCGCCCTGGTGACCGGCGCCAACATGACCGGTGAGGGCGTTGCGCGGATCGATCTCGATCTGCCGGGGGCCGACAATCAGCGCCTGCGGGCGATGGAGCCGGCGCTGAACGACGTCATCGCCCAGGATCTGGCGGTGACCACCTTCGCCATGCCGCTGGCCGAAGCGGCGCAGGAGCCCGGCACCCTGCGCTCCAAGGCGGTGACGCCGCCGGCCCAACCCGACGGCAGCGTGCGCATCGTCGAGATCGCCGGCCTCGACCGCCAGGCCTGCGGCGGCACCCATCTCGGCTCCACCGGCGAGTCGCGGCCCTTGCGCATCCTCAAAGTGGAGAACAAGGGCCGCCACAACCGCCGCATCAAAATCGGCCTGGGCGATCTGTGAGGTCGCGGTGACGCAAGCGCGCTTTGCCGGCAAGCGGGTGCTGGTCAGCGGCGGCACCTCCGGCATCGGCCGCGCTACGGCGCTGGCCTTCACGGCGGAGGGGGCCAGGGTGGTGATTGCCGGGCGCAGCGCAGAGCGTGCCGCCGAGGTCGTCGCCGAGAGTGCCGGCGAGATCTCCTTTATTCCGGCCGACGTCACCGAGCCCCAGGCGGTGAGTAAGATGGTGCAGGGCGCGGCGGAGCGGCTGGGCGGACTCGACATCGCCTTCAACAACGCCGGATTCCAGGAGCGCCGGGCGTTGCTGGCCGAACAGCCGACTGCGACCTACGACACCGTCTTCGACACCAACCTGCGTTCCGTCTTCCTCGCCATGCAGGCGCAGCTCCGCATCATGGAGGCTGAGGGCGGCGGGATCATCGTCAACAACGGCTCGGTGAGCGGGGTGCGCAACCCCAACACCGGCCTGGCGCTCTACTGCGCCTCCAAGGCGGCGCTGCTCTCGCTCACCCGCTCTGCGGCCATGGAGTACGCCGAACGCGGCATCCGGATCAACGCGGTCTCGCCGGGGCGGGTGGAAACGCCGATGATGCGGGCCGCGGGCGTCGGTGACATGGCCGCGGTGGGGGCGGGCCTGCCGGCCCGGCGCGTCGGCCAGCCGGAAGAGGTCGCTGCGGCGGTCCTCTGGCTCGCCTCGGACGAAGCGGACTTCGTCTACGGCCACAATCTCTGCGTCGACGGCGGCTTTCTTTCTGCCTAGCATGCTCGGGCGGAGGTAAAACAGACGCCATGACGCAACAGCAGGCATCCAGGAAACCCGCAAACCGAAGCCAGCTCTGGGGCGACGGTGTGGTGCCGGGCATGCTGCTCATGCGCGCCGACTTCACCAGCCACGAGTTCGCCCCTCATGTCCACGACGAACTGGTCATCGCCGTGACCGAACGCGGCGGGGCGGTTTTCGACAGCCGCGGCATCTCTGATGAGGCCGAGGAGGGCACGCTGCTGGTGTTCAATCCCGGCGAACCCCATGCCGGGCGCATGGGGCGCAGCGCCCGCTGGCGATACCGGGCCTTCTATCTGGACCGGGACGCCCTGGCCCATGTCGCCGACGGCCTGGAGATGGACCCGGGATCGAACCCCGGCTTTCTGACCAACAAGCTGCGCGACCCGAAGCTCTTCGCGGCGCTTCACCGCCTGCACCGGGCCTCTGAGGGGGAAGCATCCCCCCTCGCACGGCAGGCCGGGCTTCTGGATGCTATGGGCAGCCTCTACCGGCGCCACGGCAGCCCGCGGCCACCCGGCCGCAGCCCAGGCGACGAGCGCAGCCGGATCGACCGCGTCGCCGAGTTCCTCCACGAGGCCTATGCCGAGCCGGTGAGTCTCGCCCAGCTTGCCGAGCTGGCGGAGATGAGCGCCTATCATCTCGTTCGCTCGTTCAAGAAGGCGCGCGGCCTGCCGCCCCATGTCTATCTGACCCAGATCCGCCTGCAGGAGGCACGGCGCCGGCTGGCCCAGGGATGGAGCCTGGCCGAGACGGCGCTGGCCGTCGGTTTCTACGACCAGTCGGCCCTCAGCCGTCATTTCAAGCGCGTCTACGGCGTCACCCCTGGCCAGTTCGCCAAGGCCGTTGCCTGAAGCCTGCCGGTCGTCCCGCTGCCGCCTTGCAGAGCGGGGGGCGATTTCGCTAGGTTGAGCGCGCTCGCCGTCGTTTCAATTTTTCTGACGAGCGATGTCGGTTTGGAAGGCGAAGCCAGGGAGGCAACGGCAGGGCGGTCATGGATCGGGACACCCTTAAGGCACTGCAGACGGCACTGGAGGTCTCGCCGGAGAACGTCGCCCTGCGGCTGACGCTGCTGCGCGCGGCGGTCGAACTCGGCGAAACCGAGCTTGCCCTTGCCAGCCTCGATCCGCTGTCGCCGGATCAACTCGAAGAAATCGAGGACCGGCTCTTCATTGCCGAGTTCCTTTCCGAAGAAGGCTCGGCGAAGGCTGCGCTGGACTGGATCTTCGGCAGCGAGACGCCGGAGGCCGATCTCCTGCGCGCCCGTCTGCTGATGGATCTGGGGCGGGAGGAGGAGGCGCAGGAGGTCTATACCCGCGCGATCACCGGCAACCCGGCCCTGCAGGACCGGGGGCTGGAAGATCTGATGGAACGCCGGGTGGTCCGCTTTCCCAGCGGCAGCCGCACGACGGAGGCCGTCGCTGTGCCCCCATCGGAGTCGGGGGCCGAGGGCGCCGACGACGCTCTGCAGGCGGAGATCGTCACCCTGGTGGCGCCGCAGGAGGAGCGCGTGACCTTCGCCGACGTCGGCGGGCTGGATGCGGTCAAGAAGCAGATTCATCGGCGCATCATCTCGCCCTTCGAGAAGCCGTCGCTCTTCGCCAAGTTCAGAAAGAAGGCCGGTGGCGGCATCCTGCTCTATGGACCGCCCGGCGTCGGCAAGACGCTGCTCGCGCGTGCCACCGCCGGGGAGTGCCGGGCCGCTTTCTTCAACGTCGAGATCTCCGACGTGCTGGACATGTGGCAGGGCGAGTCCGAGCGCAAGCTTCACGCGCTCTTCGAGGCGGCGCGTCAGCGCAAACCCTCGGTCATCTTCTTCGACGAGATCGAGGCGCTGGGCGCGCGCCGCCGCACCCAGGGCGACAGCGGCAGCAGCCATCTGGTGAGCCAGTTCCTGTCGGAAATGGACGGCTTCGCCCAGGACAACGAGGGCGTTCTGATCATCGGCGCCAGCAACGTGCCGTGGTCCATCGACCCGGCGTTCCGCCGCCCGGGCCGCTTCGACCGGGTGATCTTCGTGCCGCCGCCGGACCGGGAGGCGCGCGCGGCGATCCTGGAGACCATGCTGCGGGAGCGCCCGCAGGCCGAACCCATCGACCTTGCCAAGCTGGCCGAGCGCACCTCTGGCTTCTCCGGCGCCGATCTGAAAAACGTCGTCGAGACGGCCATCGACATCGCCATCGACGAGAGCATCGATGCGGAGTCCGTTGCCGGCCTCACCAACGCCATGCTGAAGGACGCGCTGCAGGAGGTCCGCCCCACGACCCTGGAATGGCTGACGACGGCGCGTAACTACGCGCGCTATGCCAACGAGAGCGGGCAGTACAACGACGTGCTGGATTTCCTGGGAAAGTACGGCCGATGAGGGGCGACGATCTGGTCTATCGCATCGCCGACGAGCCGCGGCCCGGCCGCCTCAGCCGGCTTGTCCTGAATCCCTTTATCATCTTTCTGCTCTCTATGCTGCTGACCTTCGTGGTCGGCTGCGTCTGGCTGCTGTTCAACGCTTTTGCCATGGGCAGCCCCTATGCCAAGCGCAACCTCTTCGTTGTCATCGGCTCGGTGGTGGTCTTCGTCATCGCCTACTTCGGCGGGATCGCGGTGCTCAGCGCCAGCGCGCTGCCGATCGAGACCTTCGCGCCCTATCTGAGGCTTGCCTTCACGGTCTTCTGGATCGTGCTCTGCTACTACCTCTTCATGTCCCAGATGAAGGTCTATCCCATCTTCCAGTACTACCGGCAGCGCAATGCCGGGCCGGCGGCCGGGGGCTGAGACGATGGTCGGACCCAGCAACGACGACCTGCTGCTCGATGCCCAGAACTTCCTGGAGATGGGGCAGACGGCCCATGCCATCGATCTGCTCTGCCGGCTGCTCGGGCGCGACCCGGACCGGGCGGACGCCCATGCGATTCTGGCCATGGCCCTGACCGACCAAGGCCGGCTTCACGCCGCCCGCCACGAGACGGGGCTGGCCCTGGCCCTGGCCCCCGGAGAGGCCTACTGCCACTACGCGGCCTCGGTCGTGGCCATGCTGCAGATGCGCTTTCGCGAGGCCCACGACTTTCTCGACGAGGCCCTAGCCTTGGACCCGGCCTCGGCGGACTTCCTGGCCGCCCGCGGCCGGCTCTGCCTGTTGGAGGAGCGTTGGCGCCCTGCGGGGGAGGCCTTTCAGGCCGCCCTGTCCCTCGATGCCGAGCACGTCGATGCCATGGTCGGCCTGGCGGAAGCCTACAGGCATGCCGGTTACAGCGATCATGCCGAGCCGGTGGTGCGCGAGGCCCTCAGCCTGGCCCCGGGCAATCCCGGGGCGCTGACCCAGATGGGCTGGCTGCACCTCGACCGCGGGGAACTGGCCGATGCCCGCGAGCATGCCCTCTGGGTGCTGGCGCAGAACGCCACCGATGAAGGCGCGCTGGCCCTCTTGACCGCCGTGAAGGCCCGGGAGAACCGGTTCCTGTCCCTCTGGTGGCGGTTCAATTCCTGGATGATGCGCAAGGGCGATGCCATGCGCATCGGCATCCTGGTGGGGCTCTATCTGGTGGTGCAGATTGCCAACATCGTGCTGGACCAGAACGACATGAGCGGCAGTTCCGGCGTCCTCAGCATCGTCTGGCTGGGGTTTTGCATCTACACCTGGGCGGGCCCCGCGATTTTCCAGAACCAGTTGAAGAAAGAGCTGGAAAAGGTCCGCCTGCAGCCGGATTTCTAGCTGGGCGCTGGGGCGCCGGTCAGTCCGGCGTCATCTCGCTGGCGAAGACGATGCGGTTGCGGCCGGCGGCCTTGGCCGCGTACATGGCCTTGTCGGCCTGCTTCAACAGTTCCGTAGAGTCCTTCGCGTCCTGCGGAAAGAGGGCGACCCCGATACTGGCGGAGATGGCAATGCTGCCCTTCGATCCGCCGATGGCCATCGAGACGGCGGAGAGGATGCGTTCGGCGACCACCTGCACGCCGTTCAGGCCGTTCTCCGGCTTCATGCCGGCGATCACCGCGAACTCGTCGCCGCCGACCCGTGCGACGAAGTCGCTGTCGCGCACCGATTTCAGGAGCGCCAGCGCGACCTCCCGCAGGACCTTGTCGCCCTGGACGTGGCCCAGCACATCGTTGACCGGTTTGAAGTTGTCGAGATCGACGAACAGCAGCGCCTTGGAGGTGCCGACGCGCGCGGCCCGCTCGAGGGCCTGTTCCAACTGATCGGTGAAGAAGCGGCGGTTGGGAAGCCCGGTCAGTTCGTCGTGTTTCGCCTGGAAGTCGCTTTGCTGGCGGCTGGCCTCGATCTCCTTGTTCTGAACCGCCAGATCCTCGGCCATCTGAACGATCTGCTGGGCCTGCTGCTCGATCATCTCCTGCTCGATTTCCAGGTCCTCGATATGCTTGATCAGGTCCTTCTCTTTTTCCGCCAGCATTTCGGTGGCGCGGGTGACCTGGGTGATGTCGTTGTAGGTGGTCACGAAGCCACCGGACGGCAGGGGATAACCGTTCACCTCGAACACTGTTCCGTCGGGGCGGGCCCTGTGATAGCAGTGCGGCTTGAACTGCCGGGCGAGGACGAGGCGTTCCTTCACCAGGGCTTCCGGGTCCCCCGCGCCATACTCGCCGCGCCGGGCGTTGTAGCGGAAGATCGCCTCCAGGGCCGTGCCCCTTTGGCAGAGCTCCGTCGGAAGGCAGAGGAGTTCACGGTAGCTGCGGTTGCAGCTCACCAGGCACAGATCGCTGTCGAAAATGGCGAGGCCGATGTGCAGCACATCTAGGGCCTCGCGGATGACGCCGATGTCAGATGCAGGCGCGGCCGCCTGCGGCTGCATCACACCCTGCATGGTTTGGTGCCTTCTCTTCCCTCTTGCACTGCCGGCGCATTCAATGGACTGCGCCAATGGAACGCTGTGTCGGTGTCATTGACGCAGTGAGTATGACCCGAGGTGCGTAAAGGTCCTCTTAACCAGCGCAGCAAAGCCCAGCATTTCCGTGCAATAGCGGGCGGTGATCGACAAAGCAGCCATTGGTATTGGCGGAGCGAAGTCTCTCAACTCACGCTTTTCTGATGCCGTACCCATCGGCCCCGCGCATCAATCTTTGCGTGTGGCCGCCAGGCGATCTTCGTCCAGGGCGACGCCGAAGCCGGGCGTGTCGTCGAGGACAAGCCAGCCGTCCCGCTGTTCGAAAGGTGCGGCCAGGAGGTAGTCGCGCCGCTCCAGGCTCCACTCCGGCGGATCGAAGGGAAACTCGATGAACGGCGCATCGCCGAGGCCGGCGGTCAGATGGGTATTGGCCACCACGCCGAAACCGTTGGACCAGGTATGGGGCGTGAAGGTGAGGCCGAACTCCCGGGCCATGAGGGCGATGCGGCGCAGCCCGGTGATGCCGCCGACCAGCGCACAATCCGGCTGCAGGACATCCAGGCAGCCTTCGGCGATCAAGTCGCGGAACTCGTAAAGCTCGCGGGTCATCTCGCCGCCGGCGATCCGCACGTCGACCCGGTCGCGCAGGCGCTTCAGTCCCTCCCGGTCGGCCCGGTGCAGGGGCTCCTCCATCCAGTAGACATCCAGGCGCTCAAGCTCCCGCGCCACGGTCACCGCGTCCTTCAGGGTCCAGGGCGCCTCGGTGTCCCAGGGCATGCGCCAGCCCTGATTGCAGTCGACCATCAGTTCCAGCCTCTGGCCGACCCGCTTGCGCACCGCTTCCAGGGCGGCGATGTCCTCGCGCCAGTCGCCGCGGTGAAAGCGGATCTTCATGGCCGCGAAGCCGGCCTCGGCAAAGCGCTCGGCGGTTTCCGCCATGGCGCCGGAATCCCGCAGCACCCCGGAGGAGGCATAGGCGCGCACCCGCTCGGAGCGGCCGCCCAACAGCCGCCAGACCGGTTCCCCGGCGATCTTGCCCGTCAGATCCCAGAGCGCCAGGTCCATAGGCCAGCAGCGGCCGTAGTGAAACTGTATGTGGGAGAGCACCTCGTAGTGGCGCTCCAGGTGCCGGGGGTCCTGGCCGATGAAGAGGTCTTCGTGCTCCGCCAGCCCCAGCATGAGGTCGCCGGACCCGATGCCGACACGGCCCTCGTCGTCGTAGACCCGCACCACCGAAGCATCGAAATGCCGTCGCGGGCGCCCATCCCAACTGGCGACGAAGGGCGGGTCCAGCGCCATGCGGTGATGGCTGATCTCGATCCTCTCGATGGTGCTCATGATGACCGGTCTCCGTTGGGCGCCAGGGCGAGGGTGGCGGCGGCGAAGCGGTCGATATCGCCGTCTTCGACCGGCCGCAGGCTGGCATCGCGCATCGGCCGGTTTTCCGCGCTGCGCATTTCGCGGGCGAGATCGGCAGGCGTGAAGGCGGCGAAGGCGTCGGGCAGGCGCCGCTCCACGCCGCAGCGCGTCATCAGGGCCGAATACCAGGCCGAGAGCTCCGCGGCGGCGGTGAGGCCGCAGGCCCGCGCGGCCGCTGCGAAGGGCTGGCCGCTGCTTTCGGCTTCGGCCTCGATGGACCAGGCGAGGGTCAGGTCCAGCGCCAGGGCGGTTGCCAGGCCGTGATGGACCGGGGCCAGGGCCGCCAGGGCGTGGGAGAGGTTGTGGGCCAGCGCGGTCCCGCAGTTGTCGATGCCGATGCCGGCATAGGCGGAGCCCAGCAGCATCGCGCCGCGGGCCTCCACGTTGCCCGGCTCTTCCACCGCGGTGACCAGGGCCCCGGCAATGAGGCCGAGGGCGTGGTGGCAGAACGGGCTGTTGCCCGGATGGGCCTGCCGGTTGGTGCAGGCTTCCAGCGCGTGGACGAAGGCGTCGAGGCCGGTCCAGGCGGTGAGGTGCGGCGGCAGGGAAAGGGTCAGCAGGGGGTCCAGCAGCACCCGGTCGGGCTTTGTCTGTTGCCCGGCGATCCAGACCTTCTTGCCCGCACCGTTGGCGAAGATGTTGGTGCCCGAGAGTTCAGATCCCGTGCCGGCGGTGGTCGGCAGGCAGATCTTGGGCAGGCCCGCGGCCGGCAGGGGCTGGGCCGCCAACGCATAGGACAGCGCGTCGGCCTCGCCGGCGGCGATGCAGGCAGCGAGCTTGCCGATGTCGAGGGCCGAGCCGCCGCCGATGCACACCACGGCATCGGCCCGCAGCCGGCGGGCTGCGTCCGCCGCCGCATCGATCTGCGCGGCTTTCGGCTCCCCGGCGATATCGGCGAAGAGCTCTGTCGCCGCACCGGCCTCGTTCAGGCTTTGCTCAAGCGGCGCGACCAGGCCGAGGTCCACCACGCCGGCATCGGCGACCAGCAGCACCCGGCGGCCCTGCGAGATCGCTTTGACGTCCTCCGCCAGACTTGCGGCCCGGCCGGCGCCGAAGTGAATCTCCGGCACCGCATTCATGGAAAACGGCCGAGCCTTTACCTGGGCGGCGGGCTCGGCCGTGGCAATCGGGTTCTCTCGCACCGTCCTGGACCCCGGCAGCAAAAATCGTGACGCGGGCCTTAGCGCAGCAGCACTGCCACGGCAAGTCAATCCATGGCGCCGCCGCGCTGAATCAGCGGAGCCGCTATCCAAGCTCGAAGCTGGTGATCCCGAAGGTCCGATCCAGGGGCAGCTTCGGAGCGCCGGCCCGGTACATCCGCGCCGTCTCGAAGACCGGCGCAAGGCCATAGCGCTCGGCGAGCGCGATACCCTCCGGGTTGGGGGCCGGCGGGTCCAGATAGACCGGTGCTCCACCGCTGCGGGTAGCCAGGGCGCGGAACAGCAGATCGGCGCCCTCCGCGGTGTCGGCGAACAGCGGCCCGAACTTGTACCCCTCGACGCAGCGGCGGAGCACCCCATAGCCCGTGACCGTGCCGTCGTCGACGAGGGCATAGCCGAAGCGCTGCTCACTCTGCTGCAGCCAGCAGGTGAGGAAGGTATCCCGCGGTCCCGGGAAAAAGGGGCGGTCGTAGGCCAGCAAGGGTTCGAGGAGCGCCGGGCCGATGCCCTGAAGGCGCGGATCGTCTGGCACGCCGCAGGCGACGGTTCCGCCGAAACGCAGGTTGCGGTGGGCCAGGACGAATCCTTCCTTGCGATAATTGCCCTGCTGGTCGACCACCCCGTCCAGGCCGATGCAGCGGCGGCCCATCCGCGCAAGGCCGGCCCGCCAGAGCTGAAAGCCGAGGCCGCGGCCGCGCAGCTCCGGCCGGCAGATGTAGAATCCCAGGAAGCCGTAATCGGGCCCATAGCCGACGACCGAGATGGAGGCCGCCGGCCGGCCCGCCTCAAAGGCCATCAGGAAGCCTTCGGGATCGGCGGCGTGGAAACAGGCCGCGTCGCCGAGCCCCGGGTTCCAGCCCTCGTCCCGGGCCCAGTCGATGGCCGTGTCGAGGTCCGCCCGCTTCATGGTGCGGATTTCAATCTCGCCGTTCATATCCTGTCCTTCTACCGGGGCTCGCCAGCGGCGATGCGGCTTTCGCCTTGACGGCCCGCGGCCCTGGCCACCACTGTCTTGGCCTAGAGCGGATCATGCTTAGACGGAAACACTCTCGTGTTTGCGTCTAAGCATGTGAATCCGCTCTACACTTAAGAATTAGAGCAGATTCACCAGGC
>NZ_JANQOI010000091.1 GCF_028289705.1 Pelagibius sp.
CATGCTGGTCATCATCGACCCCTATCCGACGATGGCGGCGGTGATGAACGATCGCAAGGACGGCACCTATCTGCTGCCCGCGGCGACCCAGTTCGAGACCTATGGCTCGGTGACCGCGTCCAACCGTTCGATCCAGTGGCGCGACAAGATCTTCGATCCGCTGTTCGAGGCCAAGACCGACCATGAGATCATGTATCTCCTGGCCAAGAAGCTCGGCTTCGCCGACGAGATGTTCAAGAACATCAAGGTCGAGAACAACGAGCCGCTGATCGAGGACATCACCCGCGAGTTCAATCGCGGCATGTGGACCATCGGCTACACCGGCCAGTCGCCGGAGCGCCTGAAGATGCACATGGCCAACCAGCACACCTTCGACAAGACTTCGCTGCAGGCACGCGGCGGGCCGGCCGACGGTGATTTCTACGGCCTGCCCTGGCCATCCTGGGGCACGGCGGAGATGGGGCATCCGGGCACCCCGGTGCTTTACGATCCCTCAAAGCCGGTGGCCGAAGGCGGTCTCTGCTTCCGCGCGCGTTTCGGCGTGGAGCGGGACGGCGACAACCTGCTGGCCGAAGGCTCCTATCCCGTCGACTCGGAGATCCAGGACGGCTATCCCGAGTTCACCATGGCCATGCTGAAGCAGCTTGGCTGGGACGGTGACCTGACCGATGCGGAGCGGGCCACGATCGAAAAGATCGCCGGCGACAAGACCAACTGGAAGACCGACCTCTCCGGCGGCATCCAGCGGGTCGCCATCAAGCACGGCTGCGCCCCCTTCGGCAACGCCAAGGCCCGCACCGTGGTGTGGAACTTCCCGGATCCGGTGCCGCTGCACCGCGAGCCGCTCTACACCTCGCGGCGCGATCTTGTGGCCGACTATCCGACTTACGAGGACCGCAAGATGTACCGCTTGCCGATCCTCTACAAGTCGATCCAGTCCAAGGACTTCTCGGGCGACTTCCCGATCATCCTCACTTCCGGCCGCTTGGTCGAATACGAGGGTGGCGGCGACGAGACCCGGTCCAATCCCTGGCTGGCCGAGCTGCAGCAGGACATGTTCGTGGAGATCAACCCGGTTGACGCCAACAACAACGGCGTGCGCGACGGGGCGATGGTCTGGGTGCATGGGCCCGAAGGTGCCAAGGTCAAGGTGAAGGCCCTGGTCACCGAAAGGGTGGGGCTCGGTGTCGCCTTCATGCCGTTCCACTTCGGTGGCCATTGGCAGGGCGAGGACCAGCGCCACAAGTATCCCAAGGGGGCCGACCCCTACGTACTCGGTGAAGCCAGCAATACGGCACAGACCTACGGCTACGATTCGGTGACCAACATGCAGGAAACCAAAGCCACGCTCTGCCGTATTGAGCCGGCCTAAGGGAGGAGCTGACTCATGGCACGTATGAAATTCCTCTGTGACGCTGAGCGCTGCATCGAGTGCAATGCCTGCGTGACGGCCTGTAAGAACGAGCATGAGGTGCCCTGGGGCGTCAATCGCCGGCGGGTGGTGACCATCAACGATGGCAAACCCGGCGAGCGGTCGATCTCCGTGGCCTGCATGCACTGTTCCGACGCGCCTTGCATGGCGGTCTGCCCGGTGGACTGCTTCTACGAGACCGAAGACGGTGTCGTGCTGCATTCCAAGGACCTCTGCATCGGCTGCGGCTACTGCTTCTATGCCTGCCCCTTCGGGGCGCCGCAGTATCCGCAGGCCGGCAACTTCGGCAGCCGCGGCAAGATGGACAAGTGCACCTTCTGTGCCGGTGGCCCGGAAGAGGACATGTCCGCAGCCGAGTTCTCGGCTTACGGGCGCAACCGTCTGGCCGAGGGCAAGCTGCCGCTCTGCGCGGAGATGTGCGCCACCAAGGCCCTGCTCGCCGGCGACGGCGACATGGTGTCCGACATCTACCGCGAGCGCGTGGTCGCCCGCGGCTTCGGGTCGGGTGCCTGGGGCTGGGGCACGGCCTACGAGCAGAAGTCGGGTTCGTAAACCGACGGAGGGCAGGTGAATTCGTTCTCCTTTTGGGGGAGTGCGTGACGGAACGGGGGCGGCGCCAGGCGCCGCCCCCTTCCCATGCCTTCTTGTCTGCCGCGTAAACAGAAAATTAACCATAATCGGGCTGTGCTTTTTGGCGTCCCACCTGAGGCCCTGAAACGAGCTGAGAGAGAAACCATGGCGCTATCCAAGTCGATTTCCCTGGTCCTCGGCGCGGTTCTTCTCGTCGGCCTGACGGCCTGCGACGAGGCCGAGCAGGGCCGCATCCTGCGCTACGAGAAGGGCACTTACCTCGGCCCGCAAGACAGCAAGCTTTCCGATGAGACCCGCGATGCCTTGCGGGCCCGCACCTCGCTTCAGGGCGGGTGATCGATGACCCGAAGCCAGATCCGCGTTATCGCTTGAACTGACAATTCCCATGCACAGCAGTCCTTCCAAAGGAACAGCCATGCGAGCCTCCGTCTCCTCTGCCTTGGACATCCGCCGCCTTCTCATCCTTGCGAGCCTGCTGGTCTTGACGGCTCTGACACTGAGCGGCGGCTTCGCCGGCGATGCCTGGGGACAGCGCAGCGACCCGGTGCCCAGTGAGAGCCCGACCGGTGGCCAGGTCCCCGGTAATGTCCTTGGGAGCCAGGCCGACAGCGATCTCTGGCGCGCCGTGCGCCAGGGCGTGCAGGGCAGAGTCTCGATCCCCGATACCCAGGCCGGGCAACTGATCCAGTCCGAGGGGGACAATTGGCGCGCGTGGCGCAACGGGCCGCTCACGGTCTATGGTGCCTGGATCCTGCTCGGCGCAGTCGCCGTGATCGCGCTGTTCTTTGCCGTGCGCGGCCGCATTCGTATCGATGCCGGAGCCAGCGGAGTCACGGTCGAGCGCTTCAACATGATCGAACGCACGGCCCATTGGATCACCGCGACGTCCTTCATCGTGCTGGCGATCACCGGACTCAATCTCATGTACGGCCGCCACGTGCTGCTGCCGGTGCTGGGGCCGGAGATCTTCTCGGCCATCTCCATGGCGGGCAAGTACGCCCACAACTTCCTGGCCTTCGCCTTCATGGTCGGTGTCGTCATGATGTTCCTGCTCTGGATCAAGGACAACATCCCGAGCCGTCTCGACCTGGTCTGGCTTGCCAAGGGCGGCGGCCTCTTCGTCAAGGGCGTGCACCCGCCGGCGGCCAAGTTCAATGCCGGTCAGAAGCTGATCTTCTGGGCGGTGGTGCTGGGTGGGGTTTCCATCAGCCTCTCCGGACTCGCGCTGCTGTTTCCCTTTGAGTTCGCGTTCTTTGCGAAGACCTTCGAGATTCTGAACATGGTCGGCTTCTCGCTGCCCACGGAGCTGACCATGATGCAGGAGATGCAGCTTTCCCAGCTCTGGCACGCCATCGTCGGCCTGGTTCTGATTGCCATCATCGTCGGCCACATCTATATCGGCTCTGTGGGTATGGAAGGTGCCTTCGATGCCATGGGCAGCGGCCAGGTCGACAGCAACTGGGCGCGGGAGCACCATTCGGTCTGGGCTGCCAAGGTGGCCGGCGGGTCTCATAGCCATCCCGCCGAGTAGCCGGGCCGAGGCGCCGCCGTCCGCCCAGCCGCGCCGACGATTCTTGAATTGGGGGTCAGCCGCTTGTCGTTGAAGACCGCAATCGCCGCTATCACGCTAAGCCTGGGCCTGGCCCTCACCATGGGCCAAGGGGCCGCCGCGCAGGACGGCAGCGGCGCGGCCCTTGAGACGTCATCGGCTCCCGGCATGCTGAATACCCAGTCCTTCAAGCCGCTGCCTGACGGTATCGGTATCCATGTCGCCCCTTATGACGACAACGAGCTCAATCTGCTGCTCAAGGAGGATTTCGAGGCGCAGCTTACGGCCCAGGAACGGGCCGAGATCAAGGACGATGCGGAGGCCCGTTTCCTGCTGCTCTTCGAGGCCAAGGTGGTCCCGACAGAGGATCTGCCGCAGGGTCCCAGCCTCGGCTCGGCCCGCGCGGGTTCGACCGGCGTCGACGTAAACGTGAACGTCTGGTCGTCGACCCAGGACAGCGTGCTGGGCGGGCGTCAGGGCTCCCAGGAGATCGGCAGCAGCAGCTTCCACATCAACGCGACTCTGCGCGACCGTGAGAGCCGCGAGGTCATCTGGCAGGGCGATGCCTACCACCTGTTGCTGGCGCCCGATACGGAACGCATTGCGCGCTCCATGGTCCCGCCGCTGGTCGAGCGCCTGGGCAGATCCGCCTCGCATGAGCCCTTTGATATTCAATAGGCCGCTGCGGGCCCTTCGCCCTCTGCTGGGCCGTCTGACGGGCCTGCCGCGCGTTCTCGCCTGCGCCCTGCCGCTGCTGGTCTGGGGACCGGCGGCCCAGGCGGAGCTGCGCGGGCACGGCGGTTTCGTCAAGGGCGTGGCGGTCCTGCCGGACGGCACCCGGGCGGTCACCGCCAGCTTCGACTACAGCGTCATTCTCTGGGACCTGGAGAGCCAGCAGGCGCTGGAGGTGCTGGACGACCATGAAGGGGCGGTCAACGCGGTGGCGCTGGTCGGCGACGGACGCCGGGCGATTTCCGCCAGCGACGACGGCACGCTGCGGCTCTGGGATCTTCAAGCCGCCACCCTTGAGCATGTCTTCGAAGGTCATCAGGGCAAGGTGGCGGGGGTGGCGGTCTCGCCCGACGGGCGCCTGGCGGCCTCCGCCGGCTGGGACCAGACCGTGCGCCTATGGAACCTCGAAACCCGTCAGGCATCCCATGTGCTGGACGAGCACCGCAGCAACGTGAACGCGGTGGCCTTTTCGCCGGACGGGCGTTTTCTGCTGACCGGCAGCTACGATTCCTCGATCCGGCTTTGGGCCCTGCCGGGGGACGGCGGCCGGCCAGAACTGCTGCGGGTCATGGAGGACCACGACTTCGGCGTGAACGCCCTGGCCTTCCTGCCCGGCGGCGAGTTCGCCGTCTCCGGCTCGGTGGACGAGACGGTGCGTCTCTGGGACCTCACCACGGGCCAGGAGATGGCGGTGTTGCGCGGCCACGACGGCCCGGTCTTCGCGGTTTCGGTCTCGCCCGACGGAGACCGCGCCGCCTCGGCCGGCGTCGACGGCACGGTGAACCTCTGGGACATCGAGGGGCGGCGCATCACCACCTCCTTGAACGGCCACCGCGAACCGGTCTGGGCCCTTGCCTTCACCCCAGACGGAGGCCGCCTGCTGTCGGCAGGCTCGGACTCGGTGACCCGGCTCTGGGATCTCGCAGCGCGCAGCGAGATCGCCCGCAGTGGGATTGACGGCAGCGAAACCGTGGAGAGCGAAGTGGCCGCGGCCATCACCGACGAGGCCGACCAGCGCGGCGCCAAGCTGTTCCGCAAGTGCTCGGCCTGTCACACCGTCACCGTCGACGGCGGCAAGCGGGCGGGGCCGACGCTGCACGGCGTGTTCGGCCGCCGCGCCGGCACCGTTGCCGGTTACAACTACTCAGCCGCCCTGCGCGAAAGCCATGTGGTCTGGAGCGCCGAGACCATCGACCGCCTGTTTGCCGAGGGGCCCGATCACTACACCCCCGGCAGCAAGATGCCGCTGCAGCGTATGACCTCGGCACGGGACCGCGCCGACCTGATCGCCTATCTGCAACGCATTACCGGGGCGGTGGCGGGAAGCGGGCCGCAGGAGCGCTGGCAGGGCGAGGGCGCAGAACAATAAGCGGGGGCGCTTGACCCTCCGGGGAATCTTGGACTTACTGAGACGCGGGACTTACGAGGACCTTTGGGACGATGAAATCGGTTATTGTCGGCAGTGTCGTGGCGGTTCTGATCGCTATTCTGAGTGCGGTCATTCTCAGCATGCTCGGCATCAGCTCTGCCGACCTGTTCTCCACCCCCAACGTCCGTCTCTGACGCGCCCCATCAGGCCGCCTGAGCCGGCAATGTCTTCCGGCGCGACCAGATCACGCTACTCCCGTGCCCCCGCGGCGCGCAGCAGATCGGCGATCTCGTCATCGCCGATCATGGTGGCGGCCTGCAGTGCGGTCCAGCCGTCCCTGGCTTTGAGGGTGGGGTCCGCCCCGGCGCCCAGCAGCAGCCGCACCTCCTCCAGACGGGCGCGGTTGGCGGCCAGCATCAGGGCGGTGTTGCCGCTTTCCACTTCGCGGGCATCGGCGGCGGCCCCGGCGTTCAACAGCACGTAGAGCGCGCCCGGCTGTCCGCTCATGGCCGCCAGAACCACCGGCGGCCGGCCCTTGCGCCCCGGCCGGTCGGGGTCGGCGCCGGCCTCCAGCAGGGCGATGACGCTGTCGACATGCCCCGCCTCGATGGCTTGGCCCAGGGCGGTTTCGCCCTCCGCGGCCCTCTGGTCCACGACCGCGCCCGCAGCTTTAAGCGCCGCAAAGAGCGGCGTGTGACCGTGGGCGGCGGCCAGATGCAGGGCGGTCCAGCCGTCGCCGCGCGCCGCCTTCGCATCGGCCCCTGCCGCCAGCAGGATCTGCAGGCTGCCTTCGCTGCCGGCCCGGGCCGCGGCCATGAGGGCCGTGGTGCCGTCATCGGCGGCGCTCCGGGGGGAAGCGCCGGCGGCGAGCAGCTCGGCGACCACGGCGGTGCCCAGGGGATCGAA
Organism: Pelagibius sp.; assembly: GCF_028289705.1. Lineage (GTDB taxonomy): Bacteria > Pseudomonadota > Alphaproteobacteria > Kiloniellales > Kiloniellaceae > Pelagibius. The sequence continues at coordinate 6,580 of NZ_JANQOI010000091.1, forward strand.
GGCGGCGTTGATCAGCGGCGTGTTGCCGTCGCGGCGGTCGCGGGCTTCGACCTCCGCGCCCGCGGCCAGCAGCACCGACACCACGGCGCGCTTGTTGCGGCGGGCTGCCAGCAGCAGCGGTGTGTTGCCGTAGTCGGTCTCGCGGGCTTCCAAGGGAGCCGCCGCCGCGATCAACACCCGGGCCACACGGTCGTGGCCTTCGTAGGCGGCGTAGTGCAGCGCCGTCCAGGCGTCGTCGGGGGTGGCCCCGCCGGGATCGGCGCCGCGTTCGAGCAACAGGGCGGCGACCTGCGGGCTGGCGAACATGGCGGTGACATGCAGGGCGGTGTTGCCGAGTTGATCGCGGACCTCGAGGTCCGCCCCCCGTTCCAGGGCAAAGGCGGCCAGCTCCGGGTCGTCGTTGCGGGCCGCCTGATGAAGCGCCTGGTCGGGGACGCTCTGGGCGGCGGCCGCCGCCATTGCGGACATCAGGAACAGGAGCGACAGAGCGAAGCCCGCAACCCAGGGCAGACCGGAGCGCTTTCTAGCCGACATCCTCGCCCACCACCTCCAGATCGACTTCCGTCGCGATGATCAGCAGCTTGCCGGCATTCTCGAAGTTCACCGTGACCCGCTCTGCCACCACGGACTGGATCTGACCGATTCCCCAGTCGGGCCTGGCCGGGTGCCGGACGCGCATCCCGGGCGCAAGATGTAAGGTCATGGTTTGCCTCGCTGATTTCACGCAGCGCATAGTGTATAAGGATCCCGAAACGGGAGCCAGCCGTAGGGTCTTCATCTCGGCGGCTTGGCCTCGGGGGGCTTGATCTGGGGAAACGAACTATGGAAATGACTGTTGACCTGCGCGTTGCCGAGTTGCTGGCATCGCGGCTTTGCCACGATCTGGTCGGACCCATCGGGGCCGTCGGCAACGGCCTCGAACTGCTGGCCGACGACGAGTTCGGCATGGCCGACGATGCCATGCAGTTGACCGGCAATTCGGCGCGCCAGGCCTCGGCAATCCTGCAGTTCTATCGCCTGGCCTACGGGATGGCCGGCGCCCGGGTCGGCTCGGACTACAGTCAGCTCCGCGACCTGACCGCCGCCCTGCTGGCCAGCTCCAAGTCAGAGCTCGATTGGCCCACGATCCAGGCGCCCGACGGCATTCCCGACGGCACCGGCAAGCTGATCCTGAACATGGTCGCCCTGGCGCAGGAGGCCCTGCCGCGCGGCGGCAAGCTGGCGGTCTCTGTCGCCAAGGGGCAGGGTGGCTTCGAGCTGCAGGTCACCGCGACGGGACAGGACGCGCACCTGCGCCCGGAGTGCCTGGCCGGGCTCAACGACCCGGTCGACATGGACGAGCTGACCCCGCGCGGGGTGCACAGCTACTTCACCCGCATCGTCGCCAAGCGGCTGGGCAGCACGCTGGATGTGGCGACCCAGGGCGAAGACTGCCTGACCTTCAAGGTCACGCTCTCCCCCTGACCGGGCCGGGCCAGGCCGTTCCGGCCGGTTCCCAAGAAGACGGAGGTATCCAGCGGCTTTTAGCTGGCGCGGATGCTGGCGAGGAAGCTGTCGACCTGGCTGCTGAGGGAGGCGGACTGGCCGGCCAGGTCGTTGGCGGCGCGCAGCATGGTGGTGGCGGACTCGCCAGACTCCTCGACTGCGGCGGTCACATCGCCGATGTTGGACGAGACCTCGTTGGTGCTCTCCGAGGCCTGCTGAACATTGCGGGAGATCTCCTGGGTGGCGGCGCTCTGCTCTTCCACCGCGGAGGCAATACCTGAGGCGATGGTGTTGATTTGCTCCACCGTCGTGGTGATCTCGGCGATCGCGGTGACGGCATTGCCGGTTGCGTCCTGGATGTCGCCGATCTGCTCGCGGATCTGCTCGGTGGCCTTGGCGGTCTGGGTCGCGAGCACCTTGACCTCCGAGGCGACCACGGCGAAACCCTTGCCTGCTTCGCCGGCTCGCGCCGCCTCGATGGTGGCGTTGAGCGCGAGCAGGTTGGTCTGTTCGGCGATCTCCTGGATCATGGTCAGAACCTCGCCGATCTTCTGCGCCGCATCGGCGAGGGCGCCGACCTCCTGGTTGGTGTTGCGCGCCTGTTCGGCGGCGGTGTTGGAAATCGTGGTGGACTGGGCGACCTGGCGGCTGATCTCCTGGATCGAGGCGCTCAGTTCCTCGGTGGCGCTGGCGACGGTCTGGACATTGCCGGCGGCATGCTCGGTGGCCGAGGCGACGGCGCTGGTCTGGCGGCTGGCGCGCTCGGCCGTCTCGGACATGGACTGGGCCGTGTTCTGGACTTCGCCCGAGGCGGAGGTCACGCTGCTGACCACGCCCTGAACGCTCGATTCGAAATCGTCCGCCAGGCGGCGCATGGCCTGGCGCTTTTCTTCCTCGGCCCTGGCCTTCTCGGCTTCGCGGGCGGCCGTCGAGCGTTCGAGGTCGATGGCGTTGGTCTTGAAAGTCTGCACCATGCGCGCGATGTCGCCGATGTCGTCGCGCCGCTCGCGCGCGGGCACCTCCACCGAGGTATCGCCTTCGGCAAGACGCTCCATGGTGTCGTGCATTGTCTGCAGGGGCCGCCCGATCAGCCGCGACGTCACGAAACTCAGCAGCACCAGGAGCAGGGCCAGCGCCCCGAGGGCGACGAGGCTCTGCCGCACCATGGCGGCTTGAACCTCGGCGTTGAGCTGCTCGATGGACCAGGCGATGACGACGGACCCGATGAAGGAACCGTCCTTCGGCGAGAGCGCCGGGTTGGCGATGAGGATATGGCGCGGGGTGCGTTCGACCATCCGCTCCTCTACGCCCTGGACTGCCTCGATGAAGGCGCTCAGATCGGCCTGCGGCAGCGTCGCCGAGCCGAAGCGGGTCAACTCCTGCCCGTCCTTGTCCAGGGCGACCACATTGGCGATGGCCGTGTCCTCGGCATTGGCGAAATCGATGTAGGCGGTTTCGATGGCCTCCGGCTTCTTCCAGCGAATGCCGCCGGCCGCATTGTTGGCAATCAGGCGGGTCATGGTGCTGTAGCCGGCTTCCCCGGTATCCAGCAGTATCCGGCTCGACTGGGTGATGCCGATGGCCACCAGGGTGATCAGGATGAGGGACGTCAGGGCCGCGGCGGTCAGTATGACCTTGCGGACCACGGAAAGACTGGAAATCCCGGCCAGGCGATTCCCGGAAGCCTTTGTGGCTTCGGATACGCTTGAATTTGGCGATTCTGGCGTTTCAACCTTGCTCATCGAAACCAAACCTCCACGAAATGCGATCCCTGGCCGGGATATCCTGAATGGTCTTCTGCAGTTCTCTGTTGCCTAGAGAGCGTCGACGTTGACGCCCACGGTAATGGCGCCGATCACCTGGCCGCTGGCGGGATCGACAATCGACATGCTGAGCTGGGATTGGAAAGTCTGGGTCGACTCGTCCATTTCCACCTCGTCGATGAAAATGGCGCCGGCCCCGGCAGAGTAGGTCTTCTGCCACTTGGCTTCATCGCCCTGCCAGTAGTCGGAGGTCACGTCGCTCTGACCGACGTTCAAACCACGATTGTCCATGACAAAGATCTCGGTCACCAGGCCGCCAGTGGCGTTCTTCTGGTCGGCAAGGAAACGCGACAGCGCGTTGCCCAGGACGGCATCGATCATGGGCTTGCTGCCGGCATCGGTCTGGGCGCGCCAGTCCTTGTCCATCTTGTCGATGTCGCTTTGGCTGAGACCGGCGTGCCGGCTGTTCTGGGCCTTGATCGCCTGAACCACGAGGTCGTTGCCGATCCACTGTTTCACGGTGGCATTGGCAAAATCGGTCATCGGCGCGATATGGGCATCGCTTGCAAGCGCAGGCGAGGCGAACAGCAGCAGTGCGGCGCCCGTGACGGTTCCGCGCAGGACGTCGGATTTGAACATCATCATTGCTCCAATTGATTTCCCCAAATACGGGCAGCCGCGGGAGGCCGCCCGAGTACTGTCCGGCCAATCTCGGGGGAACGGCTTAAATTTGCGTTAGCGTTGTATTGTATAGTAGAAGTTCGTGGCGTAGTTTCTCTTGCTATATTAGAATTGATTATTTAGCTAGCTATTCTGATTACATCCAATCTTCCATATAGCTGTGTAACGTCTACAACCTTGTCTTGTGTCTCGGAGAAAGCTTGACAGGTGCGAGTGATTTGCATTTACCTTGCGATTGAGAATGATTTTCATAAAATCCGAACTCGCAACGAGAGCGGATATTCCACGGAGGACCAAATGACAGCTCGTCGACGCGTGGCCCTGGGGGCCGCGATCTGTGCTGCGGTGATGGGTCTTAGCCCATCGATCCAGGCCGCAGACGTTCTGAACCTTTACTCGTCACGCCACTACCAGACCGATGAGGCGCTCTACAGCGGCTTCACCGAAAAGACTGGTATCGAGATCAATCGCATCGAAGGCAAGGCCGATGCGCTGATCGAGCGGATCAAGAGCGAAGGTGCGAACAGCCCCGCCGACGTGCTGCTCACGGTCGATGCCGGCCGCATCTGGCGTGCCGAGCAGGCAGGCCTGCTGGAGTCGGTCAAGTCGGATGCGCTCGACCAAGCCATTCCCGCCAATCTGCGTCACCCGGATGGCCTGTGGTACGGCTTCTCGACCCGCGCCCGCGTCATCT
>NZ_JANQOI010000096.1 GCF_028289705.1 Pelagibius sp.
TTCACCTTACCCTAGCGGGCGCACACGTCAGCGGCCAGGCGTCGTGACCGCAAGACCGTAGCGTTTGGCGTTTTCGACTTACGTCGAATCGGTTCGGGCCCGCTCCCCCTCCCGACCACCCAGCACCAGTATCCTATGGGTGGCCGGGAGGGGGAGCGGGCCGGAACCGATTCGACGTAAGTCGAAAACGCCAAACGCTACGGTCTTGCGATCACGACGCCTGGCCGCTGACGTGTGCGCCCGCTAGGGAAAGGTGAAGGGTCGGAGAGTTGCGGTCTGCGCAAGCGTCAGCTTGCTTGTGACATCGCGCCCTGATCGAAGCCGCTGCGCAGGCCGGCGAGCCAGTTGAGGCGCGCCTGGGTCTGTGCGATCTCCAGATCGAGCCACTGCGGCAGGTAGCCGCTGTCACCGGCATGGTGGCTGCGCAGATCGGTCAGCCGGGTCAGCTCCCGCTCGGTGGTGTCGTAGAGCAGTTCCGCCTGAACCTTCTGTGTCTCCGCTTCCATCAGGTGCAGGAAGCGCATCTTCAGGGCGATGATCAGCTTGTTCAGGTCGCTCACCTGTGGACGGACGTTGGCCGAGAGTAGGCGCAGCATCTCCGCGCGGCCCTGCTCGGTCACGGTGAGAGCGGCATCCTCGCCGTCTGCCGTCGGCTCCACCGGAGTGATCAGGCCCTCCACCTTCAACACCTCCAGGGGCGCCCCCACCAGATCCAGGGACGGGCCGATGATCCGGCCGGTGAAGTGGCGCACCTCACGGGCCAACTCGCCATAGCTCTGGGGTTTGCACGCCAGAATGCCGAGGGCGAGGAGACGGATGGCTTCACTCGGGATCAGCGTGTTGTCGCGATACATGGGGTCTTGGTCCCAGTGATGAGGATTCCGGAGGCCCGGGCAGCAGTCACCCGACCGACTCAATATAGCGCGGCAATGGTGACTTGTCCATGAATTTGAGAATGATAATCGTTCTCATAACGAAGGCTGGTCTAAGAGGGTGGATTCTCTGGCCTATTGCACCAGCCATGCGTTGAACCGTTCGACCAGGGCTTCGCCGTTCTCGCTCCAGAAGGCGGTGTTGCTCTTCAGGGCGGTGGCCATGTTGTCGGGGTAGGTCGGCAGGAGGGGGGCGATATCCACCTCCTGAAGGGGATTGAAGGGCCCGACGAGGGCGTTGGCGGAACGGCGCGCCGTCCCGTAGGGGATCCACCTGGTCTGCTCGGCCAGGGCCTCGGTCCCGGTGGCATAGCGAATGAACTCCAGCGCCCGGAACTTGTTGCGGCTGCCCTTGGGGATTGCCCAAAGCTCGACGTCCCAGAGCTGGCGGTCCCAGATCACCGAATAGGGCCGCTCGTCCGCGGCAATGTCCTTGAAGATCCGGCTGCTGTAGGCCGAGGTCATGATGACGGCGTCGCGGGCCAGCAACTGGCCGGGCTCGGCACCGTCCTCCCACCAGACGACCTCGTCCTTGATGGTGTCCAGCTTGGCGAAGGCCCGGGCGATTCCCTGGTCGCTGCTGAGTTCGTCATAGACCTCGTCCGCCGGCACGCCATCGGCGAGCAGGGCCCACTCGAGGTTGCCCTTGGGGCTCTTGCGCAGCCCCCGGCGGCCGGGAAAGTCGTCGAGATTGAACAGATCTTCCAGGCCGTCGGGCTGATTCTCCCCGGCCTGCTCGCTGTCCACAGCGATGACCGACGACCAGACCAGGGAGCCGACGGCACAGAGATGCAGGGAGCCGGGCAGGAAATCCTCGGCGGCAGAGGTGCCGTCGGGCGCCGGCGGCAGCAACAGGGAAAGCCGCTCGAAAAGCCCGTCCTCGCAGCCTTGTTCCAGGTCGGCCGGCGCCACATCCACCACGTCCCAGTAGACGTCGCCCCCTTCCACCTGGGCCCGGACCTGCTGCAGGCCGCCGCGGTAGTCCTGGCGTACGATCTTCAGGCCGGTGGTCTCGGTGAAGGGCTTATAGAGCGCCTCCACCTGGCTTTGGGCATAGGTCCCGCCCCAGGAGACGACGACCAGGCTCTCCGCTGCCGGTTCGCTTTGGGCCAACACGGTCTGAGCAATCGCCGTCCCGGGTGGTAGCAGCAGGCTCCCGCAAAGCAGCAGGGAAACGGCGAGGCTCTTGGCGGTTCGGGGGATCCTCTGGTCTGGCATGGCGCTTCCAAGCTGGCGGACGATGGAACGGCTGCGATAGGGCCCGGCCGCAACCCGGGCGCAGGCGCTGCAACAGCTTTGCGTCCCCGGCGCGCTTCGGCAATCCCTGATTGGGCCCCGATCGGGTGACCAATTTGTGCCACAGACGGAAAGGGCCCCTGAAGCGGGGCCCTTATCAACCGGGAAATTGGGTGCGGCGCGGGCGCCGGCGGTCTTCCTTCAGGCGGCCCGGCGCAGGTCCATCTCGCGCCAAATCTCGCTCAAGGCGGCGACCAGATGATCCATGTCCGCATCGCTGTGCAGCGGCGAGGGGGTCAGGCGCAGCCGCTCGGTCCCGCGCGGCACGGTGGGATAATTGATGGGCTGCACGTAGATCGCATAGTGCTCCATCAGCCGGTCGGTCACTGCCCGGCAGGCCACCGGGTCGCCGACCAGCAGCGGCACGATATGGCTGACCGAGGGCATCAGCGGCAGGCCGGCCTCTTCCAGGCGCCGCTTCAGGGTCGCGGCCCGCTCCTGGTGGGCGGTCCGCTCGCTTTGGCTGCGCCGCAGGTGCGAGACGCTGGCAAGCGCCCCGGCGGCAATGGCCGGTGGCAGGGAGGTGGTGAAGATGAAGCCTGAGGCGAAGCTGCGCACAAAGTCGGTGAGGTTCGCGGAAGCGGCGATGTAGCCGCCCATGACGCCGAAGGCCTTGCCGAGGGTGCCCTCGATCACCGTCACGCGCTCGGCCACGCCGTCGCGCTGGGCGATCCCGCCGCCCTGATCGCCGTAGAGGCCCACGGCATGGACCTCGTCCAGGTAGGTCATGGCGCCATGGCGCTCGGCCACGTCGCAGATCTCGCCGATGGGCGCGATGTCGCCATCCATGGAATAGACGGACTCGAAGGCCACCAGCTTGGCACCACCGGGCTCGGCTTCGCTCAGCTTGCGGTCCAGATCCTCCGGGTCGTTGTGGCGGAAGATGGCCTTTTTGGCGCGGCTCTGGCGAATGCCCTCGATCATCGAGGCGTGGTTCATGGCGTCAGAAAAGACGGTGCAGTCCGGCAGGCGGCTGGCCAGGGTGCCCAGGGCCGCCCAGTTGGACACATAGCCGGAGGTGAACAGCAGGGCGGCTTCCTTGCCGTGCAGGCCCGCCAGTTCCCGTTCCAGCAGCACGTGGTAGTGGTTGGTGCCGGAGATGTTGCGGGTACCGCCGGCCCCGGCGCCGCAGCGGTCGATGGCTTCGTGCATGGCCGCCGTCACGGCGGGGTGCTGCCCCATGCCCAGGTAGTCGTTGGAGCACCAGACGGTGACCGCTTCCTGGCCCCTGGGTCCATGAAAGGTGGCACGCGGGAAGTCGCCTTTCTGACGCTCCAGGTCGGCGAACACGCGGTAGCGCCCCTCGGCCTTCAGTCCGGCCATCTGCTCGGCAATAAAGCGCTCGAAATCCATCGTCTTGCTGTCTCTTCGTTTGGCTCTTTGTTTGGCCGGCCTCGAACTCCGCTGAACCTTAGCAAAGCCGGGCCGTGATCATATCATCGAATCGTAACAAACCCTTGTGAACGGCGCGGCAAAGCGCCACAGAAACACGACCTTATAGCACACTCTCATCGCCGGCCCATCGCAGGACGACTGGCCGGCGCATCTATTCGCCTTAAGCGACGGCGGCCAATCCTTCCGCGGCCACCCAGGCCTCCGTCTCCGCCAAGGCCTTTGCAAAACCGTCGAGCAACTCGTCGATCTGCGCTTCGGTGATGATCATCGGCGGACAGGCGGCGATGGTGTCGCCCAGGTTGCGGAAGATGACGCCATGCTCCGTGGCCCGGGCGGTGAAATAGGCGCCCACCTTGCCGGCGGGCTCGAAGGGGGCCTTGCTGGCCTTGTCGGCCACCAGTTCGACTGCTGCGATCAGGCCGACCCCGCGCACCTCACCGACGATGGGGCTGTCGGCGAAGCGGCGCAGCCCTTCCAGCATCCGCGGGCCGACCGTCCGAACATGGGCGACGATGTCGCGCTCCTCATAGATCTTCAGGGTCTCCAGGGCGATGGCCGCCGAGACCGGGTGAGAGCCGTAGGTGTAGCCGTGGCCGAAGGATCCCAGCTTCTCCGAGTTGTCGGCCACCGCCTGATAGATGGCGTCGGTGACCACGACGGCGGAAATCGGCGCATAGGCGCTGCTCAGCTGCTTGGCCAGGGTCATGATGTCCGGCTCCATGCCGAAGGTCTCGCTGCCGAACATTCGCCCGGTACGCCCGAAGCCGCAGATCACTTCGTCGGCGATGAGCAGCACGTCGTGCTTCCTGAGCACCGCCTGGATCTTCGGCCAGTAGCTCTCAGGCGGCACGATCACGCCGCCGGCCCCCTGGACCGGCTCGCCGATGAAGGCGGCCACGGTCTCCGGCCCCTCGCGCTCGATGAGCTCTTCCAGCCCGCGGGCCAGGCGGTCGGTGAAGGCCTCCTCGCTCTCGCCGGGTTCGGCACAGCGGTAGGCATAGGGCGCGTCGGTATGGATGATGTTGGGGATCGGCACGTCGAAATCGGCCTGCACATAGGGCATGGCGGTCAGGCTGGCCGCGGCGATGGTGACCCCGTGGTAGCCCTTCGCCCGGCTGATGATCTTCTTCTTCTCCGGCCGGCCCAGGGCGTTGTTGTAGTACCAGACGATCTTGATGGCAGTGTCGTTGGCCTCCGAGCCGGAGTTGGCGAAGAACACCTTGGTGAGCTGGTCGGGGGTCATCTCGACCACCTTCTCCGCCAGGTCCACCGCCGGGCCGGAGGTCTTCTGGGCGAAGGAGTGGTAGAAGGGCAGCTTCGCCAACTGCGCGCTGCCCGCCTTGACCAGGCGCTCCTCGCTGAAGCCGAGGCCCGCGCACCAGAGGCCGGCCAGGGCCTCCAGATAGCGCTTGCCCTGGTTGTCGATCACATAGACGCCCTCGCCGCGCTCGATGATGAGGGAGCCCTCCGCCTCGTGCTTGCGGGCATTGGTATAGGGGTGCAGGTGATAGGCGATGTCCCGGCTGACCGCCGAGTTCGAGCGCGCGCTCATAGGGGTCTCCCAAATCCTTGCTGTCAGGCGCCGCCGGCGGCGTTCGGCGCGGGCCCTGCTTTCCGGCCCGGATGCCCGGCGCTCCGCCGTCCCTTCGGCCGGCGCAGCCTACTATCGCCGCCCCCGCAAGGCCAAGCCTTGTCGCAGAGGCAAGGGCAGGGCGGGGAAAGGGGCCGTTTCGGCCGTTCCGTCCGAAACCTGACAGGCGCTTCCTGCGTCCCTGGCAATCTTGGGCAGACTTTGGCGCCCACCGCTTTGACGGAAGTCAAAGAGAACCGCGGGCATTTTCTCTTCCATGGGCCGTGACTCGGACCGGCCCGAGACGCTGCCGGCACGGTTAAGGCGGTCTACTGTGGTCCAGATTCAGCCGCCCAAGCCCAAAAGACGGAGAATTCGATGAGCATGTCCCCAATGCTGTTTGTCTGCCTGTTTCTCGCCGGCCTCGGCATCTTTCTCATCGGCGCCGGGGTCATCTGGTGGGTCTCGCTTCAGGCGCAGGAACTGAAGCGCAAGAGGCCCGGCTGACGGCCAACGGTTGCAGGTATCGTGCAAGACCCTTTGAAGCGAAGGGGCGGGCGCGCGGCTCGATCTCATTCGGCTGCCGCGATCTCCCGGAGATGCCCGACGGACCACGACCGCACGCGCGCGATCATGGCGGAGAGCCCTGGTCAGCTCTCCGGAAAGGGGTTATAATCGATAATCATCGGAACTAGGTCTTCCGATGGGGTCCTAGGGGGTTCGGGACCAACAGTTTGGACCGTTGCATCTGCGTTGTCAGGTGGAGTCCGGTATCCATGACACGACACCTCAAGCTCCTTCTCGGCTGTGGTCTGGTTGCCCTCGCGCTCGCAGCCGCCTGGGTCGCGCTTGGCCCGGGGATGGGCCCAGGAACAAGCCCTGCCGATGGAGCGGTCGCGGCATCGGAGGTCGGCGGCTCCGGCATGCTCGACGGCATGACCTTCACCGGCACAATGCGCCTTCCCAGCGACACGGACGACGTCGAGGACACCTTCGTGTTCGCCAACGGGACCTTCTTCTCGACCGAGTGCGACCGGCGCTGCGGCTATCCCGCACGCCCCTACTATGTCCGCCATGTGGGCGAGAAGATCGAGTTCTTCAGCGAAAGCCGTTGTCTGCACAAGGACGCCAAGATCGTGTGGCATGGCACCGTGGAGAACGGGACGATCCGGGGCGTGTCCGATTGGACGCTGAGGCGCTGGTACTGGACCATCGAGAAGCGCTTTGTGTTCGAGGGCACGCTGACGAAGCCCGCCGGCCCGGTCGCCAGCACGCAGTGAGATGCCGCCGGACGCGCGCGCTCTCAGGTCCGTCCCGAAGGTCCTCCTGAAAATCGCCTTCCTGGTCGTGCTGATCGTCGCGGCCAATATCGCCGCTGACTGGATCGTCGAAGCCCTTAGCTTGGAGATCCGACCGAGGACCGAGGACCGGGTCCACCGGATGGTGATGATTGCGGCAGTCGCCTATGCCGTGCTGATCGCCATCCCCTTCGTGCCCGGCGTCGAGATCGGGCTGGCCCTGATCGGTCTGCTCGGGCCGGCCATTGTCTTCCTGGTCTACCTCTGCACTCTGGCGGGGCTCCTGATCAGTTTCACCGTCGGCCGCCTGGTCCCCCTCCGGGGGCTGATCAGACTGCTGGACGAGTTGAGCATGCGAAGAGCGAGCCGGCTGCTCGCGGCCATAGAGCCCATGACCATGGACGAGCGCCTCGCCTTTCTGGCCTCCAAAGCGCCGAACCGCGCTCTTCCCTTTCTGCTCCGGCACCGCTACCTCGCCCTTGCCGTCGTCATCAACCTGCCGGGAAACATCGTCATCGGCGGGGGCGGCGGAATCTCCCTGATTGCCGGGGCCAGCCGGCTGTTTTCCCTGCCCGGTTTCGTGGCAACCATCGCCCTGGCCGTCTCGCCGGTGCCGCTGGCGATCTTTCTCCTCGGCAAAGAGGTCCTGCCGGGCTGAAGGGTGCCATGGAACCCGGCCCATAATCGACGCCCAGCAGATATCGGTCATCGCAAGCGGCAAGTCGCGGTTAGGACGCTTTGCGGGCCTCCCCGACACCGAGGAAGCCGCCGGATTGGCGTTCCCAGAGGCGGGCGTAGAGGCCGCCGCGGCGCAGCAGCTCCTCGTGGCTGCCCTGCTCGACGATGCGCCCCTCGTCCATCACCACCAGGCGGTCCAGGGCGGCGATGGTGGAGAGGCGGTGGGCGATGGCGATTACCGTCTTGCCGGCCATGAGGTTCTTGAGCTGGCCCTGGATCGCCGCCTCGACCTCGGAATCGAGGGCCGAGGTCGCCTCGTCCAGCACCAGGATCGGCGCGTCCTTCAGGATCACCCGGGCGATGGCGATGCGCTGGCGCTGACCGCCGGAGAGCTTTACCCCACGCTCGCCGACATGGGCGTCGAAGCCGCGGCGGCCCTGCATGTCTTCCAGCTCCGGGATGAAGGTGAGGGCCTCGGCCAGTTCCGCCGCCCGGCGCATGTCCGCCTCCGTGGCCTCCGGCCGGCCATAGAGGATGTTGTCGCGGATCGAGCGGTGCAGCAGCGCGGTGTCCTGGGTGACCATGGCGATCTGCGCGCGCAGGCTTTCCTGGGAAACCTGGGCGATGTCCTGCCCGTCGATCAGGATGCGCCCGCGCTCCAGGTCGTAGAAGCGCAGCAGCAGGTGGACGAGGGTCGACTTGCCGGCGCCGGAGCGCCCGACGATGCCCACCTTCTCCCCCGGGCGCACGCTGAGCGACAGCTCGTCGATCACCCCGCCGGCCTTGCCGTAGTGGAAGCGGATGCCGTCGAAACGGACCTCGCCCTGGTCGACGGCCAGAGTCCGCGCGGCCGGGCGATCCTGCACGGTGTAGGGCTGGGAGATGGTCTCGATGCCGTTCTGTACCGTGCCCACGTTCTCGAAGAGGCTGGTGACGGTGCGCAGGATCCAGCCGGACATCTGGGTCAGGCGGATGATCAGGCTGACGGCGACGGCGATGGCCCCGGTGGTGATGCTGTCGCTCATCCACAGAAAGATGGCGAGGCCGGAGACCAGCACGATGAGGGCGGTGTTCAAAAGAGTCAGCGCGATGGTCATGCCGATGACCGAACGCATCAGCCGCCGAAAAGCGCTGGTGTGGCGGCCCACCACCTCGCCGACGAAGTCGTCCTCGCGCTCGCTGTCGGCGAAGAGCTTCACCGATTGGATGTTGGTGTAGCTGTCGACGATGCGCCCGGTCAGGGCCGAGTTGGCTTCAGAGAGGGCGGCGGATTTCTTGCGCACCGGCGGCACCATGAAATAGACCACCGCGCCGTAGGACAGCATCCAGGCCAGCACCGGCAGCAGCAGGCGCCAGTCGATGCCGGCGAAGAGGAAGAGGGTGCCGAAGAGATAGATCAGCAGGAACCAGACGCCGTCGATGACGTTCACCACGGCATCGCGCAGGGCATGGCCGGTCTGCAGCACCTTCTGGGCGATGCGCCCGGCGAAGTCGTTCTGGAAATAGGCGAGGCTCTGGCGCAGCACATAGCGGTGGTTCAGCCAGCGCACCCGGTTGGTCAGCCCTGGCACCAGGCTGAGGTTGATCAGGCCGCGGGAGGTCAGGGTGGCGACCGGGCGCAGGATCACCGCCACGAAGGCCATGGCGAGGAGGCCCCAACTGTGGTCCGCCATGAAGGTCTCGGGCGTGCCTGTCGTCAGCCAGTCGACCAGGGTGCCGAGGAAAGCATAGAGCGCCAGTTCGGCGATCGCAGCGATGCCGGAGATAATCAGGGTCAGCAGCAGCAGGCCCCTGATGGGGGCGAGGAAGTGGATGAAGAAGGCCCGGGTGCTGGTCGGCGGGCGTTCGACCGCGGCCGGCGCCAGCGGATCGAAGAGGCGTTCGAAGAAGGCATACATCTGCGGGGCGGCTCTCCTGGATCGGTTTTCAAGCGCTGTTCGTTGGCGTCTCCTGCGGACCCAATCTCGGCCCTGGCGCGCTCAGCTTTTGGGCTTAATGTGAGGCGCGGCGGCGGATCGGCAATGGAGGGGCAGCGCAGTGCGAAGGATCATAGCAGCTTCTGCGGCGCCGACCCCTGCGAATTGGGCAGCCCTGTTCCTGTCCTGTCTTCTCCTGACAGCCCTCATGAGCTGTACTATTGCGACGCCGGCCGATGACGCTGAAACGGAGCGCCTGCTGCGGGACTTCCGTATCCTGGCCTACGGGACGGAGCGGCCGGTTCTCGGCACCGACGGGCGGCCCCGGGCGCGGGGCGATACCCTGGCCAAGTGGACGCGGCCGCTTCGGGCCGCCTTGATCGATGGGGACATAGGCAGCGCGGCAGCCGAGCCGCCGCCTACCTTCCAGGACATGGCCCGGCGCCACCTCGCCGATCTTTCGTCCCTGACCGGCCTCGAGATCACCGCCGCGCGCCCGGGCGAGGCGAACCTGCTGATCTTTCTGGCCGACGATCCCTTCGCCGCAGCAAGGCGGCATCGCGCCCTCTTCGCCCACAAGATTGCGGACCCCAGGCAGTTCGATGCGCTGCTGGCGGCGATGGAGCCCTCGGCCACCTGTTTCGGCTTCCTCTGGGGCGGCTGGCCCAGCGGCCGCAGCATCGACTTTGCGGTCGCCTTTATCCGCGGCGGCCGCGGCGAGCGGACCGTGAAGGGGTGCCTGGTGCAGGAGGTGACCCAGGTCCTGGGCCTGATGAACGATCTCGATCGCTCGGCGGCCTCCATCTTCAGCGATTCCGGTCGTCAGATCGCCTTGACCGAGCGGGACCGGCTGCTGCTGCGGCTGCTCTACGACCCCCGCCTGCGCCCTGGTATGTCCTGGGCCGAAGCGGAACCCCTGGCACGGCAGGCCCTGCGAGCGTTGCGGCGGGGCGGCTGATTGCCTCTGCAAGGGCGAGACCCTAGAGTCTCGGAACCGTCACTGACGGCCCGGGCGTAGGCTGCGGCCGGCGAGATGGCGAGGAAGAACGGGGGACGCATGGGCCAGATTCTGTTCGAAAACTGCAGGCTGTTCGACGGTCTGGGATCGGAGCTCCTGGAGGACCGGCACGTTCTGGTCGAAGGGGAGCGGATCAAGGAGGTCGCGGACCGGCCGATCTCCGCCGACGGTGCGGAGGTCGTCGACCTGGCCGGGCGCACCCTGATGCCGGGGCTGATCGACGCTCACTTCCATGCCTTCGCGGCGGATCCGGATTTCGCAAAGATGGAGGCCATGCCGCGCTCCCTGCTGGCCCAGCACGCGCGCAAGCTGTTGGAGGCCGCGCTGCTGCGCGGCTTCACCACGGTGCGCGATGCCGGCGGGGCGGACTATGGCCTCGCCCTGGCCATCAAGGCGGGCCTCATCAAGGGGCCGCGCCTGTTCTATTCGGGCCGGGCCCTCACGCAGACCGGCGGACACGCGGACTTCCGCGCGCTCGAGGACCACTCCGCGTTCTGCTTCTGCGGCCAGGGCAGCCGGATCTTCGGGGTCATCGCCGACGGCGTGCCGGCGGTGCGCCAGGCGGCGCGCGAAGAGCTGCGCAGGGGTGCGACCCAGATCAAGATCATGGCCTCCGGCGGCGTCGCCTCGCCGAGCGACCCCATCTGGAACCTGCAGTATTCGGAAGAGGAGATCCGCGCCATCGTCTGGGAGGCCGCGTCCTGGCGCACCTATGTCATGGCCCATGCCTACACGCCGGAAGCGATTTCGCGCTGCGTCCAGTTCGGCGTGCGCTCCATCGAACACGCGAATTTGATCGACGAGCCGACGGCGGCGCTCTGTGCGGCCGAAGGCGCCTATGTGGTGCCGACGCTGGTGACCTATGACGCGCTGCACCGTTTCGGCCCCGAGCTCGGCCTGCCGGCGGTGAGCCAGGAGAAGCTGAAGGACGTGCGCGAAGCGGGGCTGACCTCCCTGGAGATCCTCAAGGCCGCCGGCGTGAAGATGGGCTTCGGCACGGATTTGCTCGGGGACATGCAGGTCCATCAGGCCCAGGAGTTCGAGATCCGCGCGGAGGTGCTGTCGCCCGCTGAAGTGCTGCGTTCCGCCACCTCGGCGAATGCCGCCCTGATGAACGCGGAAGGTGAACTGGGGGTGGTCGCGCCCGGGGGGCAGGCCGATCTCATCGTAGTCGATGGCGATCCTCTCGCGGACCTTTCGCTGCTGCAACATCAGGGGGCCCGGATACCGGTGATCCTGAAGGCCGGGGCTTTCGCAAAGCGGGAGCTTGTCTAGCGGGGGCAACCACAGGCCGACGGCCTCCTCCGGCGTCTCCAAGCAGCTTGTGAAAACGGCCTGCCTCGTACTAGGCTGAGCGCCACACAAGACACGAAACCCCAGTATTTTTCAGGCCTTGCCGCCTGACGCCGCAATGCATGGGGGCTTATGCACAGGGACGTAGATAGGGAGACAGCAATGTTATTGCGACAGAGAACGAGTCTGCGGCGCGGCCTTATGGCGGCTGTCGCCGGGGCGGCGCTGGTCGTGAGTGGCGGCTTGGCCGAGGCCAAGACCTTCAAATGGGCCTTTCAGGGCGATGTGCAGACCATGGACCCCCATGGCCTGTTCGAGACCATGACCCTGGGCTTTCAGTCGAATTTCTATGAGGGGCTGGTCACCCGGACACCAGATCTGGAACTGGTGCCGGCCCTGGCCACCTCCTGGGAGAACGTCAAGCCGGACACCTGGCGCTTCACCCTGCGCCAGGGCGTGACGTTCCAGAACGGCAACGCCTTCAATGCCGATGACGTGATCTTCTCCGTCGAGCGCATTCGCAGTGAAGGCTCCGACATCAAGGTGGTGGCGGGATTGATCAAGGATGCGGTCAAGGTCGACGACTATACGGTCGACATTGTGACCCCCCAGCCCAATCCGATCCTGCCCCTGCAGCTCGAGATCTTCTACATCATGGACCGGGAGTGGTCCGAGGAGCACAACACCACCGAGGCCACAAACGTCAAGGGCGACGATCAGGGCAACTACGCCAACATCAACGCCAACGGCACCGGGCCCTACATGGTCAAGGAACGCCAGCCCGATGTGAAGACGGTGCTGGTGCCCAATCCGAACTGGTGGGGCCGGAACGAGAGCAACATCACGGAAGCGGTCTTCACTCCAATCAGCCAGGACGCGACCCGGGTGGCGGCTCTGATCTCCGGCGACGTGCACATGGCCTATCCGGTTCCGGTTCAGGACTGGAAACGGCTTGAAGACGCTGCCGGCGTCTCACCCCTGACCGGCCCAGAGGCCCGCACCATCTTCCTCGGCTTCGATCAGTCCCGCGACGAACTCCTGTACTCCAACATCAAGGGCAAGAACCCCTTCAAGGACCAGCGCGTCCGTCAAGCCTTCTATCAGGCCATCGACATCGAGGCGATCAGGAAGAAGGTGATGCGCGGGTCGGCCACGCCGTCGAATCTCATGGTGGCGCCGCAGATCAACGGCTTCAACGCCGCGCTCAACGACCGCCGGCCCTTTGACGTGGCAGCGGCCAGGGCGCTGATGACGGAGGCCGGTTATCCCGACGGCTTCGAGGTCACCATGGACTGCCCCAACGACCGCTACGTGAATGACGAGCGCATCTGCCAGGCGGTGGCCTCCATGCTGGCGAAGATCGGTGTGAAGGTGGACCTGCTGGCGCAGACCAAGTCGAAGTACTTCGGCAAGGTGCTGGCGCAGAACGACTACGACACCAGCTTCTTCCTACTCGGCTGGACGCCCTCAACCTTCGACTCGCAGAATCCGATCTCCTCGCTCATGTCCTGCCGTGAGGACGGCAAGGGTGCCTTCAATCTGGGCGGATACTGCAACAAGCGGGTGACCGAACTGGCCGACCTGATCCAGGTGGAGGTCGATCAGGAAAAGCGCCAGGCACTGATCGACGAGGCTTTCAGAATCCACTCGGAAGAGGTGGGCCACATCCCCCTGCACCAGCAGCCCCTGTCCTGGGGCGTGAGTGACGGCGCCACCGTCGCGCAGCGGGCGGACAACGTCTTTCACCTGCAGTACGTCACGGTGAAGTAAGACGCACCATGGCCAGGGGCCCGGACTCACGCGGTCCGGGCCCCTCTTGCCGGGGGTCCTGATCTTATGATCGCCTTCGTCGTCCGACGGCTCCTGCAGTCCATCCTGGTGATGCTGGCGGTCGGCTTCATTGCCTTCTCGCTGTTCACCTACGTCGGCGATCCGATCAACAACATGGTCGGCCAGGACACCACCCTGGAGCAGCGCCAGGAGCTGCGTGAGCGTCTCGGCCTCGACGATCCCTTCGTCATCCAGTACGGCCGCTTTCTGATCAAAGCGGTGCAGGGCGACTTCGGCATCTCCTACCGCCACCGCCGGCCGGTCTCGGACCTCATCGCCGAACGCATTCCGGCGACTCTGGAGCTTTCCTTCGTCGCCGCCCTGCTGGCGCTGTTCATCGGCGTGCCCATGGGGGTCTATACCGGCCTGCACCGGCGCGGCTTTCTCTCCCAGGTCTTTCTCACGGTCTCGCTGGTCGGCATCTCGCTGCCGACCTTTCTGATCGGCATCCTGTTGATCCTGATCTTCGGGGTG
Organism: Pelagibius sp.; assembly: GCF_028289705.1. GTDB lineage: Bacteria > Pseudomonadota > Alphaproteobacteria > Kiloniellales > Kiloniellaceae > Pelagibius. The sequence continues at coordinate 13,701 of NZ_JANQOI010000096.1, forward strand.
ATGTCCCAGGACATCAATCTGGCGCTGGGTTTCTCGCTGCTGCCGCAGCTTCCCACCTTCGGACGCGGCGAGACGGTTCAGCTCGGCTGGTGGTCCACCGGCTTCCTCACCGAATCCGGGCTGCTGGCGCTGATCCTGCCCTCGATCACCCTGGCGCTGTTCCAGATGACCCTGATCATGCGGCTGGTGCGCTCGGAGATGCTGGAGGTGCTGCGCACCGATTACATCAAGTTCGCCCGCGCCCGCGGCCTGACCAACCGGGCCGTCAACTTCGGCCATGCGCTGAAGAACACCCTGGTGCCGGTGATCACCATCACCGGTCTGCAGCTCGGCTCCATCATCGCCTTCGCCCTGATCACCGAACAGGTCTTCCAGTGGCCGGGCATGGGGTTGCTGTTCATCCAGGCGATCAACGAAGTCGATATCCCAGTCATGGCCTCCTACCTGATGATGATCGGCTTCTTCTTCGTGGTCATAAACCTGATCGTCGACCTGCTGTACTACGTGGTCGATCCGCGCCTGCGCGCCGACAAGGCCGTGGCCGGCGGGCACCAGTAGGGGGACGCCGTGGCGGTCGAACAGGAAAAGCGGATGGCGGTGGAGGCGGGGGCTGCCGCGCGCCTCGCCGATGCCCTCAGGCGCTTCTTCGACGGCGACATCTGGTACTCCTTCACCCGCTCGCCGGTGATTATCGTTTCGGCGGTCATCACGGCGCTCTTCGTGGTCTCGGCAGTCTTCGCGCCTCTGGTCGCCCCGCACAATCCCTTCGACCTCGCCTCCATCGACCTGCTCGATTCCTTCATTCCGCCGGTCTGGCTCGCCGACGGCGACCCGCGGTTTCTGCTCGGCACCGACGATCAGGGCCGCGGCATTCTCTCGACCATCATTTACGGCGCGCGCATCTCGCTGGGCGTCGGCTTCGCCTCGGTGCTCTTCGCCATGGTGCTCGGCATCGCTCTCGGCCTGATCAGCGGCTATTTCGGCGGGACCGTCGATGCCGTCATCATGCGCATCGCCGACGTGCAGCTCACCTTTCCGGCGATCCTCATCGCGCTGCTGATCGACGGGCTGGCGCGTGCCGTCCTGCCGCGGGACTTCCACGGGGAGGTCTGGTTCTACGTTCTGGTTCTGGCCATCGGCCTGTCCTTCTGGGTGCAGTACGCGCGCACGGTGCGCGGATCGGCCATGGTGGAGCGCAACAAGGAGTATGTGCAGGCCGCCCGGGTGATCGGCATTCCGCCGGTTCTAATCATGCTGCGCCACGTGCTGCCCAACGTCATGGGGCCGGTGCTGGTGATCGCCACCATCAATCTGGCCATCGCGGTGATCACCGAGGCGACGCTCTCCTTCCTCGGCGTCGGCGTGCCGCTGACCTCGCCGTCGCTGGGCACCCTGATCCGCGTTGGCAACGACTTCCTCTTCTCCGGGGAATGGTGGATCACCATCTTCCCCGGCGCCGCCCTGGCGATCCTGGTGCTGGCGGTCAACCTGCTGGGCGATTGGCTGCGCGACGCCCTCAATCCCAAGCTCCGTTAGGGCCGGCATGAGCGGCGCAGTGCAAGACCGGCTCCCCGGCAACCAGCCGCTCCTGCAGGTGGACCGACTGCGCATCGAGATCCCGAACCGCCGCGGCACCCTGCTGGCGGTGGACGACGTTTCCTTCCACATCAACGAGGGCGAGGTTCTGGGCGTGGTCGGCGAGTCCGGGGCCGGCAAGTCGCTCACCGGTTCCGCCATCATCGGCCTGCTGGAGCCGCCCTGCCACATCGCCGGCGGCCAAATCCATCTGGCCGGCCGGCGCATCGACAATCTGTCCTACGAACAAATGCGGCGCATCCGCGGGCGGGAGATCGGCATGGTCTTTCAGGACCCGCTGACCTCCCTGAACCCGCTCTACACCGTCGGCCGGCAGTTGACCGAGACGATCCTGACCCATACCGACCTCGGCGAGAAGGCGGCGCGCGCCCGGGCCATCGAGCTGTTGCAGGAGGTCGGCATACCCGCCGCCGCCGAACGGATCGACCAGTATCCGCATCAGTTCTCCGGCGGCATGCGTCAGCGGGTGGTGATTGCGCTGGCGCTCTGCATCAACCCGCGCCTGATCATCGCCGATGAGCCGACCACGGCGCTGGACGTGTCGATCCAGGCCCAGATCATCGCCGTTCTGAAGAAGCTTTGCCGCGAGCACGGCGCGGCGGTGATGCTGGTGACCCACGACATGGGGGTGATCGCCGAAACCGCCGACCGGGTCGCGGTCATGTATGCCGGGCGCATCGTGGAGGTGGGACCGGTGGCCGATGTCGTGCTGCGCGCGCAGCATCCCTATACCGCCGGGCTGATGGGCTCGATCCCCCTGGTCGGCCACGACGTCGAGGCCCTGACCCAGATCGACGGCGCCATGCCGCGGCTCAACGCCATCCCCGCCGGCTGCGCCTTCAACCCGCGCTGTCCGCGCGCCTTCGAGCGCTGCCGCCGGGAGCGCCCGGAGCTGCAGCCGGTGGGCGCCACCCAGGCGGCCTGCTGGCTCTACGACGAAGAGCAGGCGCGCCCGGCCCGGGGAAGCGGCACCCATGGCTGAAGCACGGGCGGCAGCGCCGGGAGAGGCGCAAACCCTGGTGGCGGTCGACGATCTGGCTAAGATCTTCGACGTCTCGCCGCCGCTGCTCAACCGGGTCCTGCAGGGCGAGAAGCGCGTCTTCCTGAAAGCCGTCGATGGCGTCTCCTTCAGGATCCCGCGCGGCAAGACCTTCAGCCTGGTGGGGGAGTCCGGCTGCGGCAAGTCGACAGTCGCGCGGCTGGTGGTGGGGCTCTACCACCCGACCCGCGGGACGATTCGCATCGACGGCGTCGACATGGCGAGCCTCAAGACCCGCGCCGAGATCGCCCCCGTCCGCAAGCGCCTGCAGATGATCTTCCAGGACCCCTACGCCAGCCTCAACCCGCGCTGGCGGGTGGCGGAGATCATCGCCGAGCCGATCCGCGCCCACGGGCTGATGAGCGACAAGCGGCAGATCGCCGAGCGGGTCGGCGAGCTGCTGACGCAGGTAGGCCTCGCGCCGGCCGACGGCGAGAAGTTCCCTCACGAGTTTTCCGGCGGCCAGCGCCAGCGCATCTCCATCGCCCGGGCACTGGCCAGCAATCCGGAGTTCCTGATCTGTGACGAGCCGACCTCGGCCCTCGACGTCTCGGTGCAGGCGCAGATCCTCAACCTGATGAAGCGGCTGCAGCGCGACCTCGGCCTTACCTACCTCTTCATCAGCCACGATCTGGCGGTGGTCTATCACATCTCCGACATGGTCGGTGTCATGTATCTGGGCCGCCTGGTGGAATGGGGGCAGGCCCGGGCGCTGTTCCGCCGTCCGCAGCACCCCTATACCCGGATGCTGCTGGATGCCATTCCCGATTTGGAGATGACCGGGCGCCATCGCATCCCGGTGGCGGGGGAGGTGCCGAGCCCGATCTCTCCGCCGAGCGGCTGCCACTTCCATCCCCGCTGCCCCTTCGCCAACGAGCGCTGCCGCAGCGAGGCGCCGCAGGCACTGGCCACCGTGGCGGGCGAAGTCGCCTGCCACGCGGTGGAGGAAAACCGTCTGCCCGACAGCGCGCCGCGCCGCGTGCCTGCACAGAAGCCGCTTTAGGCCGCGCCCATCGAGAGGAGATGCCGTCCATGGCCGTGATCAACCGTATTGCCGAGTTCCACGAGGAGATGAAGGGCTGGCGCCGCGACATCCATGCCCATCCGGAGGTTGCCTTCGAAGAGCAGCGGACCTCCGACTTCGTCGCCGAGAAGCTGGCCGAGTTCGGCATCGAGGTGCACCGCGGCCTCGCCACCACCGGCGTGGTCGGGCTGCTGGAGGGGCAAGGCAACAGCAGCGGGCGGGCCATCGGCCTGCGCGCGGATATGGACGCGCTGCATATCCAGGAACTCAACGACTTCGACCACCGCTCCCGCCACGACGGCAAGATGCACGCCTGCGGCCACGACGGGCACACCACCATGCTGCTGGGCGCCGCCAAGTACCTGGCGGAAACCCGCAACTTCGACGGCCGGGTCGCCTTCATCTTCCAGCCCGCCGAGGAGAACGAAGGCGGCGGCCGGGTCATGGTGGAGGAGGGGCTGTTCGATCTCTTCCCGGTGGAGGCGGTCTACGGCCTGCACAACATGCCGGGCCGCGCGGTGGGCAGCGTCGCCCTGCGCGCCGGGCCGGCCATGGCCGCCTTCGACATCTTCGAGATCGTCATCACCGGCAAGGGCGCCCATGCCGCCATGCCCCATCTGGGCATCGACCCGGTGGTGACCGGCGCGCAGATCGTCACCGCCCTGCAGACCATCGCCAGCCGCCGCACCGAGCCCATCGATTCCGTGGTGCTGACGGTCACCCAGTTCCACGCCGGCGACACCTGGAACGTGATCCCCGAGACCGCGGTGATCCGCGGCACCGTGCGCTCCTTCAAGAAAGAGACCCAGGACCAGATCGAAACCGACCTGGAGCGCATCGCCCGCGCCATCTGCGAATCCCAGGGGGCTACCATGACCCTGCGCTACGAGCGGCGCTACCCCTCCCTGGTCAACACCGAATCCGAAACCGATATCGCCGCGGCGGCGGCGGCCAAGGTGGTGGGCGAGGAGAACGTGGAGGTCGGCGCCGAGCCGCTGATGGGTTCGGAAGACTTCGCCTACATGCTGGAGGCCCGGCCCGGCTGCTACATCTGGCTGGGCAACGGCGTCGACGGCGGCCCCGGGGGCTGTGCCGTCCACAATCCCCACTACGACTTCAACGACGAGATCTCAGTCGTCGGCGCCAGCTACTGGGCGACCCTGGTGGAATCGACCCTGCCGAAAGCGGGGTAAGAGCCGGCCGCCGGGTCTCAAGCGCTCGCCTGCCCCACAACGGTCACATCATTGCAATCTTTGCTCTGTGTATAAGGGCTGAGGGTCCCTTGCGGACCCGGAGTCCCACTTGGCGTTGACGCCGGTGCCAGCGGTGGCTTTCGGTGCCTTTGTGGGCCGGCTGCTTTCGCCCGTCGCGACGACTCTCGGCGGATCGACGAAAGGATGACCGGCTTATGGCGGAGCGCCCGACATCGCCGCTGCGCAGTTCCGGCGCCTCGACTATTCAGCGGATCGACGTGTTTCTACAGCGTGAAGACAACCACATCAGAGGCTCGCAGGTGATCGCCCGGGCCGCCGAGTTCCTGCGCCCGCGGCTTGGCGCCGGGGCAGTTCTGACCGGCGCGCGCTTTGAGCGGACGACAGCAAACCGGGTGCTCTGCCTGCGTGACGAGGCGCCGCCGCCGGAGGGCCTGAGCCTTATCGGCGCGGCGGACTTCGCTCTCGGGGCAGGCGATGACCGCGCGGTTACGCGGCTGCGCTTCGCCGAATTGGCCGAGCCCGCCGACTGCCGCGAATCACGCGATGCCATTGCCTATGAGGCTTTCGGGGCGGCCTCCAGGCCGCTTTGCGGCAGCTTCGCCTTTGCCGGTTTGGCCAGCTTCGAAGATCTGCTGACGCTGATGGTGCGCACCGCCGAGACCGTCCACCAGGCCGCCATTCCGGACATCCAGGGCATCTGGCTGGCGGGGTTCCGCCGGGCGGCACTGCCCCTCGACGGACCGGCGATGACAGCCGGGACCCTGACAATCAAGCACCTGCGCCTCACAGGGGCCGCGCCCCGGTTCCGGAGCGTGAGCACGGTGGATCTCGAAGGGGCGGGGGGCGTCGGTCTTGCGGCCACGATCACCCTCGGGTTTCACGCGCCGGCGGTGCCGGTCGCTTCGCCGCTGGCGTCCGCCTGAGCGCCGCGGCGGCGCCCCGAGGCACCGCAAAAGCCCGTTGAAGCAACTACCAAAGGCTGTAATACCGTTGCGCTGCCACGACTGCCGTTGAGTGCGGTCGATCACTCGCCTAACCCGGGAAGATAGTCACAACCAATTAACGCCATCCGGTTCTTCGATTATCCAACGCCGCCGGAAACAAGGTAAAATGGGCTTAGTTTTCTCCTGGTCATTAATGGGGCGTTAACGAATCCTACTAAGAATTGCTATAGTCGATTCCCGGATATAGCATGCACGATATGTTTATTAGAGATTGCAAATGTATGCAGAGCGGCGTGAGACGGGTTGACGCCCGCTGGGGGTTGCAATCGCCAGAAGCAAGAAGTCGATCTTGAACACCACGATTGTCGGAATCGGGGCTTCGGCAGGCGGCCTGGAAGCTCTCCGGGAGTTCGTCGGCAATCTGGAGCCCGGCGGTAGCACCTGCTACGTCATCGCCCAGCACCTCTCCCCGAAGCACCGCAGCATGCTGATGGAACTCCTGGCGCGGGAGACGCGCCTGGAGGTCAAGGAGATTTCCCGCAACCAGCGCCCGCGCGCCGACGTCGTCTACATCACGCCGCCCAACCGCCATGTCGAGCTTCAGAACGGTTTCCTGACGGTGCGGACGCCCAAGTTCAAGACCGGGCCGCAGCCCTCTGTCGACCTGTTCTTCGCGTCCCTGGCGCTGGAGTGCGAGGAGCAGGCGATCGGGATCATCTTCTCGGGCACCGGCTCCGATGGGGCGCGCGGCATTCAGGCGATCAAGGCCGCCGGCGGGATCACCTTCGCCCAGGACGATACCGCCAAATACAACGGCATGCCCAATACGGCCATCGGCACCGGCTGCGTCGACATCATCGCGCCGCCTGCGGAGATCGCCAAGCGTATCCCGGACCTGCTGGACAGCGGTGCCCGCAAGGTGATGAGCGAGCCGGAGAAGGTCGGCTCCAGCAGCACCTATCTCGACATCTGCGCCGTCATCCGCACCCACTGCAACATCGATTTCACCAACTACCGCTCCTCGACCATCCTGCGGCGGATCTCCCGGCGCATGAGCCTGCTTCATCTGCCGGACCTGGAAGCCTATCTGAGGCAGTTGACCAACGATCCGGCCGAGGTCGAGCGCCTGGTGCGCGAGCTGCTCATCGGGGTGACGTCGTTCTTCCGCGATCCCCTGGTCTGGGAGTCCCTGCAGGAGTCCATCGAAAAGCTGATGCGGGCAAAGGAAGGCCGGGAGTCCATCCGGGTCTGGGTGCCGGGCTGCGCTTCCGGCGAGGAAGCCTATACGATCGCCATTCTCTTCGCCGAGGCGACCCGCAAGCTCAAGAAGCGTGTGAAGGTTCAGATCTTCGCCAGCGATCTGGATGGTGACGCGCTGGCAATCGCACGGCGGGGCATCTACCCCGCGGCCATTGCCGAGCAGATGAAGCCGACCGTCCTGCGGCGCTACTTCACGCCCATGGCCTCCGAGTTCTCGGTGAAGCACGAGATTCGGGACATGATCGTCTTCAGCCGGCACAACATCGTTCAGGACCCGCCCTTCTCCAAGCTGGACCTGATCAGCTGCCGCAATCTGTTCATCTATTTCGTGCCGGATCTGCAGCGCCGGATCCTCGAGCGCTTCCACTATGCCCTGAACCGCGGCTGCACGCTGCTGCTCGGAAAGTCCGAAACGATCGGCGATCTCGGCGACCTCTTCGAGCTGGTCGACCGCCGCTGCAAGATTTTCCGCGCTTCGAGCAAGGTCGACTCGCCCTTCCGGCCGAGCCCCTTCACCCCGCTCAAGGGCCCTGTGGTCCGCCAGTCGCGGGAGGCGGCAAAGCGGCCGCGCTCGCGCGAAGCCAGGGCCAACGAAGCCATCGCCAAGCGCTTTGGCCCGCCGACCGTGATCGTCGATTCAAGCGACCGGCCGGTCCATATCGCCGGCGACATCAAGCCCTATCTGCAGGTACCGACGGGAGCCTCGCAGTTCGACGTCTTCAGCCTGGTGGACGAGGAACTGAGGGCCGAGTTGCGCGCCCTTCTGCTGCGCAGCCGGCGCGAACACGTGGTGGTGCGCAGCCGCGCCCACACCGCGGAGTTCCATGGCGACAAGTGGCAGTACCGGATCGTCGTCCATCCCTACCGCGACGACGAGACCGAAGAGGACCTCGACCTCATTGCCTTCATGACCGTGCGCGCGCTGCTCGAAGAGCAGGAAGACGAAGAGGAGATCGAGGAGACGGGCCGCGGCGGCCAGGTGAAGGAACTGGAGCACGAGCTCCTGGCCATGCGCGAGCATCTCCATACCATGGTCAGCGAGTTGGAGACCTCCAATGAGGAACTCCAGTCCCTGAACGAGGAGCTGCAGTCCTCCAACGAAGAGCTGCAGTCGACCAACGAGGAACTGGAAACCTCCAACGAGGAGCTGCAGTCGACCAACGAGGAACTGACGACGGTCAATGAAGAGATCGTCGTCAAGTCCGATGCCCTCAACGAGGCCAACTCCTTCCAGGCCTCGATCCTGGAGAGCATCTCCAACGCGGTGATCGTCACCGACAACAGCCTGCGCATTCAGCGCTTCAATGTTGCCGCCACCAAGATCTTCAAGATCGACGATAGCAGCATCGGCGAACCTCTGGTCGCGGTGAAGGCGCGCTACCGGATGCCGGACCTGCGCCCCATCGTGCAAGAAGTGATCGTGACCGGCGAGCCGCGCAGCAAGCCGGTCCGTTCGCCGCGCAACGACAGGTACTACGAGCTACAGGTCCATCCCTGCCTCGACGCGCAACAGCACATCATCGGCGCTGTGCTGACCCTGAACGACGTTTCCAGGCTCGCCAGGGCCAACGTGAAACTGCGCCGCAGCCGCAGCGAACTGGCCGAAGAGGTGGCGCTGCGCAGCGGCATTCTGGACAGCACGCCCGCGCAGATCGCGGTCCTCGACCGCAACGGAATAATAATCTCCGTCAACGAGGCCTGGCGCGAGTTCGGCCGCGACAACGACGCGCAGGACCAGGGCTTCAGTGTCGGCCGCAATTACCTGGCGATCTGCGGCGAAGGCGATCACGAGCCGCCGGACGAGGGCGGCGAGGTCACGGCCAAGCTGAAGGATGTGCTCGGCGGCCGGATCAAGAGCGCCGAGGTGCGCTACACCTGTCACTCCCCGACAGAGGAGCGCTGGTTCAAGTGCGTCATGCGCTCCGGCCTGCCGCACAACGACCAACTGGGTGCCCTAGTCATGCATTTCGACATCACCAGCGAGGTCTTGCTGGAAGAGTCCATGGCCGCGGCGCGGCGGCTGGCGGAAGAAGCCAGCCGGGCCAAGTCGAGCTTCCTGGCCAACATGAGCCACGAGCTGCGCACACCGCTCAACGCCATCATCGGCTTTTCCAACATGATCGGTGCCGAAACCTACGGCAAGCACCGCCATCCGAAGTACGCCGAGTACGGGCGCGATATCGGCAATGCCGCCGACCACCTCTTGCGCATGATCAACCACATCCTCGACCTCTCCAAGATCGAGTCCGGCCATCTTGAGCTCCGGGAAAGCCTGGTGGACCTGGCGTCCTGCCACAAGTCGGTCTTCAAGCTCTTCGAAGAGGGCGCGAAGCTGCACAACGTGAAGCTGGAATCCCGGGTGGCGAGGACCCTGCCGCGGCTCCACGCCGACGAGGGGGCGATCAGCCAGATCCTGATCAACCTGATCGGCAATGCCATCAAGTTCACCGGTGGCGAGGGCAAGATCACCTGCAGCGCGCGGGTCGAGCGTGCAACCGGCGCCATGAAGCTGGAGGTGGCCGACAACGGTATCGGCATCGCGCAGGCGGACCTCGAACGCATCACCGAGCCTTTCGCCCAGGTGCGCTCCACCCTGACCAGCAACAACTCCGGCGTCGGTCTGGGGCTTTCGCTGGTCGACGGCCTGGCCAAGCTGCACCAGGCCAAGGTCGACATCGAAAGCAAGGTCGGGCAGGGCACCAAGGTGACCCTCACCTTCCCGCGCGATCGCGTTAAAGCGCCGCCGTCCAAGCGCGCCAAATCGACGGACCTGCCGGCTTCCGCCGACGCGGCGGAGTGAAGCGGGCCGGGTCGGCACCCTTCACCGCCGGCTCCGCGACCGGCTGCGCCCTGCTCAGTCTTCCTGAATGGCGCGGGGATCGAGGGCGTCCTGCAGGCCGTCGCCCAGGAAGTTGAAGGCGATGACGGTGAGGAAGATCAGCAGCCCCGGATAGATCGCCAGGACCGGTGCCTCCCAGATCAGTTCCTGGGCGTTGGTCAGCATGTTGCCCCAGGAGGGTAGGGGCGGCTGAATGCCCAGGCCCAGGAAGCTGAGAACCGATTCCAGAAGGATGATCCCGCCGACCGAGAGGGTCGTGGCGACGATGATGGGCGAGACCACGTTGGGCAGGATGTGAACCAGCATGATGCGGCGCGCCGGCGCGCCCATGGCCTCGGCGGCGCGCACGAACTCCCGGGTTTTCATCGAGAGGGTGGCGCCGCGCACCAGGCGGGCCACGGTGGTCCAGCCGACCAGCACGATCAGCACGACGATGCGGTAGATGGAGATACTCTCGGAGGCGACAAGATCCTCCGGCAGGCCCAGTTTCCTGAGGTCGACCGCCGCCAGGATGATCAGCAGCGGCAGGATCGGCAGGGCGATGACGCCGTCGGTGAAGCGCATCAGGAGGGCGTCCAGCCGGCCGCCGTAGTAGCCCGCCATGATCCCCAGGAAGCTGCCGATGACGGCGGAGCCGAGGGCCGCGGCGAGGCCGACGATGAGCGAGACCTGGCCGCCGTAGAGCAGGCGCACCAGGGTGTCCCGCCCCAACTCGTCGGTGCCCAGCGGGTGCTGCGCCGAGGGTGGCTGCTTGGCATTGAAGAGATCCACCAGATTGCCATCGACGCCGAGCAGCGCTTCGACCAGCGGCGCGGCGGCCGAGGCCAGCGACAGCAGCACGAGGAAGGCGAGGCTGGCGACGGCCAGGCGATGGGCGAGGAAGCGCCGCCAGAAGATCTGGCGCACCGAAAGGGCGGCGCCGCCGGCCAGCGCCGCCTCGGCGGCCAGCAGCGGCCGGCCTTCGTTTGGCGTTTCCGGGTGCGGGCTGATGGTCATTGATAGGAGATCCTGGGGTCCAGCCAGGTGTAGGCGAGGTCCGCCAAGAGATTGGCCAGCAGGGTCGTCAGCGTGGCCAGCAGCAGCCCGACCAGGGCGACGTTGTAGTCGTTGCCGACCACGGAATCGTAGATCGTCTTGCCCATGCCCAGATAGGCGAAGATGGTCTCGGTGATCAGGGCGCCGGAGAAGAGGTTGCCCATTTGCAGGGCGAGAATGGTGGCGACCGGGATCATGGCGTTGCGCAGGACATGGCCGATGACGATCTGGCGGCCGCTGAGCCCCTTGGCCCTGGCGGTGCGCACGAAGTCCTGACGCAGGGCCTCGATGGCGGCGGCGCGCATGAAACGGATCACGCCGCCGACGGTGGCGATGGTCAGGGCCAGGACCGGCAGCACCAGGAAGCGCAGGTCGGACCAGAAGCTCTGCCCGTCGCCCATGCCGCCGGCCGGCAACCAGCCGAGGACCACGGCAAAGAGGATGATCAGCAGGATCGCCAGCCAGAACGGCGGGATCGAGATCCCGGCAAAGGCGATCAGGTTGATGCCGTGGTCGGTCAGGCTCTGCGGGCGGGTCGCCGCGTAGATCCCTGCGGGCAGCGCGATGATCAGGGCCAGGAAGAGGCTGAGACCCATCAGCACCACGGTGTTGCCGAGGCGCGGCAGAAGGATGTCGAGGGTCGGCCGATTGTAGAGACGCGAATAGCCGAAGTCGCCCTGCAGCGCCGAGCCGAGCCAGGTCAGGTAGCGTTCGGCGATGGGCCGGTCGAGGCCGTAGAGCGCGCGCAGACGCGCCGCGTCCTCCGGGGTCATCTCCGGATCGGAAAAGATCATCACGTCGATGGGATCGCCCGGCATCAGGCCCAGCAGGGCGAAGATGACGAACGACATGATCGCCAGGACCAGGAAGGACTCCGCCAGCCGGCGGGCCAGATAGGCGAGCATCGCGCGCGCGTCTCGCCTAGTAGGCTGTTGAAAAAGCCAGTCGACTGATTGACCTCGCGCTTCGAGACGCTGCGCTCCTCAGCATGAGGTCAATCAGTCCGGCACTTTGCCTCACCCTGAGGAGGCCCGAAGGGCCGTCTCGAAGGGTGGTGTGCTCCGCGCAAAGGTTCTTCAACAATCCGCTAGCGCCCCTCTATGGTCCAGTCCTCGACCCAGAGCGAGGAGGAGGCCATCTGCCCGGTGGGCCGCACGCCCTGCAGCCACTTCGGCAGCACATAGGCGTTGGCGCGCCAATAGAGCGAGATGACCGGCACCTCCTCGGCATAGATCGCCTGCACCCGCGCCCACATGTCCTTGCGCGTCGGGCGGTCGAGTTCGATGTTGATGGCCTCGATCAGCGCGTCCATCTCGGCATTGCGGAAGCCGGTGTAGTTCTGTCCCGACCAGCCGTTCGCCTCGCTGGGAATCTCTTCGGAATGCAGGGTCGAGCGCGGAACGTGTTCCGGCCCCTTGCCCCAGGCGAACATGGCAAGGCCGGTGAAGCGGCGGTGGTGCACGGTCTCGCCGAAGAAGACCCGCGGCGGCTCGTTGCGCACGCGCATGTCGATCCCCACCTGGCGCCACTGGCTCTGCAGGACCTGCTGCACCAGCTCGCGGATGCGGTTGCCGGAGGTTGTCATGAACTCCAGGCGCAGGGCCTCGCCGGCGGCGTTGTGGCGGATGCCGTCGCGGACGTCGCTCCAGCCGGCATCGTCCAGCAGAGCCTTGGCCTGCTCGGGATCGAAAGCGTAGGTCTTGATCTCCGGATCGTAGACCCAGTCCAGCGGCGACACCCCGGAGTGGGCGACCGGCTGGCGGCCGTCGAAGAGGCGCTGGCTGATCGCCTCGCGGTCGATGGCGTAGACCAGGGCCTGGCGCACGCGCTTGTCCTGCAGGATCGGGTTCTCCAGCATCAGGTCGATGTGCTCATAGAGCAGGCCGGGCTCATAGATCACCTGGTAGTCGTTGCCGTGTCGTTTCTCGAAGGCCAGGGCCTGGTCGAGGGTGAGGCCGAGCTCACCAGAGATCATGTCGATGTTGCCGGAAAGCAGATTGGCTTCCAGAGCCGTGGTCTTCTCGATGGTCAGCAGGACGATGCGGTCGAAAGCCGGACGCTTGTCCCACCAGGTCTCGTTGCGCTCCAAAACGATGCGCGATCCAGGGATGGCCTCGACGACTCGGTAAGGGCCGAAGGCGAGGCCCGGGTTGGCCGGGTCGCTGTCGAAGGCGGTGCGGTTGCGGTAGTCGTCCGGCGCGGCTTCGAAGATCGGCCCCTCGATGTGGGCCGGCAGCAGCCTGAAGTCGTTGATCGCCGCATACTCGAAGGAGACGCGGTCGACGTGCATGACGAAGCTCTTGTCGTCGATGACGTCGATGGAGAGGATCCGGCGGTAGAGTTCCAGGTTGCCGATCCCGGATTTCTCGTGCCGGCCGACCTTCCAGGTGAACAGCACGTCGGCGGTGGTGATCGGGGTGCCGTCGCCCCAGGTGGCCTCAGGCTGCAAGCGGTAGGTGAGCGCGATACCGCGCCCGTCACCAGCGCCTTCCACGCCCTCGGGCAGGGGTTCCGGCACGGCGGTGCCGTCCTCGATCGACGGCAGTTCCACGCAGAGCATGCAGATCAGCTGCCACTCATGATCGTAGACCGTCATCGGGCGCTGGGTCATGGACATCACGTAGGACTTGGCGACCGAGGCCTCCATGTTGGGGTGCAGGGTGGTGGGATACTGCGACATGCCGATGCGGAGCTCTTCTGCTGCGGCGCTGGTGGCGCCGGTCACCGCGAGAATGATTGCCAGGAGTAGCTTGCGCATTTGCTCACCCTTTCTGTGCAGTCGGCCTGGACGGCCCGCACAGTCTAGCCGAGGCGAAGCGTCAGGCGAAGGGCTGGATCGGGCTTGCGAAACCTCTGCCGGGCAGGAAAGCGCGCCGGCAACTTGACCAGATGGCGCGGGCGCCCGATGCCGGGTGTCAACCGGCCGGCGGATCTCAGTTCCAGCCACGCTCCTTGAAGTAGCGCGCCGCGCCCTCGTGCAGGGGGGCGGAAAGCCCGTCACGCACCATGCGCTCCGGCTGCAGCTTGGCGAAGGCCGGGTGCATGCGCCGGAAGCTGTCCAGATCTTCGAAGATCGTCTTGGTGATGGCATAGATGGTGTCGGCATCGACTTTCGCCGAGGTGACGAGGGTGGCCTTCACACCGAAGGTCCTGACATCCTTGGGATTGCCGGCATAGAGGCCGCCCGGCACCAGGGTGAAGGCGTAGTAGGGCTTGTCCTGCACCAGCTTTTCGATCTCGTTGCCGGAAACCTCGGCGATCACCGCATCGCAGAGGCGGACTGCCTGGGCGACGGAGTCGTTGGGGTGACCGACGGTGTAGACCATCGCCTGGACCTGATCGTGACAGAGCGCCAGGGACTGCTGGCTGGCCGGCAACTCGTTGGCGAGACTGAAGGACGACTTGTCCCAGCCCATGGCGCGCATCACCACCTCCATGGTGCCGCGCTGGCCCGATCCCGGATTGCCGATGTTGACGCGCTTGCCCTGGATGTCGCGCAGGTGGCTGATCGCCGCATCCCGGCGCACCACCAGGGTGAAGGGTTCGCCATGCACGGAAAAGACCGAGCGCAGATCCGGGTCGGCTTTGGCCGCGGCGAAGCGGCTGGTGCCGTGAACGGCATGGTATTGCCAATCCGACTGGGCGACGGCGAGCTGCAGGCGGCCCTCGCGCACCGCCTTCAGGTTGGCGATGGAGCCGGCGCTGGGGGGTGCGTCGCAAGCGATCCCGTGCTCTGCCTGGCTGCGGTTGACCAGCCGGCAGATGGCGCGCCCGACCTGGAAATAGACTCCGGCCCGGCTGCCGGTTCCAATGGTGATCGTCTTGTCGGCGCTCCAGGCGTCGGGACCGGGCAGGCAGGCCAGGACGGCGACGAGCCCGCTCAAAAGCAGATGCGTTGGACCGAGTTTGCTGATTCCCATCGGCATAGGAAGCTCCCCAGATGGTCGGAAAGTGCTCTAGCCGCTGATCAAGGCGCCCGAATGCGCCCGCGATCGATCGAGAACCGTTAGTGTAGCAATTATCGGATGTAAGCAGAAGTCCCGTGAACACTGCCAGTGGCAGAGAACTCAGGCGGCGGAGTGTCGGTCCCAGGCGAGGATGTCACGATAGAGGGCCGAGAAACGCTCGTCTTCGCGCCGCTCGAACAGCGGGTCTTCCATGGGTTTGAGCTTCTGGGCGATGGCGCTCCAGTCCTCGGCTTTCAGGTTCCGCTGTGCCGCGGGAAAAAAGTACTTCTCTTCCATCATGATGTGGCGGCGATAGGCGCTGAGAAACTCCTTGGCGACCTTCTGGATCGCCGTGCGCTCGACCGGGATGTCCTGCTCGACGGTGTGGATCGCCGCGGCGAAGCGCCGGGTGAGTTCGGCCAGGCCCTCATGTTCCCGGCGCAGATCGTCGACGCCCTCCAGGACCTCGGGGTTGCGGGCCCGCAAGGCCTGGAAGATCAGGTCCTCCATCGGATGGTGGTGAAGATCGGGATAGCTGAGGCAGTAGTGCAGGATGCCGTCGATGATATCGAAGTCGAGCACCTTGCCCTCTTCGAAATTGGAAAGCTGCCGCTCTAGCGCGTCGAGCAATTTGGTCAGTCTGGAATGATCGTTGCGCAGCGATTCGATGATGCCGGGCATGGGCTTCGCCTCCCATGAGTTGGCCGCCTGCGTTGGCCCCTTTTGCTGCCTTCAGCCTAGGCAGCCCGCGGGGCCCTGCATTGACATGCGTCAAGGCGCAGGGCCTCGGAAGGCCCGCCCGTCAAGCGGTTTTTTCGCTTCTTGCGGCGCGAAGCGGGATGATAGGCTGCGCCCGCTCGCGATCCGGCCGATTGTGATCGCGCAGCCGCGGCCTGCGCTTAGCGCGGGGCCGCCAACGACAAGGACAACAGCGACAATGGGGAGGGAGTGCCGCTGAGCGGCACGGCAACTCTGGGGGCCAAGTAGACCTTGCTTTACCATGCTTATGAATTGAGCCACGCAGCGGTGCAGCCTCTGCGAATGCAATCGGATGCTCTGCACTATCTTTGCCGCAGCGCCTTCAGTCCCGTCGCCTATACGCCCGTCGGCAAGGCGGTCGCGGCGGCCTGCGAAGTCTTCGAGAACGTCACCCGGCGCTACCGCAAACCCGAGTGGGACCTCGACGAGACCGTCATCGGCGGCAAGCGGGTGCCGGTCTCTCCCGAGGTGGTCTACGGCAAACTCTTCGGCAACCTCCTGCATTTCCGGCGCGACCTGGGCGGGTCCGGCCGGCGGCGCGATCCGAAGGTGCTGATCGTCGCGCCGCTCTCAGGCCACTATGCCACCCTGCTGCGCGGCACCGTGAAGGCGATGCTCGCCGAGCATGAGGTCTTCGTGACCGATTGGCGCGACGCGCGCTTGATGCCCCTGGCCTATGGGCGCTTCGATCTCGACGACTTCATCGATTATGTGGTCGAGTTCATCCGCTTTGTCGGCCCGGATACCCACGTGGTCGCGGTCTGTCAGCCTTCGGTTCCGGTGCTTGCGGCCACGGCCCTGATGGCCGCCGCGCGCGACCCGCTACGGCCGGCATCCATCACCCTGATGGGCGGACCCATCGACACACGGCGCAATCCCACCGCGGTGAACGAACTGGCGGCCTCGCGTCCGCTGGCCTGGTTCGACCACTCGGTCATCACCCGGGTACCCTTTCCCCATCCCGGCGCGCTTCGGCGGGTTTATCCGGGCTTCCTGCAGCTCACCGGCTTCATGACCATGAACCTGGAACGCCATCTGGACGCCCATGCCGATCTCTTCCGCCACCTGATCGCCGGCGATTGCGACTCGGTGGAGCAGCACCAGCGCTTCTACCGGGAATACCGTTCGGTCATGGATCTGACCGCGGAGTTCTACCTGCAGACCATCAAGACCGTCTTCCAGGATCACGCGCTGCCGGACCGGACCCTGCGGCATCGCGGGGCGCTGCTGGACTGCCGTGCGATTCGCGACACCGCGCTGATGACCATCGAGGGCGAGCACGACGACATCTGCGGCCTCGGGCAGACCGAGGCGGCGCACGATCTCTGCTCCCGGATACCCGCCGCCGATCATCATCACTATGTGCAGCCCGGTGTCGGGCACTACGGTGTCTTCAACGGCCGGCGGTGGCGGGAGGAGATTCAGCCGCGGCTGCGGGACATGATCCGGAGCACCGAAAGCAGGCGCCGGGGGCGGAGGAAACGCGGAGCCGGCCGCTGAGGCGGCCCATGCACATCCCCGGAGCGGGCGCCCCGGTGCACTGACCGAATTGCAGTGGTCTCTTGGGTCAGGCGCTGCGCTTGTGCAGCGTTTCGACCACCTCGGCCTCCGGCCCGCCGATGCCGGCGGCGGCGTGGTGCGGCCTGTAGCGCCAGACCGCGGCCGGGGGAATGTTGTCCATCACCCAGCTGGCGCGCCGCCCATGCAGGCCCAGGCGCGTCAGGATGGAGCGGGACACCGGGGACGCCGGCCCATAGGTGAACTGGATAAAGACTCCGTTTTCGTCGAGCACCGCCATCGCTTCGGCAACGATCTGCAGGCAGATCCGGTCCGGTATCGACAGCAGGGGAAGGCTTGAAACGACGGCCTTCACCTTGCCGATCCCAGCGTCGCGCAGCAGGCGGCGCAGGTCGACCGCATCGCCTTGCAACACGCGGACCTCGGGAAAGCGCTGGGCAATGACCCGGTGAAAGGCCGGGTCGCGCTCGATCACGGTGATGTCGTCAATGGGGAAGCCGGCGTGCAGTAGTGCCGCCGTGATGTTGCCGGTGCCGCCGCCCAGTTCGATGATTGCCCCCTCGGCGTCACGGTCCACCTCCGCAACCATGGCCGCGGCCAGGCTCTTGCCGCTGGGCACGACCGCACCGACTGCCTTTGGGTTGCGCAGCCAGCGGCCAAGAAAGCTGATGTTCCGGCGAAGAGACGCTGCCGGCCTCGTTTTTGTCGACATCTGTCGATCCGCAGTGGTCAATCCCGGCGGGGCCGCTGAACGCCCGGTTTTGCGGGCCTCTCCGGCGCTGCCGGGGAGGGGCGTTCGATTATGGCGACTCCAATTTCGCTTAATTTAGCAAGCTCTATATGGAGATTGGGCTGAAATCCACAAGTGATCTTCTTGTGGTCCGGCCGTGCCCCGGACCCTGACGCCGCTAACGGCGGGAGCTCCGAGAAAGGCCAAACCGGCCTCTCTCAGAGCCTCCTAGGTACCGTCATGGTCTCCCCCTGTGTGTGTCAGCGCAAAGGCGTTGAAGATCAGGCTTCGATGTTGATCTTCTGTCCCCGACTGGGATCCGGATAGGGAAACCGCGGGGCCGGGTCCTTATGCGCCGCTTCCACAGGCCGTGCCGACTCGACCTTGGCAGCCTGCGGCGCTTCCGGCGCCGCTGCCGCCTGTGTCGAACCCGAGTTGGCCAGTGGCACAGGGGCTGTTTGGATCTGCATGTAATCCTCCTACAGTCCGGGCCTCTATTCAGCCGAACCTACATACTAGATTTCAGTGTTTAAGTAAAGATTTAAATAATAATCCAATTTATACTCATTAAATTCAAATTTACATAAAATTTTTCTGATTTTTGTCTTATATCTTGTCTATGATCGAGCTCTTTACCGGGTTTCGCGGTCGTAGATCAGCCTTTGTGGGCTACGGGATGGCGCGCGCGTTTCGCTCATTTGCCCGATCCGGCCGCAACCGCCGCATGCTGCCATTGTCGCTCGATTCCGATTGATTTGACCGTCGACTTTCTTGCCGGGGCGTTTATGTCTGGCTTCCCAAGAACCCCTACATATAGTATAGATTAACCAATTATTAACTTTCACTGGTAGGTGCGGGCGCCTAGGCTTTCGCACCAAACGAGGTCGAAGCAGTTGGCGCGGCGCAGGGCCGCAATGCGCCAACCCGGTTTGCCTGATGCCGATTTCGGGGGAGCACGAGGTGTGAAGGTTGTTGTTGTTGCGTCGCAAAAGGGTGGATCGGGCAAGACAACCCTTGCCGGTCATCTCGCGGTCCAGGCGGAACTGAGCGGGAGCGGCCCTGTCGGGCTGATCGACGTCGACCCGCAGGGCAGTCTGGCCGACTGGTGGAATGAGCGGGCCGCGCCCAATCCCTTTTTCATTCAGACCGCAGTGCCCCGCCTGGCCGCCGACATCAAGGAACTGGCGGCACACGGGCTGGAACTGCTGGTCATCGACACGCCGCCGGCGCTGACCAGCACCATCGCCGAGGTCATACGGGTCGCCGATCTGGTGGTGATCCCGACCCGGCCGAGCCCCCACGACCTGCGGTCGATCGGGGCGACGATGGAACTGGTGGAACACCTCGGCAAACCGCTGGTGTTCGTCGTCAATGGTGCCTCCGCCCGCGCCAAGATCACCGGCGAGGCGGTCTCTCTGCTGTCGCAGCATGGGCCCCTTGCGCCTTCCATCATTCACCAACGCGTCGACTTCGCCGCCTCGATGATCGACGGCCGCACGGTGATGGAACTGCCCGGGGGATCGCGCTCCGCCAAGGAGATCGTGGCGCTGTGGGACTACCTGGAAACGCGGCTCTCCGGCACGCGGCGGTCGCGGCGCTTGCCGATGGTCCCGGCGGGGCTCAGAGACTCCGCTCCCGCCGGCGAAGCCAAGGTTGAGGGCAGAGCGTAATATGACCCAAGCCAAGGCGGCTTCTCTGACCAATGAGCTGTTCGCCCGCAAGGGGACGGCGTCCCCCGCAAGCCTCGTCATTGCCGAGCTGAAGGAAGACGGCGCCGCCGCGCCGTCCATGCCTGCGCAGCGGAACAAGGGGCGTGGCAGCGAGTCCTCCGAACGCAAAAAGGCGAGCCTGCCGGAAATCGAGCAGGACCTTCCCTTGCTCGCCTTCGTCGACGCGCAGACCGCCAAGGACGAAACTGGCGACAACGCGCAGGGCGAGACGGAAATCGGTGGGTCCGCCGGGCGTGGATTGCGCGGCGACGAAGGCGCGCTGGATCCCGCGGGTAGCCTGCTGGTGCATCGTCCGCTGGCGTTCAGGATGACCGCGGCCGGCGAGGTCAATGGCTTGGGCGAGCCGGAGCCTGCGCCTGAAGTGAGTCCCGCGGCCGCAACCAACGGCGCGGCTTCTGCGCAGGAGGCTGCTGCGGGCGAGACGCAGTTCGAGGAGGTTGGCGACGACCTTGGCGCGATGCCTGTAGAGGCCGCCACAGCAGTGCCCGACACCGGCCAAGCCGGCGTCGCCGTGGATTGGGCCCAGGCGCTCGAGGTGGTCGAAGCGGAACTGGTGGCCGAAGGGCCAGCAACCGAGCAGCCGAGACCCGAAGGCCCGCCGGCCGAGGAGCGCCCGGTCGAAGAGTCTACGGCCGAAGTGTCCCCGGTCGAGGAGTCGGCGGCCAAAGAGGACGCGGCGGACGCCGTCTCCGGCGCCGAGCCGTCCCCCGAGCCGTCCCCCGAGCCGTCCGCGGAAGCGTCCCCGGAGCCCCTTCAGATGCCCGCAGTGGATAATGCAGCCGGCATCGGCACCCTGGTCTCCGAGGTCCATCCGGCCTCCTCCGATGCGCCTGCTGAAAAGCCGGCAGAGGTGTCAGAGAGCACCGTGGCCGAACCCTCCGATGGTCCGGCGACCGCGGTTGAGGAAGAGGACGGCGATACGGCAGAGACACAGGCGGCGGACAAGGACGCCGATGGGCCGGCGCAGCGCGATTCCGGTGACGCAGCGGCTGAGGTGCGCCCGGCCGGTCCGGCCGGCGATCTTAAGGGCGACCACAAGGGTGATGACAAGGACGCCAAGAAGACGCCAGGATTGCGGCCATCGCTGATCGATCTCTCAAATCAGCGGCGCAAGGCGGCGGCCAAGCCCGGCAAGGCGATCGCCGGTCCCTCGGTGGTGGAGGCCCGGGAGCGCCACAGCGGTGACCGCTCGCTCTGGCGGATGGCGACGGTCGTAGTTGTGGGGATCGCCCTCGGTTTTGCGGGCTACGCGTTCTGGCCGAGAAGCGAGCAGGGTCCGCAGCCCGGCGCGGATTCGAGCGAAACGGCGGGTGCGGCGGGTGCTGGCGCAGCGTCGACTGAGAGCCCGGCGCCTCTTGCGGAAGTCGCAGATGCACCGGCGGCGGCACCGGCCGCCGCGGAGG
>NZ_JANQOI010000101.1 GCF_028289705.1 Pelagibius sp.
TGGGACGGCTTCACCGAAGAACAGCAGACGGCGATCGAAGTGTCCTGCAACGACATCAACCTCTGGACCCTTGGTGCCGCCGGCCCGGAACTCTTCCAGCACCTCGGCCTGGGCACCGGCCGCGACACCAAGGGTCCAGAGGTTGATGTCGTTGCAGGACACTTCGATCGCCGTCTGCTGTTCTTCGGTGAAGCCGTCCCAGAGGTCTTTGTTGACGTAGAACTCGATGAAGCCGGCGGGCTGGTGCCAGCCGGGGAAGTAGTAGTAGTCGGCCACTTCGTTGAACCCCAGAAGCCGGTCAACCAGCGGAAAGCTCAACTCTGTGGCGTCCAGTCGCCCGGTCTCGAGCGATGTGGAAATCTCGCCGACTGGAAGTGACATCGCGTTCGCGCCCAGCCGCGACAGGATGGCCCCGCCAAGACCGCCGATCCGGATGTTGAGACCCTGCAGGTCCTCGGGACTGTTGATCTCTGACGTGTACCACCCTCCGGCCTCGCTCAGGATCACGCCACAGGCCATTGGGACGAGGTTGTAGGGTTCGTAGAGCTCGCGCCACAGCTCGATCCCTCCCCCGTGGTTCAGCCATGCGATGTAGGACAGCGGATCTCCGCCGAACGGGACAGACCCGAACAGGGCGGCGGCCGGTTCCTGACCCGAGGCATAGGCGGCGAACGACCAGCCCGCATCAATCGCGCCGACGCCGACATTGTCGAAGATCTCGAACGGCGGGGACAACTCGCCAGCGCCCAGGTGTTCGAAGTTCACCTCGCCGCTGGTCAGGAGCGAAACATTGGAAACGAACCGGTCGGCGGCGGGTCCGAGCACCGGAAGCGTCGTGCCGAAGGCACTTTGCATGTTGTAGTCCTGCGCAATGACCGGAGCGGCGGTCAGCGCCATGGCGGCGGCGATCAGATTTCTCTTCATGAGTCTTCTCCCTCTCTTTGCTTTCAGGTCAGCCCCGTGATGAGGCTGGGAAAGACGATCAGCAGCGCTAGGACCAGCAATTGCAGGCCAATGAACGGCAGGACGCCACGATAGATCTCGGGTGTCGTCAGCCGTTCCCCCACTGCGCCGCGCAAGTAGAACAGCGAGAAACCGAAGGGCGGCGTCAGAAAACTGGTCTGCAGGTTCACCGCCACAAGAACGCCGAACCAGACCAGCAGTGGCTCGCCCGTCAGGCCATGTCCGAAGTCCAGGGTGGCGACTATCGGTGCGAAGATCGGGACCAGGATCAGCGTTATCTCGAGCCAGTCCAGCACGAAGCCCAGGACGAAAATCGCGGCCATCACAACGAGCAGGACGGTATAGGGACCTTCGCCACAGGCCAGAAGGCCCGACTCGACCATGTCGTCGCCGCCGATCCCCTTGAAGACCGCAGCAAAGCAGGTCGCCCCAATCATCACCAGAAGGACCATCGAGGTTGTCACGACCGTCTGCCGTGCGGCATCGAAGATCGTCGGCCAGTGAAAGCATCTGTAGAGGATGGTGATCAGGATGGCGCCAAATGCCCCGAGCCCGCTTGCCTCGGTCGGTGTAGCAAGGCCAGCGATGATCGAGCCTAGAACGCAGACGACCAGCCCGATGAGCGGGCCCAGGTCGATGAGAAGACGCAGCACCGTGGTGCCCTGGTCTGACTGCGGTTGTCGGGGAAGCAATCGCGCCCGCCAGATAACAAGCGTGCCATAGGCAGCAACCAGCAGAAGTCCGGGCAGGATGGCCCCCGCGAACATGGCCGGCACCGGCGCCTGCAGCTGGTCGCCGAGCACGATCAGCATCACAGAGGGCGGGATCAGAATGGCGAGTGTCCCCGACGACGCGATCAACCCCGCCGAGGTCGCGTTGTCATAGCCGCCTTCCTGCAGCCGGGGCAGGGCGAGCATCGCCAGCAGAACGACCGAGGCGCCAACGATGCCCGACGAGGCTGCCAGGAGTATCCCAATCACCAGAACCGAGATCCCCATGCCCGCCGACGATCCGCCGAGCGCCGTCTGCGCTGCCCGGAGCGCCCGCTCGGCCACACCTGACTTCTCCAGGATCAGCCCCATGAAGATGAACATCGGGATCGCAACAAGCAGCCAGTTGGACAGCACGTTGGCGTAGATCCGGCTGACCAGCAGGTTGAAGTACGCGGTCGGCAGATCGGAGATCAGAATGAACAGCGCAGCCGCGCCGGCCAGCACCATGCCAACGCGGTAGCCCGCGAGGATTCCGGCCAGTGTCAGTCCGGCCATGGCAAGGGGCAGACCCATCTCGCTCATCGGCGCGCGTGCATCAGCCGCAGAGATTCGAGAAGGATGTATACCGCGAGGATGCCAAGGCCGAGTGGCAGCACAGATTTGATCAACCAGAGATCCTCAAGCCCGCCATTGCGCGATCCTTCATCGGAGCGCCAAGCCCGCATCATGAATGACCAGGAGGCGGGCAGGATCAGCAAGAAGAACGGGGCGGCGAAGAGAAGGTTCCCCGCAAGATCGACCTTGGCCCTCCAGCGCACGTCATACCGCTGATACAGGAAGTCCACGCGGACATGGCGGTCGCGCTGCCAGACCAATCCGGCCGGTATCAGCCCGACGATCACCAGAAGGTGCCACTGCAGATCGAGCAGACTGTTCAGCGTGACGGCGCGGCCGACAAGCGCGGCCGGTTCGGCCAAAGACAGAATCGGGTTCACATCGAATGCACTGCCCAGGACCTGCAGCACCACCGCCAGCATCAGCCCGATCAGCAGAACGGCAAGCACCGCTTCGATCCATCTGGACAGCGACTCGATACCCGATTGCATGGGGCACGCCCTCCCAACACGCCTTATTCGCTCCATATGGAACGATATAATTCCATCTGGAGCAATCTGTTTCTTGGACTTACGCTCTCACACATGAAGCTGATCGACATCCTCGACGCGACTCCGATCGACATCGGATACAGGATCTCGTTTCTCACCAACTTCTGGCGGGAACCGCTCCTGCGCCGCATGGAGCGGGAAACGGGGCTAATCCGGCCCGAGCTGACAGTGCTGATGTGTCTGGACTTCCGCGCTGGGCTGAACGCGCGCGACATCTGCGAGATCACCGAACAGCCGTCCAATACGGTGAGCCGGGCGGTCGCGCCGCTTATGGCGAAGGGGATGGTCTCGCGGCGGCAAGATGAAGAAGACGGGCGGCGCAAGCTTCTGTTCCTCGAGCCCGAAGGTCGGGAGGCCCTTGCCTCGGCGATGGCGCTGTTCGAGGACGCGGAGCGGCATCTGACCGCCTCTCTGTCGCCTGGCGAAAGAGACCTGCTGAAAGACTTGCTGGACCGGATGGCGCGCGATGTGCCGCGTTGGCAGAAGCTGCCACCTTACAGGGATGAGACTCCTCATGGCTGAGCAATTGCCCAACCCGAAGACAGATCGCGTCCGGGCGCTGCTGGCCAGCGGCGAACTGATTCTAATGCCCTGCTGCTATGACGGGATTTCGGCTCGATTGATCGAGCAGGCCGGGTTTGATCTGACCTTCCTCTCAGGCTTTGCTGCCTCTGTGAGCCGGATTGGGGCGCCCGATGTGGGCCTTATGAGCTATGGCGAGGTTCTGGATCAGGCTCGCAACGTTCTTGAGGCCATTGAGATACCGATGATGGTCGATGGCGACACCGGCTACGGGAACCCCATGAACGTGGAACGGACCGTCGAGGGGTTTGCGCGTGCCGGATGCGCGGGTGTGATGATCGAGGATCAGGTCGCGCCGAAGCGCTGCGGACATATCGCCGGCAAGGCTGTCGTTGATCGGGAGGAAGCGTTCGATCGGATCCGTGCGGCGGTCGCGGCGCGCGGCCGCGCCGATATCCTGATCAAGGCACGAACCGATGCCCGCCGGGACCATGGGTTGAGCGAGGCCATCGCCCGGGCCCAGACTTTTGCCGAGCTGGGTGCCGACCTCATCTTCGTCGAAGAGCCCTTCGACAGGGATGAGATGCGCGCCATCTGCCGCGAGGTTCCGGCCCCCACCTCGGCCAACATGCTCGAGGGCGGTCAAACGCCTATCCTGCCGCCCAGGGAGCTGGCAGATCTGGGTTTTGCCGTCGCCGCCTATCCGCTGGCCTGCATGTCGGCGGCCATGAACGCAATGATCCAGGTGCTAAGCGACCTTCGGGAGGGCAGGGATCATACAGCGGGATTGATGCCCTTTGCCGATCTGCGCCGCACGGTCGGGTTCGAACAGTACTATGCAGCCGAGGCCCGCTACCTGAAGCCCTGACTGGCCCTGACCGTGGCAGAGTGGTTACGGCCGCACGAAAAGGCTCGCCCTGGGAATTTGCCGAGCAATCCGATCTGGTTAAGAATGGTGCATATTAGTCCTTCTGATGCGCGAGAATCGCATCAAGTCTTTCTGAGCCGGTGAGAATCAATGAGTAGAGCTGAGAAGATGCCAACCGCATTGACCTTGTCGCCGACCTCTTCGCCATTTCGGTCCGGTTTCGCTCTGTGTGTAGGCCTAGCGCTCTCGGCCTGCGGCGGGAGCAGCGGCGGCGGAAACGACATCGAGCGGTACCTGACCGACGAATATGCGCGCACTCCCGGTCTTTCGGAAATCCGCGCGGCGGAGGCGTATGCGTTGACACCAGCTGGCCGGGAAGGTGGCCAGGGCCAGTCCATCGGAGTGATTGACGACGGGATCGATGGGTCGCACGAGGATATCGAGCGCGCTCTGGCCAGAGGTGGTCAGTTCGACATGTTGCCCTCCGAGGCCGGCGACCGTAGCCACGGCACGTCAGTTGCAGGCATCGCAGCCGCGGCGCGCAACGATCGCGGTACCATGGGCGTTGCATTCAATGCTGCGCTGGTCGACTACGACGCTGGCACGAATGACAACCTTATCGACGGCTTGGCGGCGATCAATTCGATGATTCAGGCGGCCGATGCCGGAACGCCGCGACAGGGCCGCGCGGATGTGCTCAACATGTCCTGGGGCTCGCGCGATATGACCCCAGTATACAACGACTTCATGGGCTATGCCGCCAGCCGTGGTGTCGTCATGGTCGTGTCGACGGGCAATGAATCGGCGTCGAGCCCGTCCAATCCGGCGTCGATGGTGACCGATCCGCAGATCGCTGGGATGGGCATTGCCGTGGCCGCAGGCACTCGGAGCGGGTTGGCCTCCTATTCAAACGCTTGTGGCGCCGCAGCTCAGTACTGCCTCGTGGGGCCTGGCACCACGCCGAGTTCGGCCCCCGGGACTCGGGGCGGCACCAGGA
>NZ_JANQOI010000102.1 GCF_028289705.1 Pelagibius sp.
ACCTGGTGCCGCAGTTGCGCGAGAACGGCGTGCGCATCACCGCCGCGCCGGAAGAGGAGATGAATCCTCTTCTGCAGATCCTGATGTCCTGGTTCCCGATGCTGCTGCTGATCGGCGTCTGGATCTTCTTCATGCGCCAGATGCAGGGCGGCGGCGGCAAGGCCATGGGCTTCGGCAAGTCCAAGGCGCGCCTGCTGACCGAAAAGCTGGGCCGCGTCACCTTCGACGACGTGGCCGGCATCGACGAGGCCAAGCAGGAACTGGAAGAGGTGGTCGAGTATCTGCGCGACCCCCAGAAGTTCCAGCGCCTCGGCGGCAAGATCCCCAAGGGCTGCCTGCTGGTGGGCCCGCCGGGCACCGGTAAGACGCTGCTGGCCCGCGCCATTGCCGGCGAGGCCAACGTGCCCTTCTTCACCATTTCCGGCTCCGATTTCGTCGAGATGTTCGTCGGCGTCGGCGCCAGCCGCGTGCGCGACATGTTCGAGCAGGGCAAGAAGAACGCGCCCTGCATCATCTTCGTCGACGAAATCGATGCCGTCGGCCGCCACCGCGGTGCCGGGCTCGGCGGCGGCAACGACGAGCGCGAGCAGACCCTGAACCAGTTGCTGGTGGAGATGGACGGCTTCGAGGCCAACGAGGGCGTGATCCTGATCGCCGCCACCAACCGTCCGGACGTGCTCGATCCGGCGCTGCTGCGCCCGGGCCGCTTCGACCGCCAGGTGGTGGTGCCCAATCCCGACATCATCGGCCGCGAGAAGATCTTGAAGGTGCACATGCGCAAGGTGCCCCTGGCGCCCGACGTGGAGCCCAAGGTGATCGCCCGCGGCACCCCCGGCTTCTCCGGCGCTGATCTCGCCAATCTGGTCAACGAAGCCGCCCTGCTGGCGGCCCGCGCCAACAAGCGTGTGGTCACCATGGCGGATTTCGAGAACGCCAAGGACAAGGTGATGATGGGGGCGGAGCGCCGCTCCATGGTGATGAGCGAGGAAGACAAGGAGATGACCGCCTACCACGAGGCCGGTCACGCCCTGGTCGGTCTCTTCGTGCCGGGCAACGACCCGCTGCACAAGGTCACCATCATCCCGCGCGGCCGCGCCCTCGGCGTCACCATGAACCTGCCGGAGTCCGACCGCTACAGCCTGAAGTTCAAGGAGATCACCGCCAAGCTGGCGATGATGTTCGGCGGGCGCATGGCCGAGGAGCTGATCTACGGACCGGAGAACGTCTCCACCGGCGCCAGCAACGATATCCAGCAGGCCACCAACATGGCGCGGCGCATGGTCACCGAATGGGGCATGAGCGAAAAGCTCGGCCGCCTGCGCTATGTCGACAACCAGGAGGAGGTCTTCCTCGGCCACTCGGTGGCGCGCACCCAGACCATCTCCGGGGCCACCGCCAAGCTGATCGACGAGGAAATCCGCCGCATCATCGAAGAGGCGGAGGAGAAGGCCCGGGTCGTGCTCAACGAACACATGGACGACCTCCATGCCGTAACCAAGGCCCTGCTGGAATACGAGACCCTCAGCGGCGCCGAGGTCCAGACCATCATCGACGGCGGCGACATCGACCGCGGCGGCGAGAGCGACCAGGGGCCCACCGGGCGCCGCTCCTCGGTGCCTTCCAGCGGTAAGGCGGTGAAGGATTCGGGCAAGGAATCGCCCGGCGGTATGGAGCCGGAGCCACAGCCCGGCGGCTGACCGCGCGACCGCACTTTTTCAACGCGACGCAGGGCCCCGGAGCGGGGCCCTGTTTTCGTTCCGGCCCGCCTTTCCCGCTCCCCACGACCGGGCGCACGGCTGTCTGGTATAGCTTTTTGCTGTTTGGCGAAGAGAGTCGTGTTGCAAGGCATTGGAGGCAGGACGTTGGTTGCAGAACAGCAAAGCGAGCCCGTAGTGATAGACGGCTTTCGGCGGACGGGGTGTCACCCCCACCCCAACCCTCCCCCATCGAAGGGGGAGGGGGAAGTTATTGAAGCGGCT
>NZ_JANQOI010000108.1 GCF_028289705.1 Pelagibius sp.
TGGGCGAGGACGACTGGCGCTGGCACATGTACGACACGGTAAAGGGCTCCGACTGGCTGGGCGACCAGGACGCCATCGAGTACATGGTGCGCGAGGCGGTGCCGGCGATCCTCGAGCTCGAGCACTACGGCATGCCCTTCAGCCGCACCGAGGAGGGCAAGATCTATCAGCGCCCCTTCGGCGGCATGACCACCCACTTCGGCGAGGGCATCGCCCAGCGCACCTGCGCGGCGGCCGATCGCACCGGCCATGCCATGCTGCACACGCTCTATCAGCAGAGCCTGCGCCGCCACGCCGAGTTCTTCATCGAGTACTTCGCCCTCGACCTGATCATGGAAGATGGCTCCTGCCGCGGCCTCATGGCCTGGAATCTGGACGACGGCACCATCCACCGCTTCAAGGCGCAGATGGTGATCATCGCCACCGGCGGCTACGGCCGGGTCTACTTCTCCTGCACCGGCGCCCACACCCAGACCGGCGACGGCAACGCCATGGTGGCGCGTGCCGGCCTGCCGCTGCAGGACATGGAGTTCGTGCAGTTCCATCCCACCGGCATCTACGGCGCCGGTACCCTGATCACCGAGGGCGCGCGCGGTGAGGGCGGCTACCTCACCAACTCCGAGGGCGAGCGCTTCATGGAACGCTACGCGCCCTCGGCCAAGGACCTGGCGAGCCGCGACGTGGTGAGCCGCGCCATGACCATGGAGATCCGCGACGGCCGCGGCGTCGGTGGGGGCAGCGACCACATCCATCTGCATCTTGAGCACCTGGATCCGGCGCTGCTCCACGAGCGCCTGCCCGGCATTTCCGAATCGGCGCGCATCTTCGCCGGCGTCGACGTCACCAAGGAGCCGATCCCGGTGCTGCCCACCTGCCACTACAACATGGGTGGCATCCCGGCGCTGTTCAGCGGCGAGGCGGTGACCGAGAAGAACGGCAACCCCAACACCGTGGTCCCGGGCCTGATGGCTATCGGAGAGGCGGCCTGCGTTTCGGTGCACGGCGCCAACCGCCTGGGCTCCAACTCGCTGCTCGACCTGGTGGTCTTCGGCCGCTCGGCCGCCAAGCGCTGTGCCGAGATCCTGACGCCCGGCGATTCCCAGCGGCCCTTGCCCGAAGATGCCGGTGACAACTCCCTGGACCGCCTGGACAAGGCGCGCCACGCTAAGGGCGGCACCACCACCGCAGACCTGCGCTTGGAAATGCAGCAGGCCATGCAGAACCATGCGGCGGTGTTCCGCACCGGCGAGTCCATCGGCGAGGGCGTGGAGAAGCTGAACGCCGCCTGGCAGAAGCGCGGCGATGTTTCGGTGAGCGACCGCTCGATGATCTGGAACTCTGATCTGGTGGAGACCCTGGAGCTGGATAACCTGATGTTCCAGGCCAAGGTGACCATGGAGTCGGCGGCCAACCGCACCGAAAGCCGCGGCGCCCACGCCCGTGAGGACTATCCCGACCGCGACGACGTGAACTGGATGAAGCACACGCTGGTCTGGTGCGACGAAGACGGCAAGGTCAGCTTCGGCAGCCGCCCGGTGAGCCTCAACACCCTGACCAACGAAGTGCAGACCTTCCCGCCCAAGGCGCGGGTTTACTGACAAATCACCGGAAGCTCAGCGCGAGAGAAAGGTTTCGATGGTCGAGTTCGTCCTTCCCGCCAATTCGAAGATCGGCAGCGGCAAGTCCTGGCCGAAGCCGGCCGGCGCCGCCAAGACCAAGACCTTCAAGGTCTACCGCTGGAATCCCGACGACGGCGAGAACCCCAAGGTCGACAGCTTCGAGGTCGACCTGGAGGCCTGCGGGCCGATGGTTCTCGACGCGCTGATCAAGATCAAGAACGAGATCGATCCGACCCTGACCTTCCGGCGCTCCTGCCGCGAGGGGGTCTGCGGCTCCTGCGCCATGAACATCGACGGCACCAACACCCTGGCCTGCACCAAGTACCTCAGCGAGATCGACGGCGAGGTGAAGGTCTATCCGCTGCCCCATATGCCGGTGGTGAAGGATCTGGTGCCGGACCTCACCCAGGTCTATGCGCAGTACGCTTCCATCGAGCCCTGGCTGAAGTCGGAGACTCCGGCGCCGGAGCGCGAGCGCCCGCAGAGCCCGGAGGAGCGCGCCAAGCTGGACGGCCTCTGGGAGTGCATCCTCTGCTTCTCCTGTTCCACCTCTTGCCCCAGCTACTGGTGGAACGGCGACCGCTACCTCGGCCCGGCCATCCTGTTGCAGGCCTATCGCTGGATCGCCGACAGCCGCGACGAGGCGACCGGCGAACGGCTCGACCAGCTTGAAGACCCCTTCCGGCTCTACCGCTGCCACACCATCATGAACTGCACCAAGACCTGCCCCAAGAGCCTCAACCCCGCCAAGGCTATCGCCGAGATCAAAAAGCTGATGGTCGAGCGCAAGGGCTAGGCGACAGCGATCAATTGGTGCTGATCGCACCTTCCAAGCATCAACGCGCCCGCTGAACCGAATGCTGGCGCGAATCGTTACCGCCATCCTGCTCGGTGTGATCTGGGTCTTCTATCTGGCGTTCCTTGGCGGCATGGCTCTGGAGGCAGAGCTCTGGGTCATGATCCTCTTTCCGACAGCCTACCTGGTCACGATCGGGGCTGTCTTCGCCATACCCTGGATTCATAGGCCGCATCCCGGCATCGGTGGAGCAATTCGCACGTTGTTGATGCTGACCGCGGCGCCCAGTGTCGTCGTCCTCTACGCCACAGGCTGGTCGCTGGCCGGTTGGTGGAAGCTGATTGCGCTCAATGCAGTCTTTGCGGTGACGGCCCTTATTGCCTTTCGTGCACTCGTGGGCTTTGAGGGTCAGCGGCGTTAGGGCGGAAAAGCCGGACTTCTGAAGGGTGCCTCAGCCGCAGTATCGCTGGCGAAAACCGGCGGCATCTCCTATGTGTCTCTGGATGATCGTACGGACAACAATGGCAGTTATTCTGGCCGGCGCCGCCGGAACCCTCGCCAACGCGGCGGCGGCCGGTCTGTTCCTGCGTCCAGACCTCTTCGAGCGGCTGGCGGTGGTGCCGAACCGCTATGTCATCGGCATCGTCTTCGCGGCTTTGGTCCCAGTGATCTACCGCTTGCTGCGCGGCGCCCGGGGGGCGGTGCTGGCGCTGGCCGTCCTGACCCTGGCGCCCTCGCTGCTGGCCAAGCTCGGCCTCGGCGCGGTGACCGCCTGGCCGACGGTCCTGGCGCTGAACTTCGTCTACGGCCTCACCGCCCTGGTGGTCTATCGGCTGGTGCAGCGCTGACCGCGCCCAAGTGGTCTGCCGTTTCTGGCCAGGAGTGGTTCTTTCAGCGGGCCAGATGGCTCCCTAATCTAGCCTACCGCGTTCTCAAATCCGGAAGCTTTGCTATGTTCGTGCCCAAGGCTTTTCGCCTGGACGACCGCCAACAGATTGCCGAGGTGGTGCGGCGCTACGACTTCGGCCTGCTGGTGACCGCGCCCGCGGGCGTCCCTCAGGCGACCCATCTGCCCTTCGCTTTCGACCCCGATCCCGGCCCCGATTCCGGACCGGAAGGCACCCTCTGGGCCCATATGGCCCGGGCCAACCCGCAGTGGCACGACTTCGCGGCGCTGGCCGAGGCGGGCGGTGAGGCTCTAACGATCTTTCAGGGGCCGCACAGCTACGTCTCCCCGGCCTGGTACGGTGGCGGACCGCCCACCGTTCCGACCTGGAACTACGTAGCGGTCCATGCCTACGGCCTGCCGGAGATCATCGACGACCCGGCGGAGGTCCGCGCCTTGCTGGAGCGCCTGGTCAGCGTCCCGGAATCGGAAATGGACAAACCCTGGACCACCGCCGGCCTGGAGGAGCGCTTCATGACGTCCATGATGCGCGGCGTGGTGGCCTTCAAGATTCCGCTCACCCGCCTGGAAGCGAAGGCCAAGCTCAGCCAGAATAAGACGCCCGCGCAGCTTGCCGCCGCGACGACGGTTCTGGAGGATGCACAGGAGCCTCTGGCGCGCGAAACCGGCCAGTGGATGCGTGCGGCCCTGGATCGCTTGGGGAGGGAGGAAACCGCCGGCGATGACGGAGGAGGAGAGGTCTCCTAAGGCCGAGGGGCGCCGACTCTCGCGGGGCTCGCGCTTCTGGCTCATCGTCACGGCGGTGCTGCTGGTCCTGGCGCCGGTCAGCCTCTATCTCGCCACCCAGCCGCCCGACGCCGAGGGCCAATTCAACGCCAGGACTTTCGACCTGCAGGCCCATCGCGGCGCCAAGGGGCTGCTGCCGGAAAACACCCTGCCGAGCTTTGAGAAGGCCCTGGCCCTGGGGGTCACCACCCTGGAACTGGACACGCTGATCACCGCCGACGGCGTCATCATCGTGCACCACGACCGTACGCTGGCGCCGGGGCGCACCCGCGACGCGACCGGCGCCTGGCTGGCCGAAGAGGCCACGGTTCCCTTCATCGAACTGCGCCATGCCGAGCTCGCGGCCTACGACATCGGCCGCGCCAGGCCTGGCAGCCAGGTGGCGGAGCGCTTTCCGGACCAGCAGGGACTGGACGGCGTGCGCATTCCCACCCTGGCGGAGGTCTTCACGGCCATGGAGGCGCTGAGCGGGGGCCGGATCCGCTACAACATCGAAGCCAAACCCACGCCGGCAAATCCGGCACTCTCAGCCCCGCCGGAGGTCTTCGCCCCCGCCCTCATCGCCGTGATCCGGGAGGCCGGCGTCGCCGAGCGCGTGACCATCCAGTCCTTCGACTGGCAGATGCTGAAGCTGGTTCAGGCGCTGGCACCGGAGATTGCAACCGGCTACATGACCGTGGAGCGGCCGTACTTCGACACCTTACGCCGCGGCAAGCCTGAGCCCTCGCCCTGGCTAGAGGGATTTGACATCGACTGGTCGGAGGTCACGCCGCCGGCCGCGGTCAAGGCGGCGGGCGGTTCGGTCTGGGCCCCCTTCTTCCGCAACCTGACGGAGGAAGACCTGAGGGAGGCCCAAGCTCTGGGCCTGCGGGTGGTCGTCTGGACGGTGAACGATCCGGAGATCATGGCCTCGCTGATCGACTTCGGCGTCGACGGCATCGTCACCGACTACCCGGACCGCGCCCGCGAGGTGATGGCGGAGAAAGGGTTGGCCCTGCCCCAGACCTTCCCGAGCGACTAGGCGGCCGGATCTAATCCAGGGAGATGTCGCCGGTGATCTCCTCGCTGAGGCCCACCTCTTCGATGGACAGCACCACCTTGGCCTTCAGCGTCTCGGTCCCGCCCAGCTTCCCGCTGTCGATGGCGGCGCGCACGGCGCCCTCGATCTCGCGCTGAGAGGTGACGCCGACTTTCTTCAGGAACTTGCGCAGCTCCATGTTGAAGGTTTCTTCGTTCATGCTTTCCGGGCTCCCTAGCTGGTTCGGTTCTGAGACAGCGTTGTCATCTAGATAACGGGCAATGGGAACGGCGCCAAGCCCTCGGCCCAAATGTGAGCCGACAGGGCCGTGAGGGGATGCTAGGATTCGAGGCGGGCACAGAATTGCCGAGAGAAAGGCGACGCCGGAACCAGGGAGATCCGTCATGCTCTTGACCGAAGCACAGCGCACCGAATTCGACCGCGACGGCTATCTCTTCCTGCCGGACGTGTTCTCGGCGGCGGAGGCCGCGCTGCTGCGCGCGGAGGCGCAGCGCGTCTTCGCCCTGGAGCGCGAGGAGGTCTGGCGCGAGAGCTCCGGCGCGGCGCGCA
This sequence comes from Pelagibius sp., assembly GCF_028289705.1. GTDB lineage: Bacteria > Pseudomonadota > Alphaproteobacteria > Kiloniellales > Kiloniellaceae > Pelagibius. Next base: position 5,697 of record NZ_JANQOI010000108.1, read on the forward strand.
CGGCCTTTGCGGCACAGACCTACAGCGAGCCCTTCCGCCGCCTCGGCCTGCATCCGCGCCTGGTGGAGCCGGTGATGCAGTTGCTCGACGGTCCCGTCTATCTGCACCAGTACAAGGTGAACGCCAAGGCGGCCTTCGACGGCGATGTCTGGCAGTGGCACCAGGACTACGGCACCTGGGCACGCGATGACGACATGCCGGAACCGCGGGCGATGAACATCGCGCTCTTCCTGGACGATGTGACGGCGGTGAACGGCCCGCTCATGTTCATTCCACGCAGCCACAGACAGGGGGTCTACGAGGCGGGCCACGACCTGGAGACCACCTCCTACCCGCTGTGGACCCTGGACCGGGCGACCGTGACCCGCCTCGCCGAGGAAGGCGGTATCGTGGCGCCCACCGGGCCCGCCGGGTCGCTGCTGATGTTCCACTGCAACCTCGTGCACGCCAGCCCGCCCAACATCAGCCCCTGGGGCCGCACCATCGTCTATCTCTCGCTCTGCCACGTCGACAACCACATCCGCCGCTTCAAACGGCCGGAGTGGGTGGCCCACCGCGACTTCGCGCCCATCCAGCCCCTGCCCGACGACTGCCTGGCCGAACTCGTTGCCGGCCAGGCCGCGGAATAGGGTAGCGGGGCGCCGGCCATGAACCTTCATGCACTGCTTCGCAAGCGTGCGGCGGAAGACCGGCCGCTGCGCATCGGCCTCATCGGCGCCGGAAAGTTCGGGTCGATGTTTCTGGCCCAGGCGCGGCTGACCCCCGGCTTCCACGTCGCCGGCATCGCCGACCTGGCACCCGAGCGGGCGCGGCGCAGCCTTATCGGCGTCGGCTGGCTGGACTCGCTGTTTGCCGCCAGGGACATCGACGAGGCTCTGGCCAAAGGCACCACCTGGCTCACCGACGACGCTGAGACCTTGTTCCGCTGCGGTGCCATCGAGGTGATGATCGACGCCACCGGCCATCCGGCCGCCGGCATCCGCCACGCGCGTCTTGCCCGTGAGCACGGCAAGCACATCGTCATGGTGAACGTCGAGGCCGACGCCCTGGCTGGGCCGCTGCTGGCGGCGGAGGCCGAGCAGGCGGGGCTGGTCTACAGCCTCGCCTATGGCGATCAGCCGGCGCTGATCTGCGAGATGGTCGACTGGGCCCGCACCTGCGGCTTTCCCATGGTCGCCGCTGGCAAGGGCACCAAGTATCTGCCGGACTATCACAGTTTGACGCCGGACGGCGTCTGGGACCGCTATGGCATCTCCGCCGAGGATGCGGCGGCGGGCGGCATGAACCCGCAGATGTTCAACTCCTTCATGGACGGCACCAAGTCGGCGATCGAGATGGCCGCCGTCGCCAACGCCACCGGGCTGACCCCGGCACCGGATGGGCTCGCCTTTCCGCCGGTCGCTGTGGACGACCTCGCCACAGCGCTGCGCCCGTCTGGTGAAGGTGGCTGTCTGCATCACAAGGGCCAGGTGGAAGTGGTCTCCTCCCTGGCGCGCGACGGCCGCGAACTCGACGGCGATCTGCGCTGGGGCGTCTATGTCGTCTTCGAGGCGCCGAGCGAATACGCCCGGCGCTGCTTCGGCGAGTACGGCCTGGCCACCGATCCGAGCGGGCGCTATGCGGCCATGTACAAACCCTATCATCTGATCGGTCTGGAGCTGGGCATCTCTGTGGCCTATGCCGGGCTGCTGGGTCAGGCCACCGGCGCAGCGCGGGGCTGGCAGGGCGATGTGGTCGCCGTCGCAAAGCGCGATCTCGAATCCGGCGAGGTGCTGGACGGCGAAGGCGGCTTCACCGTCTGGGGCAAACTGATGCCGGCGACGGACAGTCTGCGTGTTGGCGGTCTGCCCTTGGGTCTGGCCCAGGGGCTCCGGCTGGACCGGCCGGTCGCCGAGGGAACCGCGCTCACCTGGGACGACGTGAGCGTCGATGAAAGCGATGCGGCGGTGGCCTGCCGCCGCGAGATGGAGCGGCGCTTCGCGCCCGCGTCGGCCAACGCCGCCGAGTAAACGGCGGCCGGTCCCAAAGGACCCGATTCCTGTCGGTCACGGTGGGGTCAAGCCCCCGTGACCGCCGCTTGCTGATCTCCCCGACGCTCCCCATATATCGCTGTGAGGACTTACTCATTTGGGTTCGGAATCGTTCCGAGGACCTAAAGCGGATGTACCACCATCGGGACCATGGGACGTCCGCACCGGCTTGTGACAGAAGCCGGCGATCAAAGGGCTTAGCGGCGGTGCCGAAGGCGTAAAGCCTTGGTATTGCAGAAAGGCTCCGGCTCAGCCGGAAGAGTCCAGCCCTTGTGGCAATTGCCACCGCATCTCCAGAGCGACGAAGGCACGATCGGTCCCAGGCTCGGGAACTTCCCGGCCGTTCGCGACGGTCGCTCTGTAAGGCCGATGAACTGATGCACTTGGACTGACAGGCCCGTCGCAGTTGTGAAAAGGAGGCGTTAGCCATGAGCAAGAAGATTGCATCTCAGGGGAGCCTGCGGAAGCGCGTGAGCGCGTCAGTCTTTGCGTTCGCGCTGTCGGCCCCCTTGGCCCTTGCGGCCATCACCGCGCAGTCCGGCACGGCCCATGCCCAGGGTGCCCAGTGCGCCCCGCGCGACACCGTGCTGAAGACCCTGTCGAAGAACTACGACGAGCGGCCGGTCAGCGTCGGCGTCACCTCCGCGGGTTCGCTCGTCGAGGTGCTGGCCAGCCCCAACGGCAGTTGGACCATCGTGGTCACCGCCCCCGGCGGACCGACCTGCATGGTCTCTTCCGGCGAAGGTTGGCGCAACGCGCCGATGCAGATGGCCCAGGACCCCGCGGTCTGAGTTTCCGATAGAGACAAGCCGCGTTCAGGCGGCTGTCATAGTGAGCTGGCAATATGGCAGTTGTCAGCTCACTCGGCCGCGATGAACGCGGGCCCCTTCCCACACGGGCCGACCGGGATATTCCAAATAGGTCGGTCGGCTCAAACGTCCTGGTTCAATGCCCGAAGAACGGCTGCGGGCTCCTTGTGTATGACGTTCAGCAGAACCAGCGCTGGACCACGGGGAAACCTCTGACCCTGTTCCCATTTGCGTAGCGTGTGAGCGCTGATGCCGAAAACCCGGGCGAAGTTCTCTTGGGAAAGGCCAAGCTTCTTACGCGCGGCTGCAACGTCCACGTCAGGGACTTCGACTCTGTGAATCCTGGCCTTGCCTTTATCCCCCTTTGCGAAGGCGATGGCATCCTCAAGACCCGATTCGATCGCATCAAAAGCATCCTTGGCCATCAGTCTGCTCCGTAGGTTCTGCGTATGGCGACTACCAGATTCTTGAGCTTCCTGCGCTCGTCACTGGTCAGGTTGTCTTTCTCTTTTTTGGCGAAGACAGTGAGCAGGAACACTGGCATCGTTTCGTTGTAGAAGTAGTAGACGATCCGAACGCTGCCGCTCTTTCCTTTGCCCTGCGTGGCAAAACGCAGCTTGCGAATGCCACCGGTTTCCCTCATCACCAACCCGGCTTTGGGGTCGGCTGCCAGGAGTTCAATGACCTGCGTCTTCTCTTCTGCCGACAACCGGGTCTTCGCACGAGCCTCGAATGCGGCCGTTTCGGCGACTGTGATTAGCGAACCCTGTGTCACGCAAATATATAGCCCAATGGGTTAGTCAAATCAAGATTGAGAGCGACCTGTCCGCTGCCTTAGGCCTCAGCAAGCAGAGTCGAAGGCTGTGACGGTTCTGGCGAGGCCGTCGAAGAGATCCAGCATGCAGTGCCGCCAGGCGCGCAGTGCGGTTTCTTCCGGGGCCAGGATGTCCTGGTCGCAGACCGAGCGCGCCCACTGGAACTCGGCGAAGGCCAGGTAGTCCGCGTAGGCCGGCCGCTCGCCGCAGACGAAGGGCGACTCGGCCAGGCGCTGGCGCAGCGGCTCCAGCACCGGGTCGAGGGCTTCCAGGTAGACCGCCCTGCGCGCCACCAGCTGCTCCAGGCTCTGGCCCCAGCGCGCCTCGCGGGTGCGCCGGTAATAGTCGCGGTCGTCGGGATCGGCCACGGCGTGCAGGTAGGGGGCCAGGATCGGCCCCAGCGCCTTCTGCAGCCCGTGGTCGACCCAGAGGTTGGTGAAGCGGGTCAGCGCCCGGCCGCCGGGGCCGCCGAACAGCGAGGGGGCGTCAGGATAGTTGTCTTCCAGATAGCAGGCGATGTTCCAGGAATCGCTGACCACGCTCTCGCCGTCCACCAGCACCGGCACCTTGGATTGGCCGCTGAAGGCGACGAGATCGGCCTCGGTGAACTTCACCGGGCGGTACGCCGGCGTCAGCCCCTTGTGCGCCAGGGCGAGACGCGCGCGCCAGCAATAGGGGCTGGGGCGGCGGTCGTCGGAACACACCCGCTCGTAGAGGATCAAAGACATGGGGCGCTCCCTTTTTTCCGGTCTCGCATGGTCTGAGACCCGCCGCATCGTGGCGAAGCCGCGGGCTTCTGCCAAGGGACAGGGATAAGACCGCGGCTGATTGTCGGCAGACAAAGCAGCGCTTGTCCGGCGTTCGCGGCGCGCGCTAAGGTTTTGCCTGACGGACGGTCGCTTCCGCCGCATCCCGGCCTTCTCCGCGCACTCGACCCTGGGCCCGCCGCGGGCCCGGCCCTTTTGGAGGAAGGCTGCGGCCGCTCATGTTCAATTCATCTCTCTACGGCATCACGGTGCTGATCTGGGGCACCACCTGGATCGCCATCAGCTATCAGGTCGGCACGGTGGCGCCGGAGCTCTCCGTCGGTTACCGCTTCGTCATTGCCGCCGCCCTGGTCTTCGTCTGGGCGATCATCCTGCGCCAGAGCCTGCGCTTTGCCTGGCGGACCCACCTGCTGTTGGCGGCCATGGGGCTCTGCCTGTTCTCGGTCAACTTCTACCTCTTCTATCAGGCGGCGGCCTACCTCACCTCCGGGCTGCTGGCGGTGGTCTTCTCCACCGCCTCGGTGATGAACATCGTCAACGGTCGCATTCTGCTGGGCCGCCGCTCCGAGCCGCGCACCCTCCTCGGTGCCCTGATGGGAATCTGCGGCGTCGCCCTGATGTTCTGGCCGGAGGTGCAGAGCTTCGATCTGGCCGATGCGGGCGTCGCCGGCCTGCTGCTCTCCCTCGGCGGCACGTTTTGTTTCTCCTTGGGCAATATCGCGTCGGCCCGGGCCCAGGCGCAGGGGCTGCCGGTCATCTCCTGCACCGCCTGGGGCATGGCCTACGGCGCGCTGGCGATGTGCGCCCTGGCCCTCGTCAACGGGGCGGAGGTCACCTTCGATCCGCGCCCGGCCTATGTGATCTCCCTGCTCCATCTCGCGGTCTTCGGCTCGGTGCTGGCTTTCGGTGCCTACCTGACGCTGCTGGGCCGCATCGGGGCCGACCGCGCCGCCTATGCCACGGTGTTGTTTCCGCTGGTCGCCCTGGCGATCTCCACGGTGGTGGAGAATTATGTCTGGACTCCCACCGCGCTGGTCGGCGTGGTGCTGGTGTTGGCGGGCAACCTCCTGGTGCTGCTGCGCCCGAGAGCCAAGGTTCGACGCGCGGCGGCGGAATAGCCAAGGGGAAAGGGAAACGGACAATGGCGGGAACTTTGCTGGTCACCGGCGCCAGCCGCGGGATCGGTGCGGCGGTGGCGCGCCTCGGCGGCGAGCGCGGCTACGCCGTCTGCGTCAACTATCAGGCTTCGGCGGCCGCGGCTGAGGCGGTGGTCGAGACCATCCGCGCGGCTGGCGGCACCGCGCTGGCGGTGCAGGCCGACGTGGCGCGGGAGGAGGAGGTCGAGCGCCTCTTCGCGAAAGTCGATGCCGAGCTGCCGCCCCTGGCCGCCCTGGTGAACAACGCCGGCCTGGCCGGCAAGGTGGACCGCATGGAGGACGCGCCCGCCGAGACCATCCGTCAGGTCATGGACCTGAACGTGCTGGGCAGCATCTGGTGTGCCCGGGCCGCGGTGCGCCGCATGGCACGGCGCCACGGCGGGCGGGGCGGCGCCATCGTCAACATCTCCTCCGGCGCCGCCACCCTCGGCAGCCCCGGCGAGTACGTCTGGTACGCCGCCTCCAAGGGCGCGATCGACAGTCTCACCGTCGGCCTGGCCCGGGAGAACGCCGGCGAGGGCATTCGCGTCAATGCCGTGGCACCGGGTTTCGTGAACACCGAAATCCATGCCGCTTCGGGCATGCCGGACCGCCTTGAGAAGATTGCCCCGACCATGCCCATCGGCCGTGCCGCCGAGCCTGAGGAGATCGCCGAAGCGGTGCTCTGGCTGCTGTCCGACGCCGCCTCCTACACCACCGGTGCGGTCCTGAGGGTTGCTGGCGGACGCTGAAGCCCTCTGATTCTCCTCAGAAAGTAGCGACGCTCTGGACAGATCGCGCTTTTAGGCGCACAAACGTACAACGATGGTTGGGGGGCATCGGGGGGCCCATAGTCATGAATTGGGGAAGGTTGGTGTTGGTGGTCGCTGCGGTGGTCGGCGTGAGTACGCCCGCTGCGGCACAGGACGGCTTTTATATCGGCATTCGCGCCATCGGGTCGTTGAGCGACCTGGACGACGTCAACACCAGCGGATTCACAGGCGCTGCGAACGTCGAACACGACGACGATGCCGTCGCCGGTCTCGGCGGCATGATCGGCTATCGCTGGCAGGACCTCCCGCTGCGCACGGAGATCGAAGGCAGCTACCGCTTCCGCTTCGACCTGGATGTGCGCGACGGCGGGCCGCCGACCATCGACTACGAGACCAACATCGCCACCACCTCGGTGCTCTTCAACACCTTCGTGGAGTGGCGCAACGACACCGACTTCACGCCCTTCATCGGCGGCAGCATCGGCTGGGCGCGCCACTCGACGGAAAACGACCGCACCAACCTCGGGACACAGGCGAAGGAGTCCGATGACGCCGACAAGGACAACTTTGCCTGGGGCGCCATGGCCGGCGTGGACTGGCTGTTCTTGGAGAACGTCTCGGCAGAGCTGGCCTACCGCTTCATCAATCTGGGCGATGTCGACGCGGGCAGCTTCTCCACAGGCGACAGCATCGACGCCGACGACTACACCTCCCATGAGGTCCTGCTGTCGTTCAGCTATCGGTTCTGACCGGCGGGGCTGACGACGCCCCGCTGCTTTCCCGCCGCGCTCTTTTCCCGCCCCGCTCTTTTCCGGGCGCCGGCTTTGCCGTAAGTAACGACGCTATGGGCGAAGCTTCCGATTCTGCTTCCGATCTTGCGGCCGCGGATGGGCGTGGCCCGCTGGCGGCCTATCGCGCGCGCCGGCGCGAAGGGCATCTGCGCCACGACCCCGGGCAATTGCTGGCGGCGGAAAAGCTGCAGAGCCTGCACAACGCCCTGCGCGGCTATCAGCCGGCCGGCAACGGCGGCGGCTGGAAAGCGCGCCTGGGTCTGGCGCGGCGCCGGGCCGACCCGCCCCAGGGCCTCTACATCTTCGGCGGTGTGGGCACCGGCAAGTCGATGCTGATGGACCTCTTCTTCGCCGGAGCGCCGCTGGAGCGCAAGCGCCGGGTCCACTTCCACGCCTTCATGCAGGAGGTGCAGGAGCGTCTGCACGCCTGGCGCCAGGACGCCGCCAATGCCGACAAAGGCGATCCCCTGCCGGTGATCGGGGCGGATCTGGCGCAGGAAGCCTGGCTGCTCTGCTTCGACGAGTTCCACGTGGTCAACATCGCCGATGCCATGATCCTCGGCCGGCTCTTCGAGACCCTCTTCGAGAAAGGGGTCGTGGTGGTGGCGACATCCAACTGGCCGCCGGACCGGCTTTACGAGGGCGGCCTGCAGCGCGAGCGCTTCCTGCCCTTCATCGCGCTGGTGAAGCAGCGCCTCGACGTGCTGGAGTTGGACTGCGGCGTCGACTACCGCCAGCAGCGCCTGAAGGACATCACCACCTATCACGCGCCCCTCGGCCCCAAGGCGGAGGCGGCCCTCGACAAGGCCTTCGCCGAGTTGACCGAGGGGGCGACGGCGGCAGCGGATTCCCTGTACTACAAGGGCCGCCAGATCCCGGTGCCTCTGGCCGCGCGCGGGGTCGCGCGCTTCTCCTTCGCCGATCTCTGCGAACAGCCGCTGGGGCCCGGGGACTACCTGGCCATCGCCGGGCTCTATCACACGCTTGTGCTCTCCGGCGTGCCGCGGCTGACGGAGGACAAGCGCAACGAGGCGCGGCGCTTCATGACCCTGATCGACACGCTCTACGAACACCGGGTGAAGCTCATCGTCGCCGCCGACGCACCGCCGGAGCGGCTCTATCCCGCCGGCGACGGCGCGGTCGAATTCCAGCGCACCGTCAGCCGCCTGCAGGAGATGCGCTCGGCCGATTACGTCGCCGCCCAGCACATCACCTGACGGGCACCGGCGAAGAGCAAGCTTGTCGGGCTATCGAGCGGCGCTGCGCCTTGCCCCCGCCCGGAAATCGCGCTACGTAACCCCGGCTTGCATGAGCGCATCCGAAACATGAGAGGCGCCGCGGGCGAGGCTTCTTTTCCACACGACCTTCACAGCTCACATCGATCGAGGATCTAGACCATGGCTCGCAACAAGATCGCGCTTGTCGGTGCCGGTAACATCGGCGGTACTTTGGCCCTGCTCGCCGGCTTGAAGGAGCTGGGTGACGTCGTGCTGTTCGACATCATCGACGGCGTGCCCCAGGGCAAGGCCCTGGACCTGGTGGAGTCCTCCCCGGTCGAAGGCTTCGATGCGAAGTTCGTGGGCGCCAGCAAGTATTCGGCCATCAAGGGCGCCGACGTGGTGATCGTCACCGCCGGCGTCGCCCGCAAGCCGGGCATGAGCCGCGACGACCTCTTGGGCATCAACATCAAGGTGATGAACGCGGTCGGCGAGGGCATCAAGAAGAACTGCCCCAAGGCCTTCGTGATCTGCATCACCAACCCGCTGGATGCCATGGTCTGGGTGCTGCAGCAGGCCAGCGGCCTGCCCGCCAGCCGGGTGGTCGGCATGGCCGGCGTGCTCGACTCGGCGCGCTTCCGTTACTTCCTGGCCGAGGAGCTGAACGTTTCGGTTGAAGACGTCAGCGCCTTCGTGCTCGGCGGCCACGGCGATACCATGGTGCCCATGGTGCGCTATTCGACGGTGGCGGGGATTCCGCTGCCGGACCTCATCAAGATGGGCTGGCTCACCAAGCAGCGCCTCGACCAGATCGTGCAGCGCACCCGCGACGGTGGGGCGGAGATCGTCGGCCTCCTGAAGACCGGCTCGGCCTTCTATGCGCCGGCCTCCTCGGCCATCGCCATGGCCGAATCCTACCTGAAAGACAAGAAGCGGGTGCTGCCCTGCGCGGCCTACCTCTCCGGCCAGTACGGGGTGAAAAACCTCTACGTCGGCGTGCCCTGCGTGATCGGCGCCAAGGGCGTCGAGCGGATCGTGGAGCTCAACCTCAACAAGTCCGAGCAGAGCATGCTCAACAAGTCGGTGGGCGCCGTCCGCGGTCTGGTGGACGCCTGCAAGGGCATGATGAAAAGCGCCAAGGCCGCGGCGAAGAAAGCCAAGGCCTAGCACGGTCGCAGCGGCCCGCGGATCATCTCGGAAAGACGGCCCATGGCAACCGGAACGCTTGCGTCGCTGCCGGTTGCGCTGCTCGGTCGGGGTGCTAAGCTAGCGCGGAAAGCGGCACGAAAGGCCGTGTCTCGGTGATTTCGGCGGGGGGCGCCGGGGGATGCGCAGGCACGGCGGCTGGGAAGATTGGGATGCTAGACGACAGGGCACAGCTTACCGGCTCCCGCTGCTCCATCTCCACCAATCATTGCGAAGCGGCGGTCCATGAACATTCATGAGTATCAGGCCAAGTCACTCTTGGCGAAGTTCGGTGTTGCGGTCCCTAGGGGAGGGGTCGCCTACACGCCCGAGGAGGCCGAGAACGCGGCGCGCGAGCTGGGCGGTCCCATCTGGGTGGTCAAATCGCAGATCCATGCCGGCGGGCGCGGTGCCGGGCGCTTCAAGGACGATCCCGACGGCTCCGGTGGGGTGCGGGTCTGCAAGTCCCTGGACGAGGTCAAGGAAAACGCCCGCAAGATGCTGGGCCACGTGCTGGTCACCAAGCAGACCGGGGCGGCGGGCAAGGAGGTCAAGCGCCTCTATATCGAGGACGGCTGCGACATCGCGCGCGAACTCTATCTCGGCATGCTGATCGACCGGGCCACCAGCCGCATCACCATCATGGCCTCCACCGAGGGCGGCATGGAGATCGAGGAGGTGGCGGCGGCCACGCCGGAGAAGATCCTGAAGCTCGCCATCGACCCGACGGAAGGCTTCATGCCCTACCACGGCCGTAAGATCGCCTTCGGCCTGGGCCTGGAGGGCAAGCAGGTGGGCGCGGCGGTCAAGTTCATCTCCGCCATGTACAAGGCCTTCCTCGCCCTCGATGCCTCCATCGTCGAGATCAATCCGCTGGTGGTCACCGGCGGCGGCGAGGTTATCGCCCTCGATGCCAAGATGAATTTCGACGACAACGCGCTGTTCCGCCACAAGGACGTGGCCGACATGCGCGACGAGGACGAAGAAGACGCCATGGAGCTGGAGGCTGCGCGCCACGAGCTCAACTACATCAAGCTGGACGGCCAGGTGGGCTGCATGGTCAACGGCGCCGGCTTGGCCATGGCCACCATGGACATCAACAAGCTCTACGGCTCCGAACCGGCGAACTTCCTGGACGTCGGCGGTGGCGCCACCAAGGAGCGGGTGACCGCTGCCTTCAAGATCATCCTCTCCGACAAGAACGTCGAGGGCATCCTGGTCAACATCTTCGGCGGCATCATGCGCTGCGACGTCATCGCCGAGGGCGTGGTCGCGGCGGCCCGGGAGGTTGAGCTGCACGTGCCCCTGGTGGTGCGCCTGGAGGGCACCAACGTGGAATTGGGCAAGAAAATTCTGGCCGAATCCGGTCTGCCGATCGTCTCAGCGGACAATCTGGCCGACGCCGCCGAAAAGGTGGTGAAGGCCGTGAAGGAGGCGGCGTGACATGGCGGTGCTGATCGACGCGAACACCAAGGTCATCTGCCAGGGCTTCACCGGCGCCCAGGGGACCTTCCATTCCGAACAGGCCATCGCCTACGGCACCCAGATGGTGGGCGGCGTGACGCCGGGCAAGGGCGGCTCGACCCACCTGGATCTGCCGGTCTTCGACACGGTGGCCGAGGCGGTTGAAAAGACCGGCGCGAATGCCAGCGTGATCTATGTGCCGCCGCCCTTTGCGGGCGATGCGATCCTGGAGGCCATCGACGCCGAGGTCGAGCTGATCGTCTGCATCACCGAAGGCATCCCGGTGCTGGACATGGTGCGCGTGAAGCGCGTTCTGGCCGGCTCCAAATCGCGCCTCATCGGCCCCAATTGCCCTGGAATCATCACGCCGGAGGCCTGCAAGATCGGCATCATGCCGGGCCATATCCACGCCGCGGGCAAAATCGGCGTGGTCTCCCGCTCCGGCACCCTCACTTACGAGGCGGTGGCGCAGACCACGGCGGCGGATCTGGGCCAGACCACCTGCATCGGCATTGGCGGCGATCCGGTGAACGGCACCAATTTCATCGACTGCCTGGAGCTTTTCCTGGCTGACCCCGAGACCGAGGGCATCATCATGATCGGCGAGATCGGCGGCAGCGCCGAGGAAGACGCCGCCGACTTCTACAAGGCATCAAGAAACAAGAAACCCATCTGTGGTTTCATCGCCGGGGTTACCGCCCCGCCGGGCCGCCGCATGGGCCATGCCGGGGCCATCATTGCCGGCGGCAAGGGCGGGGCCGACGACAAGATCGAGGCGCTGAAATCGGCCGGATTCCTGGTCGCGGATTCGCCGGCGAGTTTGGGTTCGACAATGCTGCAAGCCATGGCAGGCTAGGCGGCGCAGAGAGAGAAGGCGGCCTGGCTTGGTATCGCCCCGGCCGGGCCGGGAGAAGCCATGACCATCTATTCCCAGTCGCAAGCCGCGATGCTGGCGGACCTCTACCGCAAGTTCAGCCAGGCCCCGGGCTCCGTGGAGCCGCAATGGCAGGCCTTCTTCGGCGATCTCGACGAGGAAGCCCGCTCGATCATCGAAAAGCTCAACGGCGGCGCCGGTAACGGCGCGGCCGCGCCCGCGGCGGCCGCCGCGCCGGTGGTGCCGGTGACAGGGGCCGATGTCGGCGATGCCGGGGTGCGGGCGGCGACCCTGGATTCGATCCGCGCCCTGATGCTGATCCGCGCCTACCGGGTGCGCGGCCACCTAGAGGCCAATCTCGATCCCCTGGGCCTGAAGCCCATCGAGCCGCATCCGGAACTCGACCCCAAGAGCTACGGCTTCACCGAGGCCGACATGGACCGGCCGATCTTCATCGACAACGTGCTGGGCCTGGAGACCGCCAGCCTGCGCAAGATCGTCGAGGTGGTGCGGGCGACTTACTGCGGCACCATCGGCGTCGAGTTCATGCACATCCAGGACCCGGCCCAGAAGGCCTGGATCCAGGAACGTATCGAATCGATCCGCAACCAGCCCGACTTCACGGTCAACGGCAAGCGCGCGATTCTGGAGCGCCTGACCGCGGCCGAGACCTTCGAGCAGTTCCTTAACAAGAAGTATACCGGCACCAAGCGCTTCGGCCTGGACGGCGGCGAGTCGATGATCCCGGCACTGGAGCAGATCCTCAAGCGTGGCGGCCAGCTCGGCCTGAAAGAGGTGGTCATCGGCATGCCCCACCGCGGGCGCCTCAACGTGCTGGCCAATTTCATGGGCAAGCCCTTCTCGGCGATCTTTTCGGAGTTCGAAGGCGGTGCCGCCCATCCCGAGGACATCGGCGGCTCCGGCGACGTGAAGTACCACCTCGGCACCTCCTCCGACCGCGAGTTCGACGGCAATGTCATCCACCTCTCGCTGACCGCCAACCCCTCTCACCTGGAGGCCGTCAATCCGGTGGTGGTCGGCAAGGTGCGGGCCAAGCAGGAGCAGGGCAAGTACAAGGACCGCGGCCAGGTCATGGCCCTTCTGATGCACGGCGATGCGGCCTTCGCCGGCCAGGGTCTGGTCCCGGAGACCCTCGACCTCTCGGAACTCAAGGGCTACCGCATCGGCGGGACCATCCATTTCATCGTCAACAACCAGATCGGCTTCACCACCAACCCGGTGAACTCCCGCTCCGGGCCCTATTGCTCCGACGTGGCGAAGACCATCCAGGCGCCGATCTTCCACGTGAACGGCGACGATCCGGAGGCGGTGACCCATGTGGCGCGGATCGCCACCGAGTTTCGCCAGACCTTCAACAAAGACGTCATCATCGACATGTTCTGCTATCGCCGCTTCGGCCATAACGAGGGCGACGAACCCGCCTTCACCCAGCCGCTGATGTACAAGGCGATCAACAAGCATCCGACCACCCGCCAGGTCTATGCCCAGAAGCTGGTGGCGCAGAACACCTTCACCCAGGGCGAGGTGGACGGCCTGGTCCAGCAATTCACCGAGCGCCTGGACCAGGACTTCCAGGCCGCCAAGGCCTATAAGCCCAACAAGGCGGACTGGCTGGAGGGTGCCTGGTCCGGCCTCGATGTTGCCCGCGGCTACGATCCGCGGCGCGGCAAGACCGACGTCGAGGGGGAGACCCTGAAGGAGGTCGGCCTGGCGCTGACCAAGGTGCCGGTCGACTTCACGCTCAACCGCAAGATCGCCCGCCAGCTCGAAGCCAAGCGCAAGATGATCGAAAGCGGCGAGGGCATCGACTGGGCGACGGCCGAGGGCCTTGCCTTCGGCACCCTGCTGATCGAAGGCCACCCGCTGCGCCTCTCCGGCCAGGACAGCAACCGCGGCACCTTCTCGCAGCGCCACGCCGCCTTCATCGACCAGGAAACCGAAGCGGTCTACAAGCCGCTCAGCCACATCCGCGAGGAACAGGCGCGTCTGGAGATCGTCGACTCGCCGCTCAGCGAGCTGGCGGTGCTGGGCTTCGAATACGGTTTTTCCCTGGCAGAGCCGCGGGCGCTGGTGATGTGGGAGGCGCAGTTCGGCGACTTCGTCAACGGTGCGCAGATCATCATCGACCAGTTCATCGCCTCGGGCGAATCCAAGTGGCTGCGGCTCTCCGGTTTGGTGATGCTGCTCCCCCACGGCTACGAGGGCCAGGGGCCGGAACACTCCTCGGCGCGCATCGAACGCTTCCTGCAGCTCTGCGGCGAAGACAACCTGCAGGTCGTGAACTGCACCACGCCGGCCAACTACTTCCATGCGCTGCGCCGCCAGTTGCACCGCGAGTTCCGCAAGCCGCTCATCGTGTTCACGCCGAAGTCGCTGCTGCGCCACCGGCGCTGCGTTTCCACCATCGGCGATTTCGGTCCGGGAAGCTGCTTCCACCGGGTGCTCTACTGCGACGACCTGCCGAGCGACAAGAAGGACGCCAAGCAGGTGGTGATCTGCTCCGGCAAGGTCTACTACGACCTCGTGGAGGAGCGGGAGAAGCGCGGCCTCAAGGACGTGCACTTCCTGCGGATCGAGCAGATCTATCCTTTCCCCGCCGACGCCCTGTCCCAGGAACTGGAGCCCTACAAGCACTGCGACCTGGTCTGGTGCCAGGAGGAACCGCGCAACATGGGGCCCTGGGCCTTCGTGTCCACTTTCATCGAGGAGGTGGCCGAGGAGGTCGGCTTCAAGACGCCGCGGCCGCGCTATGCCGGCCGGCCCTCGGCGGCCTCGCCGGCCACCGGCTCCCACAAGCGCCACGTTGCCGAGCAGGCGGCGCTGCTCGACGATGCGCTGACCCTCGGCAAGAAGGCCATGGGGCGCATCCAGTCGCGCAAGGCCGCGGCGGAGGAAATGGCGAAGAAGGGCAAGCGCAAAGGCCAGGCTGCCGAGTAAAACCACCGGACGGCGGCCCGCCAAGAGAGGACAGACGAGACAGACATGGCAACAGACATCGTGGTGCCCACCCTGGGCGAATCGGTCAGCGAGGCGACGGTCGCCCAATGGCTGAAGAAGCCCGGCGATGCCGTCGCGGTCGACGAGCCTCTGGTCGAACTGGAAACCGACAAGGTGACCCTGGAGGTCAATGCCACCGCCGCCGGCGTGCTGGCGGAGGTGATCGCCGGGGAAGGCGATAACGTCGAGGTGGGCGCGCTTCTGGGGCGCATCGGCGAAGGGGCCGGTGCAACCGCGCCTGCGGCGCCTGCGGCGAGCCCGGAGCCGGCCGCGGAAGCGGCGCCCGAGGCGGCTGCAGCTGCGCCGGCACCCGCTCCCGCCCCTGGCGGCAACGGCAAGGCGGTGGACCTGGTGGTGCCGACCCTCGGCGAATCGGTCAGCGAAGCGACGGTTGCCCAGTGGCTGAAGAAGCCCGGCGACGCCGTGGCGGCGGACGAGCCCCTGGTGGAACTGGAAACCGACAAGGTGACCCTGGAGGTCAACGCCCCCTCGGCGGGCACCCTGCAGTCGGTGGCCGCTGAGGAAGGGGCGACCGTTGAGGTGGGTGCGCTCCTGGGTGTCCTGTCAGCGGGCGGTGGCGCGGCTGCGCCGGCTCCAGCCGCCGCAGCGGCGCCCGCGCCGGCACCGGAACCGGCCGCTCCGGCCGCCGCGCAGAGCGAGGTTGCCTCCCTCGATCCCGCCGGGGTCACGCGCACCGGCGGCAAGATCACCAAGGCGGACCTGGAAGCCTTCCTGGCCGATGCGGCGGTCGGCAAGCTGGGCCCGGCGGTGCGCAAGCTGGTCGAAGAGAACCAGCTCGATCCCGCCGTCATTCCCGCCACCGGCAAGGACGGGCGGCTGACCAAGGAGGACGTGCAGAACTTCCTCGACGGCAAGACCCAAGCAATGCCGGGGGCGATTCCGGGGGCCATTCCAGCACCGGCTCCCGCGCCGGTCTCCGCCCCGGCGGCGCCGGCGGCGCCGGTTTCCGCCCCGGCAGCGGCGGGCCCGCGCGAGGAGCGGGTGCGCATGCCCAAGCTGCGCCAGACCATCGCCCGCCGCCTCAAGGACGCCCAGAACACCGCGGCCATGCTGACCACCTTCAACGAGGCGGACATGTCGGCGGTGATGGCCCTGCGCGCGCAGTACAAGGACAGCTTCGAGAAGAAGCACGGTGTGAAGCTCGGCTTCTCCTCCTTCTTCACCAAGGCGGTGGTGGGCGCCCTGCAGGAACTGCCGGCGGTCAATGCCCGCATCGACGGCGACGAGATCGTCTACAATCACTTCTACGACATCGCCATGGCGGTCTCCACGCCCAACGGCCTGATGGTCCCGGTGATGCGCGACTGCGACAAGAAGAGCTTCGCCGAGATCGAGAAGGCGCTGGGCGAGCTGGCGGCCAAGGGCCGCGACGGCAAGCTGGGCATGGAGGAGATGACCGGCGGCACCTTCACCATCACCAACGGCGGGGTCTTCGGCTCCATGATGTCGACGCCGATCCTCAACATGCCGCAGTCCGGCATCCTCGGCCTGCACAAGATCCAGCAGCGCCCGGTGGCGGTGAACGGCCAGGTGGAGATCCGGCCGATGATGTATCTGGCGCTCTCCTACGACCACCGCATCATCGACGGCCGCGAGGCGGTGACCTTCCTGGTCCGGGTGAAGGAAGCGATCGAGGACCCGCAACGCCTGCTTATCGGCATGTAGACCGGCGGCAGGCGGCAAGCGGGTGAGCGACGACAGCCTTAGCGATTCCCAGGGGCGGCGCCTGAAGCGTTTGCTGGGGCGGCGGGGCGAGTCGGACTATGAGCTTGATCTGACCGGGCTTGATCTGGCCCATGCCATCGCTTCGGTCGACCGCATGGTCGAGCGCCAACGCTTTCGCGACGAGGAGCGCGCGGTCGCCATCCGCATCGACCCGGCAACGCCGGAGAGCGGCGAAACTCTCTTCGGGCACCTCGGCCGCCATTTGCTGGATCTCATGCGCCGCGGCCTGATCGCCCGGGTGACGCCGCTCTCGCCGGAACACGGGGCCGGCTTCGACGTCATCCTGCCGGCGGGCAGGGAGAAGGCGCCGGAGACAACGGAGGAGAGCGAGACCCTGGCCGACCTCGCCCCGGAAAGCGACGGCGAGGACCCGCCGCCGGGGGTCGGGTAGGTTATCTTCGACTTGCGTCGAAGGCGGTTCCAGGCGGTACAGACCGGATAGATAGCTTACACAGCAGACCGGATAGATGGGTGACAGGTCTAGAAGTCGGCCAGGAGGTGGCCGATGCCCTGGAGAGAGACCTGTGTGATGGATCAACGCATAGCTTTTGTGTCTGCTGCTTTGAGAGACGAGGCGCCGATGAGCGAACTCTGCGCGGCCTTCGGTATCAGTCGGACCACCGGCTACAAGTGGCTGCGG
>NZ_JANQOI010000114.1 GCF_028289705.1 Pelagibius sp.
GGCGATCCAATCGATCACCGAGCCGCCGAGGCCGGGAAGCGCGCCGACCAGGCAGCCGATACCGGCGCAGCGCAGCGACAGCCACCAGTTCCGGGCCCAGTCGCGCAGGCCCTTGCCCCAGCCGCCGCCGAGGCGGCCGCCCTCTGCGATCCGGCTCTCCCGGCGCAGCAGGTCCACGATCTCAGGCGTGGCGAACATCGCCAGACCGACCACGATCAGCGGCACGGGCTCGATCAGGTATTCGGTGCCCAGCGACATCCGCTCGACGCCGGTCAGGGGCGCCGAGCCCAGTGCGCCCAGCATCAGACCGAGGGCACAAGCCGCCAGGCCGCGCCAGATGCTGATACCCGCCAGCATGCCGACCATCGACAGCGCCAGCACGACCAGCATGAACTGTTCGCCGAAGCCGACCGCGAGAATGATCGGCTTGGCGAAGATGATCGCAAAGGACAGCACGAAGGCGCCGAAGATGCCGCCGAACATCGAGGAGGTGAAAGCTGCGGAGAGGGCGCGGGTCGCCTCACCGCGCTTGGACATCGGAAAGCCGTCCAGGACCGTCGCCTGGGAGCCCGAGGTGCCGGGAATGCCCATAAGCACGGAGGGAAATGTGTCGGAGGTGGTGGTGACCGATTGCAGGCCGATCATCATGGCCAGCGCTATGCCGGGGTCCATGCCGAAAACGAATGGCAGCAAAAGCGCCAGGCCCGCGGTGCCGCCAAGACCCGGCATCACCCCGACGATAAGGCCAAGGACCACGCCGGTGACCAGCGCGAGCAAATGCTCGAGGCTGAACAGTGCGCTGGCGCCGATGAGCATTGCATCGATCACTGCTTTCGGTCCTTGCCGCCAGAGGGTTGCACAGGGGAAGGGGAGGCGGCCGACAGCGGGAGGAGGTCGTGTCGGCCGCCGAATGCAGTCGCCGACCTTAGTCGAGCGATGCGTTGTGGTGTTCCTTGAGCCAGCCCTTGGCCCAGTCGCGGGTCTCCGGCTTCATCTGCGTGCCGGCGGCGACGTTTCGGGTTGCGGTCTCGCCGAAGTAGATCGGGAGGGAGCCGACCTCTTTCTTGAGCGCTTCCTTGATCGCCGGGTCCTCGACCAGCTTCCTGAAGGCCTCGAGATAGGCTTCATAGATGTCGTCGGGGGTCCCCTTCGGCAGCATGACGGCCTTGGAGATCGCGACCTTGTTGTTCATCAGGTTCAAGACCAGGTCATAGCCGGGCCCCGACGGCGCCTCGCCCTTCACCTTGGTGTAGAACTCCTCGTAGGTCGGGATGTAGTCCAGATCGGGGTCGCGCTGGATCTTGCCGTCATTGTCGACGAAGCCCCAGGACCAGATCGCCCGCACTGCGCCGTCGCTCTTTTCGTCCTTTTGGAAGTCCTTTCGATATCCGCGGGTGTTGTCGGTGTTGATGTTCATCTCGCCGCGGACGAAGGCGGCTTCGGCCTTCTTCGAACTGAGGCCGAAAAGCACCTGCGGCTCGATGCCCAGCAGGTCGAGCGCGACCAGGTCCAGCAGCTCCGCCGAGATCGGCGTTTCGAGGCCAAAGCGCAGCTTGCCGTTGCCCTTGAGCGCTTCCCAATCGGACTTCATGTCGGTTCCGAGGCTGCCGGCGCCGGTCTGGCCGGACCAGCCGAAGAACGTCGCGCCGCGCGGGAAGTTGACCAGCGCGCGCCACTCGTTCGGATCGTACTTGGCCAGCTTGGACTGCAGCGTGATCGGAATGAAGGTCGAGGTCGAGGCGGTGAACAGCATGGTGCCGTCGGCCGGCGCGCTCCTGTGGAACTTGTTCGACGCCTTGATCGAGCCGCCACCCGGCTGGTTCAGCACCAGAACCGTCGGATTGCCGGGCAGAAGCTCGGCCAGCTTCGGTTGCAGAATGCGGGTCAGCCGGTCGGTGCCGCCGCCTTCGCGAAAGGGCACGATCCACTCGATGGTCTTGCCCGAAAAGTCCACGGCCTGCGCCGGGAGCGTGAGGGCGACGGTCGAAACCGCGGCCAGCGCACCGAGCGCAAGTGACTTCGTCCAGTGAGTCATAGGGTCCTCCTTTGAGCCGGTTTGGCGCCACAGCGCTTGCTGCGCGGCGGCCGTTCTTCAAATTTGCGATGTGCCGGCACTCTGCCCGATCAATGATAATTGAATCAAACGCAAAAAAATCATTGATTATGCACTTATATTCACTAATCATGGAGCCATGCAGATATCGCTCGATGACGTGATCGCCTTCGTCAGGATCGCCAAGCTGGGAAGCTTCAAGGAGGCTGCGGAGGAGCTCTGCCTGACGCAGTCGGCCCTGTCGCGCCGGATCAAGAAACTTGAAGACATGCTGGGCGCCAGGCTTCTGGACCGCACCACGCGGAGCGTCAGCCTGACGGTGATCGGAAACGACTTCCTGCCGGATGCCGAGCGCATGATCGGCGACTTCGAGAAGTCGGTCGGCGATATCCTCGACGTGATTCAGATGCGTGCCGGGCTGGTCAAGGTCGCCACCAACATGACGAGCGCCGACACGCTGATGCCGGAGATCGTGCAGCGCTTCAATGCCGTCTATCCGGAAATTCGGATCAGGATGATGGAGAGTTCAAGCCCGAAGGCCATTGATCGCGTTCTTACCGGCGAAGCGGAGTTCGGCATCTGTCAGAATGTGCTCGGCCATCCGGAGATCGCGTTCGAGCCGATGCTCGAGGACGAGTTCACGCTGGTCTGCCATCGGGACCATCCGCTGGCCGAGCGGGACTCCATTGCCTGGCAGGAGCTGGTTGACCACTCCTTCGTCAGCATGCGGCCCACAAGCGGCACCTGGAAGATTCTGGAGGCCTCGCTTGGCGAGAAGGCCAAGCTGATGCAGGGCAGCTTCGAGGTCGAGCATTTCGGCGCGCTGCTGGCGCTGCTCGGCCGGAACCTTGCTGTCTCCGCCCTGCCCAGGCTGGCGGTCGAGAAGCGCCCGGACCTGGACTTGGTCTCGGTGCCGCTTCGCTCTCCGCCGGTTTCCCGGAGCATCGGCGTCGCGACGGTGAAGGAGAAGTCGCTGTCTCCGGCGGCGGCGGCGATGCGCGATATCACCAGGGACGTGCTGACCAACACCACTCTCGGCAGAGCGGCGTCATACCTGGACCGCCCCCCTGGACCGCCCCGCGCTGCCAGGGCCGATGTGGGCTGAAGCGGACACTCAAACGTCCGGTCCCGCCGAGCGGATCAACAAGATCGATCCTGAGTAGATAGGGGACGTAGTTGGACTCTCGCCTTGCCCGTCCGTAGTATTTGCTTGCTGGATGCGCAACCTGGACGGATGCGGATCAATGAAAAAGGACCAAGTTCAGCGAAGGCTGGCGGCTATTCTCGCCGCCGATGTCGTCGGCTACAGCCGGCTCATGGACCTGGACGAGGAATTGACCCTTGGCACGCTCAAGGCCCATCGGCAGATCATCGACGGGCTGGTCACCCGCTATCGCGGCCGTGTGTTCGGGACTGCCGGCGACAGCGTGATCGCCGAGTTCGCCAGCCCGGTCGAAGCGCTGCGTTGCGCCCTCGAAATCCAGGAGACCATCGAAAACGGCAACGCCGATCTTCCCGAAGAGCACCTCATGCGGTTTCGTATCGGCATCAACCTGGGTGATGTCATGGTCGAGGGCGAGGATCTGCTCGGCGACGGCGTAAACGTGGCCTCCCGGCTCGAGGGCTTGGCCGATAGCGGAGGCATTTGCATCAGCGGCACGGTCTACGATCAGGTCGCGGGTAAAGTTTCCCGGGCCTTCGAGTTTATGGGCAATCAAACCCTTAAGAACATAGAGGGACCTGTTCGCGCTTACCGCGTCCTTACCGACCATGAGACATCGAAGGTGCCGGTGGAGGCGCGGGCTTCCTCCGCACTGGAATTCGCACCGCCGGACCGGCCGTCCATCGCGATCCTCCCCTTCAAGAGCCTGGGCTCCGATTCCGATAAGGACTACATCGCCGATGGACTGAGGTTCGGTATCTCGGCGTCGCTGGTTCAGTTGACCGGGCTGTTCCTGGTTCATGCGCCCGTCCTCAACGCTTATCGTGGGAAAGACGTGTCTGCCTTGACCGTGGGCGCCGAATTGGGCGCCCGCTACGTCCTGGAAGGAGCCGTGCAGCAAGCCGGCAGTCGCATCCGAGTCACGGTGCAGCTCACCGATGTCGATGCCAAGCGGACCATATTGGCAGAGCGCTATGACCGGGTTCTCGACGATGTCTTCCAGTTGCAGGATGAAATCACCCGGGAGGTGATTTCGCTGCTCAATGTGAAGCTTGTCGCCAACGAAATCGACAGGGTGTGGTTCGGCAAGCTCACCAGCCCGGAAGCGAAGGAAAACTACTATCGGGGCGCCAGCCACTTCTACGAGCTGAACAAGGACGACAACGCGACGGCCCGGCACTATTTCGAGGCGCTCTACCGGGTTCAACCCGATTCGGTCGTGGGCCCGAGCTACATCTCGGTGACCCATTGGATGGATGCCTTCTTCGATTGGAAAGACCCGCCAGCCCGATCGATCGAACAGGCGGCCGCGTGGGCGCAGAAGGCCATGCAATACGAGGACAACAACGGTATCGGCCATGCCGTTTTCGGGCACCTGCAGCTTCTCGACGGCAAATACGATGAGGCGCTTGCCAACTGTTCGACGGGGGTCAAGCTTCGCACGAGCTGTCCGCTGGCACACGCCCTCCTGGGACTTGTGCGCAATTTCTGTGGCGATGCGGAGTCAGCCGTCAAAAGCGCCCGCGAGGCCCTGCAACTGGAGAAGGTCTATCCGACCTGGTTGATCGACATTCTCGCCGCTGCCTATCGTGATTGCGGCGATGTCGAGCTCTCGATTCCGGCCGCGAAGGAGTCGCTGAGGCTCAACCCGCAGAGCAATGAAGCGCGATTAATCCTCTGCAGCGACTATCAACTTTCGGCCGATCATGACCAGGCGCGGCGGGTTGCCGGCGAGATCATGACCAACGATCCCGAATTCCGCCTTTCGAAATATGCCAAGAGCCAGCCGTACAAGGACCCGGCAAAGCTGAAGCACCTTATCGCAGTCCTGCGTGAGGCCGGTCTTCCGCAGTGACCACCGCCTCGCCGGCAGCATACGGTCTTCAGGATTGCGGTGCTGCGGAATCCGCCATCACGGCGCGCAGGCCCGTTCGCAGCTCGGCGATGAAGGCCCGGGCGAGGTTGGAGGGCGGTTTGTGCTTGGGGACCATGATCGAGGTCACGAGATAGATGGCCGGCGCGAAGGGACGAAAGACGATCTCCGCGTTCGCACCCTTGTAAAGCGCATAGCTTCTGACCGCCGCCGGGTCCGCAATCGCGTAGGCCAGGCCGCGTTCGACATAGGTGAACAAGGGGATGAAATACTGTGCCTCGAAGCGCGGCTTGAAGACCGCACCCATCTCGTCAAAGGCAGCCTTTGTCTGAATGAAGTTCGGGTGATCTTCATAGAGCGTTGCCATGGGTTTGCCGGACAGGTCCGCCGCCGTCACGGTCTTCTTGCGCGCCAGGGGGTCATCGGCCGGCACGGCGCAGAGACACTGCAGGCGGAGAATGTCGTGGTCCACGAGCGGCGATTCGTCGAACCCGGCGAACCCAATATCGGCCAGGCCGACGTCATACTGTTGCACGGCGATCAACTGCTGAACCTGAATGGAACTGCGGGCGATCAGCGAGACCTTCACCTGACTGCGGTGTTGCACGAATTTCGCGATGAGATCGGGTAGCAGGAACGCTGAGGGTCCCGGCATGGAGACCATCTGAATGGTGCCCTGATCGAGGTCGCGGATGCTCCTCATGGTGCGGTCGGCGGCGTTCAGGCGATCGATGATCGCGCTCGCCTCCTCAAGCAGATAGTGCGCTTCCGGGACCGGGAGCAGCCGCCCGCCCTGGCGCTCGAACAGCTTCATGCCGACCTCGTCCTCCAACCCGGCGATCTGGGCGCTGATTGCCGGCTGGGTTCTGAGCAGGTTGCGGGCGGCCTGGCTGACCGAGCCCGTCAACATGACCTCGCGAAAAGCGCTGAGCTGCTTGAAGTTCAAAACCTTCCCCCGATCAGTTCGCTCTCTAATATAAGAAAAATCGATAGATATAGAAGAATTAAAAATTTTAATTTATTGATGATGCTGTCCTATGCTGGCTCAGCGGGTTGTGGAACTGGCGTGCGGTCTCAGCCCCGTATTACAGTCAGGGTTCAATCGAGTTAGCGAAATCCATGGGAGGACAAAGAATGAAACTCAGCTCGAAGCTGGCGGCCGCAGCCGTCGCAACCGTTCTCTGCGCGAGTACGGTCGCGCAGGCGCAAAACCCAACCTTCTTCCGCATCGGCACGGGCAGCGCCGGCGGCACCTACTTCCCCATTGGCGGCACCATTGCCAACGGGATTTCCTCGCCTCCGGGCTCGCGGCCCTGCGATCAAGGCGGCCAGTGCGGCGTGCCCGGCCTGATCGCCATTGCCCAGTCGACCACGGCATCGGTGTTCAACAACGCCGCCGTGCAGAACGGCGAGTTGGAGATGGGCATGGCGGCGGCCGATGTGACCCGCTCCATGTACCTCGGCGTCGGCAAGTTCGAAGGCAAGAAGCACGAGAAGCTGCGCGTTGTCGCCAATCTCTATCCCGAAGACCTGCACCTGGTGCTGCCCAAGGGCAAGACCATCAACGACCTCGGCGACTTGAAGGGCAAGCGCGTCGGGATCGCGCAGGCGGGGTCCGGCACGCAGGTGGCCGTCCTGCAGATGCTGGACGCCTGGGGCGTGAACCGCGACAACATTGAAGAGGCCGAGCTGAACAACAGCCAGTCGGCCGAGCGCATGGCCGACGGCCAGCTCGACGCCTACTTCTATGCCGCCGGCTGGCCGGTGGCGGCGATGGTCCAACTGGCCTCGACCAAGGGCATGAACCTGCATTCCTTCACCGAAGCCGATCTGAAGAAGATCAACGATCTGATTCCCGCCTACATCCCGTGGAAGATGCCGGGGGGTGTTTACGAAGGGGTCGACGGTGACTCCCTGACGCCGGCGGTGAGCGCGCTGTTGGTGGTCTCTTCGGACCAGGA
>NZ_JANQOI010000116.1 GCF_028289705.1 Pelagibius sp.
GAGCCTGGTGAATCTGCTCTAACTCTCAAAGTGTAGAGCGGATTCACATGTTTAGACGCAAACACCAAAGTGTTTCCGTCTAAACATGATCCGCTCTAGGCCTCGTTAACCATAGCCAAACAGCCAACGCGTCGGGCCCGGCGCCAGGTTGCGCACCGAATGCCGGGCCCCCCTGGGAATGAAGGCCTCGTCACCGGCCTCGACCACGAAACGCTCGGCTTCAACGATCAGTTCCAGGCGGCCCCGAACAACGGTCACCAACTCGTCGCTGTCATGGACAAAGTCGTTCCAGGCCTGGCCCGGCGGGTCATTGAATTCGTGGCAGGAGAAACCGCGGGCCCGCCAGTCCGCCGCTACGGCATCGCCGTCCAGCGGGGTGGCGAATCGGCCCGCGCGGATTTTTGGGGGCTTGGCCATGAGCCATCGTCGGCGCGCGTCATCCCGGTGGCAAGCGAAAGGGGCGGCCGATGGCCGCCCCTTCCTGCATCGGTCCGCGGAGACGGATCGTCAGGTGCCGATCTCGCCGCCGTCGTCCTTTCGGATGACCACCACGGAGGGCCGCGGCGGCATGCCTTCGGTGAAGTCCGGCCAGCGGGTGGCCGGGTCTTCGAAGGTCGAGTTGCGCTCGAAGCCCGGGTAGGCCTTGGTCCCGTCGGTCGCCGGGTGCTGCACCGCCAGGAACAGCGACTTGGTGTCCGGCGTGAACTTCGGCCCGCAGAGTTCCGCGCCGATGGGGGTGCGGAAGAACATCTTGCTGTAGCCGCGCATATCGCCCTCGGTCTCCAGGCCCCAGAGACCGTCGGCGGTGCCGGTCTTGGACCAGCCCGAGCCCTGGTCGGTGGAGATCCACAGACGGCCCTGGGCATCGACGGCACAGTTGTCCGGCGAGCCGAACCAGCCGTTTTCCGAGATCGCCGGGTGATACTTCGCGCCCACCTCCGGATCGTTGGGATTGCCGGCCACCACCAGCAGATCCCAGGTGTAGCGCAGCGCATCGTGATCGCCGTTGGGCGGCGTCAACTCGGCGATCTGGCCGAAGCTGTTGGGCCCGCGCGGGTTGGGCCCGTCGACCGCATCGGCCTTACGCTTGGAGTTGTTGGTGAGCATCACGTAGACCTTGTTGGTCGTCGCGCTGGGCTCGACGTCCTCCGGGCGGTCCATCGGGGTGGCGCCCAGCATGTCAGCAGCGATGCGTGCTTCGATCACCACGTCGCCCTGGCTGTGGAAACCGTTCTCCGCGGTCAGCGGGCCCTGGCCGTGGATCAGCGGCAGCCAATCAAGCGTGCCGTCCTCGTTGAACCGGGCAACGAAGAGGGTGCCGCTGTCGAGGATGTCCATGTTGGCTTCGCGGTTGCTCGGATCGTAGCGCCGCTCCGACACGAACTTGTAGAGGTAGTCGAAGCGCTGGTCGTCACCCATGTAGACGACCACGCGGCCGTCGCTGTTGATGATCGACTCGGCACCCTCGTGCTTGAAGCGGCCGAGGGCGGTGCGCTTCTTCGGCGTCGAGGTGGGATCGAGGATGTCGACCTCGACCACCCAGCCGAAGCGGTTGGCCTCGTTAGGCTCGGCGTTGATGTCGAAACGCTTGTGGAACTTGGACCAGGCGTACCAGCCGCCGGGCACGCCGTAGCGCTTGTAGTTGCGCTCCTCGGGGTGGCCGTCGACGGAACCGCCGAAGTAGCCGTGGAAGTTCTCCTCGGCCATCAGATAGGTGCCCCAGGGCGTGATGCCGCCGGCGCAGTTGTTGATGGTGCCGATGCAGCGGGTGCCGCTCTGGTCGACCGAGGTCTTCAGGCGCTCGCTGCCGGCCGCCGGGCCGGTCAGTTCCATATAGGTGCTGTTGGCGGTGATGCGGCGGTTGTACTGGCCGTCGGTCACGACCGACCACTTGCCGCCCTCGCGCTTCACTTCGATCACCGAGCCACCATGGGCGGCCATTTCGATGTTGACCAGTTCTTCGGTCATATCGGGGAAGCCCTTGCGGTCCTGGCGGCCGATGCCCGGGAACATGACCTCTTCGCTGGTGTACTCGTGGTTCACACAGAGCAGACCGTGGTCGGGATTGTCGGAGCCGTAAGGCAGCCCGACGTAGCCGAGGTAATCGTTGTTGTAGCCGAACTGCTGGGCCTGGGCGGCGGCGCTCTGGTTCATCGGATCGAAGTCCGGCGCGCCCGGCAGCACCGGGTCGCCCCAGCGGATCAGGATCTCGGCGGAGTGGCCCGGCGCGACGTGATGGGTCTCGTCGACGCCATGCTCGATCTCGGTCCAGACATAGCGGCCGTCCGCGGCTTCCGCGGTACGGGCCCCGCCCAGCGCCCCGAGGGTTCCGGTCAGGGCCGTCGTGGCCGCGAGCCCCAAGGCGCCGCGCATCACATCACGGCGTCCATAGCGCCGCTCAGCGATTTCGCCGAAGGTATTGGCCGGGTTGGGGTTGACGGGGACGTCCTCAGAGGCTTCGAAGGCTGCGCCCTTCGAAGCGAAATCGTCGTGTCTCTGCATTCTAGGTGCCTCTCCTAATGCGGGTGAAAACACCGCTTTCGCGGCTTGATTCTTGGCTGGACGGTCGCGCGACGGTACAGCAGCTTGATGCTGGACCTGTGACAGTTTTATTACAAGTCGATGACGATCGGAATGAGTTCCTAGGTATTCTCGCCTATCGCTTGACGTCTAATCAAAGCCGTTTGATATCAGGGAATTGGACATGGCGCGCAACCTGGGCAGGCAGTCCTGCATAGATATGCAATGTGAACAATCGAAACCATTTTTGCGCCGCGCGCACATGCGATTGAAACATTCCGACCCCAGTTTTAAGGCAGCGAAAGCCAGCCCGACGGCGGCAACTTCAGACTTGCACCGGCCGCGCGGGGCGGGCCACTCTAACGACTGGTTCAGACAGATAGCCGTGATGTCCAACCCCTTGCGCCCGACGGATCGCTTCGCGCGAAGCTTCGATGCTGCCCTGGAGAGCCTTCAGGGCCCCGTTGCCGTGGCCTCTGCCGCCAATAACGCGGCGGACTCAACCCTGCTCAGCGCCAACACCGCCTTTGCCCGCGCCAGCGGCTGGAGCAAGAAAGACCTGAGAGGCCGCCCCCTGGCGGACTGTGACCGGGCGCTGATCGATGTGCGCCCGCTGTTCGACCGCAACGGAAAGCGCCGCCACTGGCTGGTGCTTCACCGCAGAGAGGCTGAGGGAAAGGCCCGCGGGTCCCACAAACAAAACCCAACCTCAGCGGCGTCCGGCGAAGAGGACCCGGGGTTCAGGGCCCTGGTGGAGGGAATTCCCAACGGGGTTCTGGTGCACCGGGACTTCCGCCCGCTCTATGCCAATCGGGCCTGTGCCCGCCGCGTCGGCTTCGAAGACTCCGCGGAAATGATGCGGGAGCCCACGCTCCTGACCTTCCTGCCGGTGGAGCTGCACAACCGCGCCCTGCGCCGCCACCGCCGGATCCTGGCAGACGGCGATCCCGGCCCGGCCCAGGTGCTGCGCTGCCTGACCCGCAGCGGCGAGCCCTTCTGGGTGAAGGCGACGGAAAAGCGCATCCTCTGGCAGGGCGAGCCCGCCGTGCTGGTGTCGCTGAGCGACGTCACTGAGCAGGTGCAGATGCGCCGCACCGAACTGATGCTGCGCGAGGCGGTGGACAACCTCTCGGACAGCTTCATCCTCTACGACCCCGACCTGAAGGTCGTGCTCACCAACCGGCGCTTCCACGAGATCTTTCCCTTTCTGCCGGCCCAGCACGAGGTGATCGGCCGGCCGATGCAGGAGCTGGTGGCGGCCAGCGTCGCCAACAACGTGGTGACCGACCCCCGCGTCTGGCGGGACCGCGAACAATTCATCGCCGACTTCATCGCCGACCGGCTGCGCAACGAGGTCAGTGTCACCGAAGACACCTGGCCGGACGGCCGCTGGGACCTGGTGAAGGAACAGCACACCCGCTCCGGCGGGTTCGTCAGCGTGCGCACCGACATCACCGAGCGTAAGCGCGCCGAGTTCAATCTCCGCGACCAGGAAAGCCGCCTGGAACAGGCGCTGGCCGAACGCTCGGCCCAGCTCAAGGGCATTCTCGCCAACATCGCCCAGGGCGTGACCGTGACCGCACCGGACATGCGGGTGCTGCTGGTCAACCAGGGCTTCCTGGACATCTTCGGGGTGCCCGAGGAACTCGGGCGCCCGGGCGTCCACGTCTCGGACCTCATTCGCCAGAGCGTCCGCAACGGGCACTTTCCTGACGCAGAGATCGAGGCCGCAGGGGGCGAAGAGGCCTTCGTCGAGCACCGCCTGACCGCCTTCGGACGGGTCACGCGCAGCGTCGATCAGCGCACCCTGGCCGACGGGCGGGTGATCGAAGTCCGCCAGCAGCGCCTGCCGGACGGCTGCATCGTCTCCACCTACAACAACATCACCGACCGGGTGCGCACCGAGCGCGAATTGCAGCGCCAGCGCGAGCGAACCTATCAGAACGAGAAGCTGACGGCCCTCGGCGGCCTGCTCGCCGGCGTTTCCCACGAACTGAACAATCCGCTCTCCGTGGTCATCGGCCAGGCGGCCCTCCTGGAGAGCATGGCCACCGACAGCGACATGGCCGAACGCGCGGTAAAGGTGCGCAACGCCGCCGACCGCTGCGCCAAGATCGTCAAAACCTTCCTCTCCATGGCGCGCCAGCGCCCGGCCGCCCGCAGTGCCATTCAGATCAACCGCCTGATCGAAGACGTGCTTGATCTGGTGACCTACCAGCTCAGCACCACCGACGTCACGGTGACCTGCGAGCTGGCCCCGGACCTGCCCATGGTGGCCGGCGACTCCGACCAGCTCAGCCACATTCTGGTGAACCTCTTCATCAACGCCCAGCAGGCGATGGTGAGCACGCCCCTGCCCCGGCAGCTGACCATCAGCACCGACGCGCTGCAGGACAGCGGGCAGATCCGCGTGCGGGTGCGCGACAACGGGCCGGGCATTCCCGATGAAATCCGCTCGCGCATCTTCGATCCCTTCTTCACCACCAAGCCGGTGGGCCACGGCACCGGTATCGGGCTTTCGGTCTGCCACGGCATGGTGACCGCCCACGGCGGCAGCATCGCCGTCGAGAACGCGGCGGAGGGCGGCGCCGTCTTCACCGTGCTGCTGCCGGCCGGCGGTGCCGTGCAGCCGGAACTTGAGGAGGTGGAGGAGGCGCCGCGCCCAAGCGCGGAACGGCAGATCCTGGTGGTCGACGACGAACCGGACATCACCTCCTTCCTCGTCGAGATCCTGGAGGCCGCCGGGCACGCCGTGGACGTGGCCTCCAGCGGCCAGGCGGCGCTGACCAACCTGGCGGCCCGCGACTATGCCGCCATCATCTGCGATCTGCGCATGCCCCACCTGGACGGGCCGGGCCTCTACGGCGCGATCAGCGAGACCAAGCCGCATCTGCTGGACCGCTTCGTCTTCATCACCGGCGATCTGCTGAACGAACGCACCGACCGCTTCCTCAAGAAGACCGGCCGGCCCTGTATCGAAAAGCCCTTCATGCCCGCCCAGATCCGCGAACTGGTGGAAGAGATCGCCGAGCGCAACACGGGCTAATGGGCAGCTGGAAGCGTTCTTGGCGGCATCGCCTCGCCCTTCGAGACGCGGCTTCGCGGCTCCTCAGGGTGAGGCGCGATAATGCACTGATTGACCTCATACTGAGGAGGCCGCGAAGCGGCCGTCTCGAAGTACGAGGTCAATCACGCGACGAGCCCTTTCAATAGCCTGTCGCGTCGCCCCCCCGCCCGCCTCACCCCTTGCCGCGCAGTTGCTCCAGTTCCTCGATGGAGCGCGGCCAGTCCTTCTTCAGAAGCGCCGAGAGCGAGCGGTCGGCCAGCAGCTTGCCGCCGGTCTGGCAGCGCGGGCAGTAGTTGGTCTCGTTACTGGCGTGGCGGATGCGCTGCACCTTGGTGCCGCAGACCGGACAGGCTTTGCCGTAGCGGCCGTGCACCGCCATGTCCTTGCGAAAGGCGGTGACCTTTTCGGGAAAGCCCTCACCGGCCTCGTCGCGCAGCCGCTGGGTCCAGTCCAGCAAGGACTCGCGGGTCGCTTCGAAGAGGCCTGCGATCTCGGTTTCGGTCAGCTTCGCGGTCATGACCACCGGCGAGAGGCCGGCGCGGTGCAAGATCTCGTCGGAATAGGCATTGCCGATGCCGCTGAAGATGTGGGGGTCGGTGAGCGCCCGTTTCACCGTGTGGCTCCTGGCGGTGAGTGCCGCTGAGAAGGCTTCGAGGTCAGCTTCCAGCACTTCCAGGCCGCCGGGATCGTAATCGGACAGCGCCGCCTCCCCCTCCAGCAAATGGAGCGAAGCCCGCTTCTTGGAGCCGGCCTCGGTGAGGGTCAGGCTACCTTCTGCGAAGTCGAAGGCCGCGAGCCCGTACTTGGGCTTCAGGGCGGCGCCCGGCGGCTGCCAGTGCAGGCGCCCGGCGATCATCAGATGCAGCACCAGCCAGAGATCGTCCTCCAGACCGAAGACGATACGCTTGCCCAGGCGGCGCAGGGCCACCACCGCACGGCCTTCGGCGGCCTT
Organism: Pelagibius sp.; assembly: GCF_028289705.1. GTDB lineage: Bacteria > Pseudomonadota > Alphaproteobacteria > Kiloniellales > Kiloniellaceae > Pelagibius. The sequence goes on from NZ_JANQOI010000116.1 coordinate 6,540, forward strand.
GATCGGCGGCACCGCGGTGCGCAGCAGAAAGGGGCTGGCGAGGCGGACCTTCTCCAGGCGCCGGCCGAGAACCCGCGCCTCCAGCGCCTCGATATAGACCGTGATGTCGGGCAGCTCCGGCATGAGCCGGAGCTTGGCACGGCGCGCAGCGAATCGCCATGGCAACTGCGGCAGCGGGGCCGGCGCCCTGGCCGCTGCACGAGGCCCCCGCGACCCGCGCAATGGTGATAGACTCGGTGCAGTCCGCCCTCTTCGATCCAGCAGTCAGGCAGCGATGCTGAGCGAAGCCACTCTGGCCTACGGCGCCCAACAGATGGCCAACGGCGCCATCCTGGGCTCCTTCTACGCCCTGCTGGCGGTCGCCTTTACGCTGATCTACGGCCTCACCAACCGCATCGTGCTGGCCTTCGGCGACTTTGCAATGTTCGCGGCCTACAGCGCGGTTCTGGCGGCGGTCTTCCTGATGGTCGCCACGCGCGCCAACCTGGTGGTTCTGCTGCTGCCGATCCTGATCCTCACCCTGCTGGTGAGCCTCGCCCTCGGCCGCGCCAGTCAGGAGGCCGTCTTCTCGCCACTGCTCGACCGGCCCTCCCAGGCCATCCTCATTGCCAGCATCGGTCTTTCCATCGTGCTGCGCGAAGCCGTGCGCATGGCCAGCGGCGGGCGCGAGCAGTGGCTGCCGCCGGTGCTGAACCAGCCGCTGCTGCGCTGGGAGGGTTCGGGCTATCTGTTCCAGGTGACGCGCATGCAGGGCCTGGTCTGCGCCCTCTCCCTCAGCCTGGCGGTGCTGCTGATCGTCTTCATGCACTACAGCCGCTTCGGGCGCGCCTGGCGGGCCTGCGCCGAGAACCCTACGCTCGCCGCGCTTTGCGGCATCGACATCCGCGCGACCACGGCCAGGACTTTCCTGCTCGCCGCCGCCGCGGCCGCCGTCACCGGCGCGAGCCTCGCGCTTTACTACGGCGGCGTCAGCTTCTACATGGGCACGGTGCTGGGCCTGAAGGCGCTCTTCGCCGCGATCATCGGCGGCATCGGCTCTCTGGGCGGTGCGCTTCTGGGCGGCTTTCTGCTTGCCGCCCTGGAGACCGCGTGGTCCGCCAGCTTCGCCCTGGAATACCGCGACGTCGCCGTCTTCGCGGCCTTCATCCTGCTGCTGATCTTTCGCCCCGGCGGCCTTATCGGCACGCCCTACGACCGGGACCGGCGGATCCCATGACGGACCGAAGGCGCATCGCCGGCACGGCCGGAAAGCTGCTGACGCCGGTCCTCGTGTCGCTGGGCCTCGGACTGGCCGCCTGCGACGACCAGGGGAAGACGGCCGCCGACGCGCCCTACCTGGAAATCACCGGCGGCGGCTTCGTCTTCAACTACCGGGTGGCCGACGCCTACTACGGCTTCGTCGCCAGGCCGTTGCGCAGCCTGCCGGAGGGCGCGTCGCTGGAAGCCCGCTTCGAAGACCCGGCCGGCGGCCCCCGCTATCTCGAACGGCAGCCCGCCGCCGAGAACGCCCTGCGCTACAGCTTCCGCAGCCCGCCGCTGCAGGGCATCGAGGCGGACCGGCCCTACGCGGTCGAACTGCGCCTCATCGCTGCAGACCGGAAGACGGTGCTGCAGAGCCTCACCAGGACCTACACCTCCCAGCTCGACCAGGAGGTCAACCCCGAGAAGCCGCTCACCGTCGGCCCGGGCTACCACAAGAACTCCGATCCGGATTGAACCGGCTCTCTTCATGCGCCCCCGCCACCCCGTGCGAGGGAAGTCCGGAAGTGCTAAACTACCGGACACGCCCATGACCGAAGCCATCCTCGCCATCCAGGGAGAGCGCGTCGGGGCCTAAGGGCGGGGTGCCTTGCCCGCCACATCAACAGTCCAGCTCTCCTCGACGGCTTCGGCGCGCCCATCACCGCAGAGGTGAACGCCGGTTCAGGGGGAGATGCACCATGACAGAGTCTACGACAGCCGTGCCCAAGAAAACGCGGGAACTGCACAACCACCATTTCGATTCGACGGTTTGGAACGACTTCGCATTTAGGGACGACGACATCGTCATCGCGACCTACGCCAAGGCCGGAACGACCTGGCTGCAGCAGATCGTCGGCCAGCTCATCTTCGACGGGCGCGGCGACATTCCTGTCGCCGAGATGTCGCCCTGGTTGGACCTGCGCGTCCCACCGAAAGAGGTGACACTGGCGGAAGTCGAGAAACAGACCCACCGCCGCTTCCTGAAAACCCACCTGCCCGTCGACGCGCTGGTGTTCTCGCCGCAGGCCAAGTACATCTACATCGGCCGGGACGGCCGCGACATCGTCTGGAGCCTCTACAACCACCACGCCAACGCCAACGATCTCTGGTACGGAGCGCTGAACGACACGCCCGGGCGCGTCGGCCCAGCCATTGAGCCGCCGCCGGCCTCCATCCGGCAATACTTCAACGACTGGCTCGAGAAGGACGGCTTTCCCTTCTGGTCGTTCTGGGAAAATGTCCGTAGCTGGTGGGCGACCCGCGACCTGCCCAACGTCCTTCTGGTCCACTTCGCCGATCTGAAGGCGGACATGCCCGGCGAAATCCGGCGCATCGCCGGCTTCCTCGATATCGCCATCGACGAAGCCAAATGGGACGACATTCTGACCCATTGCAGCTTCGACTTCATGAAGGCCCATGCTGCGACCTGCGTGCCCATGGGCGGCGCGCTCTGGCAGGGCGGCGCCGAGACCTTCCTGCACAGCGGCGCGAACGGCCGCTGGTCGGACACTCTGAGTGCCGAGGAATCGGCTACCTACGAGCAAAAGGCCGCCACCGAACTCGGCGCCGACTGCGCCATCTGGCTGGCGGGCGGCAAGCGGGGCTAGGACAAAACCCTGCATCAAACTGATTTAAAAAGCCCGGCCCATGGACGTGGTGAGAAATGCGGGCTAGGGTCTGGCGCATCATGACAGAGCTGCACAGCATCGAGACGCCGGAGCCCGCGGCCCCGCAAACCTTCAGCGAACCCGAAGCGGCGGTCGAGCGCCTGGCCATGCTCTACGACGAGGCCACCAGCTTCCTCTGCACCCGCTTCGAGGGGCTGTTGAACGGCCGCAATATGCCGCGGCGCATGCGCGCCTTCTATCCGCAGGTCGCCATCACCACCTCCAGCTTCGCGCATATCGACTCGCGCCTCTCCTACGGCCACGTGCCGACGCCGGGGCACTACGCGGCGACGATCACCCGGCCGGACCTCTTCCGCGACTACCTCACCCAGCAGCTCGGCCTCCTTTTGAAGAACCACGGGGTGCCGCTGATCGTCGGACCGTCGCAGACGCCGATCCCGATCCACTTCGCCTTTCCCGACGGCATGCATGTGGAAGGCGCACTGATGGAGCGCCTGGACCGGCCGTTCCGCGACCTTTTCGACGTGCCGGACCTGACCATCACCGACGATGCCATCGTCAACGGCACCTTCGAGCCGGCGTCGGGCAAGCCGCTGCCGCTGGCGCCCTTCACCGCGCCCCGGGTCGACTATTCGCTGCACCGGCTGGCGCACTACACCGCGACGGGACCGGAGCACTTCCAGAACTTCGTGATCTTCACCAACTACCAGTTCTACATGGACGCCTTCTGCCAGATGGCGCAGGAGCGCATCGCCAAGGCGGACTGCGACTACGAAGCCTTCGTCGAGCCGGGCAACCTGGTAACACCGCGCGGCAGCAGCAAACCGGTTTCCGGCAAGGCCGTCGGCCGGCTGCCGCAGATGCCCGCTTATCACCTGAAGGCCCCGGACCACAGCGGCATCACCATGGTGAACATCGGCGTCGGCCCCTCCAACGCCAAGACCATCACCGACCACATCGCGGTGATCCGCCCCCATGCCTGGCTGATGCTCGGCCACTGCGCGGGGCTGAGGAACACCCAGGCCCTGGGCGACTACGTGCTGGCCCACGGCTACGTGCGCGAGGACCACGTGCTGGACGCCGACCTGCCGAGCTGGGTGCCGATCCCGCCGCTGGCCGAGGTGCAGGTGGCCCTGGAGGACGCCGTCGAGGAGATCACCGGGCTGGCGGGCTATGAGCTGAAGTCCATCATGCGCACCGGCACCGTCGCCACCATCGACAACCGCAACTGGGAACTGCGCGACCACCGCGAGCCGGTGCAGCGCTTCTCACAGTCCCGCGCCATCGCCCTCGACATGGAAAGCGCCACCATCGCCGCCAACGGCTTCCGCTTCCGGGTGCCCTACGGCACCCTGCTCTGCGTCTCCGACAAGCCGCTGCACGGCGAACTGAAACTGCCGGGCATGGCCACCGCCTTCTACAAGCGCCAGATCGACCAGCACCTGCAGATCGGCCTGCGCGCCATGGAGAAACTCCGCGCCATGGCCCCGGAACGCCTGCACTCCCGCAAACTGCGCAGCTTTACGGAAACGGCGTTCCAGTAGACCACGATGGTATCGCTTGGGTCATCGGACCAGATGCTGTTCAAACAAACTACGGCATCTCTCAAGCTGTGAGATCTACTGTGTCCTGAGCTAGACAACCGCATTCTTAAAATGCCAATCTTAACTCAGCACGGGAAGGACGGTGACAGAAAACTAGGTGCCGCGCGTAAGGTCTGCTGCCAACGATTCCTAGAATGGGGCTGACAAAGGAAAATGGAATCTAACGATGGTGCGGGACCTACCGCAGACAAGTCGTGGCTGATTGATTTAGCTCTCGTCCCTTCCAAACCACCAGCATCGGGATATATTTTCAGCTTTTCAGAGTATCTCGCTACGTTGGCTTTGTTGCTGGTAGTAGTGATGATTTCCGACTTCCGATACCGCTATCGTCTGGCAACTCACGCACTTCGACTCCAAGTACTTGCATTCTGGATAGCTGTCGTAGTCGGCCTGCTTCTACTGGCAATCGATGTCTGGTTTGAGAATTCTTTGCCAATACCAGATGCACTCAATAATGCGAACAACCTAAAAGTATTGCTTGGGTTGGTATTTCTGATATCGGTATTCTACGTTGTGTTTGTCGCGTTTGTACGGCCCCCTCGGTTTGGCCGGCTAAATGCCGAGCGTTTCTTGTTAGTCACTTGGCATACAATTCATCAAGGAAACCCTGAAAAACTGCAGATTGTTGCGGAGGAGCTTGATCGATCAATTGACCATATCTTGGCGCTCGCAACACCGAACTCAGGTTCGCGTGTTAAATCCAGAAAGCGAAGATCATTCTCCATAGAATCAACCTCATCCGAATTGCTTCTTCTGCTAGCGGATCGAAGGTTCTGCCAAGTCGTTGTCGATAAGGTTCCTGGTTTTGCTGCACGGTTCTTTCTTGCTGTCCAGAAGCGACCGAATTGTCAGCTCCCAGTTTCCCAGTTCGCCAGAAACATTGGTACGGAGTTCATCAGAAACACGGAGTCATCATTCTATCAGGAAGAAAGTGGCCATGAATCTGGATTGTTCGGTTACGTCAAGCCTCTGACTAAAATCATTTTCGGATCTCATCAGTTCATAGAGCAGTGTAACTCCATGGGCGCTTCTCCGCTTAGTTTCGACTTTGGAAGAACGTCAGAGTTCAACAAGATGCAGATGAGGGGTTTTTCGAGGGCGGCGCTAGCGTTTTTTGATAGTTACATTAGAGCTTCCGAGGGACGAACAGAATCTTATGCACTGAATAATATACTCTCTTCTTTTAAGCATTCAGTATCGGGTACTTATCGATTAAACGGCAAATCAGGAGATGAATGGGATACGCCCGAGCACCACAGGCTGGATGTTACAATTAACTTCATTCAGAGTGCAGTCCAACTAGTTGACAAGCATACAAGCTACGACTTTGGAATTAGAAAACGGGAAGGTACACCATCGAACATACTCGACGACTTTTCCGATCTCATATTCAGGGTAATAATTGATGCCTCCGCCGTATCAGAGCCAGAATGGAATTGTTGGAGCATTCAACATAACTCTGTCTGGGCGCCTTTATTTGACTTCGATGATAGCAAGACTATGAAAGTTATAAGAATTAAGGTGCGACGTTTGATATACGAAGAGATTCGAAGAATGGATAGAGCTCCGAACTTTAAGGGAGCAAGAATACTGGGATTCTGCTTGAACGTACTTGGATTGACACCGATAGATCGGCATAGAGGCTATGGGAAGGAATTTTTTCCGACTCAGATAATTGTCCTTGATTGGACTAAGAAAAACTATAGGAGGCTGCTGCGAGATCACCCGAAAGTCGCTGAATCCTGTCTTCATGGTTGGGTTTCGTATGACAAAGAAATGCATAGGATCGTCAAAACCTTCTCCAACGAAACTGGACGAGAACCAAAGCGCGAGTTCCTTGAGCTCGATTGACGGGAGAGCCACCCAGGCGGCACTGCGCGCCATGGCCCCGGAACGTCTCCACTCCCGCAAGCTGCGCTCCTTCACGGAGACCGCGTTCCAGTAGGCCCCCCAAGAAACAGGTCTCGGCAAACAGGTCTCGGGGCGACATCCGGTGGCGCGGACAGGTCTTCCGTTCCGGTGAAAATTTGCGCTAGAATTTCACCAACGCCGGCGAACAGGCGGCTGACAGGGACCCAGAGCAGCCCGGAGGAGAGGGCCATGACCGCACCTGCAAGCGAGAGGCCCCGCGCGGCCCGGGCCGGCCGGCGCGCCGGCGGCCGCGAAGCCCGCAAGGCCCTGCGCGCCGCGCCCTTGGCCGAAGACGTGCGGCCCGTCCGCGGCGGGCTGGAGGGCGGCCGCTTCCGCCCGCTGGATGACGCGGGCATGCAGCGCATCCACGAAAGCGCGCTCCAGGTGCTGGCGGAAATCGGTCTGGCCGACGCCCCGCCGTCGGGCATCGAGGTCATGACCACGGCGGGTGCCGAACTGGGCGACGACGGTCGGCTGCGCTTCTCGCCGTCGCTGGTGGAGGACAGCCTCGCGCTGGCCAACCGCAGCGTCACCCTCTGCGCTCAAGACCCGACGTTCGACATCCAGCCCGGCGGCAAGCGGGTCTACTACGGCACCGCGGGCGCCGCCGTGCACCTAGTGGACGTGGAACAGCGCCTCTACCGCGAATCGACCCTGCAGGACATCTACGACGCCGCGCGCATCGCCCAGACCCTGGACAACATCCATTTCTTCCAGCGCCCCATGGTGGCCCGCGACCTGACCGATCCCACGGACCTGGACCTCAACACCGTCTATGCCTGCGTGCAGGGCACCACCAAGCATATCGGCACCTCCTTCACCTCGGTGGCGCGGGCGCAGCAAGCCATCGAGATGCTGCACCTCTTCGCCGGCGGCGAGGCGGCCTGGCGCGCCCGGCCCTTCGTCTCCAACACCAACTGCTTCGTGGTGCCGCCGCTGAAGTTCGCCACCGAGTCCTGCGAGATCATGGAGGCCTGCATCCGCGGCGGCATGCCGGTGCTGCTGCTCTCCGCCGGGCAGGCCGGGGCGACGGCGCCCGCCGCCATCGCCGGGGCGGTGACGCAAGCGGTCGCCGAATGCCTGGCGGGGCTCGTCTACGTGAACGCCATTCAGCCCGGCCATCCGGCGATCTTTGGCACCTGGCCCTTCGTCTCGGACCTGCGCACCGGGGCCATGTCCGGCGGCTCCGGCGAGCAGGCGCTGCTCACTGCCGCCTGCGCCCAGATGGCCCAGTTCTACGACCTGCCCGGGGGCTCGGCGGCCGGCATGGCCGACGCCAAGCTGCCCGACGCCCAGTCCGGCTATGAGAAGGGCATCACCGACGTCATGGCGGGCCTCGCGGGCCTCAACATGGTCTACGAGTCCGTCGGCATGCACGGTTCGCTGCTGGGCTTCTGCTTCGAGAGCCTGATCATCGACAACGACATGATCGGCCAGTGCCTGCGCTGCGTGCGCGGCATCGAGGTGACCGAGGACTCGGTCTCCATCGAGGCCATGCGCCAGGTCTGCCTGGAGGGGCCGGGCCACTACCTCGGCCACAGCCAGACCCTGGGCCTGATGCAGAGCGAGTACGTCTACCCCAAGCTGGGTGACCGCTCCTCCCCCAAGGAGTGGGACGAGAACGGCCGGCCCGACCTTCTGGTCCGCGCCACGGCGGAGAAGGAACGCATCCTGGGCGAAGTCTTCCCGGACCACGTCCCCGAGGCGATCGACACCGCCGTGCGCGCCGCCTTCGACATCAAGCTGCCGAAGGAAAACATGAGCGCTTAGCGGACGACCTGCCGACTCAGGCAGGGAGTCCAAGCGGAAGAGCTTTTCTCCCCCCTCGGTGCAGAGCTACCGCGTTTGGGCAGGCCGGATTTCCTCGTGTTTCGAGACGGCCTTTCAGGCCTCCTCAACATGAGGAAATCCTACCATTGAAAACACTCCCTCATGCTGAGGAGCCGGCAGAGCCGGCGTCTCGAAGTATCACGCCGCGCGCTCGCGGCGGCTGGCGGCCATGCGCGCGCAGGTCAGAAAGGCGCGGCGGGAGGGTTCCACGTTGGCCTTGTTCTGGCCGACGATATCGAAGGCGGTACCGTGCGCCGGGGTGGTCATGGGGAACGGCAGGCCCCCCAGCACGGAGACCCCCATGTGGAAGCCCAGCAGCTTGATCGCGATCTGCCCCTGGTCGTGGTACATGCTGACGGCGCAGTCGTAGGCGCCGTCGCGCACCTTGATATAGAGCGTGTCGGAGGGGAAGGGCCCGTCGCAGGCGATCTGCAGCGCCCGGGCGCGCTCCACCGCCGGAGCGATGATCTCGATCTCCTCCCGCCCGATCTTGCCGCCGTCGCCGGCATGGGGATTGAGCGCCGCCACGGCGATGCGCGGGCGCGGGAATCCGGCTTCCTTCAGGGTGCGGTCGGCCAGCTTCACCGAGGCTACGATCTCCTCCTGCGACAGCCGCTCGGCCACCTCCTTCAAGGGCACGTGGGAGGTGACGCGGGCGTTCCACATGCCGTCGATCACGTTGAACTCGCTGACCCGGCCCTCGTGGCCGATGCGCAGGCGCGCCCATTGGGCCTCGTCCTCCGCGCCGAGGCCGGCGAGATGCATGGCCTCCTTGTTGAAGGGCATGAAGCAGAGGCCCTCGGTCGTGCCGGCCTTGCAGAGGTCGAGCGCCTTGCCGAAGGTGGCGAGCACCGCCTCCCCCGCCGTCTTTGAGGCCGCGCCCGGCGCCACCGCCTGCAGGTCCTCGTTGGGGACTTCGAGAAGGTTGACCTCCCCCGCCGACCAGTCGGCCTCCTCCACCGCCTTGATGGGGCGATGGGCGATCTCCTCCTCGGCCACGGCACAGCCGGCCTCGAAGACCTGGCGGTCGGAGAGAACCAGGATATCCGCGGCTTCCCGCACGTCCTCGCAGGCCAGCAGCTTGGCCATCAGTTCCGGGCCGATCCCGGTGGCGTCTCCCTGTACCAAGGCGATTACGGGCTTCATGGCGGTTCCTATCGGTAAAAGATTTCGACGAGGGTCATGGGGATGGCCGGCACGTAGGTGACCAGCAGCACCATGGTGAGCAGCACGGCGATGAAGGGCAGGTTTGTCTTGGTGGTGTCCCAGATATCGGTCTTGGCGATGGAGCAGGCGGTCACCAGCACGCTGGCCACCGGCGGCGTCTGCTGGCCGATGGCAAGGTTCAGGGTAAGGACGATGCCGAAATGCACCGGATCGATGCCCACCGCGTGGATCAGCGGCAGCACGATGGGCACCACCAGGATGATGGCCGCCGCGCCGTGCAGGAACATGCCCAGCACCAGCAGCAACACGTTCAACAGGATCAGCACCACGTACTTGTCGCTGGTCGCCTCGGTGATGGCGCGGGCCAGGGTCTGCGGCAGTTCGATCTCCGTGAGGTGCAGGCCGAGCACGGCGGAGGTGGCCACCAGCAGCATCACCACCGCGGTCTGGGTGACGCCTTCGATGAGGGCGTTGTAGAGCTCCCGCAGCTTCAGTTCGCGGTAAATCAGCCCGCCGATCACCAGCGCGGCGAGGACCGCAAGCCCCGCCCCCTCGGTGGCGGTGACGATGCCGCCGAAGATGCCGCCGAGGATGATCACCGGCAGCAGCAGCGCCCAGAAGGCCTGACGCGTCGCCGCCCAGAGCCTGCGCAGGGAAAAGGCTTCCTCCCGCGGCAGGTCGTAGCGCCGGGCGAACCAGTAGCAGAGGCAGAGCATGGCGAAGCCGCCCAGGAGCCCCGGGACGACCCCCGCCACGAAAAGCTGGACGATGGAAGTGTCGGCCATGGCGCCGTAGAGGATCATCGGGATGGAGGGCGGGATGATGATCGCCAGGGAAGCCGAGGAGGAGGTGACGGCGGCGGCGAAGACCGGCTTGTAACGGCGTTTTTTCATCGCCGGGATCAGCACCGAGCCGATGGCCGCCACGTCGGCCACGGCGGAGCCGGAGATCTCGGCGAAGAACAGCGAGACCCCGACGTTCACCATGGCAAGGCCGCCGCGGGCAAAGCCGATAAGGGCGGAGACGAAAGCGATCAGGCGGCTGGAGATGCCGCCGGTGTTCATCAGTGCGCCGGCCAGGATGAACAGCGGAATGGCGATCAGCGGGAAGGAGGTCGCCCCGTCGAAAAGGGTGAGCGCGGCGTTGTAGAGGCCCAGTTCGCCGTTCACCGCCACCGTGCCCACCAGCGCCACCGCGCAGATGGCCACGGCGATGGGCACGTTGATGAGGATCAGGGCCAGCAGCCCGATGAGGATCAGCAGCGCCGTCATGACCGCGGCGGCTCCCGCCGATCCCGCTCGGCCTCGATTTCCGCCTGGGTGCGCTCAGCCTTGGCGATCTCGGCCTCGATCTCCTCGGCTTCCACGTCCAGGCCGGCCACGATGCGCGCCCAGGCATCGGGGGTGGAGAGGATCTGCGCCAGAATGAAAAGGACGCAGCCGATGGGCACCACCGATTGGGTGAACTGCAGCGGCACCCAGTCGAGGGAGACCAGGGTCTCTCCGGCCATGATCTGCAGCACGAACCAGCCGGCCCAGGCCATGGAGACGAAGACGGTGTAGACGATCAGCTCGGCGAGGACGAACAGCAGCTTGCGCGGCAGCGGCGGCAGGCTCAGCACCAGGCCGGCGAAGCCCAGATGGCCGCGGCGCAGGGCGGCCAGCGCGGCACCGTAATAGGTGATCCAGGCCAGCAGCACCGAGGCGACCTCGTCGTACCAGGGCAGCGAGGCGTTAAGGCCGTAGCGAAAGGCGACGGCGGTGATCACCAGCAGGGCCAGCACCACCAGCAGCGCGATGGTGACGACCTCCAGAACCCGATGCAGCGCGCGGCCCGCCAGAGCCATCAGCCTTCTTCCCGGAATGAACGCGTGGAACAGGGACCCCGGCCCCACCGAACGGGGGGCCGGGGCGTTCTAAAGAACCGCGAGCGCTAAGTCTACTCGGCGAGCGCCAGGGCCGCGTCGATCAGGCCCTGCCCCGCGGGCACTTCCGCGGCGAACTCGGCGTAGATCGGCTTGGAGGCGGTGACGAAGGCGGCGCGGTCGGCCACGTTCATGGTCATGCCCGCCGAGACCAGCTTGTTCTGGAAGTCGGCATCGCCGGTGGCCCCGGTGAAGCGCGCCCAGACCGCGACGTCGCGCGCCGTCTGTTCCAGCACGCCGCGGATCGCCGGGTCCATCTTGTCATAGACCGCCTTGCCCATGGTGGGATAGGCCGGCGAATAGACGTGGCCGGTGACGGAGAGGAACTTCTGCACCTCAGACAGCTTGGCCGACCAGATGTTGGTATAGGGGTTCTCCTGGCCCTCGATGACGCCGGTCTGCAGGGCGACGAAAACCTCGGAGAAGGACATGGGTGTCGGGTTGGCGCCCCACTCCGTAAACATCTTCACCCGCCATTTGGACTTGGGCGTGCGGATCTTGGCGCCCTCCAGGTCGGCCGGCGTGTTGATGGGGCGCAGGTTGTTGGTGATGTGGCGGATACCGTTCTCCCACAGCGCCAGCACCTTGTAGCCCTTGGCCTCGGCCGTGGGCGCCACGTCGTTCCAGAAGACCTCGTTCTCGATGCGCGCCAGATGCGCCCGGTCCTTCACCAGGAAGGGCATGTCGAAGAGGCCGAACTCGTCGGCCACCGAGGACATGATCGACGACGGCAGGGCGATGTGCACGGAGCCGAGCTTCAGCTTCTGCATCAGCTCCTTGTCCTTGCCGAGCTGGGAGGAGTCGAAGAGCTTCACCGTCGCCTTGCCGGCCAAGCGCTTGTTGGCCAGGCGGGTGAACTCGGTTGCGGTCAACTGCTGCAGCGAGCCCGGCGTCGCGGAGATGCCGAAAATGATCTCTTCCGCGGCCGAGACCGGTGCGGCCTGCAGGCCGGCGGCCAGGGTCAGCGCCGCGGCACCCGCCACCAGGCGCTTCGGAGCCAAAGACTTCAGGGACACATGCTTGAGCGGCTTCATAGCCTTCCTCCCATCCTTCCGAATTCATCGGATTTGTTGATTCGTAAATGGTATACAAAATGATATGGCGCCCGCTGTCAACCAAATGGCTGGAATTCGATGCCTCGAAGAGCATTGGCATATTTTTAGAATATAATTCAATTATTTATAAGCTATCCTCCTGAGACGGATTGACCCTGGGGCCTCAGCGGTGCCATCCTCGACTAACTGGCATACCATTTTTCTGAGCGCGATGGACGCAGCGGCGGACAGGAACTAGAAGGAGCGCAGAGCAATTCACGGCCGGGACCCATGAGTGAACAGGACACAGCGCAGACACTCGATCCTTCAGCGGATGAGCGCGCGCCGGCGCCCGGCGAGCCTCTGACCAAGAGCGTCGCCAACCGCCTGCGCGACATGATCGCCCAGGACGCCCTGCCGGCGGGCCAGCGGGTGCGCGAGCGGGCCCTGGCCGAGCAGCTTCAGGTCTCCCGCACGCCCTTGCGCGAGGCCCTGAAGGTGCTGGCCACCGAGGGGCTGGTGGCGCTCTACCCCAACCGCGGCGCCGTAGTGGCCGATCCCGACCCCGGCGAGGTGCGCGACCTGCTGCAGCTTCTGGGGGTGCTGGAGGCCCTGGGGGGCGAGCTGGCCTGCGCCCGGGCCAGCGAGCGCGAACTGGGGGAGATCGCCGCCCTCCACTACGAGATGCTGGCGGCCTATGCCCGCAAGGACCGTCTCACCTACTTCAAGGTCAATCAGAAGATCCACAAGGCCATCGTCGCCGCCAGCGGCAACGAGAGCCTGATCGAGACCCACCAGCGCATCAACGCCCGGCTCTACCGCGTGCGCTACCGCTCCAACAGCCGCAACACCAAGTGGAACATCGCCATCGAGGAGCACGAGAACATCCTCGCCGCCCTCCAGGCCCGCGACGGCGCCGCCCTCTCGGACATCCTGCGCAATCACCTCGGCAGCACCTGGGCCAACGTCAGCGAGACCTTCGACGACGGTGGCACCGAGGCCAGCGGTTAGGAGAAGCCCTCTACGCTCCCACGGGCCGGGTCATCAGCAGGACTTCGGTGCTGTAGGGATAGCAGACGTGGGGGACGATGGGACGGCGGGCGGCGACCCGGTAGCCGTGGCGGCGGTAGAAACGCTGAGCCGCTTCGTTCTCGGCGAAGACCTGTAGGCTGAGTTCGGCGCAGCCGGCGTCGCGCGCCCGCGCCTCGGCGACCATCAAAAGGTCGCTGCCCAGGCCCTGGTTGCGGTAGGGCGTGTGGACCGCCAGGGCGTTGATGTAGAAACTGCCGGTCACCTCGGCCTCCAGTTCCACCAGCGGGCGCAGCAGCGGCGGCAGGGCCGACAGCGCGGCGAGATCCTCGGCGCTGGGCGGCGGCAGGCGGTAGGCCAGCAGCATCCCCGCCACCGCATCGTCGCAGAAAGCAAGGACGGCATTGCGGTAGGAGAAGTTGGCGTCCTCGCGCTGCGCCCGCGCCGTGCCGACGTCCAGCGGGTCCTCCCCCGCTTCGGCCTGCTGCGACCAGAGGAAACGGGGAATGCCCTCCCCGGCGATCTCGATGAGCTCGGCGACGGCCCGGGCCTCGCTTTTGCGCGCCGCGTGAAAGCGGGCATCGCAGATCGGAACGGATGACGGGGAATCGGCCTGCATGCGTACCTCTCGACCCTCTTGGTTCCTTTGGTTGGTGTTCGGCTTACGCCGCATCGGCTCCAGCCGTGAAACACCAAACCGACGAACGCGGCTATCGAGGACAGCTACGAAAGATTCGCCCGAAGCGATGCAAGATTTTTGGGGCAAAGACGCCCGGCGGTGTATCCGCCGTCAGGAACGCTTGGAGGGCCTGGGCAGCTTCACCACTTCGGCGCTCTGGGTCGGCGCGGCTTTCTCGTCTTCCTGGTCTTGCGGCGGCGCCGCTTCGCCCGCCTCCTGATCCGCGGCCTCCGCCTCGCGCGCTGCCTCTTCCTGCTCCGACGGCTCGGTGGGCGCTGCCTCCGCCGACAGCTCTTCCTGGGGGGCTTCTTCGGCGGCCAGGGCGGTCTGACCGGGCACCGCCTCCGGCGTCTCGCCCTCGTTCATGGCGCGGCGCGCGGCGGCCACGGCGGCGAGTTCGGAGCGCCACTGCGGCAGCATGTCGCTGATCTCATCGAAGGCCGCACGGGGCAGGAACAGCAGGTGGGAGTAGCTGATGGAGCGCACGTCGGCGGAGCGGCGGCGCTGGTCCAGCAGCGCCATCTCGCCGAAGAAGTCGCCGCGCCCGAGGCGGTGCTGGTCCTCGCCGATGCGGATCTCGACGGCGCCGGTGGCGATGAAATACATGCCGTCGCCGCGGTCGCCACGGCGGAAGACGTAGGCGTCGGCGGCCACCACGCGGGACTGCAGCTTCTTGGCGATGCGCGCGAGCTGCCCCGGCGCCATGGCGGCGAAGACCGGGAAAGCATGGAGCAGTTCCGGCGTCGTCGCCTCGATGTCGACCCGCGCGGTGCGCCGGCTGCTGGCGTGGACGCTGCCGGCCTCGGAGCGCAGTTGCGCGGCGCCGGCATCATCAGCGAGGACCTGGCCCGCG
>NZ_JANQOI010000122.1 GCF_028289705.1 Pelagibius sp.
TGCGGGCATCGCCAAGCGACGCCCCCAGTCGGGCATAGACCTTCAGCGTGGCAATGGCGCCGTCGATGTCGATGGCGGCGTCACTCGCCGTGTTGCCGCTGTTCAGGCGGGCAATCTCGCCGTAGCGGTCGCGGTTTTCGGCAAGAACGCCCGCCACGGCCTTCAGGAGCGCGCCCCGCTCCGCGAAACCGAGGGCGCGCAGCGCCGGGCCGCCGACGTCCCGCGCATAGTCCATTGCGGCCGCAGCATCCAGCCCGCTGGCGTCCACGCGCCCCAGCTCCTCGCCGGTCACGGGGTTGACGAAAGTCCGACCGTCACCCTGACCGCTCTGCCAGGTTCCCCAGAGATAGCTTTCGAGCTTCACGCCTTCTCCTTTGCGTTTTTGAGACCCCCCGCGTCAGGAGGCAAGGTCAGCCGTCGCCCTTTGCAGGCGCAGAACGAAACCGCGCAGCAGATCAAGGCAGCGCTGCGGCTGATCGAGGAATGGGGAATGTCGGCAGTCCGGCAGCAGTGCCAGCTCGACCTCGGCCGGCACCCGCTCGGCCACGACATCGACCTGCGCGCGCGTTCCGTACTGGTCCGCTTCGCCCTGGATCGCCAGGACCGGGACGGAGACTCCGTCCAGCGCATCACGGATGTCCCAGCGGGTGAAGTCCGGATCGAGCCAGGCGCCGTTCCATCCTAGAAAGGCGGCATCCACGTGGGCGTGGTACTTGACCAGCCGCGACCGCAGATCCCCATGACGATAGGCCTCGCGGGCCTCGGCGATCGACTTCAGCCCCATCGGCTCGGTGAAGAAATGCGGCGCCATCAGCACCACCCCGGCAATGCGCGCGTCGCCAACGCGCCCGGCGTGCAGCGCCGCGATGGAGGCGCCGTCACTGTGACCAACCAGGATACCGCGCCGCAGACCGATGGCATCGAGCACCTCGGGCAGCACCCGCACCGCCTCATCCGTCATGTAGTCGAGCGGGCGCGGCAAATCGCAAGGATCGGACCGACCGTAGCCTTGCCTGGAGAAGACCAGGACGCCGCAGCCGGTGGCCTCGGCCAGGCGCAGGGGGAAATCGCGCCAGAGCGCAATGCAGCCAAGGCCTTCGTGCAGCAGCACCAATGTCGTCGCCTGCTCCGGCGGCGGCCCGAGACACATCATCTCAAGCATCGCGCCGCCGGCCCGAATCCGCTGCGTGTCGCTGCAGGTCCAGTCGATCGGAGCCATCTCTACGCGCATGCGCGCAGCTTGAAGCGTTGGATCTTGCCCGTGGCGGTCTTCGGCAGGCTGTCCACGACGTCGATCCAGCGCGGGTACTTCCACTTGCCGACGGCCGCCTTCACGTGCTCCTTCAACTGCAGCGCAATGTCGTCGGCGGCCGCCTGCTTGAGCACGACGAAGGCCTTGGGCTTCTCCAGACCGTTCTCGTCGAGAGCCGGAACGACCGCCGCCTCCAGCACGGCGGGATGCGATACCAGAGCCTGCTCGATCTCGAAGGGGGCGACCCAGATGCCGCTGACCTTGAACATGTCGTCCGTGCGGCCGCAGTAGACGTAGCGCCCGTCGGCGCGTCGCTGATACTTGTCGCCGGTTCGGGTCCAGTGTCCTTCGAAGGTGCTGCGGGACTTCTGGCGCTTGTTCCAATAGCCCTCGGCCGCCGTGTCCCCTTTCACCAGCATCTCGCCGATACCGTCCCCCCCGACCTCCTGGCCGCTCTCGTCCACCAGCCGAAGCTCGTAGCCCGGCACGGCCAAGCCAGAGGTGCCGTAAACCACATCGCCCGGCCGATTGGAGAGGAAGATGTGCAGCATCTCCGTAGAGCCCACGCCGTCCAGAATGTCGACACCGGTGCGCATCCGCCAGCTTTCGCCGACCTCCTTCGGCAGCGCCTCGCCAGCGGAGATGCAGAGCCGCAAGCGCCCGCAGCCCGGCGGCGCATCGTCCTGCATCTGGGCGACCATCGCAGCATAGAGCGTCGGCACGCCACAGAAGATCGTCGGCTGGACTTGCGACATCAACTCGAACACCGATTGCGGCGTCGGACGGCCCGGCAGAAGCGCGGCCGTCGCGCCGACGGAAAGCGGGAAAGTCATGCCGTTGCCAAGACCGTACGCGAAGAAGAGCTTCGCCGCCGAGAAAACCAGATCCTCCTCGCCAATGCCCAGGACTTCGGCGGCATAGCTGTCGGCCGTGCCCTGCAGGCTGCTGTGGACATGGCGAACGCCCTTTGGCGTCCCGGTAGATCCGGAGGAGTAAAGCCAGAAGGCCGTCTCGTCGGGCGAAGCTTCGATGGCCGGCCGCGGCGTGCCCTCTGCGAGTTCCGCGGCAAAATCGAGAAAACCCTCCGGATCGCCGCCGACCACGAAGATCGCCTGCAGGCAGGGCAGATCATCCAGGATCGGGCGCAGTGTCTCCAGCAGCGGCGCTGAGACGAAGAGCGCCTTGGCACGGCTGTCGCGGAGAATGAAGCGATAGTGATCGGCGGAGAGCAAAGTGTTCAGCGGAACCGGGATCACGCCCGCCTTGAGACTGCCCCAGAAGACAATGGGAAACTCGATCACGTCCAGCAGGATCATCGCCGCCCGGTCTTCCGGCCCCAGGCCGTGACGGGCATAGAGATCGGCCATCCGGTCGGAGCGCTCTGCAAGCTCGCCATAGGTGAGGCTGCGATTGCCCTCCAGAAAGGCGGCCTTGCCGCCCCGGCCTTGCTCGAGGTGACGGTCCACGAAGTGGTGCGCGGCGTTGCCGTTGGGCCTGCTCAAACCGGTTTTCCTCCCCATGAATCGGCGCCTTCGCGGCGTCCTTGTTGGCAACCCTCGGCGTCGACAACCTGCGGCCTGCCCGTTTCGGCTTGCCGTCGTCAGCTTGTCAGCGCCTCAACGGCCGGTGAACTCGATCGCCCCCTCGGGCAGCAGATAGAGGACGTAGGCGGTGCCTCCGCTCACCGTCGGATGATGCGCGGATCCCGGCGGATAGACATACCAGCCGGCCGGCAGTCCATCGAACCGGGGGGACCCTTCGACCGGCAAGACGGCGCCGATCTCGCCCTGCGTGTGCACGTGATGTGGCCCAACCACGTCCGCCATGCGCACCACGTCGACACTGAAACGCCCGGCCGCCCCGCCCGGCTTGACGGCCCGACCGAAGCGGATGCCCCCGGCCTCGCGCTGCATCAGCCAGCCGTCACCTTCTCCTTCGGCGCAGAGCTCGCCGAGGCGCCGAAAAGTCTCGCCCTCGACCGGGCAATCCTCGTTGAGGCGCTCCGCCAGCGCGGCATCCAGAGGCGCCTCGCCGACCAGCTCGGCAATCTCCCGCACGATCTCTTCGAACGCCTCTTTGGACATGCCTCTCCCCATGACACCGCACATCGTTCGGACCATTACAATCAAAGCGTAACAGGAAATATGCTGCATGTCACTTCACGATCGGCCTTTCTCCTCCCCAGCCCAAAAACGGCGCAATCATGGGAATAAACAGAGAAACCATGGAGTGTTTTGGGTTTCCGTGACTTCGAGAGAGTCCGGAAATAGGCATTATATTGCTTGTTATGCGCCTCCCTCTCGGGTACCGTCTGACGCTCAGAAAAAAAGCCACGCCGCCACGGCGAGGCAAAACGAGGGAGGACGAAGACGATGAGGGTGCTGCGAGGATCATTGATGGCCGCCGTCTTGCTGACGGCAACACCGACATTGGCCCAGGCCGAGGATTACACGGTCGGGCTGCTCCTGCCCTATTCCGGCGTCTACGCCGCGCTGGGCGAGGAGATCGACAGCGGGTTCACGCTCGCCCTGGAGCAGCGCGCCGGCGAGATCCCCGAGGCCGAGATCACGATTGTCCGCGAAGATACCGAGGTGAAGCCGCCGATCGCCCTGTCCAAGACCCGCAAGCTGGTTCTACAGGACGAAGTCGACGTGCTGGTCGGCGTCGTCTCGTCGGGCGTGCTGGGAGCTATGCGCGACTTCGTCCACCAGTCGGGCACACCGCTGATCGTGGCCAACGCGGGCAACGACGACGCCACCGGCAAGCGCGGCAGCCCCTACATCACCAGGCTTTCCTTCTCCAACAGCCAGGTCAGCCGTCCGATGGGCCCCTGGATGGCCGAGCAGGGCATCGAGTCGGTCTTCACCCTGGCGCCGGACTATGCTGCCGGACACCAGATGATCAACGCCTTCACCGAAGCCTTCGAAGACGCCGGCGGCAAAGTCGTCGGGCAGGATTTCACGCCGTTCCAGAACACCAAGGACTTCGGTCCTTATCTGACCACCGCACGGGCCAGCGGCGCCGATGCCATCTTCGCCTTCTATGCGGGCGGCGAAGCCATTTCCTTCGTCAAGCAGTACGAGAGCTTCGGTCTGGCCGAAGACGTGCCGCTCCACGGCACCGGTTTCCTGACTTCGTCGCTTTACGTCGAGTCTCAGGGCTCCGCCGCCGAAGGCGTGATCACCAGCCTCCACTACGCGCCCGCCATCGCGACCGCGGAGAACCAAGCCTTTGTCGAGGCCTTCTCGGCGGCGCACGGACGCCTGCCGTCGGAGTACGCCGTGCAGGGTTACGATGCCGGCCAGGCCTTGGTCGAGGCGATCAAGAGCGGTGCGACCGACCGCGCGAGCCTCGCCACAGCGCTCTCCGAGGTGCAGTTCACCAGCCCGCGGGGACCGGTCGCGATCGACCCGGCCACCAACAACATCGTTCAAAACATCTACATCTATAAGACCGTCGCCGGCGATGCCGGCATGACCCAGAAGATTCTGGGCGTGGTCGAGGCTGTTCGCGACCCGGCCCAAAGCGCTCAGGCCGTCCAGTAGTCCTCGTGTCAGCGGGACCGGACCGCGCAAGTCCGGGGTGCGGAGCGACCTCCCCCGCCCCCGCGCGCGGTCCGGTCCCGCTGCTGCCTTTCGCGATCCTCACCAGGGCCGATCCATGACCGCCGACCTATCGTTCTGGGCGATCCAGGCGCTCAACGCGCTGCAGCTCTCGATGCTTCTGTTCCTGCTGTCCGTCGGCCTGACCGTCATTTTCGGCCTGATGCACTTCGTCAATCTGGCACACGGGTCGCTCTACGCGCTCGGCGCCTTCGTCGGAGTCACCGCCGCCGGGCTGGCCGGAAGCTACTGGGCTGCCTTCGTCGCAGCACCGCTCGTCGTGATGCTGGTGGGGATCCTGCTCTACCTGACGCTCATCCGCCGGCTGCGCAGCGCGGGACCGATGAACCAGGTGCTGGTGACCTTCGGCTTGATCTTCGTTTTCCTCGACGTCTTCAGCATCGGCTGGGGCGACATCGCCCTCGGCCTGGCCGAACCGGAGCTCTTCTCCGGCCGTACGGAGATCTTCGGCATCGTCTATCCGACCTACCGCCTCTTCGTCATCGGGGTCGGGCTGGCGGTGCTCGGCATTCTTGCGGTCATCGTCTCCCGCACCCAGGTCGGCGCGGTCATCCGCGCCGGCGTCGACAACGACGCGATGGCGGCCTGCGTCGGGATCAACGTGGAGCGGGTGTTCTTCTGGGCCTTCTGCGTCGGCTGCGCCCTGGCCGGCCTGGCCGGCGTGGTGGCGGCGCCGGTCCTGTCGGTCACCACCGACATGGGCACAGCCATCCTGATACCGACCCTGATCGTGGTGGTGATCGGCGGCCTCGGCAGCCTCAAGGGGGCAATCGTCGGCTCCCTGATGATCGGCTTCGTACAGACCTTCGGCGCCGTGCTGGCCCCCGAACTGGCGGCGATTCTGATCTACGCCCTGCTCGCAGGGGTGCTGATCCTGCGGCCGGCCGGCCTGTTCCCGGCCCGAGGCTGAGCGCATGTTCTATCAGACACCGCTCAAGACCGCCGCGATTCTGCTGCTGCTCACCGCAGCGCTGGTCTATTCCCTGGTCGCCGGCTTCTTCGGCCTGGAGGTGCTGACCGAGGTTGCGATCCTGGTGATCGTCGCGATCGCGTTAGACCTGGTCGCCGGCTACGGCGGCATGATCTCCCTCTGCCACGGCGCGCTCTTCGGGGTCGGCGCCTATGCCTTCGCCTCGGCCACGGTCCTGCTGGGCTGGGATGCGTCGATCGGTCTGGCGCTGGCCATCCTTACCGCCTGTCTCTTCGCCTGGGTGATCGGCGCCATAACGGCGCGCACCCACGGCATCTTCTTCATCATGGCGACCCTCGCCTTCGGTCAGATGGGCTATGCCTACGTCTTCGAAAGCCGGACGTTCGGGGGCGACGACGGCCTGCCGGGCGTACCCCGCCTCGACCTCTCCGGCCTGGGGATCGATCTCAACGATTCCTTCAACTTCGCGCTCCTCTGCGTGGCGCTGGCCACGGTCGCCTACCTGCTCGCAGCTGCCCTGCTGCGGTCCGGCTTCGGGCGTACCCTTGTCGGCATCCGGTCCAATGAGCTGCGCATGCGCGCCCTGGGCCTGCCCGTCTGGCGCCACAAGGCCGCAGCTTTCGCGATCTCCGGCGCCCTGGCCGGCCTGGCAGGCGCCCTGGCCGCGCAACACACGATGTTCGTCTCTCCGGGCCTGCTGCACTGGACCCTGTCCGGCGAGCTGCTGATCATGGTGATCCTCGGCGGCCTCGGCACCTTGGTCGGCGCCGTCGTGGGTGCCGGTCTCCTGGTCTTCCTGAAACATGAGGTGGCGCGTTTCACCGAGCACTGGCATTTGGTGGTCGGCCTGGTGCTGATCGCGGTTGTGCTCGGCGGCGGGCGTGGCCTCTATGGCCAGGCCGAGCATCTTTGGGAGCGGCGACAGGCGGCCCGCAAGGCCGCGACGGCAGCCAAGGAAACGCCCGAACATGCTTGAAGCCCAAGACCTGCGGAAGTCCTTCGGCGCCCTGACGGTCACCAACAGGGTGTCCCTGGAGGTGGCCAGGGGAGAGCGCCGAGTGGTGCTGGGGCCCAACGGCGCCGGCAAGACCACGCTGTTCAACCTGCTGGTCGGCGAGCTGCCGGCGGATTCAGGGCAAATCAAGATTGCCGGCGAGGACGTGACGGCGCTCTCGATGGATGCCCGCGCGCGGCGCGGCATGGCCCGCAGCTACCAGAAGAACAATCTCTTTTCCGGTCTGACGGTGCGCGAGAATCTCTCGCTCTCCGCCGCCTGCGCTCAAGGCAAGGCGAAGACCGTTGCCATGGACAGCCTGCGGGATGCGGGCGTCGCGGAGACGGTACGGGAGATGGCATCGCTGGTCGGGCTGACCGAACTGCTGGAGACATCCGCGGACAGCATCTCCTACGGTGCGCGCCGGCGACTGGAGGTCGGCCTGGCCTTGGCCTCGCGCCCGCGCGTCCTGCTGATGGACGAGCCGACCTCCGGTATCGGCCCCGGGGGCATCCACGCCTTTCATGCCCTGCTGCGCGGGCTGCCGGCGGAGCTGACCATTGTGATCGTCGAGCACGACATGGACCTGGCGTTCGACATCGCCGATCGCGTGACGGTCATGAACTTCGGTGAAGTGGTCTTCGACGGTCCGCCGCAGGCGGCCCGGGAGAGCGCTTTGGTCAAGGACATCTATCTCGGGACCTGGGCTGAGCAGCCCTGAGACCGGCGGCCTTTGAGACAGTCAATGCTTGAGATCGAAAACCTGCAGGCCGGCTACGGCGAAACCCGCGTTATCCACGACCTGTCGCTCGACGTTGCGCCAGGCCAGGTTCTCGCGGTCCTGGGCCGAAACGGCGCAGGCAAGAGCACGACCTTGAAGGCGGTCATGGGCCTCCTGCCGAACCTCGGCGGTGCCGTCCGCTTCGAGGGGCGCTCCCTGATCGGCTTGCGCACCTTCGACATCGCGCGTCTCGGGATCGCGTACGTCCCCGAGACGCGCGACATCTTCCCCTCCCTGACGGTGCGCGAAAACCTCGAACTGGTTGCACGACGCTTCGCCGGCTCCGGTCGACCCTGGACGCTGGAACGGGTGCTGGCGCTCTTCCCCAAGCTGCGCGAACGCCTGAGCAACGGCGGCACGCAGCTGTCCGGAGGCGAGCAGCAGATGCTGGCGATCGCACGCGCCTTGCTGATGAACCCGCGGCTGTTGATTCT
>NZ_JANQOI010000125.1 GCF_028289705.1 Pelagibius sp.
CCACCCCTCCGAAGAGAAGCTTCTCCTTCGACTTGCATGTGTTAGGCCTGCCGCCAGCGTTCGTTCTGAGCCAGGATCAAACTCTTAGGTTGACCTCGCTCGACAAATCCCAAGACGCCGAAACGCCCCAGGCCCCATCAAGCTCATCAACGGGATCCTCTCATCAAACGCGCGAAATCTCCCTCCAACCAAAACCAAAGGCCCAGCCATAGCCAAACCCCAGCCAATGCCGGAGCAAGATCCGTCTAAAAGAATACGCGTCCAATCAAAGGCCCCAAGTGCCAAAACACCCAAAACCCCAGACCATAAAACGACAGACCATACAGACCCGCCGCCCGCGTATCCCTTCCTCTCAAAACAACAATGTCAAACAGCAGCACGGCAGCGTCCGGCTTGGGGGCCGAGGCTGCCGCGGAGGCCGGGTTATAGGGCCGCCCCAGGGGGGCTGTCAAACCCTTTATGAAAAGAATTTTACGGTCGGCCGCAGTCGCCGGGCGCGTCCCATCGATGGCCCAGCCGTTAACCGCCTTTAAGGTTGACAAGCCCTTGTACGATCAGCATTTTCAAAAATTGGTTAACGATTTGGCGGTATAACATTCACCGCCGTCGTGGCCGGCCGCGGGGGGCATCCTACATAACTGTTCAGGTGCGGAGCAGCATTCCATC
This sequence comes from Pelagibius sp., assembly GCF_028289705.1. Lineage (GTDB taxonomy): Bacteria > Pseudomonadota > Alphaproteobacteria > Kiloniellales > Kiloniellaceae > Pelagibius. The sequence continues at coordinate 667 of NZ_JANQOI010000125.1, forward strand.
GTGACGAACCGTCAATCCGGGCTCGACTCGCTCGCCCGATTCGCAAAAAAGGTCAGCTATCCTGCAATTCTTGCGATCCCTCTGGTGGGCGGCGTCGTCGCCGCCAGTTGGTCCAACGCCCAGTTCGCCCAGACCCTGGGCGCGGCATCCCCGAGTGAGGCATCCCCAGACGCGGCGGCGACGGCACAGCAGCCGGGCGCGCCGGCACCGGCAGGCGCAACCCCGGCAAGCGATTCCCAGGTCTCGCCCCGCGCCCAGCAGCAGGCGGCCCTGCCGCGCGCCGCTGCGCTCACCCTGCCGGCCCAGGGCGAGATCGAGGCTCTGGAAGAGGCCGAGGCCGCACCGCCGCCGGTGACGCGCCTGATCACCGTCGCCCGCGGCGACACGCTGATGAAGCTGCTGGTGGACGCCGGCGTCGAGCGCAGCCAGGCCCACCAGGCGGTGACCGCCATGGAGCCGGTGTTCAGTGCCCGGCGCCTGAGGCCGGGCCAGGAGATCGAACTCGCCTTCTTCGGAACCGGCAGCCGCGACGACAGCGGCGCGGCTGCAGCGCAAGGCCCCCTGCTCGGCATCAGCTTCAGCCCCTCCTCGGAGCGGGACATCCAGATCCGCCGCAACGCCCCCGAGGCGGCGTTCTCCGCCCAGGAGATCGAACGGCCGCTGGAACGGCACCTCGCCTATGCCCAGGGCACGATTAATTCCAATCTCTCGGTGGCCGCGCGCGACGTGAAGGTGCCGCATTCGGTGCTGATCGAGACCATTCGCGCCTTCAGCTATGACGTGGATTTCCAGCGCGAGATCCAAAAGGGCGACGACTTCGAACTGCTTTACGAGATCTTCGTCGACGAGACCGGCGCCGTGGTGCGCAGCGGCGAGCTGCTCTACGCCGCCATGACTCTCTCCGGCAGCCGCACGGAGATCTATCACTACACACGCGCCAGCGGCGATGCCGACTACTACACGCCGCAGGGCACCTCGGTGCGCCGCTCGCTGATGCGCACGCCCATCGACGGGGCGCGTCTTTCCTCCGGCTTCGGCATGCGCAAGCATCCCATCCTCGGCTATTCCAAGATGCACCGGGGCACCGACTTTGCAGCCCCGCGCGGCACCCCCATCTATGCCGCCGGCAATGGCGTCGTCGAGGTAGCGGGGCGCAAGGGCGGCTACGGCAAGTACGTGCGCATCCGCCACGGCTCCGCCTACAAGACCGCCTATGCCCACCTCAGCCGCTACGGCAAGGGCGTCAAGTCCGGCGCCCGGGTCAAACAGGGACAGGTCATCGGTTACGTCGGCTCCACCGGCCGCTCCACCGGCCCGCACCTGCACTACGAAGTCATCCTGAACGGCAAGCAGGTCAATCCCCTGAAGGTGACCCTGCCCCGCGGCGACAAGCTGAAAAAGAGCGAGATGGCGGACTTCGCCAACCGGCGGGCCGAGATCGACCGCCAGGTCGCACTTGCCATGGGCGGCCTGCTGATGGTCCAGCGCGCCTGCGAGGACGCCGAGGTTCTCGAGCAGGGCTCGGCCACCGACCAGGACTGCTGAAGGCCGGGAAGTCGCGGCGCCGAAGCTAGGACCGCCGCGCTTGTCGGGCGCGGCCGTCTGGCCCCTCGGTTTCCAACGCTCAGTCTGTTTCCCAGATCAGCGGACGGGGTGTTCGCGGAGTTTTTCGACCCATGCTCTCCACCTTGGCGCCGGCGCTCGAAGGCCTCGGCCTCGGCGCCGGTCTGATCATCGCCATCGGCGCCCAGAACGCCTACGTGCTGCGC
>NZ_JANQOI010000126.1 GCF_028289705.1 Pelagibius sp.
GATTTTCGGGGTCGCGGCGCCGGCCTCCTCCGACCAGCCGGCGGTCTCCCGGATGTTGGTGAAGCTGACCGCGGCCTGGGGATTGTCCTCCTCGGTGACCTCGCGGAACAACGGGGCTTCCTGGGTGCAGGCGACGAGCACCGGGCGCTCGCCGATGATGGCCTGCTGAAACGTGCCGAGCTGGGCCCGGCAGAGCTGGTGATTGAGGGCGAGATCGCCCTCGGCGCCGGCGGCCTGACAGGCCTTGCCCAGCGCCTTTTCCTCCAGCGGCATGGTGGATTCGCAATTGCAGACGAGCACGCGCCTGCCGCCCATCTCCATGGGGCCTCTCTCCCTCACGTGGTGCCGGGGCTCTGTGCCTCGGCGCCCTCTTGATCCAGTTCCGTGGCCGCTTTTTGAAGCCGTCCGGCGGCACGAACAGGGTGCCGTTCGGCTGGCCTGATTATCAGACCGATCAGTATGACCACTTGCGGGGATACTAGCGGCGCGGCCCAGGCCAAGACGACCCTAAATTTGCTGCGGGGATTGCTACTGTGGGTGTAGGGGAGAAGGGTGTAACCTACGGCCAGCAAAATGAGGCAAGGTGTCAGAAACGCAAGTAGAGCATGTATTGTTGGAAGTTTGGGTTCAGGCCGAAATGTGCTGGCTTGTTTTCTGCTCAAAAAATGGCGATGCCAGCAAGGTCAGATACGGCCTCCTGGTCGAGGCCGAGCAGCACCTTCGGCGTCAAAGCAGTTTTGTGCAGTGCCTGGGAACGACTTGATGAATCCGTTGAGCATCTCTGGATGGTCCGAAAAGACCGTCATCCAAATCGAAAAGAAGCCTTTTTCCAGTGCTAGTTTATCGGTGATGAGTTTGCCGATTGTAGAATCGTGACCGCTGTCGACATATGTCTGTTTCATTTCCTCCGCCAGTATCCAGGCCTCACCTCGGAATTTGTAACGCCTGTCGCGGCGGGTTGGGCGATCCCGTGGCTGAAGCTCGTGCGGGTGACGGTGTAGTTTCACCAACCTGACAATCCGCCCCATCAACGCCGCCTGATCTTCGCCCAAGCTGTTCGATACTTCAATTCTATCCCGATTGTAACTAAGTCCGCGGAACGTATTGTCGGTATCCGGAAAGGCGATCACTTTCAGATTAACTGGTGTGTTCCCCTTGGTCGAATTACAGCTCTTGCAGCCCAGCAGGAAGTTGCTCCATTCTAAAGCTAGATCTGGCTCAAGGGACTTCGGTTGTACATGTTCGACCTCCGGCGCATTTTTAATCGGCATCTCGCAATAGCTACAGAACAAGCCGATCTGATCAGCTAGGTCATCTAGCGCGTCCTGATATTCCTCATAGACACGTCCGGCGCCATCGTCTTTCACGATTGGGCGCACTGCTCAGCTTTCCGTTGCAATGTGCCGCTTGATCTTCAGAATTGCAGCCAACCCTGGATCTTCAATTTCACGGTCCAGAATTCGGTCCATCTCATTGTCATAAGCTGCTCGTGATGCGGTATCAGTTGTGTCGCTTGCTGCCCGTGCAAGCTTCAGAAAGCGCGTTGCACTCTCGACCTGCTGAACATGTACATCACTCCGTTCAGGCACTTCAACATTTTGAATTTCCTCAATAATATCGACAAGATCAAGGTTATAGACCTCGTCATCTGAATCCATATTGTCCAAGTTAAGAAGGCTACCCTCGAACAGCGATTGTACTACAAATGGTGAATGAGTGGTGGCGAAAAACTGAAGGTTTGGGAAGGCGCGCAGTAGTGAAGGAATAATCTTCCGCTGCCAGCGAGGGTGCAGGTGGAGGTCGATCTCGTCGATTAGCACAATGCCCGCAGTCTTGTGAACCGCATCCGCGTCTAGATGTGGGTTCAGAATGATTGCCTTAAATGCGATATCTCCCACCATTGACAGAATATTGCGTTGCCCATGGCTAAGATTATCGTAGCTCACTACCTGCTGCGTCTCCGAAAAGGATACCTCTAGTCGCTTTCGCGACGGCGAGTACGTGACGGAAACTGCCTTATCGAAACAAGACTCTACGGCTTTTTTCCAAGCCTGGAGACGTTTCGAGCGCTGTTCTGTTTCAAGTTCTAGCAAACGCTCCCGCTCGATCCAGGCTAGCAGGTCTGCAGAGGAAACCCGAGCCTCATGGCTGTTCCTGTAAGCATCGAAAGGTGACGGTCGTGTCGATTTCGAGAACTGCCTCGGCTCCTCCCACAGTCGACCAGTGCCATAGTACGACAGAAGTGGCAAAGTGACGTCTCGCTTTTCTTTCATAGCGTTGTAAAGCGCCTGGGCCCTAAACCGAATCGATGCGGCCTCCTTAGAGGTTGTCCGCCCCTTGGCTGAAAGTAGTTCCCGGCGCCACAGATAGCTCTCAACTCCGATGCTTTGATTTCCGGCCAAGGTGCCCTCAGCTTCGACTACCACCGGGAACGCCTGCACAAAGTCCAGAGATCCGTTGTAGTCCCGCACAATCTCGCGGACTTCGTTCCGACGGATCGTGCGAGATCGTGCCGAAGGTATGCCAAGCAGAAATGAGCCAAATGCAACAGAAAGCGCATCCAGCAAAGTTGACTTGCCAGTCCCATTTTCGCCGACAATCAGCGTGAAGCGACGGTTCAGCCTTTTGTCGAAGTCAGCAAACCCCTTGAAATTCTGGAGTTTCAGGCGGTCTATGCGCATGTGGATATCCTAGTACGTGCATCCAATGACTCACCGGTCCATACCCCAATACGTAGCATTAGCCTCTGTGCTCTCCAAGATCATGGGAAAAAGGATGCCGCCCGACCGTAGCTCAGGGTCCTCTTGAGGTGTTGGGCGGAGAGCCGTATCACCACCCCGGTCGTCGTGAGATCTCGATCCATTGGTGGTTTCGGATCAGTCGTCCATCATATTGTCCCTGAGCCTGGATTCGAAGGGATCTCTCCCTCGAGTCTCTGACTGTGCGATATCTGTGCTACTTCAGTTCGAGCCACAGAGTTTTGTGTCGTAGCGGCCGAAGCAATCGCTGGGATCGTAGAGGCTGTCGGTTTCCTCAGCCAGGCTGCGCAGCCTAGTATTGGCGACCACAGACCGGTGCAAAGCGCCCAAGAAGTCGTTGGTGAAGATATGGTTGCCATGGATTTGCAGCATACAACGTCAAGCTGGCTTGTGCACGCTAGCGGGGCGGGTTCGCTAAGGGTGCTGGCAACTTGCTAGAGTCGATGAGGCAATGGTGTTGGGGAGCGCCAAGTCTCTCTGCAATGCAGAATTGGCAACCTTTGCGTCGGCGGGCGAAACTGCGCGCTGTCGGAGAGATGTCGCACAAGGGGGAACGCGCATGCTGGACGGTCAAGTCGTCGTCGTTACCCACGCCAAACACTTCGTCGGCCCCGCGACCGCCGGACTGCTCGCCGGCTACGGCGCCACGGTGGTCTGCCACGAAGGGGAGGCCGGCCCCGGCGTCATCGTCCCCGACTCCAGCGAGCCGGAGGCTCTCGTCGAGGAGGTCATTGCCGTCCATGGCCGCATCGACACGCTGATCTGCAACGATGCCTATCCCGCGGTGCGGGCGCCTGTCGACGAGGCGGAGCCCGGGGAGATGCGCAGGGCCCTGGAAGCGCTCGTCGAGTGGCCCTACCGGCTGATCGGCCGGGCGGTCCCGCGGATGAAGGCGCGGGGCGCCGGGCGGATCATCATGGTCACCTCGGCGGCACCCCTGCGCGGGCTCGCCAACTATTCGATGTACGCCACGGCGCGCGGTGCCGGCAACGCGCTGGTGAAATCGCTGTCGCTAGAACTGGCGCCCTTCAACATCCAGATCAACGCCATCGCCCCCAATTACATCGAGAACCCGACCTACTTTCCGCCGGAGCTGCTGGCCAACGAAAAGGCCATGGCGAAGATGCTCGCCAACATCCCGGCGAAGCGTCTCGGCAAACCCGAAGAGGTCGCCGAGACGATTGCCTTTTTCGCCTCCGGCAAGTGCGGCTTCATGACAGGCCACGTCGTCCCCATCGCCGGCGGCTGGGCCTGAGGGAGAGACAGGAAAGGTCTGCGCGTCTCTCTCGGCCGCTACTCCGGTGCGAACCAGAGCGTGTCCATCCGGTAGCGGCCGAAGTAGGCGCCGGGGTCGTAGAGGTAGACGGCCTCCTCCGGCAGATTGCGCAGCCGGGCGTTCACGACCACCGGCTGGCGCACTGCGCCCAGCAGACCGATGGTGAAAACCTGATCGGCATGGATCTGCAGCATGCGCTGCCAGATCTTCTCGCGCGCCGCCGCGTCAGGGCCGCTGGCCCAGGCCTCGTAGAGCCCCAGAAGCTCCTGGACTTCCGGCAGGGCGGGGGGCTCGCCGGCCGCACCGTTGCTCTGGTGGTGCAGGCCCCAGAGCGGCCAGTTGTTCTGGCGGTTACTGGTGGGCGCCAGCTCCGCCGGGCTCATGGCTGCCTTCGCCAGGCCGTTGGTCAGGCCGTAGAAGAGGCTCATGACGGTGGCACCGCTGCGGACGCGCTGGCGGGCCGCCTGCCGGCCCTGGCTGCGCACCAGCACCTTGATGCCGATCTTGCGCCACTGCTCGGTGATCACCTCCAGGGCGTCGATCTCCGCCGGGTCGGTATCGGCGGTCTCGATCACCAGTTCGGCGCGCCGCCGGTCGGGCAGAAAGCGGATGTCGTCGCCGGCGCGCGCACGCATGCCAAGCTCGTCCAGGAGGGCGTTGGCCTGGTCCGGGTCGTAGGCCGCCCAGGCCTCGCGGTCGCTCTCGCGGTAGAGGGGGGATCCGGGCAGCAGGCTGTTGGCGCCGGGGAGGGCCGTGCCCTTGTAGAGCACCTGGTTCAACTCCTCGCGGTCGATCGCCAGGGAGAGGGCGCGGCGGAAGCGGACGTCGCGCATCACCTGGCGCCAGCCCGGGGAGACGGCGTTCATGTTGGGATAGAGGGCGAGCTGGGCACCCCGCCCGATTGGCCAGAGCCGCAGCTTGATCTGCCCCCGGCCCTCGGCCTCCTTCAGGGCCGGCGCATCCGCAAAGGAGAGGCCGCGGGCCTGCAGGTCGCTGTCCCCGGCCGCGGCCCTGACAGGTACCAGGCGCGGCTGTGTGGGGGTCAGGACGACCTCGTCGATGTAGGGCAGCTGCCGGCCCGCCGCATCGACGCGGTGGAAGTAGGGATTGCGCCTGGCGACAAAGCGCTCCGCCGGCGGCGCGACATTGTTTACCCAGGGCTGGAGGGTCGGCCGCTCCGGATTGTCGAAGCGAAAGGGCCGGTCGCGGCGCTTGAACAGCTCGGCCCAGGACTGCAGGCCGATGGCCTCGGCCTGGGCGGTGAGCGCCGCGACATCGGCATAGGAGGCATGGAATTGCTTCAGGTAGTGGGCCGGGCGGTAGATGAACAGCGGCGAGGCGGCGGCGAGGGCAGGAAGGAAGAGGGGGTTGGGCTCCCCCCAGGAGAAGCGCACCGTGGTCTCGTCCAGCACCTCGAAGACCGGCGGCTCGCCGCCCGCCAACAGCGCCGGCGGCAGGCCGCGCGGCGAAAGCTCCCGGTTGTTGGCAACCTCCGCCCACCAGAAGCGGAAATCGGCCGTGGTGAAAGGCATGCCGTCGGACCAGCGGTGGCCGGCGCGCAGCGTCAGGGTGAAGATGCGTCCGTCGACCACGTCCACCGAGCGGAGGATGTCCGGCACCAGCTCGAAGTCATCGTTCCACACGACCAGGCGGGCATAGCCCAGCAGCACCAGGTCGCGGGCATCGCGGCCGGCGCGGGAGAGCAGGCGCAGGCTGCCGCCGTAGCGGCCTTCTTTCCAATCCTCGCGTTCGGGAAGATCGCGTCGCGGCTCCGCCGGCAGCCGTTCGGCCATCGGCGCCAGGGCGCCGGTCGCCAGGTCGAAGCGCAAGACCTCCGGCTCTCTCGGAGGGGCCTCAGACGGCTCCTGGGCGAGAGCGGCGGACGCACCGGCCGTCAGGGCGGCAAGCGCGAAGGCGGACGCGGCGAAGCGGGGTGGAATCCGGATCATGGCGCCCTTATAGCCGCGCTGCCGCCCGTCACCAAGGAATGCTCTCTGACAGATCCATGACGGCCCGCTATCTGTATGAAGAAGCCATCATAAGAGTATGGTTTTGTGGATAGAAATCGACTCTCTTCAACCAATTTCTCGGTTGTTGACTTGCGGACGGCGGGCGTCCGCCCCATAGTCATTTCAGAGCTGAGACGGAGGATTGCCGATGGCCGGCAAGGCCGCAGAGGATGGAAGCAAGGGGGCCGTGAAGACCCTGCGCAAGGGCCGCGCCAAGGCCAGCGATCCGGCCCTGCTGGAAGACTTCGACCTGCGCCCCGATCCGGCCGACCCACGGCTCACCGAGCGCATCGCCGGCGTCGATCAGGACGGCACGGCGGTGGAGACGGCGGTGGTGGTGGAGCGGCCGCTTACCCTGTTCCTCAACGGGCAGGAGATCGTCACCATGATGACCATCGGCGATTATCCCGACTATCTGGCCCTCGGCTACCTGCTCAATCAGAACATGCTGCAGCCCGACGACGTGATCGAGGGCATCGACGTCGACGAGGAACTGGACGTGGTGGTGGTGCGCACCGCCCGCGAGACGGACTACGAAGAGAAACTGAAGAAAAAGGTGCGCACCTCCGGCTGCGCCCAGGGCACCGTCTTCGGCGACCTGATGGAGAAGTTCGAAACCGTCGCCCTGCCCAAGGACGCGGTGCTGAAGACCTCCTGGCTGGTGGCGCTGTCGAAAAAGATCAATGCCGTGCCCAGCCTCTATCTGGAGGCCGGTGCGATCCACGGCTGCGTGCTCTGCCAGGGCGACCGGCCGCTGGTCTATATGGAAGACGTCGGCCGCCACAACGCCGTCGACAAGATCGCCGGCTACATGCTGCGCCACGGCATCGCCCCGGAGGACAAGCTGTTCTACACCACCGGGCGCCTGACCTCGGAGATGGTGATCAAGACGGTGCAGATGGGGATTCCGATCCTGGTTTCCCGCTCCGGCTTCACCGCCTGGGGGGTGGACCTGGCACGCCAGGCGGGGCTCACCCTGGTGGGCCGCGCCAAGGGCAAGCGCTTCGTCGCCCTGGCGGGGGAGGAGCGTCTGGTCTTCGATCACGACCCGGCGAGCCTGGAAGACGAAGACCCGCGCCACCAGCGCAAGTCCGGCCGCGCGGACGACGCGGCATGAGGGCCTGAACGTATCCCATGGGATTTGAGAAGGACGAAGTGGCCGGAGTGCTGCTGGCCGGCGGGCTGTCGCGGCGCATGGGCGGCGGCGACAAGTGCCTGCGCGATCTGGGCGGCCGTCCGATCCTGGCGCGCATCGTCGAGCGGGCGGCGCCCCAGGTGGGCGCCCTGGTGCTGAACGCCAACGGCGATCCCACGCGCTTTGACGGGTTTGGCCTGCCGGTGGCTGCCGATGTGGTGGAGGGCTACGCCGGGCCGCTGGCGGGCATCCTCACCGGGCTGGACTGGGCGGCAGAGAACGCGCCGGCCGCCCAGTGGCTCGCCAGCTTCGCCTGCGATGCGCCCTTCCTGCCGGAAGACCTGGTAGCCCGCATGATGACGATGGTGGCAGCGGAGGATGCGGACCTCGCCTGCGCCGTCACCCACGGCCGGACCCACCCGGTCTTCGGCCTCTGGCGCCTAGACCTCCGCGGGGACCTGCGCCGGGCCATGCTTGAAGAGGAGATGCGCAAGGTCGACCGCTGGACCGCCCGCCACAGGCTGGTGGAAGTGGATTTCCCGGACCTGGAAACCCCCGCCGGCCCCCTCGATCCCTTCTTCAACACCAACCGCCCGGAAGACCTGGAAGAGGCGGCACGCTTCCTCTGAGGGCGCGCCGGCCGGGCAAGCCTGCGCTCGGATCCGCGAAACCCGCTCTGGACTCGCCTTGGGGTTGACCTCGGCGGGCGTTCGGTGTGACCTCCTGGGCGTCGACCGGCAGGGAGGACGACTTTGGAAAACATCATACTTGGGGTCGTGATTTGCCTGGCCGTCATCTTTGCGGTGGTGGCGTTCGGTCTCTACATCGACAAGGCGGAATCCAAGACCCAGGACAATAAGGAGGGCAGCGACGGCACTGCCCTCAGCGGCACCGCCGCCGGCATCTATGCGATCGCCGGGCGTCTCTCGGACTTCTACAGCGCGACCTCGCATCCCGACAACCTGGCCGAAGGCAGCGAAGACTTCAAAGAGGCGGTACGGCTGCTCTCCGGGCCGGAGTTCTCCGTCGACGACCTGATCAGCTTCGCCACCGGCGACAACGCCATCATTTCCTGCTTTGCCCTGGAGGCTCTGCGGCAGCGTGAGGACGGCGGCGAGGCCATTTCGGAAGTACTGGCCTGTGTCGGCACCATCGCGCCCTGGCCGCAGTACTTTGCGCTGCGCTTCCTGGAGGCGAAATGCGATCCCGGGCAGGCGGTCATCGGCCCGGTGCTGTTCCGGACAACCGACTATCTGAACTACCGCCTCTCCAGGGGATTCCTCATCCAGTTCATCAAACGGCGTCTGGCCGACGGCGAGCGCGCGGCGTTCAGCGCCGAAGGCGGCGCGCCCAACGACGACGCGATCAAGGAGCTGAAGAGGTTCTTGAGCGCTCTCGACGCGGAGGTCGGGGGCCCCTTGATCGAGGCGCTGGAAGACTGGGACTCCAGGCGGGTCGATGACGATCTGCTGCGGTCTGCCGGGCGTCTCTGGTCCGAGCGCGATTCGCAGCTCGCCGAGGCCATCATCGAGCATGCCCCGCTGGCCGCTGCGGTCGGCCAGCTTGAAAGCGCGCTCACTGCCAAGCATCCCCAGTCCTTCCTCGTGGTCGGCGAGCGCGGCGTCGGCAAGACCGCGCTGCTGAGCCGCCTCGCCAAACGCCTCTACGAGGACGGCTGGCGGGTCTTCGTGGCCGGCCACAACGATCTGGTTGCCGGCCAGAGCTACATCGGCGAGTTCGAGGAACAGCTCAAAGCGATCCTGGCGCAGCTCGGCAGTGGCCGCCGGGTCGTCTGGATGATCCCGGACTTCCACAGCCTGGCCTTTGCGGGGCGCCACCGCTACAGCCCCGTGGGGGCGCTGGACGCCTTGCTTCCCATGGTCGAACAGGGGCTCATCCGGGTGGTCGGCGAGATCGATCCTCGCGCCTTCGAGCGGCTGCTCCTGCAGCAGCCCAGAACCGTGACGGCGCTTTCGGCGCTGCGTCTGGAGCCCTTGCCGAAGGAGGAGACATTGGCCCTCGCGGGCCAGTGGCAGGCGGTCTCGACGGCCAAGAGGGACAGCACCTTCCTCCACCAGGCCTGGGACCTCTGCCAGCAGTACCTCAGCGACCGCGCCGCCCCCGGCAACCTACTGGGACTCCTCGAGTCGACCCACCGGCGGCTGGATACGCTGGCCAGCGGGACCCGACCCGAGATCGGCCTGGACGATCTCATCGTGACTCTCGCGGCCCAGTCGGGCCTGCCGCTCGAGGTGCTCGACCAGCGCCGAGATCTGGACTTGGATGCCCTGAGAACCCGTTTGTCTCAGCGGGTCATCGGGCAGGCGGAAGCCGTCGACTGCTTGGTCGAGCGGGTCGCCATGCTGAAGGCGGGGGTCAACGACCTGACCCGGCCGGTCGGCGTGTTCCTCTTTGCCGGGCCGACCGGAACCGGCAAGACCGAACTTGCCAAGGCTCTGGCCGAGTGGCTGTTCGGCGATCCACAGCGGCTGATCCGGCTCGACATGAGCGAGCTGCAGACTCCGGAGAGCACCGACCGGCTCCTGGGCCAGCCCGAAGCCGGAGAGGGCGATTCCCTGGCCGATCAGATTCGCCGTCAGCCTTTTTCCGTCGTCCTGCTGGACGAGTTCGAGAAAGCCCATCCCAAGGCCTGGGATCTCTTTCTTCAGGTCTTCGACGATGCCCGGATCACCGACCGGCGCGGCCAGACCGTCGACTTCCGCCACACCATCATCGTCCTGACATCGAACCTCGGGGCCACCATCCCCACCGGCGTCGCCATCGGCTTCGGCAACAAGAACCAGGCCTTCGATCCGCGGGAGGTCCGGCGCTCGGTGGACAAGGTCTTCCGCAAGGAGTTCATCAACCGCCTGGACCGCGTGGTCGTCTTTCGCCCGCTTACGCGCAGCCTGATGCGGGAGATCCTGCAGAAGGAGCTCTTGGACGCCTTTCAGCGGCGCGGCCTGAAGAACCGCACCTGGGCGGTGGAGTGGGACGAGAGCGCGATCGAGTTCCTGCTGGACAAGGGGTTCACACCGGATCTCGGGGCAAGGCCGCTGCGCCGGGCCATTGAACGCTACCTGCTCTCGCCGCTGGCCCTGACCATCGTGCGCCGCCAGGTGCCCGACAGCGATCAGTTCCTGTTCATCTCGGCCAGCGAGGACCGCCTGACCACGGAGTTCGTCGACCCCAACGCGGAAGCGCCGGTCGATGCCAAGGACGCCGAAGCCGCTGCACAGACCGACGTCGAGGGCGAAAGGACGCCGCGCAGCATCCTTGCGCAGCCCCAGGGTACCCGGGAGGAGCTGGCAGCTCTGAAGCGGCACTACGAAGCCTTGCTGGAGACCGTCGAGAACGCCCAATGGCGTGAGCTGAAGCAACTGGCGCTCGATGAAATGAACGCGCCGGACTTCTGGTCGTCTCCGCAGCGCTTCGGAACCCTGAGCCTCACCGAATACATCGACCGCATCACATCGGGGCTCGATCGCGCCGGGTCGCTGCTGCGCCGCCTGGAGAGCGGCGCCGGAGGCAAGGCAGGGAACATCCCGGCAAACCTGATCGCCGTCCTTGCCGAGAACCTGCATCTGCTGCAGGCGGCCTGCGGCGATGTTCTGGAGGGCCGGCCCTACGATGCCTTCCTGCTTGTCGAGGCGAGGCTCGATGGGACGCAGGATGCTGATGAGGTTCGCGCCTTCGCCGAGAGGGTTTCGGGCATGTACGAGTCCTGGGGGGAGAAGCGGCGCATGAGGGTCACGCGGCTGAACGGCGCGCAGCCTGACCCGGAGAGCAGCTATCGGCGGCTCTATGCCGTGTCGGGCTATGGGGCCTTTGGCCTTCTGGTCCCGGAATCCGGGCTCCATGTTCAGGAACGTCCCAGCGGCAAGCCGAAGCAGTTCGACCGGGATACGGTGCACGTCCTGGTGACCGCGCAGGGAGACGGCGAACCGCCGGCGGACAAAAAGCAGCTCGCGCGCGAGGCGGAGGCGGCGATCGCCGAGGCCAATTCCGACAACTCCGCCATCGTCCGCCGCTATCGCACGGCGCCGTCGCCGCTGGTGCGCGATACGGTGAAGGACTGGCGGTCGGGGCGCCTGGATTTCGTCCTGGACGGCAACTTCGATCTCTTCTGAGCCTGGGCCTTTCGGACCCACCGGCGGACGGGCCGTCAATCGCCGCATGGCGGCGAGAGGCCGAAAGGTGTAAGCTCTCCTGCAAATAAGAGAAAGCGCCCCATAGAGGGAGCGTTATCGGGAGGGAACGATGCCGAGGCTGGTGGCCGCTGGTGCAGCGCCATCGCATAGGAGTGCTGTCCGCTCATATGATCGCCGGCGTTTTCTGTCGGGTCTGGCCGGCGCCGGCTCTCTGACGCTGTTGCCAGGGCGCGCGTGGGCGGAGGCGGACGAGGTCCGTTTCGGCCTGACGCCGGTCTTTCTCAGTTCCGATCTCGAACTCCTGGCGCAGCTTCGCGACTACCTCTCCACCGCCCTCGAACGGCCGGTGAGCCTGGTCATGCGGCGCACCTATCAGGAGATCACAGCCCTGCTGCTCTCCGGCCAGCTCGACGCGGCCTGGATCTGCGGCTACCCCTTCATCCAGTATCGAGCGCGGTTGTCGCTTTTGGCCGTGCCGGTGTGGCGGGGAAAGCCGCTCTACCAGTCCTACCTGATCGTCGACCAGGGCCGCACGGCTGCGGACATTCTCGACCTGCGCGGCGACATCCATGCCTATTCGGACCCGGACAGCAATTCCGGCTACCTGGTAACCCAGGCGGCGCTCGCCGAAGAGGGCGAGGAGTCGGTGGCCTTCTTCCGCAAGAGCTTTTTCACCTACTCCCACCGCAACGTGGTCCGGGCCGTCGCCTCTGGCCTGGCGGAAAGCGGCAGCGTCGACGGCTATGTCTGGGAGGTGATGTCTGAAATCGAGCCGGCGCTCACCGGCAGGACCCGGGTGCTGCGCAAGTCGGAGTGGCTCGGCTTCCCGCCGGTCGCCTGCGCCAAGGGCCTGGCGGAAACCCCGGTCGCGGCGGCCATCAGCGCGGCTCTGACCACCATGGGCGACGACCCGCTGGGCCGTGCCGCCCTGGACATGCTGCGCCTGGACGGTTTCGCGCCCGGCGCGCCGGCGCTTTTCGACGGCATCGCCCAGAAATACGATCTGGTTCGGAGCCTGGGATGAGCCGTCTGCTTCGTCGTCTCCGGGCCTGGCCGATCACCGTCAAGGTGCCCCTCATGGTGGTGGCGCTGATGGTCGCGGTCAGTGCCGTCCTGTCCAATCAGGTGCTGCAGCGACTCGCGGAAACCCAACAGCGCCACCTGGAGGAACTGACCGGCGCCTATCTCGACGGCCTCTCCGCCTCGGTGGTTCCCCATGTGCTGCGGGAGGACATCTGGGAGATCTTCGATCAGCTCGACCGCACCCGCCACGGCTATGTCGGGGTACGCGCGGTCCACACGCTGGTCGCCTCGGTGCAGCACCGCGTCCTCGCCGCATCGGACCCGCGGCTCTATCCGACACAGCAGGCCGTTCCCGCGGCGCTCGCCGGGCGCTTTCAGGACGGTGTCGCGCTGGTGCAGGACGAAACCGCGGGGCGCGCCTTCATCCGCCGCGCGCTCTCTTACCAGGACCGCCCCCTCGGCTGGATCTATGCGGAAATCGACATTCAGAGCCAGTTGGCCGAGCGCCGGGAGGTGCTGCTGGCACTGGTGCTGACCAACGCGGCGCTGACCCTGCTCTTCGCCGGCTGCGGCTATCTGGTGGTGCGCCGCATGATCCGCCCCATCGATACCCTGGCCGAGCATCTCCACCGCGGCCGGGACGGTCGCATAGAGGCCATCCCGCAGTCCAAGTTCGGCGCGCGCCACGGCGAATTCGGGCGCCTGTTCAGGCGCTACAACGCCCTGGTGCGGGCCCTCGACCAGAAGGAAGCACTGGCGGCGCGTCTGGCGGAAGAGGAGAAGCTGGCCAGCCTCGGACGCCTCGCCTCCGGCATGGCGCACGAGATCAACAATCCGCTGGGCGGCATGTTCACGGCCATCGACACCATCGAACGCCACGACGACGATCCGGCGGTGCGCCGCTCTTCCCTGGGCCTCCTCAAACGCGGGCTGATCGGCATCCGCGATGTCGTGCGGGCGACGCTCGTTACCTACAAGAGCGGTGCGGCGGACCGCGCCCTGCGCCCCTCCGATCTCGACGATCTGCGCGTTCTGGTCCGTCAGGAGACCGCCCGCCGGGGCCTCACGCTCGGCTGGTACAATGCACTGCCTCCCGACCTCGAGCTTCCCGCCGGTCCGATCCGCCAGGCGGCTCTGAACCTCCTGCTGAATGCCTGCGCGGCCTCGCCAAACAACGGTCCGGTCGAATTCTGCGCGGAGGTCGCCGAGGACGCCCTGGTCATTGTCGTCGCCGACCGGGGCCCGGGTCTGCCTGAAGACGTGGCCGCGATCCTGCAGAGTGACGGCCGGGACGGCGCACCGCCCGCGGAAGGGCGGGGGCTCGGGGCCTGGATGGTCAGCCATTTGGTGTTCGGCCTCGATGGTCAGGTGCGGGCCTCTCCGCGAGAGCGCGGCGGCACGCGTATCGAGATCAGGATTCCGCTGGCCGCGAAAGGGGTACTGCGCGATGTTGCCTGAGGGCTGCAAAATCGGTCTCGTCGAAGACGATCCCGTGATGGGGGAATCGCTGCTGCAGCGCCTCACCCTGGAGGGCTGCGCCGTGGACTGGTGGACCACGGGCCGCGAGGCGATGAGCGGCCTGCGGCGCTTCGATCCGGACCTCGTCGTTTGCGACATCCGCCTGCCGGACATGGCGGGCGGCGCGCTCTTCGAGGAAGCCGTGCGGGGCGTGAATGCGCCACCCTTCCTCTTCATCACCGCCTACGGCGAGATCGACCAGGCAGTCGGTCTGATGCGCGCCGGGGCCGGCGACTATCTCACCAAGCCCTTTGCCATGGACGACTTCCTGGATCGCGTGAAGGCTCTGCTGAGCCGCAAGGACCCGCTTGGAGTCGAAGACCATAGTCTGGGCGGCAGCAAGGCGATGCGCGCGGTCGAGCACCTCTTGCGCCGGGTGGCCGGGCTTGAAAGCGCCTTGCTGATCACCGGCGAGACCGGCAGCGGTAAGGAGGTCTGCGCCCGCTTCGTGCATCAGATTTCCCCGGCGGGGACTGAACCTTTCGTGGCGGTCAACTGCGCGGCAATCCCCGACAGTCTTCTGGAGAGCGAACTCTTCGGCCATGAGAAGGGGGCCTTCACCGGGGCCCATGCGCGCCACCTCGGCTATGCCGAGCGGGCGAAGGGCGGCGTTCTCTTCCTCGACGAGGTGGCCGACATGCCGCTGCCCCTGCAGGCCAAGCTGCTGCGGTTGCTGGAGGACCGCGCTTTCCACCGCATCGGCGGGGAACGGCCGGTGCCCTTCGACGCCCGCCTGATCTGCGCCACCAATCGCAACCTGAATGAGGCTGTTCGCCAGGGCAGCTTCCGTGAGGATCTGCACTTCCGCATCAACGTGATCCCGGTCGAGGTGCCGCCGCTGCGCGAACGCCGGCAAGACGTCGCGCCCCTGCTGCACCGTTTCGCGGCCGAGTTCGCCGCGCTGATGGTCCGCGATGTGAGCGGGGTCAGCGCCCTGGCCGAGGAGGCGGCCCTGGCCCACGACTGGCCCGGTAACGTGCGCGAGCTGCGCAACCGGGTGGAGCGCGCGGTCGCCCTGGCCCGCGGGGCCTGGCTGATGCCCGGCGACCTCTTCCCGGAGGTGGGCCGGCCCGAAGACGGACAAGCGGGCGACATCGCGACCCTGTCGGAGGTGCGCGACGCGGCGGAGCGCCGGCAGATCCTCCGGGCGCTCCAGGCGACCGACGGCCAGGTGGCGAAGGCAGCGGACGCACTGGGCGTCTCCCGGACGACGCTTTGGGAGAAGATGCGGCGCCTGCAGGTCAACGCGAAGGAAGCAGCTTCCTCCTGACGGCGTTCGGATTTCCGAACGTAGGTTCGGCCGCGAGTCAGGATTTCGGAACGGTTGCGCGCGGTGCTGTCCTTCGACAGGCTGATTTCCTGCGCATTTCTCCCGCAGAACCTTTGGCATGCAGTTTGCTCCCTACTGGGCACAAACAGAGTCCAGGGGAGGGAATCAATGCCCAAGTGCGATCGCCTCGTCGACGTCGGTCGGCGCCAGTTCTTGCGGGGAGGGGCCGTGGCCGCGGCCGGTGCTGCGGCTGCGAGCGTTGCGCCCTCGGCGCCGGCAGCGGCCCGGGCCAGGGTGGACTATCCCTCGAACCGCTTGGCCAACGTCAGCGAGTTGACGACGAATGAGCCGTTCGACATCAGCTATCCGGATGCCGACTCGCCGGGTGTGCTCATCAAGCTGGGCCAGCGGGTGCCCGGCGGCGCGGGTCCGGACGGCGACATCGTCGCCTATTCGGTGCTCTGTCCGCACAAGGGCTACCAGCTCGTCTATCACGGCGCCGACAAGACCCTGAACTGCCCCGGCCACTACTCGCGCTTCGATGCCGAGATGGAGGGCCAGCAGATCTTCGGCATGGCCAACCAGAGCCTGCCGAAGTTCGATCTGCGCGTGGACGCCAACGGCGACATCTTCGCCGAGGGCGTCGACGAGCTGATCTACGGGCGCACCAGCAACGTGCTGCAGGGATAGGGAGGAAGCCATGACCTACAAACGCGGTGTCGACCAGCTCCCGATCCCGCCGAAGGACGCCAAGGTCCAGAACGTGACCTGCGACTTCTGCATCGTCGGCTGCGGCTACAAGGCCTATAGCTGGGACCTCAACACACAGGGCGGCACGGGCGCCGGCGACAACGCCTTCGGTGTCGACCTCTCGCAGCAGCAGGACCCGGAGTCCGGGGCCTGGTACCAGCCCTCCATGTACAACATCGTCGAACAGGACGGCCGCCCGGTGCATCTGGTGATCAAGCCGGACAAGGACTGCGTGGTGAACGCCGGCCTCAACTCGGTGCGCGGCGGGCGCCTCGGCGAAACCCGCTACTCCGAGCAGATGGGCACCATGACCGACCGCCTGACCCATCCGCTGGTCTGGCGCTATTCCCAGCACATGCCGACATCCTGGGACGACGCCCTTTCGCTGGTCGCCGACGTGACCCGGCGGGTGATCGAGGAATGGGGCGAGGACGGCGTCATCGTCTCGGCCTTCGACCACGGCGGCGCGGCCGGCGGCTATGAGAACACCTGGGGCACCGGAAAGCTCTACTTCGAGAGCATGAAGGTGAAGAACATCCGCATCCATAACCGCCCGGCCTACAACTCCGAGGTCCACGCGACCCGCGACATGGGCATGGGCGAGTTGAACAACTCCTACGAGGACGCGGAGCTGGCGGACACCATCTTCTGCCTTGGCGCCAACTCCCTGGAGAACCAGACCAACTACTTCCTGGCCCACTGGGTGCCCAACATGCGCGGCACCTCCCAGGCCAAGAAGGAGCAGATGCTGCCGGGCGAGGAGCACGCGCCCTGCAAGGTGATCATCGTCGACCCGCGGCGCACGGTGACCGCCAACGTCTGCGAAATCGAGGCGGGCAAGGAGAACTTCCTGCACCTCGCCGTCAATCCGGGCACGGACCTGGTGCTGTTGAACGCCCTGCTGACCGAGGTGGTCGACAAGGGTTGGCATGCCGAGGACTTCATCGCCCAAAACACCAGCGGCTTCGAGACGGCGCTGGCCGCCAACCGGATCTCGGTGTCCGATGCGGCGCAGATCACCGGGCTGTCGGCGGCGGACATCCGCAAGGCGGCCGAGTGGATCGCCAAGCCCAAGGCCGGCGGCAAGCGCCGCCGCAGCATGCTTTGCTACGAGAAGGGTCTGATCTGGGGCAACGACAACTACCGTACCAATGCCGCCATGGCCAATCTCTGCTTTGCCACCCACAACGTGGGCCGGGAAGGGACAGGCTGCGTGCGCCTCGGCGGCCACCAGGAAGGCTACGTGCGTCCCAACGAGGGCCACGTCGGCCGGCCCGCGGCCTATGTCGACCAGCTTCTCATCAACGGCGAGGGCGGCATTCACCACATCTGGGCCACCGACCACTTCAAGTCGACCTTGAACGCCGAGGAGTTCCGCCGCGTCTACCGGCGGCGCACCAACATCGTCAAGGAGGCGATGGAGGCGATTCCCTACGGCGACCGGGAAGCCCAGCTCGACTCCATCATCAACGCCATCCGGCGCGGCGGCCTCTTCGCCGTCGACGTGGACATCCTGCCGACGCCCATCGGCGAGGCCTGCCACGTGGTGCTGCCGGCGGCCACTGCCGGCGAGATGAACCTCACCTCCATGAACGGCGAGCGGCGCCTGCGCCTCACCGAGAAGTACATGGACCCGCCGGGCGAGGCCCTCCCGGACTGCCTGATCGCAGCGCGTCTGGCGAACCACATGGAGAGGTCCTTCCGCGCCGCCGGCAACGCCGCCTATGCCGATCAGTTCAAGGGCTACGACTGGCAGACCGAAGAAGACGCATTCATGGACGGCTACCACAAGCACGCCGGGGGCGGGGAGTTCGTCACCTACGACCGCCTGCGGGCCATGGGCACCAACGGCGTGCAAGAGCCCTGCGTCGGTTACGAGAACGGCAAGCTGGTGGGCACCCAGCGGCTCTATACCGACGGCAAGTTCGGCGCCGGTGACGGCCGGGCCCTGTTCCAGGCGTCGCAATGGCGCGGGATCCAGGCCGCCGGGCGGGAGGCGCAACGCGATCGCTATCGCTTCCTGATCAACAACGGGCGCAAGAACATGATCTGGCAGAACGCCTTCTACGACGTTCGCACGCCCTTCGTGAAGGAGCGCTTTCCGGCGCCGCCCATCGAAATGAACCCGCAGGACATGGCCGAGCTCGGCCTTGCCGCCGGCGATCTTGTCGAGATCACCAACGACGTCGGCTCGACCCAGGCAATGGTCTATCCCATTGCCACGGCGCGCCGCGGGGAGTGCTTCATGCTGTTCTGCTCGCCCCTCGGCCAGGTCGGCAACGTGATCGGCGAGGGCACCAACGAGCTGATCATCCCCAACTACAAGAACGTCTGGGCCGACATCCGTAAGATCGGTCGGGCGCCCCAGGCCGAAGGCATCAGCTTCAAGGCCCTGGAGTACCCGCAGGACATCTAGGAGTCTGACTCGAAACGAATGATCTGATCTCAATGGCTTGCCGACATCTTGCCTCCCCACATCGTCACCCTCGGGCTTGTCCCGAGGGTCCATGGAGGGAGCGAGACCCGGACTTCGATGGATTGCCGGAACAAGCCCGGCAATGACGGTTTGGGAGGCTGGAGAGCCGGAACCCTTTGGCGGACAAGACGTGGTTTTGGGTCAGGCTCTGAGGAGCGGATGAACTTTTCTCTCGGCGGCGGTCAGGCGGCTGCCGCCGGGAAGCCCTGTCCGGATCGCGCGATGATTTGCCTTACTTAAGTTTGGCCAAAATCCCCGCCGCGCTTTCGCGGTAGTCCCGCTGCTTCTCCTCGCTCATGCGGTCCCAGGTGCGATAAACCTGGGCGAGGCGCGGGTTGCCGCGCAGCCTGTCTTCGTTGCGCACGAGAAAGTCCCAGTAGAGCGGGTTGAAGGGGCAGGCCCTCTCACCGGTCTTCTGTTTCACGTCGTAGGGGCAGCGCCCGCAGTAGTCGGACATCCTGTTGATGTAGTTGCCGCTGGCCGCATAGGGCTTGGAGCCCAAGAGGCCGCCGTCGGCGAACTGGCTCATGCCCAGGGTGTTGGGCAGCTCGACCCACTCGTAGGCATCGGCATAGACCGCGAGATACCACTCGTGGACCTGTTTCGGGTTGATGCCGGCCAGCATGGCGAAGTTGCCGGTGACCATGAGGCGCTGGATGTGGTGGGCATAGGCCTCTTCCCTGGTCTGGGTGATGGCCGCCTTGAGGCAGGCCATCTGCGTGTCGGCGGTCCAGTAGAAGTCCGGCAGTGGGCGGTCGGCTGCGAAGAAGTTCTCTTCGACATAGCCGGGCATCTTCAGCCAGTAGAGTCCGCGCACGTACTCGCGCCAGCCGATGATCTGCCGGATGAAGCCTTCTGCCGCGTTGAGGGGCGCTTGCCCCGCCCGGTAGGCCGCTTCCACGCGGCGGCAGACCGCCAAGGGGTCGAGCAGGCCGGCGTTGATGTAGAGCGACAGCACCGAGTGGTAGAGGAAGCGTTGGTCCGCCAGCATGGCGTCCTGGTAGTCGCCGAAGGAGGGGAGGGCCCGCTCGATGAAGTGGTCGAGGGCGGCTTCGGCTTCGCTGGCGGTGACGGCGAACCAGAAAGGCGTGAGGTCGCCGAAGTGATCGCCGAAACGGGCGCCGACAAGGGTCAGTACTTCTTTTGTGATCGCATCGGGTTCGACCCGGTGGGGTTGCGGGATGAAGAGATCGGCCTTGGCGGGCTTGCGGTTCTGCGCATCGAAGTTCCACTTGCCGCCCTCGGGTTGCTCGCCGTCCATCAACAGGCCGGTCTTGCGGCGCATCTCGCGGTAAAAGAACTCCATGCGCAACTGCTTGCGCCCGGCCGCCCAGTCCGCGAAGGCGGCGCGGGAGCAGAGGAAGCGGACGTCGTCCAGGATCTCCACCGGCAGGCCGAGCTCAGCCGGCCAGCGGTCCATCGCCGCACGGACCCGCCACTCGCCCGGTTCGGTGACGACCACGCGCTGGGGCCTGAGGCGGCGAACTGCGCGCGCGACCTCGCCGGTGAAGGAGCCGGTGTTCTCCGCCGCGTCGAACTGCAAATAGTCGACCTGCCAGCCGGCGTCCCGCAGCGCTGCGGCGTGATGGCGCATGGCGGAGAACAGAAAGGCGATCTTTTTCCTGTGGTGGCGGACGTAGGTCGCCTCTTCGGCCACCTCGACCATGAGCAACCGGTCGCACTGCCGGTCTGCCGCCTTGAGGGAGGAGATCGCGGGAGAGAGCTGATCGCCCAGGATCAGGATGAGACTGCGTGTTTTCACAGGAGAGTGCCGCACCGTGAAGCCCTTACGCATGTTCTACGCAAAGCGGCGGTAAAGGAATCACTCGGACGGGCAGATGATCGTGTGGAGAGGCCGAAAAGACGGACCCCCAATGCGACTATCGCGCGGCGACCGGCTCGGGGCTCTTGATCCAGACGGTTTCGGGGGAGGGGTGGAGGCGCGCGTGGAGCGGCAGGGCCGCGGCACCCAGCACCGTGGCGTCCCGGGCGAGGCTGGACTTCAGCAGCAGGGGTGGGTTCGGCTGGTCCGAAAACCACTCGTCGAGGTGGCGGTTGGTGCGGGCCAGCAGATCGGTGAGCACTGCGTCCGGAAGCCGGCCGCCGAGTACGATGGCCTCGGTATCGAGTAGGAACTGGATCGATGCCATGGCGAAGCCCAGGGCCTCCGCGCTGTCCTCCAGCCAGCGCAGCAGTTCCGGGTTCTCCTCCTGCAGCAACCTTGTCAGGTCCTTCGGCCGGTCGACGGCGATGCCCGCCGCTTCCAGGCGGCGGAACAGGTTGTACAACGAGACCGCGTGGGTGAGGCGACCGCCGGCATCGAAGTCCTTGGCGCCGCCGGGCAGGGGCATGCGGCTGGCCTCTGCAACGTTGCGCGAGGCCCCGAGGTAGGGCTGGCCGTTGACGATCAGTCCGCCGCCGACGCCGGCGCCGATGTAGAGCAGGAAGAAAGAAGAGCGGCCGCGCCCGGCCCCGTAGAGCAACTCGCCCAGGGCGGCGGCATTGCCGTCGTTCTCGACCCAGGTCTCTAGGCCCGTCACCTCCGACAGCAGGGCGTTGATGTCGAGCCCGTGCCAGGCGGTGAAGTTCGCCGGCGCATGAATGCCCTTTTCGCCGCGCCGGAAGCGGCCGGGGAAGGCGACCCCCAGACCCAGAACCCGCTCGCGCAAGGCACCGACCGGTGCCAGCAGCCGGCTGAGTTCCGGGGCCGCCAGATCGCGGATCTGGTCCGGGGTGGGGTAGTTGAGACGCCGGGTCGTGCGTTCGCGGATGGTCCCGGCCAGATCGACCAGCACCATGGTCATGCCGTCGCGGTCCAGGTTGAGGCCGATGGTGCAGCCGCCCTCCGGGTCCACCTCCAGTTCCACCGCCGGCTGGCCGCGCAGGCCCTTGCGCCGTTCGCCGAGGCGGATCAGGCCCAGTTCGCGCAGGGCATTGGTGATGGAGGAGATGGTCTGCGCGGCGAGCCCGGTCATGCGGGCAAGCTCGGCCCGGGTGGTCGGACCGTGCTGGCGCACCGCGTCGAAAATCACGCGGCGGTTGTAGTCTTTGGCCTGTTCTAAATTGGTGCCGGCGTTCACGGAGCAGGCGTCCTATGACGTTAAGTCATTGATATAGAAAGAATCGATTAAGAGTCGAAATCTACTGGAACCCGGCAGGGCGATCAAGTATATTAATTAATTCAAAATGAAATAATAAAAGTTTCATACAAGGTGCCGCGATGGCCCTTAGAGTGAACGAACGGAGAGGCGATGGTCCTGGGTTGCTGCGCGCGCCCCGGGTCTCCCCTCGCTTAGACCCATCAGCCGCTGCAACGACCCATCACGGGGGGTATGAAGGATGAGCTTCCTCAAATCGATCAAGATTACCGTCCTTGCCGCGACCTTGGCGTTGCCGACCAGCTTCGCCGCGGCGGAGGCTTTCGCCGAGGACGTGACCATAAAACTCTGGGCCCGGGCCGACCGCTCCGGCCCGATGCGCGCCGGCAACATCGTCGGCGCGGCGGAGACCATGAACAAGATGCTGGCGGCCGCCGGCAGCGAGATCAAAGTCTCCGTCGAAGTGCACGAGAACAACGCCAAGGGTTTCGATGCCGACGCCCTCGACGTGATGAAGGCTTTCGCCGCCGACAAGGGCCCTGACATCTACGTCGCCGCCCACGAATGGATCGGCGCCTTTGTCGAGGCCGGCTATGCGATGAACATGGAGCAGCACATCGAGTCTAACCCGGATCTTTATTCCGACATGATCCCGGTGCTCTGGGAATCGGTGTCCTACAAGGGCCAGCGCTACGGCATCCCGCAGGACTCCGAGATTCGCATGTTCTTCTACAACAAGGAGATGCTGCGCAAGATCGGCAAGTCGAACGACTTCATCGAGGGCCTCCCCGCCGCGGTGGAAGAGGGGCAGTTCACCCTCTATGACCTGGCCGATCTGGCCGCTGA
This sequence comes from Pelagibius sp., assembly GCF_028289705.1. Classification (GTDB taxonomy): domain Bacteria; phylum Pseudomonadota; class Alphaproteobacteria; order Kiloniellales; family Kiloniellaceae; genus Pelagibius. The sequence continues at coordinate 22,312 of NZ_JANQOI010000126.1, forward strand.
AGTGGTGGAGAAGGGTGCGGCCAAGCACGGTTTCGTCCACCGCCCCAACGTTGGCCCGGATTTTCAGATGCTCATGGCCTCCTTCGGCATTGAGCTTTCGGACTCCGCCACCGGCAAGCTGAAGATGGACGAGGCCAAGCTGGCCAACTTCTTCACCTGGCTGAAGTACGCCGTGGACAAGGGCGCCCTGCCGAAGAACATGACCTCCTGGTCCTGGGACTCGGTGCACCAGGCCTTCCGCGGCCGCGAGAGCTTCATGAAGTTCCACGGCATCTGGAACGTGCCGAAGCAGCTCAAGATCATGGAGCTCACCGAGGAAACCTACTTCAAGGAACTGGGCTGGCTGCACAGCCCGGCCGAGAAGCAGGGCGGGCGTCCGGCCAACCTGTCGCACCCGATCATCTATGTGGTCAGCGACAAGTCGGAGCATAAGGACCTGGCCGCCATGCTGGTCGCGCTTGCCTCCCAGCACGTGCCCAACACCAAGCACGCCGTCTCCAGCGGCCACACGCCGATCAAGTTCGGCCAGGCCTCCATGCCGGAGTTCGTCGAGGACGGCTGGGCGCTCAGGGCCGGGGCGCGGCTGCTGCCCTATGCGACCTTCATGCCCAACCACGCGAAGATCGGCCCGTACAACGCCATCGTCTACAAGGGCATCCAGGGCGTCGAGACCGGCCGCCTGTCGCCGGAGGACGGGGCCGCCTTCGTCGTCGAGGAGCTTGAAGCCGAATTGGGCGATGAGGTGATCATCGTCGGCGGCAACTAGGCCCGACCGCACCGGGGTGCCATCGGCCGGAGGGCGTTCCTCCGGCCGGGGCCCCTCCTGCTTCCGGATTTGCCCGGCAAGGCCAAAGCACGACCAATGACGACCTTCGCTCCGTCACAGCGATCGCGGCAGATGGCGAACTTCGCCCTCTTCCTGGGCCCCGCCCTGGTGCTCCTGGCGCTGTTCTTCGTCTTCCCGGTGATCGTCGATATCGCCATCGCCTTCACCGACATGGGCCAGACCCTGCAGGTCAAGGAGTTCACCACCAAGAACTTCGAGCGCATGCTGGGTGGCGACCGGCGGCTTTCCATGGCCCTGGGACTGACCTTCATCTACGTGCTGGGCACGCTCGCCATCTTCAATGTCACCTTCGGCCTGGTGCTGGCGCTCACCACGACGGCGATCCCGGACCGGGTCGGCAGCTTCTTCCGCGCCGTTTGGCTGCTGCCGCGGATGAGCCCCTCGGTGGTCTACGCGCTGCTCTGGGCCTGGGTGGTCGACCCCACCGAACGCGGCCTCCTGAACCAGTTCATCAACGGGGCCTTCGGCTTCGAAGTCTACGACATGATGAACGACCACCCGATGATGCTGATCATCCTGGCCAACGGCTTCATCGGCGCGTCCATGGGGATGATCATCTTCACCTCGGCGATCCGTTCTATCCCCGAGCATCTCTTCTTCGCCGCGCGGGCCGATGGGGCCGGCGGGCTGCACATCGTCTGGCACGTGATCCTGCCGGCGATCCGCTGGCCGCTGTCCTTCATCACCGTCTACCAGACGCTCTCGCTGCTGGTGAGCTTCGAGTACATCTGGCTGATCACCAACGGCGGCCCCTTCTTCGACACCACGGTCTACGCGCTCTACGTCTACCAGCGCGCCTTCGAGCACGGCCAGTATGCCTATGGCGCGGCGCTGGCCCTGGTGCTGGTGGTCATCGGCATCGCCGCGGCGCTTCTGATGTGGCGCTTCATGGACATGAAGCGCCTGCTCCAGCAGCCGCGCATCGAGGTGCAGTGACATGGCCGTCGTAAGCGCTCTCTCTCAGACCGATTGGGACGATCTCGCCCAGCGCGCTCGGCGCCGCCGGCTGCTCTCCCAGAGCGCATTGATCGCGTTCCTGGTGGCGACCACCCTGCCGGTGCTGCTGCCTTATTTCTGGATGGTGGCCATCTCCTTCTCCGCCAAGAGCGGCGGCGTCGCCTCCTCGCTGCTCTGGCAGGCCGTCTCGGTGCTGATTCCCGCGGTGATCGCCATCGCCCTGGTCCGCACCTTCGCCGCCACCAGACGCACAAAGACCTGGGGCAGCCTCGTCATCGTCGCCGTCGCCTTTGGCTTGATCGCTGTGCTGGTGGGGCCGCGGCTGCACCTCGAGAACTACCGCTTCTTGTGGGTGCGCGACATCGTCGCGGAGCTGCCCTCACGCCAGGGCACGGCCGGGGTGGGAACGCAGTTCCCCAGCGTCTGGTCGGCCTTCGGCAATTCGCTGCTGCTGGCGCTCAGCCAGACGGTGATCGTCTCCACCGTCTCCACCTTCGCCGGCTACTATCTCTCGCGCTTTTCCTTTCCCGGCCGCGCCAGCTTTCTGCAGAGCCTGCTGGTGCTCCACGCCTTCCCGGCCATGACCCTGATCATCCCGATCTTCCTGATCATGTTCTGGACCGGGCTGATCGACACCGTCTTCGGCGTGCTGCTGGTCATCGTCACCCTGGAGCTGCCGTTTTCCATCTTCATCATGAAGGGCTTCTTCGACGGCGTGCCCTGGGACATCGAGATGAGCGCCATGACTGACGGCGCCTCCCGCCGTCAGGCCTTTTTCAAGGTGGTGCTGCCGCAGGTGCGGGTGGGGCTGATCGCCATCGCCGTCTTCTCCTTCATCAAGGGCTGGGAGGAGTATGTCTTCGTCCGGACCCTCCTGATCGAGAAGTCCAACTGGATGATGAGCCTCTATCTGTTCTGGGTGGCCGACGACATCATGGGAGTGGACTACGGCATCGTGGCGGCAGTGGGCGTGTTCTACGTCATGCCGAGTCTCTTCCTCTATCTGTTCTTCCAGAAGTACCTGACCCAACTCAACATCGGCGGTGTGAAGGGATAACCGCGCATGGCACGGATCGAACTGGACAACATCACCAAGGCCTGGGGCGACGTGGTCGCCGTCGAGCCGACGGATCTGACCATCGACGACGGGGAGTTCGTGGCCATCCTGGGGCCGTCTGGTTGCGGCAAGTCCACAACGCTGTTCATGCTGGCGGGGATCTATGCCCCCACCGGCGGCGAGATGAAGTTCGACGGCCATGTCGTCAACGAGGTCGAGGCCAAGGACCGCAACGTCGGCATCGTCTTCCAGTCCTACGCCCTCTATCCGCACATGACGGTGCGCGAGAACATCCTCTTTCCCCTGAAGTTCAAGGATATCCCCGCCGGCCGGGCGCCGGAGATGGTGGAGGAGACGGCGCGGCTGGTTCAGGTCGAGGAGTTCCTGGAGCGCCGCCCAAGCCAACTCTCCGGCGGCCAGCAGCAGCGCGTCGCCCTGGCGCGGGCGCTGGTGAAGTCGCCGCAACTGCTGCTGCTCGACGAGCCGCTGTCCAATCTCGATGCCACCCTGCGCCTTTCCATGCGCACGGAGATCCGCGCGCTGCAGCGGCGGACCGGCGTCACCACGATCCTGGTGACCCACGACCAGATCGAAGCGACCACCATGGCCGACCGCATCATCTGTATGTCCCGGGGACGGGTCGAACAGATCGGCGCGCCGGAGGACCTCTACCGCCGCCCCAACAGTCTCTTCGTCGCCTCCTTCATCGGCGCGCCGCCCATCAATACGCTGTCCGGCAATGCCACGGGGAACGCCGTCAGCCTGGGCGACAGCGTGCTGGCGTTGTTGGGCGAGGCGCGGGGCGTGGTGACCGTGGGCCTGCGCCCGGAGCATCTGCAGTTCGCCGACCAGGGCCTTCCCGGGCGCATCGACGGGATCGAGCCTATGGGCCGGGAGATCCTTTATCTGGTGAAAACGCCGCTGGGCGACCTGCGGGTTCTCGAGGCGGGCTCCGTGCCGCGCCGCAGCGCCGAACAGGAAGTCCGCCTGCATTTCGCGCCTGAGGACACGTTGGTCTTCGACGGCGCCAGCGAGGACCGTCTTCCCGACGTGCACGCCGCCCTGGCCGAGGAGACCAAGAAGCGTGCCTGACGACGCCTTGTTGCTGCGGCCCGATGGACTGAGCGCCGATGAGCGGCTGTCCTTCGACTGCGTGAGGGAGCTCGACGGCCCAAGCGTGGCGGAGCGCCGGGGCTACCTGGACCGTCCGGCCGATCCGGCGGAACACCGGGCGCTGTTCGACTCCTGGCCCCTGCTGCGCCAGATCGAGGTGCGGGAAGGTGAGGTGTCGGTCGACGCCAAAACTACTCTGCGGATCGTTTCCTGGAACCTGGAGCGCGGCAAGTACGTCGAGGAGGCCGCTACGCTGCTGCGCGCGCTCGAAGCCGACGTCTGTCTGCTGTCGGAGCTGGACATCGGCATGGCCCGTTCGGGCCAGCGCCACAGCCTGCGCGAGATCGCGGCTCTGCTGGGCCAGAGCTATGCCTTCGGCACCGAGTTCATCGAGATGAGCCTGGGCGACGACCGGGAGCGGGTCTGGCACAAAGATGAGGCAAACGAACGCGGTCTGCACGGCGGCGGGCTGCTGTCGGCGCGTCCGCTGCAGCGTCCGGCCTTGCTGCGGCTGGAACGCAGCGGCTACTGGTGGCGCAAACGCTTCAAGGGGGAAGTGCGGATCGGCGGCCGGATCGCCGTCCTCGCCGCCGTCGATCTGGCGGGTACGCCGGTCACGGTGGCGGCCGTTCACTTCGAAAGCCACTCGGGCCCGGAGCACCGCGCCGAGCAGATGGGTGTGCTCCTCGATGCCATCGATGTCTATGCGCCCGGCGCCCCGGCAATCATCGGCGGCGACTTCAACACCAACACCCTGGATCGCCTCGACCCGGACTATGCGGAGCTGCGGGAGTGCCTGGCGCAGGAGACCCCGGAGCGCTTCCTGTCGCCGGAGCCCTTCGAGCCGATGTTCGAGTTGGCGCGCCGGCGCGGCTATGACTGGCTTGCCTGCAACCGACCCGAGGTGCCGACGACCCGGACCCGCCCCGACGGCACGCCGCGCCCGCCACACATCAAGATCGACTGGTTCTTCACGCGCGGTCTCACGGCGGCGGCGCCCGAGGTGATCCCGGCGGTGGACGCCCAGGGCCGCGCCATCTCCGACCACGAGGTGCTGGCGGTGACCGTCAGTCCCTCTGCCGAAGGCGCGGCCGCATGAAGATCGTCACCTACAATATCCAATACGGTCTCGGCGAGGACGGCCGCTACGACCTCGCCCGTATCGCCCAGGAGGTGGCCGAGGCGGACGTCATCGCCCTGCAGGAGGTCGAGCGCTTCTGGCAGCGCTCCGGCATGGTGGACCAGCCGGCGGAACTGGCGCGCCTGCTGGGGTCCTACTACTGGGTCTACGGCGCCAACCTGGATGTCGATGCCAGTTATCACAACGGAACCGGCGAACTGGTGAACCGGCGCCGCCAGTTCGGCACCATGATCCTCTCACGCCGGCCGATCCTCTCGTCGCGCAACTTCCCGCTGCCGAAACGCGCGCTGATCAACCAGCACAGCATTCAGCAGGGTCTGCTGGAGGCGGTGATCGCACCGCAGGACGGCGCGGCGATCCGGGTCTACTCGGTGCATCTGAGCCATCTGAGCCCTGAGACTCGGCTGCCGCAGATCGAAGCGATCCTCGACATTCTCGAACGCGCACCGGCCGAGGGCGGCGCCTGGTGCGGCAACCACCCCAATCCGGCCTCCGGCTGGACCGAGGGCGGGGCGCTGCCCATGCCGCGGGAGGTCGTGTTGGCCGGCGACCTCAACTTCGAGCCGGAGACGCTGGAGTACGACCGCTTCCTCGGGCCCAACGCGGCGCATCACGGGCGGCTCTACAGCCCCGAAGGCCTGGTCGATGCCTGGGACATGGCGGGCAACGGCCGTACCGATGCCTCCAGCCATCCCAACCACGAAGCCCGGATCGACCACATCTTCGTCTCCGGCAGCCTGGCGCCAAGAGTTCGGCGCTGCTGGATCGACGAAGCCGCCAACGGCTCCGACCACCGCCCGCTGTGGATGGATCTCGATTTCGGGTCGTGACGGCGCGACGCCTGGCACAATCCACGAAGCCCGAAAATGAAAGAGGCGAGCCGTGTGTCGCCTCGCCTCAAAACCTCAACGGGGACTCGAACCCCAGGTCAAAAATCGAAAGACTTGTGCCTAACGACCACTAACTGACCGATACCCAGTATCCGTGTTGAAGTGGGTTCATTATGTCTCAGGCGCCGCTCTCAGGCAAGTCGCCGGACCACGATTCGGTGGATTGCGGCCAGCATTCCTAGCCCTTTAAGACAACGGTCCTTGGTCTCGGCGCCCGGCAGCTAAGCAGGCTTGTTGTTGCGCCGGGTCACGGTGGTCGGGGCGTCCACGACCTTGGTGGGACCGACGCCTTCGGCCATGTTGTCGGCGGCCAGCCACTGCACGCTTTGACGCGTGGGCAGCGTGTCGGCGTGACGCACCAGGATGCCGGTGCCGTCGCCGAGGGCGATGTAGTTCTCCTTGACGATCATGAAGGGGCCGAGGTGACCCCAGACGCGAATGCCCTCGTGATAGAAGTCGCGGTCGGGGTCCGGAAGGGCGTTGGCGAAGGTCAGCGTGTTGCCGGCGATCCTGACACGCCGGGCGTTGCCGACGAAAAGGCCGTAGCGGCCGCCCTGGCGGTCGATGGGGACCCGCAGATAGAGGCTGTTGTTCTCCACCGTGATCATGCCCGCCTGATCGAACTGCTGGCTGGTGGCGCCCACGTGGCTGAGCCCGATGTGAATGCCCTCCAAAAACCCGGTGACCCGGTTTCCCGAGACTTCGGCATTGGTCAGCGTCCGGCCGCCACAGACGATGCCCTGGTAACCGGCGGAGGGATTGTTGAGCCTCAGGCGGTCGAACCAGGCCAGTGCCGTCGGGAAGCGGTTGCGGAAGGCGGGCTCCCGCACCATGCGTTCTGCCGCAGCCTTGGCATAGCGCAGCAGGTCGTTGTCGGAGCGCAGACTGCCCGGCGGCTGCGCCCTGGCGACGGCGGCCCAGTCGGCATTGGACAGAGGGGAGTCGAACTCGATGCGCCGATCGTCGATCACCAGGGTGTTGCTGCGCTGCTCCTCTGAGATCTCCTCGAAGCTCCGGACCTGAACGCTGCCGCTGAACAACAACCCGGTCTTCACTGCCTGGTTCAGGCGGTTGAACTCCGGATCGCCGATGGCCCGTCGCAGGTCGTTCAGTTGGCGTTCATAGCTGGGCAGACTGTTTGGCTGCTTGGCTGCCCGGGCGATCAAGCCCTCGACGTAGCGCTGATAGGCGGGTGCCGTGGCCTTCTGCGCATCGCTCGGCGGGTTGTCCGCCATCAGCTTGCGCCATTCGCTTTCCGGTACGGCCGAGCGGATCGTCGCCGTGTAGCGCCCGGCGCGCAGCATCTTGGCGCGCCCGGCGCCACCGCGGCCCTCGATCAGGGCTCCGCGCACCAGCCGGCCGGCCATACGCTTGCGGCGTGCCGGGTCTTCCAGCAAGCGCTCGAAGGTGAGGGTGTTCGGGCGCGGCGCCACCGCGATGTCGTTGTCGCGGATCTGGGTGCGCCCGGCGTCGGTGACCAGCAGGCCGATCTGGCCGTAGCCGACGACCAGACGGTTGTTGACGATCCGCACGGAGCGCAGCGGCGTCGGCCGCGCGCTGCGGTCGAAGCCGTCGGGACGCACGGTGATGCAACTGCGCTCGAGACGCGCGCTGGCACCGCAGGTGATCACCGTGTCGCTGATCTCCACATCGCGGCAGCCGGTGGCCGTCACCGTACCGTTGAGATGGCGAAAGTGCGGCAGGGCGCTGCCGCCGTCCGGGGCGGAGATCGCGATCTCGCGCAGCGTGAAGCTGGCGCAGTTGATGGCCTCGATGGCGCGCTCGGCCCGATTGACCATGATCAGGCTGCCTTCGCCGCAGCCGCTGATGGTGATATGGCCGAGGTCGCGCAGCTCCACCGCGCCGGTGGTGCCGAAGAACCCACGGCGGAAACAGATGTGCGCGCTCTCGCCGGGCTGCAGGCTGTTGAGCAGGGCGACCCAGTCGGTCCCTTCCGTCACCACATAGGTGGCACAGCCGCCCTGGCCCAACTGGCAGAGAGTGTCGATGGCGCTCTGCACGTCAGTGGAGCCGGCCAGCGGCGGGCAGTTGGAGGGATCGAAGGAAACGTCTTCGGCACGGCTCAGGTTGGCGCTGAAGGTGATGGGCAGGTGGCGGCGGTTGCTGGCGGGGTCCAGCAGTTCGGCCACCACCCGCTGTTCGGCTGTGCCGCTGTCCAGCGACCAGTTGACGCTGGCCACGCCGGCGGCGTTGGTCTGCACCGTCGCGACGGCGACGTTGCCGGTCAGACGGCCGTTGCCTTGCGCGACGGAAAAGCGCACCGGCTGGCCGGCCAACGGGGCTGTGCCGCGGGAGACGCCGACCTGCAGGGGGGCGCCCAGAGGCACCAGGGTGTTGGGGTTCAGCGGATCGGGGGCGGCCTCCTGACCGCTGCCGCCGAGGTAGTCCATGGTGACAAGCTGGGTCAGCGGCGGGAAGAGATCGCGGCAGTCGCTCAGCAGACTCCAACCACCGTCGTTGGTCAGCAGGGCCAGCTTGCAATAGGCGTGGTGGATGCCGTGCGGCGGCAGGCGCAGGAGATCGCCGCTCACCGGATCTTCCGGCCACTCGATGTCGTTGGTCTCGTAACGCGCCGGGATCATCACGTAGTCGCCGGCGCGGTAGGTCGTGCCGGCCTCGAAACCGATCTCGACCCCGTCTTCCAGCGGAATGTAGCCGTCGTTGCCGCCGGGCACGGCGATGGTCTGGGCGCCGTCGCTGTCCCAGCGGCGCACGATGGGATTGGCGCCGAAGTCGGCGATGTCGATGCTGCCGTCGGCGCTCAAGGGATCGACGGTCAGGATGTTGTCGCGGGCGGTGACCACCCGCACCAGGGTGCCGGGCAGGCCTTGAAGGGCGAGGTCGTCGTCACGCAGTTCGACCCAGTCGCCGGGGGCGAAGCCAGTGGCGCGGTCGCGGCCCAGGCTCTCGACCATCAGGTTGCTGCCGTCGGTGCCGAGCCAGGTGGTGGCCACCGAGCCGTTCTCCCGCGACCACTTGAAGGTCGCCGTGCCGACGGGGCCGCCTTGATGCACCTCGACCCGGTAGAGCTGGTTGGAGACGCGGCGGTAGCCGGCGCCGGCCTCCACCACGCAGGGGCCGGCGTCATTGGTGCTGGGTTGCGCGCGGGCGCGGAAGGTGCCGTCGGGCCCGGCCACGAGATCCTGCCAGGCCGGCGGTTCGCTGAGGCAGTTGACGTTGGCGCCCAGCGGCCCGGCCGCAACCAGGCGGACCTGCCAGATGGTGCGGGCGGCCCCGGCGGTATCGGGCCCGCCGAGGGCGATCTCCTTCAGGTCCGGTTCCTGCAGCGGTGTCATCAGGCGGGTCCAGCGGTCGAGCACGGCGAAGTACTGGCCGGCGGGAGCGGCCCCAAGAGTCACGTCGCTGCCGTCGGGCAGGCGCACGATGGGCGCGTCGGCGGGCAGATGCGGCTGGGCGGTGAGGTCGACCTGGGCTTCGTTCTCGCAGAGCACGCCATGCACGTAGAAGCGTCCGGCCGAAGCCAAGAGATCGCCGCCGGAAACGCTGATTGCGAAACCGGGGTCGAGGGTCGGCGCGCCACAGGGCCCGACGATGTCGCCGGTATGGCGGCCGCGCAGGTAGTCCGCGATCTGCCACTGCTTGTTCAGGTCCTGGTCCAGGACCAGGCGGCCCTGAAAGCCGAGGACGCCGCGGTCGTGCCGCCTGCGGTCGAAAGTCAGCCTGCTGAAATCGCCGTACATCGTTCGCTCCTACTGCTTCACGTCCGTTGCGTTTCGACGTGAGTCATGTCGCCTCGATGAGCCCGGCTTCGAGACCGAAGCGCAGGTACTCGTCGAGGGCGACCGCGACGTTTGCCCGCCGCTGTGGTTGCATGAGAAATCCGTAGGCCCCCATGGCCGAGCCGTCGTCGGCGCCCTCGCTGATCTCCCGGGGGCAGAGGGCTGCCAGAAGGCCGTAGCCGTAGTGCTCCGGCTGTTCGGAGAGAAAAGAGGGCACGATCTCGGCGCGAATGCGGTCCGCTTCGCCCGCCGGGGCGTCCTTCAGGGCCAGATCCGGCTGGCAGCGGTAACGCCGCGGCAGGCTCGACCCGGGGGCAACATAGGAAAAGCGCAGGCAGCCGACCTGCAGCCGCTGGGCGATGGCCGGCGCCGTGAAGATGGCGTTGCTGGCATCGATGCGCTCGACATCGGCGCTGCCGAGCAAGGTACAGCGTGACAGCGAGACCGCACCGCCGGGCAGCGAGAGGGCGCGCGGCGCGCCGCCGTCGTCGATCAGGGAGTCGGTGGCCGTCATGGCGCGAATGGTGGCAGCGGCGACCGTCGGTCCGAGCCTCGCGCGCTCGACCTCCAGGGCCATCTGTTCGTTGCCGGCGGCAATCGAGAGACCGCCGTCGGCGGGGATCTGGCAGAGGTGGGCAAGCCGCAGGCAGCCGAGCCCTTCGCCCGGCGCGGCATCGACGATGATCGTGCCGCTGATAAGCAGGCCGTCGAGCGCCAGGTTGCCGGGGGTCAGGCTGCCGGCCGGTGCGGTGCCGCGCACTTCCAGGTCGCCGATCAGGGCGGGCCGCAAATCGCTTGGCTCCAGCAGGCCGAGAGGCCGGATGGTCTCACCAGGGGCGCCGCCTTCCACCGGGATCGCCGGCCAGTCCGCCGCGGCGATGAGCAGCAGGCTGCCCTCCGGAACCAGGATGCGGTCGGCGCCGGTCAGCGATTCCTCGAAGGCCGCATTGTCGGCCACGGCGATGACGCCAACCTGACCCGTGGGCAAGGCATTCCAGGCGGCCACCGCTGCGGTGAGCGTATCGAAGATGGTGGCGCCGTCGGCCGGTACGGCGCGGGTCACCATGGCCTGCCAGTCCACGCCACGGCCGCCCAAGGCAGTCTCGATGGACTCGCTGCGGTCGTAGGGCCCGCCGCCGAGATCGCCGATGCCGAGGTATGCATGGGTGACCCGCAACTCAGCGACATCCTCGCCGGCCGGGAAGGCGAGGCGGCCGCGCGCCGGGTCGATGCCGATGCGGATCGGCAGGATGACGGGAGCCCCGCCGTCGCTGGGCGAGAGGCTGACGGAACCCGGCGGGCGGCGCCAGTCGTTGGGGTCGGAGGCCAGGTCGCCCAGGTGGCAGATCATGACCTGCTCCGCTGGCACCCGCTCCAGCGGATCGCCCGCGGTCGGGCGCAGCCAGATGTCGAAGGGCGGTTCTTCGGTCATGAAAACCGGTGGCGGCGGCGCCTCGCCGTCGGCGATGGCCTGGCGTCTTGCCTCAAGCTCTTCGTAGAGCGCCAGGGCACGCAGCAGGCTCGGCGTGTGCTCCTCGCGGGCCAGGCTTTCGATGCCGGTCTCGGCTTCCGGCGTGTTGGCAAGCGCGAGGTCCCGACGCAGCGGATCGAGATGATAGCGGCCGGCGGCCCCGCCTGCCGTGGCGCGGGCTTCGGTCATCGGCAGGATGAAGGCTTCCGCCCGCCAGACGAAGAGACCGATGTTCGGGATGTTGTAGCGGCCGGCGCCCTCGCTGATGCGGCGCATCTCGACGGTACGGGGACCGCTGTCGAAGGCGCTGTCGATCAGCTCCAGGCGTTCGGCATCGCGCAGCGCGGCCGTGCCGAGCCTGGCGGCGCGCACATGGTTCATATGCTGGGTGACGCTCAGGTCCTGGAAGAACTCGGCGGCGACGCTCACCCAGCCGGTGGTGTCGCGGGTGACCTCCTCGAGGACCGAGAGGGTGCCCTTGCGCCGCCGGTAGGCCAGAGTGTTGGCGACATAGGCGCGTTGCGGCAGGGCGCGCAGGCCCTCCAGGTCGTTGGTGGTGCGCACGCCCAGAAGGTCGGCGATATAGGGGACCACCCAGGGGTCACAGGTCTCGATGAACCAGTTGCGATAGAGGGCGGCGACGTCCTCTTCCATCACGCCGGCCTGTTCGGCGATGACGGAAATCAGCGCCTTCAGCGCGCCATCGCCCTCCTCATCGCGGATGCGATGGATGGCCGGCAGCAGGCGATAGATGCTTTGGTCGTCGAGGGGCATCAGAAGGCTCCGCTGAGGTCCAGGGTCTCGCCGTCGATCAGCAAGAGCTCGGCGAGTTCGAGTTGCCCGTTCTCGACGCGGGCGAGGTTGGCCGGCAGCACGTCGTTCACCGAGGCCGCCTCGTCGGAGAAGTGCAAGGCGGTGACGATTATCCCGAGCACGCCGGGCACGCTATGCAGAACGGCTACGACCTCGCTCTTGCTGACCGCTTGGCCGAAGCCGCGTTCGGCGAAGGAAAAGGCCTCTGTCAGCGCCTGGTGCGCCTCGGCCAGCACGTCGTCGATCAGCAGGTCGGCGGCAATGGTGAGGTCCGCTCTCAGCGTGAAGAGTCGGGGCGCGAAGCTGTCGAGTTGCACCGGTTCGTCGGCATGGCGCGCCAAGTCCATGGCATCGCGCAGGTTGTCGTAAAGGGTGGTGCCCGGCTCCACCGTCGCGCCCTCTGCTCCGGCGACGGTGACGTGGACGAGACGCTGCTTGCCGGCCCAGAGGGTCTGCGCCTGGGCCTTGCCGATGCCGGCGAAACCGGAGGCGAAATCCTCGTAGTCGCGCAGGGAGACGATGCGGTCCACCATGCGCACCCGCGTTGCCGCGTTCCGACGCGCATCGGCCATCTCCTCGGGATCGGCGGCGCCGTCCGCAACCACCGGATTGATGACCCCTTTCACGCCCAGGGGCCGGGTCAGCAGTTGGTCGATGCGCTTGGCCGGCAGGTTGCCGTCGGTGCCGATGCCCACGCGCAGGCTGGCGGTGATGTTGGCGGTCCCGGAGGCGGGACGGGCACCGCTGCGGACCCCATCGCCGAACTGGATCGTCGCTGCGCCGTCCTCGTCATGGGTCACGGTATAGATGCGTTCGCCCGGACCGTGGCCGTAGAAGCTCTCCACCTCCTCCCAAAGCTGCCCGTCGACGCGGAGCTTCAGGGTCGACTCCGCTCCGGTCGCCGTCTTGGCGGAGACGTAGGTCAGGGGAGTGGACTGCAGCCTGAAGCGCTGGAACGGCATCGAGGCGTCCCCGTCGCCGAGAATCTCGCCGCGGGCCGCACCCAGATCGGCGGCCACCACGTTGGCGTTGATGGCGGTTGAGAGCCGCTCGTAGCGATGTTTCAGCGCCGTCTCGAACTGCAGACGGGTGCGGCCGCCGGAGGTCGCGCTGATGGATTTGATCTGCACGACCTCGCCGACCTCGCTGCCGTCGTCGGCGGAGGTGCCGGTGACCGCCACCCAGCGGCCCTTGGTGAGGCCCTCCGCCAGGGTGTTGAGGACCACCCGGTCGCCATCGACGCTGCCGGTCACCGGCCGCTCGGCCAGGGCCAGGAGCTCGCTCTCGCACCAGACATTCAGGGTGCGCGGCGAAAAGGCGTCGATGCCGCTGCCGGAAATGCCCAGCCGCGAGACCTTGGCGGAGATCAGGTAGTCGCTGTGGGTGCGCTGCTTGACCTGGGTCACCTGATAGAGCGCCGCACCGGCCTTGCCGGTCATGGCGATCCAGCTTCCGGCCACCAGGCGCTGATAGACCTGGTCCAGGTAGAGCAGGCTGGTGGACGCGCTGTAGGCGTGCTGGGCCCAGTTGCCGCTGCGGCTGGCATAGGGTCCGGCGAGGAAGGAGCCGTCCTGAGGATTCAGCTCGCCCACGCGCAGCGGCAGCGGCAGATCGGACCACTCCATGGCGTTGTGGCCGAAGGCGGCGGCGCGCTGACGCAAGGCATAGACCTGGGCGTTGTCGCGGCGGCGCAGCCGGCGGATGGAGCGGTCGAGATGCACCAGAGTGTGGGCAGGGCGAGGATCGTCGGGGCGCGGTGGCTCGAAGGTCTCGACGGCCTTGATCCAACGCAGGTCGAAGCGTGCATTCGCCGGATCGTCGGCGGCGTCCTCGGCCAGGATCAGCAGCGGCATGCCCGGCGCCAGCCCGGTCGCCGTGCCCTGCAGATAGATCCGCCTTACGCCCCTCCGCAAGCTGACCGCGCGGGAGAGGCGGGGGCGCAAAGCGTTCCAGGCCGGGCGGGCGGTGATCTCCTCCTTGGTCTCGAAGATCTGCGCCGTTTCCTCCGGTGCCGGGGTGCTTTGCACCTGGGTGCCGGCGGGCACCACGGTCTCTTCCGGGGTCGCGGGGGTAACCTCGCACTCCAGCGCGAGATAAGTGCTGGAGCCGACACCGGGGTGCAGCTTGTAGCCGATGCCGCCGGCGAGCTGCAGCAGGGAGAAGCGCTCCTCCGAGGTGCGCAGATAGCCCTCATTGGCGATCTGCTCCTGATAGAAGGCGAGGATGTCGAGGACGCTGGCCCAGCCGTCGATGAGGGCGATGGTGGGGTCGTCGTCCTGGCGCAGGGTGAGTCGGCGCAGCGCGCCGGTGCGGCCCAGGCGTGCCAGCATCGCTGCCTTGAAAGCGCCGTGGGTGCCGACGCGCAGATCCAGGCGGCTCTGTCCCGGCAGGTTGTCGCGGGGGCGCGGCACCAGAGCGCGCTCGTCCTCGCAGCAGCCGCAGGCTTCCGCCGTCTTTGCTAGTCGTTCGCTCGATCCGGTCATAGTCCGCCTTGAACCTCGCAGTCGAAGACGCCGTGCTCCGGCAGGCTGGGATTGTTCTCCAGGCGCAGCACCTCGCCCTGGCCGGGCTCGACGATGCCGGCCGGCAGATAGCTCACGCCCTCCTGGCCCCAGGGCCGCAGATGCCCGATCTCCACCGAAACGACGCCGTCCACCTCCATGGCCGCGGCGAGGATCTCGCTGAGATAGAGCGCCTTGCCAAAGGTCATGTTGTCGGGATGGAAGAAGCCGAGCTGGCCGTCGCGGCGGCGCCCGCTCGAAAAGCGGTCGATCAGGGCCTCGCGGACATCGGCGTTAAAGACATCGGGCCGGGCGCAGGCGGTGAGATAGAGATCCAGGTTGAGGAACAGCGGATCGCGGAGCTGTAGGTCGACGCCGGCCATGCGCCGGGTCTCCAGGCGGTCCAGCAGGCGCTGGCGGAAGGTGGCGTCTTCGCTCACCAAGCGCCCTTCGCGCCCGTCGACGATCACCACCACGGTGTACCAGGAGCCGAACCAGCGGTGTTCGGCAGTGGCCTGCTGCACGTCCGCGTCCTCTTCGGCGACGGCGGCATAGTCCTCGGCGATCACGGCGCGGCGCTGCTGACGATAGGCGTAGGGCGCGAAGGCCTTGGCCTCCTGCAGGCTTTCTTCCGCCAGGCCGCCGCTTGCGGGCAGAACGTTCCGCAGGCCGTCGATCCCATCGAGCAGACTGGCGACATGCTGCAAGGCTTCGGCGCCGATGTTGCCGGCGGGCCCGCCGCCCTGGCGCAGTTCGGCGACCAGCGCCGTTCCGGTGGGCGGTTCCTTGCCGTAGCGGCCGTTGCCGAAACGCAGATGGAGGCTACCGTCGCGCTCCGGCTCGACGACGAAGTGGGGGTCGAAGCGCCCGGAGCGCAGCAGGTCGAGCTTGGGGAACCAGGTTTCGGTACCGTCGCTCAGGGTGATGGCCGGCAGGGCGGTGCGGGCATCCTGGAGCAGCAGGTCGGCGGCCGGTGCGTCGACGGCAGCGCCCGGCTCGAAGGGTTCATGAAACACCAGGGAGAGTCGCGGCAGTTGCGGTTCGTAGACGCGATCGGCCGAGGGCGTCGGCGGGTTCAGCGCGATGCCGCCGAGACTGAGGCCGTGGTCGGCGGGGACGAGGTTGCCGCGCGCGAGGCCGGTTTGAACGACCTGCGGCGTGCCGTCGACGGCCAGCACCTCGGTGGAGACGCAGAGCGGGAAGGGCAGGGCGTCGGCCCGGTCCCAGTCCACCTCCAGCACGTCCACGCCCTCCAGGTCGTCGCGGAGGAGGCGTGTGCCGGTCAGCCGCACGACATGGCGGCGGGCCGGGTCGGCGTCCTGAGCCAGACCGGTCTCGGGGCTGGCGATCTCCTCGAAGGCCAGCAGGTCCCCCGCCGCCAGACCACGGTCCGGCGTGTTCAGCAGCCAGGCCCGGGTCGCGCCCTTGGGCAGGCAGCAATCGGCGTCGGACCAGGTGTGCAGCGGGATGCTGTTCTGTTCGGAACGCAGCACCAGATCGGTCATGGTCTCGAAGACCGTCGGCCGCTGCGCCAGCGCATCGTCGAGCTCTGCCGGGTCGAAGGCCGGCGGCTTGCCGATGAGGGCGGTGAACAGCTTGCTCGCGGCCGGAAGCGTCGCACCGTCGGCGGCGCTGGCCGGGGTCACGGCGACATGGACGAAGCAGCGCGCGTTGACCCCTTCGTGCAGGTGGTAGTCCAGCGGACGGACATGGCGCGCGACGGAACGGCGCAGTCGGGAGGTCAGCAGATAGGTCTCCCCGGTCACCGCGTCCTGATACTGGCTGAGCTGATCGCCGAGGTAGGCCAGCAGTTCCACCAGCGTGACCTGCACGTCGGCCGGGCTGCGGTCCTGCCAGTCCGGCATCAGGAGCGCCATGCGGTCCAACAGCAGGCGCCGGAAGCTCTCGTAATCCTTGGCGAGATAGTTCAGCTCAGGCTCCGCCAGCGCCGCTTCGTCGCAGACCACCGGCTGGGCGCAGTCGAAGTCGCTGGGACACTCGACCTTGAAAGAAAAGTCGATGCTGGCAAGCCAGGGATCGAAGCCCGGCGGCGGCAGGGAGTCCGGCAGGGTGGCATCGGCCACCAGGCTCAGCTTGTAGGTCGAGAAATCGCCGGCCTTGTCGACGGTGACCAGGGCCTCGTTGCCGTTGACGGTCAGATCTTCGACCCGGATGCCGCGGGTGCGCTCGCCGCCGTCGATGCGGAAGTTGCCGGCGACGAGCGTCGGCGGCGCGGACGGAATCTCGCCGGGCTCGCCCGGCAGCGGATGGGCGAAGACGACGCGCAGCACCCGCTGATCGACGCTGGCGATCTCCAGGTAGTCGAGGCCGTTGATCGCCGCCTGCTCGCGAATGAGCTGGAGGCGGCGCGGCGTGCCGCAGTGGTAGCGCCGGTCGCTCATAGCGCGCGCTCCAAACGGGTGGTGCGCCGCTCGCCGCTGCGCTTGACGCGGTAGGAGACCTCGAGCTGCAGCTTCGTATCGTCGGAGGTCACGCGGATCGTCTCCACCTCGGCGACGTCGGCGATCCACTGTTGCAGAGCGGCCTTGACCGTCGACTCCGTGGTCGCGGCCAGGGTCTCGTTGTTGGGCGCGAAGACAAGCTGCATGACCGCGCTGCCGAAGTCCGGCCGGTTGACCCGCTCGCCCGGCGCGGTGAACAGAAGCTGCTCGATGAGATCGCGGACATAGTCGTTCTCGTCGGTGCGGGCCGTCCCGCCCCGGGCGTCGATGCGGTAGGGGAAGTCGACGTGGCTCATATTCCGGTCACTCTCGGCTGCACCGCCTGGATCACCGCCGGTCCTTGGGGAATCTGCTCCACGCTCTGGCCGATGCCGGCGCTGGTGGCGAGCACGGCGGGGCTGCCGTTGATCAGCACGCGGGCTGCCGGGACGGTCCACTGGATCTTGACGCAGGGCTGCGGCTTGGTGCCGGCGCCGACGGGGATCTGAAAGGGACAGCCGGCGACGGTCCAGAGATCGGTCATAGAGGCCGCAGGCTGGCCGCCGAGCAGCACCCGCGGCGAACCCGGCGCCGCCTGCGACGGGGCGGCATGGGGGCAGGAGACACCCGCACCGAGATGCAGCAGGGGACCGGGCATATCTCTCTCCTTCCTCTCGCGCGCCCTAGATCACCACCAGGGCGCCCTGGTTGACGGTGACGGTGTTGCCGAGCATGGCGATGGTGGCGCCGCGCCCGTTGGACAGGGTGATGCCGACGTCGTTGATGGAGATCAGCGCGCCGGTCATGCTCTTCAGCAGGATGCCGCCCGTGGGCCCGGGTACGTCGCTCATCATCAGGCTGTTCTGACCCAGCGTCTGCACCACCACGTTGGAGACGCCGGGCGGCGAGGCCAGGGCCAGGGCCGGCACTTCGGCGGTGTTACCGAACCAGCCGCCGGACCAGATCGGTTTTTCCGGGTCGCCCTGCTCGAATTCCACCCAGACGCCGGAGCCGATCATGGGAATGGCGACGGCGCCCATCTGCGGGCCGGCGAAGGGGAAGCAGGGTACCGCCCAGCCGCTGGGAGTGACGCCCAGGACGTCCGGCACCAGACACTGGATGCGCCCGCGCAGCATGGGGTCGACGTTCTGCGCGACGGTGCCGCGGTACTTGCCGTAAAAGCGCCGTGCTACCGCCATGGGCTCCCTCCACGATATCTGTTGCGCACCATCAGAAGGTTCCCCGCGCGTTGCGGCTCAGACGGAAGCTCTGCTTGAAGGAGCCGGGTTTCAGGGTGCTGGAGACGCTGTCGACGTAGTAGTTGCCGCTGTAGAGATCGCCGGCACCGAGCACGCGCACCAGGCGCCGCGCGCGCATCACCTCGCCGTAGCGCTGCACGTCCAGGGAGCCGGATGCGCCCACCACATCGGCGTTGCGCGCGGCGGCCGCCAGGCCTTTTGCGGCGGTGCGGGCGAGGTCGAAGTTCGCCGTGTCCGCCTCTTCCTCTTCCTCGTTGGACTCGCGGTCAGGGTCGCGCCGGTTCAGCAGCTTGAGGCCGAGGGGGATCGGCGGCCGCGGCCCTAGCGGCGGGTTCAGCGGGTCGATGCCCGGGATCGGGATCGGGATGGGAAAGCGCGCCAGATCGTTGTAATAGAGCAGGACGTAGAGGTCCTTCTTCATGCCGTCGTAGCTGACGCTGAAGGACTCGACGTTGCTGTCGCCGTCCATGTTGACCTTGAGCGGCGACTGCGTCGGGCCGATTTTCACCTCCGGGCCCCAGTAGGCGATGTTCATGCCGGGCTCCGGCCCGGCGGAGACGTAAAAGACGTAGCCGGCCTCCCGCGCCAGGCGGTTGATGTAGGCGTAGTCGGTCTCCCGCTGGATCGGCAGGTATTCCAGCGGATTGGGTGCCATCAGCAGGATGCTGGGCGTGGCCGCCGGGATGACGCCGTACATGGCGTATTTGGCGAGCAGAAAGGCGACCCGGCCGAAGGGCGGCATGGGCGGCATGGGGATCGCCGAGAGATCGAAGAGGTCCATCATCTGGCTGACGTCGGTGCCGGTGAGGCTGAGGGTCGCCTGGCCGGCCTCGTTCGCCGGGGCGAAGTCCTGGCGGGTGATGACACCGTCGGCCAGCACTTGCTCGCGGCCACCCAGGGTGACGGAGATGATGACCCGGCCCGGCGGTTCGAAGAGGGTGCCGCGCACGACTTCGCGACCCATCTCCGAGTCCTCGGCATAGGTGAAGCGGAGCTGGAAACCGCCGCGCCCGCGGGTCGACTCGTTCACCTGGGCCTCCACCAGGCTGTCGATCACCGCCGCCGGCGCAGGCGTGGCCGCCACCGCGCCCATGCGCAGAGTGAGATGGGCGCCGCCGGTCATGGGCGGTCTCTCTGATTGGTTCGCCGCGTCATCGGCCGGCCTCCGGCACCGCGATCAGCACCAGCCGCCCGGCCTCCTGCAGCACCTCGTCGGGGTGCAGCGCCAGTTTGGCATCGCAGATGCGCCAGAACAGCGTGGGATCGCCCAGATAGTGGGCGGCGATACGGTCGAGGCGGTCGCTGTCGCTGCTCAGGTGCTCGGCGAGCTTACGCATCTGTTGCGGATCGGCGGGGAAGCGGCGCTTCAGAAAGGCGACGCTGCGGCCGTCGGCCAGGATGCGGGTGCCCAGCGGCAGGTTGTGATAGCGGCTGTTGGGGGAGAGCAGGGTGGCGCTGCCCGGTCCCTCCGGCGTCACCACGCCCAGGAGTGTGAGGGGATCGGTGGTCATGGAATCTCTCCCAGGCCGAGGTCGTCGATGGCGCCCATGGGCATGCGCTCGGCGAGCTGCTCGCGGGTGCGGTGATAGACGCGGTAGATGCCGGCGCCGCGCGAGTCGAAGGTGAGGTCGTTGGTGGAGAGCACGGTCATGTTGACGCTGATCCGCACGCGCAAGGGGTTGAGGTCCGGATCGAAACCCTCCTCGACGACGCTAAAGTCGCTGAGCCGTACCGGCACCACGCGGCTGCGGCCCCAGACGAAGAGCACAAGGGGTGCCTGGGCCGGAATGATTTCCAGTTCGCCCCGGGCGGCGCGCTCGTGGTTGGAGACCAGGGTCTCCAGACTCGGATAGAGCACTGATTCCAGCGCGGCCAGTTGCGCATGCAGACCGACCTGCACGACGGTCTCGTTGTCGTCCGGGAATTCGAGCTGATCGGTAGCGTCGAGCTCGGCCTCGAGGCTGATGGACTCCACCGGCGGGCCGGTCAGGCGCAGCGCCTCGTTGCGGTCGCCACCCTCGCCGGCGCCGCGCGCCTGCAGCGAGCGGGAGAGGCTTTCCGGGTTGTACTGGAAGGCGATGACCCGCTCCACGGTCTCCGTCGCCGGATCGATCAGCACGAAGCCGCCGCGCCGGACCCGCGGCGCCAGAGGGCTGGCGTTGTAGGAAGGTGTCGTCATGCTCTGGCTTCCATGTCGCGCATTCCCTTCAATCCACCGCCAGCTCGTAGAGGCCGATCAGAATGTCGCTGACCGGGATGATGGTGGTGTTGATGCCCTCGCGGCGAAGCTGCTGGTCGAAGCGGTCGGCTTCGCTGGGGTGTTCCCAATAGGCGTTTGAGTCCATGGCGCTGGAGAGCCCCAGGTTGGCGGCCTTGGCGCCCAGAGAACCGGCCCGCTCCGGCCCGACGATGGGCGCCAGGATGAAGGAATAGGTGCAGGCCGAGGTCGCCCAGGTCTCGCTGAGACCGAGGGTCTGGGCCGAGGTCAGGCGGCCGCCGCGCGACGACAGCGGCGCGACGATCTTGTACCAGTCCATCTGATCGACGCCGGGGGCATGGGGGCAGCGCGGGTTGAGCGGCGGGACGGTATAGCGAAAGGGATCGATGGTGCCGCTGTCGGGCTCCGGGGCGATCACGCTGTCCTGGGCGTCGGGGGAGACGTCGACATGCGGCATATCCTCCTCGTCCTCCAGGTCCGGAGGCTCCACCTCCGGGCTCGGCACACCTCCCGGGGGCGGCGGCAGGTCGATCTGCAACTGCAATCGAGGAACCAGGGAGAGCCCTGTCGGCGGCAGCTCGGGCCCGGCGGTCGGCCGCGGTGTCACACGCAGGCCGACACGGCGGTTGCGCTCGTAGGCGCCGCCGAAGGCGCGGGTCTCGCCGTGGGCATAGAGCAGAATCTCGGAGTTCGGTGGCAGGTGCGGTTCCAGTTCGGCCTTCACGGCGGCGGCGCGCTGGGCCGAGAGGTTCAGATTGTAGGTTTCGCCGCCGTCCTCGCTGGCATAGCCGTGCAGCTCGACCCTGACGGCGGAGTCATGGGCGCCGAGGGCGGCGACAAAGGCCGCCAGCGCTTCGTCGGTGAAAGCGATGTCGTCGCGGTCGAACAGCAGATGGGCGTCCTCCGGCGCCCGGCCCTCGGCCACCTCAAAGGGCACCGTCGGCGCTTCACGCCCATAACCACCCAGCTTGCTGCGCCGGTCGGCGAGCAGTGCCGGCGATCCGCCGCCGCGCTGCTGCTGGACCACATGGGCCAGTTCGTGCTCCAGACGGTCGCAGCCTTCAGCGGTCTCGGCGTCAAGGGCGCCGGGTTCGGCGAGCAGATCGTTGCCGCTGGCCAGGGCATGGGCATCGCGGTCGCGCAGGAGGGCGCCGGCCGCTGCATCGTCATGCACCCGCACTTCGCCGAAGTCCCAATCGAAACGCCGCTCCATGCGGTGGCGCAGCCGGGTCGGAAGAGAGGACCCGACGCCCGGAACGCCGGGCTGCTCCCGCAGTTCGGAGGAAAGTCCGGTGCTCCAGGCCGGGCCGCCGCGGCGGAAGGACGCCGCATCGCGCTCGGCGGCGAAATCGGGCCGCTTTTGCGGTTCGGCCCGGGCACCGGAGTCTCTTTGGCTCACGGACTGACGAGGCGCGCGCTTGCCGGCGGTCATCGCTGCACCTCCTCTTCTTCCTCTTCGACTTCCGCCCCTGCGCCGGCTCCGGCACCTGCCTCGGTTTCCGTTCCCGGCTCGTTGGGCATGCGGAATTCGACGTCGCGGATGGTGACCTCCTCCACGAGCGCGTTGAACGCCCTGGGCGTCGTCCAGCCCTCCACCGCCAGCGTCGCAGGTCCGTCGTTCGGCCCGGTGAAGCCGTTCAGCTCGATGGTACCGGTGGAGAGCGGGAAGCCCTTCACCGTCAGGTCGACCCCTTCCAGGGCAAGCTGCTGCAGACCCAGATTGAGCGTCGCATCGGGCAGTTGTCCGGTGATGCGCAACGCGGTGAGCGTGTCCGGGGCGAAGGTGACGGTGCCCTGCAGGGCCGCTTCGGAGTCGGTCGGATCGCCGATGGTGTAAGGAAAGGCCGTGTCGTTGTTCAGGCTGAGGTCGATGTCGATGTTTCTGACCTCGGCGCTCTCCTTGAAGCTGTTCATGATCTGGTCGAGCCAGCCTTCTTCCTCGGCCTCTTCCTCGTTGTCAGTGTCCTGATCCGGCTCTTCGTCCCGGTCCGCGTCGGGATCCACTCCCGCCTCCGGATCCCGGGCCGGCGCCGGTGGCTCCTCCTCCATGATGTCGAGGCGGTAGCGCATCAGGGTCGAGAGACGGACCGGCTGGACGACGTCGTCCTGGACGATGGGCGGGTCCGCCGCCAATTCGTCGGCGGCCAGCTCGAAGGACACGACGGAGGTCCATTCCGACCAGCCGCTGAGATACTGGAAGTGCAGGCGGTTGCCGATCACGACAAAGCGGGTCAGGGCGTCGGTCAGGTTGGCCAAGTCGGTCCCCAGGCCATCGACGGACTGGTTGATCTGGCGGGCGAGCGAGGCCAGCAGGATCGTGCGCATGCGCTGCAGGTTGGCGCGCCCGTCGGTGATCTGCAGGCGTATTGGCGCGACGAAGGGCAGGGTTTCGATGGTGACGCCGCCGTGCTGCTCGACGCTGCGGAACGCCTCGAGGTCGAAGTTGACGTGCCCGTCCGCGGTATCGATCAAGGGACCCAGGCTGCGGCTCAGGTTGGCACTGAGCTCCGCGAAGTCGGTTTCCTCGTCGCTGGTGCTCTGGTCCATCAGGGCGCTGACGTCGTTGATGGTGATGGCGACGTTGCGGATGCTCGCCTCAGGGATGCGAATGAGCATGTTGCCCGGGTCGTCGGGGTCGGCCGCGACAGGCCCCAACTGCTCTTCGCGGGAGATGACCTCGATCCTGGGACTGCCGGTGATCTGCTCGACGCGGATCGTGATGCCCTTGTCGGGAACGACGAACTGGAAGGGCCCGGCATTGGGCGCGAGGATCTCGACGCCGCGCTCCGTCAGCACCAGGGCGTCGGCGCCGACCTCGCCGGGGTTGTCCTCGCTGCCTTCCAAAAGGGTGATGACGGCGGAGGGCAGGACCTGCCCGAGGTCGATGCGCAGGGCGCTGATCGAGGGCTGATTGAGGCTGACACGGTAGGTGCCGTCGCCGAAGAACTGACCGGTGACCGAAGGCACATGCAGGGTCGCGTCGGCCTGCAGCACGCCGGCCAGATCGGCCTGCAGCCGCGGCACGTCGATGGCGCCGGTGTTGAGCAGCCCGCGGGCGAGCCAGTCGGTCTCCCCGGTGATGAAGTCGTACTCGGCGGTGATGCGGAAGGCGACCTCCGGCGGCATGGCGCTCAAGATCACGCCGGAGATGGTGGCCGGCTCGGAGTAGGGCAGGGTCAAGGTGAGCCCGCTGCCCAGGTTCTTCAGGGTGACGCTCAGGCCGCGGGCGGTGATCGTGGGGATCGACAATTCGGTGATCCGGATCTCCTGCACCGGCGGCGCCTCGGCCGCGTCGCTGTCGGGGAAGTCGACCTCGGCGCTCAGGGTGATGTCGCTCAGCACCACATCGCCCGCCGTCGGACCAGCCACGCCTTCGGGCAGGGGCGCGGGGACGGCGATGCGCATGCTGTCGCTCTCGAAGTCGAGCCGCGAAAGGGTGATGGAGCCGACGCGCAGTTGGTTGATGGTGACCCCTTCGCCGTGGCGGTAGTCGATGGAGCCCTCTTCGCCGGTCTCGCCGGTGCGCAGGTTCTGCACCGCCACATCGGCCTCGGTGTCGCCGTAGCGCACGGTTGCTTCGGCATCCAGATCGCGGAACCGCGTGATGACCTGATCGCCGCGACGGAACTGCAGATCGAGGCCTTGCAGATCCAGGCTGCCGTCGGCGGAGAGCTGCTCGCCGAAGCTGCCCTCGAAGAGGGCGCGCAGGCGGCCGAGTTCGACATGCCCGCGGTCCGGCAGGGTCTGGCCGCTGCGCCAATGCAGCCCGGTGGCGCGCAGCTCGGTGACATCGATCGGCTGGTGACCCGGGTCGTTCTGGGAGTCGTTGTCGAACTCCAGCGTGACGTTGCGGCGCCGGTCGCGCAGCTTGAAATAGCTGGCGGTGAGCCGGGCGATCCGGAAGGAATCGACCGTCAGCTCCTGCGGGCTGCCGTTCTGCAGGGTGACGCTGCCCTGAAGCGAGAACTGCTGCGCGTGGGCCGTGGGCCGGGCCTCGAAGAGCGTGCCGCCTTCGGTCTCCCAGCGCAGGCGGGAGACCTGCGCGTCCTGGAAGCTGAGCCCATGGACATGGATGGTGTCGCCCTCGAACTGCAGGTCGCCGGAAAGCGTGTCGAGGCTGCGGATCGCGACCTCGTTGTTGCCGATGACCAGGAGGCCGTCGCTGACGTCGATATCGTTGAAGCGCAGGCGCTCCATCTCGCCTTCGACGAAGTTCACCTCCAGGGCGTTGAGGTTGACCGGTCCCTGGACGGTGCTGCCGCTGACCACGTCCACGGAGGTGCCGCCGGAGACCAGCCCCTCCACCCGGTGGGTGACGATGTCCTCGCCCTCGGGCGACTGGAAGGCCTCCTTGACGATGGCGGCGGCCTGCAGGGTGTCGATGGTGGCGATGCCGGCGGCCCCGGAGAGGCGCATGTTGGCCGCATCGCTCAGGTCCACCGTCATGCCGCGGGCGAAAAGGCCGGTCAATGCGCCGCGGTTGATCTCGACGCGCATGCGCCGCGGCTGCTGCGGAGCCGCGCCCTCCACGGTTTCCGGCTGGAAACTCTGCGGCGCGGGACGCTCGTAGACCAGGGGGCCGCGTTCGCCCTCCAGGTATTCCACGCGCCCGATATCGGCGCTGCGCACATGGATCTCGGTGACCCGGCGCGACTCCTCCCCGGACTCGTCGGTGGTCTGCTCGGTGGTGAAGCGGATCACCATGGTGGCGTTCTGCACCGCCACTCGGCCCGGCGCCTGCAGCAGCTGGTCGGTGGTACGCAGGTCGAGGTTGTCGAGAATGAGGCTGTCGCAGCGGGAGATCACCAGCAGGTAGATGCCTTCTCCGGCCGAGGAGACCGTCGCGTCGAGCCCCTGCACCTCAATCTGGTCCGCCGAGAAGCCGAAGGCTTCGGCGCGAATGCCATGTGCCGCAAGGCGCCCGGCATGGAGGGAAGCGGAGGAGAAAAGATCGGCACCGGCCTCGCGGCGGCCGTGGAATACGCCTTGCAGCAGATGGGCCAGCAGGCCGAGGCTCAGATCCACATCCTCGCCTTCCACCAGGTCGATCTCGATCCCCAGACCGCGAATGGTCTCCACGGTGAAGGTCTCGGCGCCCAGGCCGATGTCCCCGCGGGAGAGGCTGGCGGTGAGGCGCGCCTGCTGAAGGTTCACGCGCTCGACGCTGATGTAGAAGGTCTCCCGCAGACGCCGCCGCAGGTCGGCGAGTTCGCGCTGGTCGGCCGGTGCCAGGGCGCCGTCGGCATTGCGTTCGGTCAGTTCGTGGTAGCGGCGCACGTCCGGCAGCGCCGCTTCGAGGCGGTTCTGCGTGTCGGCGAAGCGGGTTTCTTCCGGCCGCTGCCCGGCGATGGTGGCGACGATGTCGATCATCGTCCGGACCATCGAAGCGCTGGGAATGTAGGTAAAGCCGACGCCCTCGGCGGCAACCCGCCGCACCCCGATCTGCACCTCGGCGTCGAACTGCGAGGGAAGCCGGCCTTCGGCCTCGCGGGTCAGCCGATTGCGGAAGCGGTCCAGAACGGCGGGATCGGCCAGCGACGGCAGGCCGACGGCATTGAGGATCTGCAGGCCGGCGGCGCTTTCCCCGCCGCCGCTGATCCCTTCAAGGGTCAGCGAGTCGATGTCGACGGCGCTTTGCAAACCGCTGAGCTCGACCGAGCCGATGTCGATGGTGACGCCGAGGCGGCGGCTGCGCTCCAGCATCACCAGCCGGGTCACCTCGTCGTCGCTGAGCGAGTCCGGGTCCTGCTCGTAACGCCGCTTCAGTTCCTGGCGGGCCGTTTCCGCCTCGACGGCCTGCCGGTGCTGGCGTCGCAACTGCGTCAGGCGACGGTCGATCTCCGCACCGGGTTCCCCGTCGCGGTCGTCCGGCGAGAGGGCCTCGCGACGGCGTTCGGCCTGTTCGATCTGCAGGCGCAGGTGCTCGTCCCGCGTCATGGCAACGCCCAACTCGAAATCTCGCACCGCCAGGGCGGCCAGGCGAATGCCCGAGTCGGTGGCGAAGCCGCGCACGTCGAGCCGCTCGAAAGCGATGTTTATGGAGCGCAGTTCGCCATAGGTTTCGCGGTCTTTGAGGCGGCCGAGATGACCGAGCACTTCGAGCAGCCCGAGGAATGCCGGGGCGAGCAACGGCAGCGGAATCCAAAGGCCCTGTGGCGCAGTGCTTGGCGCCGCGGTGTTGCTGCCTTCCAGCCGGGCATCCAGATCGAGGGGATGGACCTCGATCTCCCCGAAGGTCCGCACGCTTGCAGGGCTCGTCAGGCCCAGGCCCTGGATCTTCAGATCCTCCATGCGGGCGTTGAGCGAGGCCGGCTGCTGAAAGCCCTCGTCCGCGTAGGCGGCGGTGACTCTCAGACCGCGCAGGGTAATCGGGCCGGTGTCGACGCGGGTCGTCCCGAACAGTTCGTTGTACTGCTGGATCTGCAGGTTCGGGATGTCGATGTGCATGTGGCGGGCCGGCAGATCGAACCAGATGTCCGCGTAGTTCTCGTCGTCGTCGCGGTCCTCCCGCTCCATCTCGCCGAGATCGATGGAGGTGTCGCCGAGGGTGTGGCGCATCAGACGGGTCACCGTTTCGAGATCCAGGCGGTAGCCGCCGCCGCGCGAGCCGACCAGCAGATCGCTGCGGAAGAAGAGGTCGAGGAGGTTGGTGAGGGTGCCCGTCGTATTGACGATGCCGCGCCCCAGGGGCTGCAGGAACTGCAGCGCCGGCAGCCGGGACAGCACCGAGGTCGGCAGTTCGTCCGGGGCCGGATCGGTGCGGACCGAGCCGGGGTTGAGATCGTAGAGCCGGTAGCGGTCGACGATGGGGCGCAGCTCCGCGATCCGGTAGGCGCGCCGCTGCTCCGACTGGGAGAAGACGAAGTCGTAGTCGCCTAGGGTGATGGCGAGGCGGATCAGCGCATCGAGTTCGTGGCGGCGGCCAGCGGTCCAGAGGTTCTCGGACTCCTCGGTGGCCGCCAGTTGCGCGCGCAGGTCTTCCCGGTTGAGCCCGCCGTCGCGCTCGATGAAGAGGTCCATGTCGCGGGATTCGCGCATGCGCTCCGGCAGTTCGTTCCAGATCGCCTGAAAGTCCTCGCCGTCGTTGCGCCGCATGAAAGCGGCCTGCTCGTGCGGCGGCAGGGCGCGGATGAGCTGAAAGGCGACATAGGCATCCCGGTCGGTGACCGCGGTATCCAGCGCCCAGGGCGTGAAGATGTTCCAGTTGGTGGACATGAGCTGGCGCGCGTGCTCCTGAAGATGGATCGGGTCGCGCGCCAGGAAGATCTCCAGGGTGACCGGCCGGCGGTGCTCGGCGAAAAGGAATTCATCGCTGAGGGCGTTGATCATGTCGCTGAGGGCCCCGAGGCTGTCGAGGCGCCGCACGACGAAGGTCAGGGCGCTGGATGGATGGGGCAGGCTGGTCTCCCAGCCGGCGATGTTCCAGACCGCTTCGAAGAGCGTCTCCGCCCAGTTGCCGGTGCCGCGCCGGTCCTCGGCCATCCGCAGCACGTCGTCGACCGTCGAGCGGAGGATCTGGCTGTCCCGGTCGCCGCGCTCCAGAAGGGCGGCATAGTCGCCGACGGTGGAGACGAAACCGCCGTCCTCGTCGCGGCTGACCTCTATGCTGACGTAAACGCCGGAGCGGATCAGGTCGCGGCTGATCTCCTCTTCCAGGCGGCGGTAGTAGCGCCCGCCCTCCAGTTGCCGGAAGCGGTACTGCGCATCGAGCGGCAGGGCGCGCAGCAGGCGGTAAGCAAACTCCGCCTCCCAGTCGCGCACCCAGTTGAAGAAGCCGGTGGAGAGCAGGTCTTCGACATAGCTGAGGTTGCGCCAGACCGGCCGGAAGGCCATCAGCGCGAAGAACAGCCCGGCGTAGCGGGGGTCGAGGGCGTCGTCCTGCTTGTCCACCGCCTCCAGCAGACGGTCGAGGGCGCCGGCCTCGGCCAGCAGCTCACCGGCGCGGCGCAGCTTCGGCGGAACGGTCCGCAGGGATCCGCCGAATTCGTCGAGCTGCAGGCTGTCGGGGTCGCTGGACGTGCCCTCGGGCCGTCCCTCCGGCTCCACCAGCGGCGCGAAGGGGCGTAGCAGATCGAGCACCGCTCGTGCCTTGGCCTCGTCGGGGTCGTCGCGCAGCAGGTTGATCGCCAGCTCCGCGCGAATGCCGATGAGGGCCTCTTCCTCCCTCGTGAGCTGCGGATCGGCTGTTTCATCGTCGCTGCTGCGGTCGGCGCCTTCCCGGCGCAGCGGCTGGGGGGTGCCGAAGGGATCGAGCATACGCTCGCGGATGGCCGCACCGGCATCGGAGTGCAGCAACTCCGCCGCGAAGCGTGGAACATGTTCCGTGAGGGCGCCCAGCACCAGATCCAGCGCCACGATCTCCTCGCGTGCCATGGCGCCGTAGTCCAGGTCCTCGAAGTGGCCCTCCTCGAATTCGCCGGCCTGGGCGTGGACGACCGCTGCGTAGCCGGCGATCACCGAACGCCGGTAGTTCCGGTAGTGGCTGCCGGAGAGCTCATCGAGGAAGCTCTGCTGCCGTTCGCTGCCCAGCGACCGGAGGATGGCGGCGGCGTCGATGAGGGTGTGGGCATCGAGGATGCGCAGCACGTCGTCCATGTCGCCGTCGCTGACCCAGCCATCCAGTGCCTCGTCGATCTCGGCGCGGGCAGCGACCAGGGCTCCGGGAAAGGGCACGATCCTTTCGGCAATACGGCCGTTGAGGGCGGCCGGCGAGTCCGGCCGCTCACGGGGCTCGGCCTCCTGGGCCTCGTGGGGTGTCCCGACGCCGGAGTCGGCGGCGACGGCGCCCGGCGGCAACAGAACCTCAGGGATGGAAAGCGGCAGCAGCGCCGCGGCGCGCTCTCCCATGCTGTGGGCTTCGCGCTCGGCTGCGGCCACATTCGCCGGCCTTTCATCGCCGGTCTGGCGCCGCTCCGACCGCTGGGCAAGGTGGGTCATCTCATGGGCCAGCAGGTAGCGCCCCTGCCCGCTTGCGGCATCGAAGGACTGGGGGTCGAGATGGGCGACGCCGACGCGCATCAGGCCCTTGGCCCCGTGCGCCCGGGTCAGCGCCGCGCTCTCCGGGGAGAGGTCGACCCGGGCCTCAGCCGTCGAGAGGCCGAGGCGGGCGGCGAAGTCGGCCACAAGGCGCTCCGTGCGCAGGTCTTCAGCGCTCCGCTCAGCAGACCTTTCGCCAGTCCTTTCGGGGGCCGGGTCGTGCTTCGCGATCTTCACCGGCGCGTTCACGGCAGCAGCCTTTCCGACAGCAGCACGGCGAGCCTGTCGCCGACCCGCTCCGGCGTGTCGTGCGGGCCGGTCGCGAGCAATGCCGACTGCCGCTGGGGAGCCTTCGCATGGGTCACCGGACGGGTGCGTTCCAGGACATGGCGCTTCAGACCCTGTGTCAGGCTGTCGCCGATGCGCCGGCCGACATGGGGGGAGACTCCCTCCAGGGTCAGCCGCCCGACGCGGAGCGTCACCGAGTCCGCCGCAGTGCCAGACCGGGTCATTGCCAGGCGCCGCTGCCGCCGGGTCATGACCAGCCCTCCGTCTCCGCCGGGCTCAGGGGCCGGTCCATCTTCGCGTACTCGTAGGCGGCAGCGCGGTAGATGTGCTCCATGGCGATGGCGTCGCCCTGGTCGGCGGCGATGAAGGCGGCGTTGAGGGCAATGTTGCGAATGGTGCCGCCGGCGACGTTCATTTGCGCCAGACGCTGGTAGTTCAGCGTTTCGGGACCTGCCTGTGTGGGGAAGGCGCGCTCCCAGATGGCGCGGCGCAGCTCGCGGTCGGGGAAGGGGAAGTCGATGAGAAAGCGCAGGCGTCGCAGAAAGGCCTGGTCGATGGCGTCGCGTATGTTGCTGGTGAGGATCGAGAGGCCGCTGAAGGACTCCATGCGTTGCAGCAGATAGGCGATCTCGATGTTGGCGTAGCGGTCGTGGCTGTCGCTCACCTGACTGCGTTCGCCGAACAGCGCGTCGGCCTCGTCGAACAGCAGCACCACGCCGCCGCCCTCGGCCGCATCGAAGATGCGGCGCAGGTTCTTTTCCGTCTCGCCGATGTACTTGCTGACCACGGCGCTGAGATCGACCCGGTAGAGATCGAGATCGAGATCCCGCGCCAGCACCTCGGCGGCCATGGTCTTGCCCGTGCCGCTGGGTCCGGAGAAGAGGGCGGTGACGCCGCGTCCGCGCGCGCCGGCAGGTGCCATGGCCCAGCGGTGATAGACGGTGAAACGGTTGCGCACCTGGGCGGCGATCTGCCTCAGGGCCTCCTGCTCTCGTTCCGGCACTATGAGGTCGTCCCAATCGGCGATTGCCGGCAGGCGTTCCGCCAGGGCCGCCAGGCGCGGCTCTGCCAGGCCCCGGCAGCGCTGCCAGAGGGAAGGACCCTTGCCGTTCCCGCGCTGCAGGCTCTGGCCGATGCGGTCGATGTCGGCGGCGCCGAGATCGAACTGGCTGAGCACGGAGGGAAGCGCGCGAGCCTCGCCGTTGCTCTTCTTGCCGAGGGCGCGGCGCCAGAGGCTTTCCTGTTCCTCGGCAGAGGGGGTCGCAACGGCGTGCCAGGGGAGGCCGGAGCCACCCGAGAGCCGCTCGCGTGCCGAGAGCAGGATGCGGCAGTGACAGCCAAGGGCGAAGTCTAGGGCCGAGCGGGCGCTGCCTTCGGGGTCCTGCTCGCCGATCTCGATCACCAAGCAGAGCGGCCGCATCATCGATTCGCGTTCCCAGAGGCGTTGCAGCAGGGTGCGCTCGGCCGGATCGGCGGGCAGGTTTGCCGCGCTCATCAGATGACAGGCGAGGCTGGCTTCCTCCGCGGCGCGCTGACCGATGCGCCGGCGGTCCTCGGCATTGGGACCGTCGAGGCCGATCACCCGCGTTGTGCCGTCCTGCCAGGCGTCCAGGATGGCCCGGACCTTGCGGGTCTGGCTCGGGGGCAGCGCCGCGACCCGTTCAAGAGGTTGCGAGCGCTCGATGAGCCGCGAATCGAGGTCGGCGATACCGAGCAGGAAGGACAGAGTCCGCTCGTCGATCTGCAGCGACGACCGCACGGCGGAGGGGCCCTGGAGCTGCAGGCAGCGCCAGTAGCGCAGGGGGCGGCCCGGGGAGATCGCGCTCCAATGCGGATCGGCAAGCGCGCTGAGGGCCACGGCGAAACTTGCCTCGCCGCGGTCGGCGCCGCTGCGGATCTGGGCGGTCAGGCGGGCGATCTCGGGATCGAGTTCCACCCCGGCGCAGAGCACCAGCAGTTCCGCTTCGAAGTCGGTCAGATCGAAGGCCTGGGTGAGTCGCCCAATCGCAGAAGCAGGCGCAAAGTCCGCCTGAGCTCTCCGCGCCGCGAGCGCTTCTGTGAGCGTCTCTTCCGTCTCGGTTTCCTTGTCGCCGCCCCGCACCAGGGCGAGCGCCAGACGCGCGCGCACCGTGGCCAGGCAACTTGCCAGGTATGCCTGGTTGCGCGCGTGCCAGTCGGTTGTGGGCGCGGCCATCAGATGGTCACCTGCGGACTGTCGAACACGCCGTTGCCGTCGACGCCGAGCGGCGAGTCGACGCCGTCGACCCTGAGGCGCAGCAGGTAGTCCCCCGCCGCCACGTCGCGATAGCGGAAGGTCACGGTGGTGGTCGTGTCGACGTTGGGCACCGTGATGCCGTTGTCGCGTGGTGCGTCGAAAGCGTAGTGGCGCGGCGCCCGGCCGGCGGGGGCGGCGATCTCGTTGAACGAGAGTTGCAGGGCCTGCCGCCGTCCCACGGCCGGGGTGATGGTGAGGGCCGCATCGCCGGTGCGCAGGGTCACGCCGTCGACCACCCGCTCCGATACCGGCGTGGTGGTGAAGGTGAAGGTGGCCGAAAGCGGCAGGGCGACGGTGTTGGAAACCAGCGCGCGGTGGGCCACCGGCGGATCGCCCAGGTCGCTGTCGATGGCGATCTGTAGCGGAACCAGCCCCGGCAGCGGCGCCGTGGCAAGGTCGCTCAGCGGCAGGGTGATCTGCGAGGCCCGGATCTGATCCGGCTGCGGCGTATGGGCCTGGCCGCCGAAGAGCAGTGACAGCCCCGAAACGGCGAAGCCCTCGCCCTCGATGACGATGCTGCTGGCCATGGTGATGGTGGGGTCGCCGTCGGCGGCGTTGCGCAGGTCGGTGATGCGCGCGCCGACGGTGGGGATCGTCTTGATGATGCGCCGCCGCGCCGGCAGGGCGGGGCCTGGGCTGAGGGTGCTCTCCAGCAGCGCCACGGAAACCTTGTAGGCGACTGAGGGACGGTATTGCGCATCCAGCGCCGACCACATGCGCGACATCTCCTCCGAGGTGATGGATTCCGGCGAGATGCGGATCATCTCCACCTGCTCGTCGATCCCCGAGGTGGTGATGGGGGCCGGCAGGGGTGGTGCCGGCGGCGGCGGGTTGAGGGCCTCGCGGATCTGCTGGCGGGTGAGCAGCGGCTCCTCGTGCAGCAGCATGGTCGAGTGGCCGAGCAGGACCTCGGCGAAATAGGCCTGGGCGCCGTAGGCCGTCATCAGGTAGTGCAGGTCGAGGGCCAGGGTCGGCCGCTTGGCGAGCTGCCCGAGGGAACTGCGCGCCGCCTGGTCCCGATTGCGCTGGATGGCGTTGGGCGTGACCTGATGCAGGAAGAGGTTCAGTTGCGTCGGGTCGTTGCCGGCCGTACCGCGCACCAGATCCGGCGGAATGGCGGAAACCGAGAAGTTGCCGACCACGGCGCCGACGTTGTTGGCCACGAGGCGGGCGTTGATGCGCGCGCGCAGGACCGCGGTGATGGCGGCGATGGCGAAGCCGTCGCTCATGACCGCCGCCCCTGCTGCAGGTAGTCCTCGAGGTTGGGCGCCGGATTGCGGGCGGCCTTCCGTGGCGGCGGCGCAGGGATGGGCCGCGGCTGCTGGCGCACCTCGATGTGGTCGATCTGGATGTGCACTTTGCGCTCGGCGCGGGGCACCGGGTCGTGCTGCGGCTCCGCCTGCGGTTCGGCTGTGGCCTTGACGGGAAGGGCGGCGAAGGGCGCTGCGGCCCGAACCGGGCTTGGGGGCGCC
>NZ_JANQOI010000152.1 GCF_028289705.1 Pelagibius sp.
TGGTGCCGTCCTTGAACTGCAGCGGCAGCACGCCCATGCCGACGAGGTTGGAGCGGTGGATGCGCTCGAAGCTCTCGACGATCACGGCCTTCACGCCCAAGAGGCGCGTGCCCTTGGCCGCCCAGTCGCGCGAGGAGCCGGTACCGTATTCCTTGCCGCCGATGACCACCAGGGGCACGCCCTCCTCGGCGTACTTCATGGCGGCGTCGTAGATCGGCATCACCGTGCCCTCGGGCATGTGCCTGGTGAAGCCGCCCTCGGTGCCGGCGGCCATCTCGTTGCGGATGCGGATGTTGGCGAAGGTACCGCGCATCATCACCTGGTGATTGCCGCGCCGCGCGCCGTAGGAGTTGAACTCCAGGGGCCGCACCTGATGCTCGATCAGGTACTCGCCGGCCGGGCTCTCCTTCTTGATGGCACCGGCCGGGGAGATGTGGTCGGTGGTGATGGAGTCGCCGAGGATCGCCAGGGCGCGGGCGCCGCTGACGTCGCTGGTGGCCTCGGGCTCCGCCTGCATCTCCTCGAAGAAGGGGGGATACTGCACATAGGTGCTGCCGTCGCTCCACATGTAGGTCATGCCGGAGCCGGAATCGATCTCCTTCCACTCCGCCGGTCCCTCGAAGACGTTGGCGTAGCGCGCCTTGAACATCTCCGGCGTCAGCACGTCGCCGATGACGGACTCGATCTCCTTGTTGGAGGGCCAGATGTCCTTGAGGTAGACGGGCTCGCCGTCGCTGCCGGTGCCGATCGGATCGTTCAGCAGATCGACCTTGAGGGAGCCGGCCAGGGCATAGGCCACCACCAGGGGCGGTGAGGCCAGGTAGTTCAGCTTCACCATGGGGTGGACGCGGCCCTCGAAATTACGGTTGCCCGAGAGCACGGCGGCGACCGAGATGTTGCCCGTCTCAATGGCCTCGTTGACGGGCTGCTCCAGCGGCCCGGAGTTGCCGATGCAGGTGGTGCAGCCGTAGCCCACGAGGTCGAAGCCCAGGGCGTCCAGTTCGCTCTGCAGGCCGGCGGCCTCCAGGTAGTCGGTCACCACCTGGCTGCCGGGGGCCAGCGACGTCTTCACCCAGGGCTTGGTGGTGAGGCCCTTCTCCCGCGCCTTCTTGGCCAGCAGGCCGGCGCCCACCAGCACCGAGGGGTTGGAGGTGTTGGTGCAGGAGGTGATGGCGGCGATCACGACCGCACCGGGCTCCAGGCTGTAGTCGCCGCCCTCGACCGCGGTGGCCGTGCCGCTGCCCATCTCGCCCAGGGCCTTGTCGGCGGAGGCGGTGACGCCGGAGAGCGCCACCCGGTCCTGCGGGCGCTTGGGCCCGGCGAGGCTCGGTTCCACGTCGCCGAGGTCGAGCTCCAGGGTGTCGGTGAAGACCGGATCCGGGGTCGAGGCGTCGCGCCACATGCCCTGGGCCTTGGCGTAGGCTTCCACCAGGGCGACACGCTCGGGGTCGCGCCCGGTGAAGGTGAGGTAGCGGATGGTCTCCGCGTCCACCGGGAAGATGCCGCAGGTGGCGCCGTATTCGGGGGCCATGTTGCCGATGGTCGCCTGGTCGGCCAGGG
>NZ_JANQOI010000159.1 GCF_028289705.1 Pelagibius sp.
GCCTGGCAGCAGGCCCTGCTGGTGGCGCCGCGGCTGGTGCTGGCGGTATTGGGCGCCGGCTTCATCGCCGCCCTGGTGCCGCCGGAACTGGTCGCCGCCGTCGTCGGGCGGGACACCGGCATCGCGGGGCTGTTCATGGCCAGCCTGATCGGCGCCTTGGTGCCCGGCGGCCCGATGCTGGCCTTTGCCATTGGCGGGGCCGCCCTGGAGGTTGGCGCCGGCACGCCGCAGATCCTGGCTTTCGTGATCGCCTGGTCGCTCTACAATCTGAACCGCACCCTGGTCTGGGAAATCCCGATCATCGGCCGCCGCCCGGCTCTGCAGCGCCTTGCTGTGTCGGTGCCGATACCCGTCCTCGCCGGCCTTGCCATAAGTCAGCTGGCGCTGCCCTAACGGCTTAAGCGCAAGGCCGCTCTCTTTAAGCGCGCAAGAGCGGTCTGGAGCATACGCGCTTGAGTCGAATAAATGTTCATGATATGTTCTTTCGTTGGGAGGGCGTAATCGAAGGAGGCAGTCAGAGAATGGTTCCCCCCGCACTGAAATCGAAAGGATCCGTTGCCCGCAATACGGCGGTCGAACCTGCAGACACCCGAAGCACGAAGTCGGCACTGGCGGCGCTGGGCCTCTATGAGGTGCCGAAGACGGGTCTGACGCCGTGGCCCGACGAGCGAATGTTCGATGCGATCGAGCGCTTTCAGGAATACAAGGGCCTGAAGACCGACGCGGAGATGAAACCTGATGGCGAGACAGTTCGGGAACTATCGCAGGCACTGGGAAAGACGGGCCTGCGTTTCCGCAACGGTCGATCTCACGGCGGTCGCGGTTCAGCACATGGACTTCGGCTGAAGAAGCGAGAAACGCTGCGGGAAAAGCCAGCAGACGATTTGGCTGTCGGAAGCGTTCGTTTGTCGAAGCGCGGGAAAGAAACGATCGGGTCGAATCTGGATGTCGGAATACATCCCTTTGACGTTAAGAAGGGCATCAGCGTCGACGCGGTCAGCAATACGCTTGGGGTCGATGGCATTCGATATACCGTGGATTGGTATGCTCTGGACAAGGACGGCAACGTGATCCCAGAGTTTCGCCGGCCGAATCACCGGCCTCAGGAGGCCGGCGGGCATCTGCTGCCCTTCGAGCCCAGCCGTCGAGACTTCAAGCCGCCGTTCAAAAGTGCACACGGCTACAGGGCAATCATCCGCGTTCCGCCACAACCGTCCTACAGCGGCAAATCAGCGGGGCCGGTCCTCAGAGTTTATGAACTGCAATGAGACGTTGGCGTCTTTCCGGCGGCCGGGCTTCGGTCGTCGGCTTTGCCATCCTCGCGCTTCTTCTGGGCGGTTTGGTGTTGCTGGGTTTCGATATGCTGATCTGGCGGGCCGGGCCGAAGTATATGCGCAGCGACTGTCTCGTTCGGGTCGACCTGGAGTATGTCCAGGAGTCTTGGATCGAGGAGAGCACGGTCAGGTTGCTGATAACAGGGATCGACGGCCGGCGTTACAGGGAGGCTGTTCCGTCTGGAGTCCACTTTCATATGAACCTACTCGGCCTTGTTGACGAACCGCCCTCAATCCGCTTTGCCTACAGCAAGGCCTGCGAGGAGCGTTTCGCGATGACGCAGTTGCTCATCGACGAGTTCGAGCACAACTATCCAGGTCTGGTGCGCTTCACCATCAGCCGGGATCGACTGGACCCAAGGTTCAAGGGCAGTTGCTTCAGCGGTCACAATTGGATCGACAAGGATTGCTAACGGCTTTGCTGCGGTGTGCCAGAGCAAGCATGTTTAGGCGGAAACGCCTTGGGTTTACGCCAGACCGCGTAAGGCCGACCTCCAGCTGACAACTAGGGCAGATAGGCTGGGTCGACGGATCGCTCCGGGTGAGACTGTTGGAGGCGGTTCCATCCAATCCGGGTTGATTCTAGTGCTGGCGGGCGCGCACGATGATGCTGTCGATGGTGTCTTCGCCCAGGGCGCGGCAGGCCTCCAGCCGGTGCAACCCTTCGATCAGCACGAAACGGCCATTGCCCTGGCGCACCGAGATGGGCAGTTTCAGGCCCTCTTCCATGATGCTTTCGGCCAGTTCGTCCACCTGCGCCGGCTTCAGGGTGCGCTTGCGCTTCGCCGGCACGTAGATCTCATCGATTTTCAGGCTGACCGTTTCCATCCCGTCGTCTCCCTTTTCCGCCGCCGCCCACCGGCGCCGGAGGCCCTGCCTGGGGGGCTGGGCCCTCCCGGCGGCTGATGGACAAATCTTACGCCGCGGGCGTTAAGGGAATCTAGCCGGGAGCGTCTGAGCGCTGTGTCGAACCCGATTCTACCCTGTTGTGCGCACTCGGGATACCGCATCGCACCAGCCTTCGTAGCGTTCTTCACGCTCCGCCTGCGCCATCTGCGGCTCGAAACGGGCATCGCATTGCCATTGTCCGGCAATGGCTTCCAGGTCGTTGAAGAGACCGTGGTTGAGGCCGGCCAGGCAGGCCGCGCCCAGAGCGGTGGTCTCGGCCACCTGCGGACGTTCGACTGCGACGCCCAGGATGTCCGCCAACATTTGCAGCATCCAGTCATTGGCCACCATGCCGCCGTCCACCCGCAAGGCCTCCAGCCCGCTGGCACCGTCGGCCCGCATCGCCTCCAGCAGGTCGCGGGTCTGGTAACACACCGCCTCCAGGGTGGCGCGCGCCAGCTCGGCCGGACCGCTGGCCCGGGTCAGGCCGAAAACCGCGCCGCGGGCCTCGGCGTCCCAGTAGGGCGCGCCGAGCCCGGTGAAGGCGGGGACCAGGAAGATCCGCTGGCTGGAGTCGGCCTGCTTGGCCAGGGCTTCCGTCTCGGCGGCCGATTTGATCAGGCCCATGGCGTCCCGCAACCACTGGACCGCGGCGCCGGCGACGAAGATGCTGCCTTCCAGCGCAAAGGTGGTTTGGCCGTCCAGGCGGTAGGCGACGGTGGAAAGCAGCCGGTTCTGGGAGTAGACGAGGTCGCCGCCGGTGTTGAACAGCGCAAAGCAGCCGGTGCCGTAGGTGGACTTCATCATGCCCGCCTCGAAGCAGGCCTGGCCCACGGTGGCTGCCTGCTGATCACCGGCGATGCCGCCGATCGGCAGGGCAGCGCCCAGCAGTGCGGCATCGGTGGAGCCGAAGTCCGCATTGCTGTCGCGCACCTCGGGCAACAGGCTTTCGGGAATGCGCAGCAGTTCCAGCAAATCCGGATCCCAGATCTGGCGCTTGATGTCGAAGATCAGGGTGCGGGCGGCGTTGGTCGCGTCGGTGGCGTGGCCCCGCCCCCCGGTCAGGCGCCACAGCAGGAAGCTGTCCATGGTGC
>NZ_JANQOI010000160.1 GCF_028289705.1 Pelagibius sp.
CTCGAACTCAAGGTGCGTGACGACGCGTTTGTTCTTACGAGCCGCCAGCAGCGCCGCTTCATTCACCAGATTTGCCAGGTCGGCGCCAGAGAAGCCGGGCGTGCCGCGCGCGATGACCTTCGGGTCGACATCGGCGGCCAGCGGAACCTTGCGCATGTGGACTTTGAGGATCTTCTCGCGGCCCAGAATATCGGGGTTCGGCACGACAACCTGGCGGTCGAAACGACCAGGACGGAGCAGAGCCGGGTCGAGCACGTCGGGCCGGTTGGTGGCCGCGATCAGGATGACGCCCTCATTGGCCTCGAACCCATCCATCTCGACCAGCAACTGGTTGAGCGTCTGTTCGCGCTCGTCATTGCCGCCGCCCAGGCCGGCGCCGCGATGGCGGCCAACGGCGTCGATTTCGTCGATGAAGATGATGCAAGGGGCGTTCTTCTTGCCCTGTTCGAACATGTCGCGGACGCGGCTGGCGCCGACACCAACAAACATTTCGACAAAGTCAGAACCGGAGATGGTGAAGAAGGGAACGCTCGCCTCACCAGCCACGGCACGGGCAATCAGTGTCTTACCGGTACCGGGCGGCCCGACCAGCAGCACACCTTTGGGGATTTTTCCGCCCAGACGCTGGAATTTCTGCGGGTCCTTGAGGAACTCGACGATTTCCTCAAGTTCCTGTTTGGCCTCGTCCACGCCGGCAACATCATCAAAGGTCACCCGCCCTTGCTTTTCCGTCAGCATTTTGGCCTTGGACTTGCCAAAGCCCATGGCCTTGCCGCCGCCGCCCTGCATCTGGCGCATGAAGAAGATCCAGACGCCGATCAGCAGCAGCATCGGGAACCAGTTGACCAGGATCATGAAGAGCGTGCTGTTGCCGTCCACCGGCTTCACGTCGAAGGTGACGCCGGCCGCATCCAGGCGCTCGACCAACCCGTCGAGGTTGTCCGGCGCGCGGGTCGCGAAGGTGCGGCCACCGGTGTAGTTACCGGTGATCTCGCTGCCCTGGATGGTGACCTTGCTCACCTCGCCGGTGTCAACCTGCTTCAGGAACTCCGAATAGGGAACTTCCTGCTGCGGACGCCCGCTCATGGAGTTCTGGAAAAAATTGAACAGGGCGAACAGCAGCAGAACGATGATGATCCACAGTGCTGCATTGCGGCTGAAATTCACGGTCAACTTCCCTGTTAGACGCTGAGGGCGCGCGGAGCGGCCCGGCATCGTGATCGACTGCCTGGACTCAAAGATAATGTCCGGCGGCGTCTAAACAACCGTAAATGCGCTGCCGGTTAACCCATTTGTGGGAGCAAAACGGCAGATATTCAACCTCTTGGCCGTCGATTGGTCGCGAAAATAGCCCAGGGGTGGAACCGCGGCGAGGCCCCGGCGGTCCCGCAGGGCCGGCAGACCGGCCCGCGCCGCGGCCGGGATCCGCGCCGCCAGGCGGTCCTGGGCCGGCGTCAGGGCGGCCCTCAGCCGGCGCCAGCCCGCAAGGCCAAGGGCCGAGACGGTGACTCCGCCACTACCAGGGGTGGTATCGACCGCATCGCGGCCCCGGCCCATGACCAGCTCGAACCGGCCGTCCCACAGCAGCCGTCCGCCCGGCTCCAAACGCCCTTCGGCACTGCGCCCGGCTTCGCGCACCATCAGCCAGTCCGCACCGCGGGCCAGAATGCGGCAGCCGCCCAGGGTCGCGCCCCGGCCAAGCCCAGAGCCGAGCCGGGCATGGAGGCGCTCCAGCCGGTGGAGGCGCGGCGTATAGTCCGCCCCGCCCACCGCCATCAGGCAGCGCGCCAGGGCTCTCAGGGAAACCTCCCGGGGCGCCGCTGCCAGGACAGTCGGGGAGACCTCCAGGAAGCCGGCCGGATCGGGCCGCACGGCGCGGGCGAGCACGGTGGCGACCTCGGTCTCCAGGGCGATCCGCGCCCGACCCAGGTGCTGGGTCGCGGAGCCCAGACGGGCCGGCGACATGCCCTCGCGCGCCAGCTCCGGCAGCAGGCGGCGCAGCCGCACCCGGGCAAAAGCAGGGTCGGCGTTGCTGGGATCGTCGATCCAGGGAAGATCGCGCTCCCGCAGGCTTTCCATCAGGCGCGCCTTGGGGATCGCCAGCAAGGGGCGCAGCAGCCTGAGGCCGGCGGTTTCGCTCACCGGGGCCATGGCCGATAGCCCGTCGAGGCCGCTGCCCCGGCCGAGGCGCAGCAGAAAGGTCTCGGCCTGGTCCTCCAGGTGATGGGCGAGCGCCAGATGAAAGATCCCGCGGGCCTCGCAGGCTGCGCCCATCAGGGCATAGCGGGCAGCCCGGGCCGCGGCCTGGCGCGAGGCTGCCGGCTTCTTGCCCTCCCACCGCAGGGTTTTGTGGGCGATGCCGAGCCGGCGCATCTGGGCGGCGACCCGGGCCGCCTCGACGGCCGACCCGCGGCGCAATCCGTGATCGACGGTCAGCGCCAGCAGGCTGCCGCCGCGCGCGTCGAGCCAGTCCTTGAGCAGAAGGGTGAGCGCGAGGCTGTCGCCGCCACCGGAGAGCGCGACCGCGACCAGGGGACGCGGCTCGAAAGGGCCGAGGCCGCTCATCAGGGCGGCAAACTCCGCGCCGTTCAGGGCCGCCACCGGCGAACCGCCCAGCCCCGCTTCGGACCGCGTGCCGGCCGCGCCGTTAGCAGCCGATGCGCTGGGCTTCCTGGCGGGAGCGCTGGATGATCGTCGCGGAGGCATCGGCGTAGCGTTGCTGAAGCACCTGGAAAGTACCGCAGGCATCGGCGGTGCTGCCGAGGGAGGCAAGCGACATGCCCAGCTTCAGCAGATTGTCCGGGGCCTTGGGGTTGTCGGGATAGGCTTCAAAGCCCTCGGCGAAGGTCACGGCCGCCTGTTGGTAGTTGCCCCGCACATAGTAGGTCTCGCCGAGCCAGTACTTGGCATTGCCGGCCAGGGCGTCGTTGGGGTGTTCGGCGAGAAAGGCCGAAAGCGCCTGTTCCGCCCCCTCGTAGTTGGCCTGGCGCAGCAGCCCGAAGGCAAAGTCGTACTTCTCGCGCGGCGTAGCGCCCGGCAGCGCCGGGCTGCCGCTCCCCGGTACCGCGGCGACCTGCCCCCCGGAAACGGTCGGCCCGGCAGCCGCCGGGGCGGCGGGTGACAGGCTTCCCTGCTGTTGCTTGAAGCGCTGAAGGTCGGTCTCCGCGATGGTGCCGAGGGTGCCCGGTGCGGCGCTGCTGCCGGCGGTGACCGGCGGGCTCGCGGCAAAGCCCTGCGCCGCCGTCTCGGCGGCAGCGCCCGCCGGCGCCGCCTCCGCAAGGCCCGGCGAAACGCCGCCCTGCTCCAGAGCCTGCAGACGCAGATCCACATCGGCAACCAGGCGGTCCAGCCGCTGGCTGACGCTGTCGGTCTGAAAGCGCATCTCCTCCACCTGGCCGGTCAGGCTCCGCAGCTCGGCCTCGAACTGGTTGAGGCGCAGCTCGATTCGCGCCGCCTGGGTGGGGGCCAGGCCGGTGGCCGTGCCGGCGCCGGCCGCCGGCGCCCCGGCGCCGCCATAGACCTGGCGCTGCAGGTCGGAGAGTTCGCGCTGCAGGCGCTGGACCTGGTCCTCGACCGTCTGGGCGGCCGCGGGCAGGGCAGCCCAGACCAAGCTGCCGATCAGCGCAAGGGCGAGCCAGCGCCCGCCGGATCGCGCCCGTCCGCTCCAGCGAGCCAGGGGAGTCGCGGTGGTCATCGTTCAATCCTCCGCAAGATCTCTGCGTCCTTATCTTCCCGGCCTAGCAGGTCTGCCTCGTCTGGCAGACCTTCTTGTCATTTTTAAGGCCATGTCATTTGTGGGACGCAAGCTTATCGCGCGGCGCGGCGTGCGCCAACAGCCGGGCGCCTGGCGCCACGGCAAGCTGCCCACTTCACCCACATCCCCGATCGCCGAATCCAGGCCGCCAAAGACGAAAGCCCCGCCCGGCTTTGCGATCAACCGCTGAAGCCGGACGGGGCTTGCCCGTGAACCGGGGACCGAGTCTCTCGTCTGTCCCACCCGCGCGAAGGCCGGCCTGCGCAGAGGCCCGCTTACGCGATGGCAGGACTAGTTGACGACAAAGGCACTCCGGCGGTTCTGAGCCCAGGCCGAGTCGTTGGAGCCGAGCACGGCGGGACGTTCCTCGCCGAAGCTGACCACGCTCAGACGGCCCGGATTGATCCCCAGCGCCACCAGGTAGTCGCGCACCGAATTGGCGCGCCGCTCGCCCAGGGCCAGGTTGTACTCGCGGGTGCCGCGCTCATCGGCATGACCTTCCAGGGTCATGGCGACGCCTGGATTGGTGTCCAGCCAAGCAGCCAAGGCTTCCACCGTGTCGCGCTGGTCGGCGCGTATGTTGTACTGATCGTAGTCGAAGAAGATACGATCGCCGACCTCCACGGTCAGCTCTTCCTGCGTGCCCGCTGCCGGGGTGGGGAGCGCTGTCGGCGCGGGGTCCGACGCCGCGGTGGTGGTACTGGTCGATCCGCCGCTAGAGCCGCTGCCCGACGTCGTTGAGGCCTCTTCGGACGGCGTTGAACACGCAGCAAGCAACATCGCCGCCGCAAAGGTCGTAACCAAGGAAAAGCGCATATTCTGCCCTCTCAAACACATCCCCGGATTTTATGAATTGAGGCAGACCTGCCACCGGTGAATTCACAGGTCGTGCCTGCTTGATATGCCCCCCCAACGACGGCCTATAAAGGCCGAAAATGGTTAACGGACTATAACCGGCCACCCCCTAGCGAATCAAGGGGGACCAAGCCGGATCAGAGCCGTCCAGAGGCGTCACAAGCTCGCGTTCGTTGAACCCTGTCAGATCAATCGTAAAGATCTTGCTAGTGATGCGTCCCTGCGCGTCGGCGCGGGTGGTTCGGAAGTAGGACAGCACGCGTCCGTTAGGCGCCCAGGTCGGCGCCTCCACGTTGTAATCGCGCACCAGCATCCGCTCCCCGCTGCCATCGGGCCGCATCACGCCGATATAGAACTCCCCCGCGTGTTGACGTGTGAAGGCGATCAGATCGCCGCGCGGCGACCAGACCGGAGTGAAGTAACTCCCCTTACCACGACTGATTCGCCGCAGATTACTTCCATCGCTGTCCATCACATAGAGTTGAGGGCGGCCGCCGCGGTCGGAATTGAAGACGATTTGGCTCGAATCCGGCGAGTAGGACGGCGAGGTGTCGATGGCCGGATGGCTGGTCAGACGCCGCTGGCCGCGGGTGCGCAGATCGACGGTGTAGATCTCCGTGTTGCCGTCCGCGGCCATGGAGAAGATCACCGAGATGCCCTTGGTGGAGAAGCGCGGCGCAAAGGTCATGCCGGGGAACTCGCCGAGCACCTCCTGCTGGCCGGTGTCCAGATTGAACAGATAGACCCGCGGGATCTCGCGCCCGCCGGAGCGCTGGAAGGCCAGGTAGGTGATCTCGCGGGTGGTCGGGGAGAAGCGCGGCGTCAGCACGGTTTCGTTGCCGCTGGTCAGAAAGCGGTGATTCTGACCGTCCTGGTCCATGATGGCCAGGCGCTTGACCCGCCGGTTCTGCGGGCCCGCCTCGGCGATGTAGACGATCTGCGTGTTGAAGTAGCCGACCTCGCCGGTCAGCCGCTCATAGATGAAGTCGGAGATGCGGTGGGCGATGTTGCGCCAGTTGGCCGGCGTGGTGGTGAACTGCCGGCCCTCCATCTGCAGCTCCGAGAACACGTCCCAGAGGCGGAACTGCACCTGCATGCGTCCGTCGGCCTGAAGCTGGACGTTGCCGGCCACCAGCGCCTGGGCATTGATCAGCCGCCAGTCACCGTAGC
This sequence comes from Pelagibius sp., assembly GCF_028289705.1. Taxonomy (GTDB): domain Bacteria; phylum Pseudomonadota; class Alphaproteobacteria; order Kiloniellales; family Kiloniellaceae; genus Pelagibius. The sequence goes on from NZ_JANQOI010000160.1 coordinate 5,780, forward strand.
GCGGACCGTTGCGCAGGCTGCGCGCATCCTGGATGAAGGCCCCCTTGTCCACCGGACGGAACAGCCCGCTGCGCTCCAGATTGGCGGCGACCACACCGGCGATGTCGGCGCCCAGCTTCTGCTCCTCGGCGATCTCGCCGAAGAGATCGGTGATGGCAACCGGCAGCGGCTCGACCACCGGCCGGGTGATGTCGACCTTCAACTGGGCCTGAGCCGGCGCCCAGGGCGCGAGCAGGCAGAGGACGAGGACCGCCAACGCGGGCATCAAGCCGGTCAGCCGCCAGCGAGGGAGCGGCGGGGCGCGATGGATGTGGAGGCTCTGCATCGACGTCATGATCCGAACATCTCCCTCGGATTAAAGGTCAGGTTCATCTGTTTCCATTCTGAGTACTGGTTTATTGGCAGCTCATAGGGGCTGCATCTGAGAATCGCCCGGACAGCGTTTTCCGCGGCGCTGCGGAAATAGGCATCGCGGTTCATGCGCCGGACGTCCACCACCTTCGGCTGGCCGATGATGCGCCCGTCCGGGGCCAGGTTGACGATGACTTCGACGATCAGGTCTTCGGCTTTGAGGGCGCCGGCATCTGCTATCCAACAGCGCTCGACCTGGCTGCGGATCGAATTCTCCAATTGCAGGCGCTGGACCGCCGAGACGCGGGGCTGCGGCGCCGGGGTCGGCGCCTTGGCGGTCTGCGGCGCGCGCTTGGGGGCGCTTTCCGCAAGCTTCTCCACATTACGGAGGATCGAGGCCATCGGGTCCTGGGGCTTCGGCTCTTCCTTCACCGGTTCCTTCGGCTTTTCGGCGACCTGGATCTGCGGCTTGCGCTGCGGCTTCGGCGGCGCCTTGGTTTCGGGTTCCGGTTCGGGCTCCGGTTCAGGTTCCGGTTGGGGCTCGGGCTCCGGCTCGGGTTCGGGCTCGGGTTCCGGAATCGGCTCGGGTTCGGGTTCGGGCTGCGGTTCCGGTTCGGGTTCCGGCTCAGGCGGCGGGGCCGGCGCTTCGGCGATCTCCGGCTCCGGCTCCGGTGCCTCTTCAGGGGCCTGCGGCGGTTCGGGTTCCGGCTCGGGCTCCACCTCCTGCTCCACCGGCACCGCCTCGTCGGGCAGGGTCACGAGTTCCACCGGGATCGCCTCGAAGTCCTGCAGCGGCTCACGGAAGATCGGCAGCCCGATCACCACCATGGCAATCACCGCCAGATGCAGAACCGCTGAGAGGATCGCTGCCTTGCCCATGCCTGCGCCGAACCGTCTTTCCTTACCCTTTGGCCTTATCCTCTGGCCCCGTGCTTTGGCCGCCCGGGGCCCGCGTGACCTATGGCGCTAGTTGTCCTGAGACTTCTGCGCGGCACCGCCCGTGACGGCCGCGGCCTCGTCGCCCTTGGGCAACTCGGCGATCAGCGCCACCCGGCTGAAGCCGGCGGTGTTGACCGTTCCCATCACCTGCATGATCCGCCCATAGGCGATCGTCCGGTCGCCGCGCACGAAGATGCGGGTGTCGGGCTTGCTTTCGGTGATCGCCCGCAGGCGGGGCACCAGTTGCCCGAGCTCGACCGGCGAGTCCTGGATGTGGATCACGCCTTCCGAGTTGACGGTGATCACCAGCGGTTCATCCGGATCGGCGATGGACTGCGCCTGGGTCTTCGGCAGGTCGACCGGCACGCCGACGGTCAGCAGCGGCGCCGTGACCATGAACACGATGAGCAGCACCAGCATGACGTCGACGAAGGGCGTGACGTTGATCTCGCTGAGCGGGCGGTAGCGCCCGCTGTTGCGGCCGCGGCCGCGCTGTGCCGCTTGCAGGGTCGCCGCCATGGCCTCAGACCTTTTCGTCGAGCTTGCGCGAGAGGATGGCGCCGAACTCGCCGGCGAAGGCCTCCAGCCGGCCGGCGTAGCGGCCGAGGTCGTTGGACAGCTTGTTGTAGCCGATTACCGCCGGGATCGCCGCCACCAGGCCGAGGGCGGTCGCGAAGAGCGCTTCGGCGATGCCGGGGGCGACCACCGCCAGGCTGGTGTTCTTCGCCGCGGCGATGGAGGTGAAGGCGTTCATGATGCCCCAGACCGTGCCGAAGAGGCCGATGAAGGGCGCCGCCGAGCCGACCGAGGCGAGGAAGGTCATGTGGCGCTCCAGCCGTTCCATCTCGCGGCCCAGGGCGATGTCCATCACCCGCTCGATACGCTGGCGCAGGCTGGCCCGGCCCTCGGAGCCGCCGCCGATCCCCCGGGCGGAGGAGCGCCGCCATTCCCGCATCGCCGAGACGAAGAGCGAGGCCATGGGATCGGGCGGGCGGTTGTCCAGGCGGTCGTAGAGGTCGTCCAGCGAACCGCCGGACCAGAAGGCCTCCTCGAACTGGCCCGCCCGCTCCTTCAGGCGGCGCATCCGCAGGACCTTCTCGAAGATGATGGCCCAGCTCCAGAAGGAGGCGAGGAGCAGCAGGACCATCACCGCCTGCACCACGATGTCGGCTTGCAGAAAGAGCCCCCAGACCGAGAGCGTCGGGTCTACCGTACCACTGAGGGCTTCTGAGCTTACGGCGTCCTGTTCCATGGGTTACCCCTGTTCCATAGACTGCAAAAAAGGTTCCAGGGCGGCACGGACCGCACCGGGAATGCGTGTCGGGCGGCCGTCGTCGCGGATCGAGGCGACCTCCACGTCGATACGTGTGAGCTCTTCCTCGCCGCGCCAGATCGACTGCAGAGCCGAGAGTTTTGCGCCTTTAAGGTTGGTGAAGCGTGAACGCACCTCCACCAAATCGTCCAAACGCGCCGGGCGGCGGAAATCGACGCTGCAACTGCGCAGCGCGAAGACCACGCCATATCGGGCGCGCATCTCGGTCTGCTGGATGCCGGCAAGACGCAGCGCCTCGGTGCGGGCACGCTCGGCAAAGTTCAGATAACGGGCGTGGTAGACGATGCCGCCGGCATCGGTGTCCTCGTAGAAGACACGCAAGGCATAGCGGTGTTCGCCGTCCACCAGACAGCCCGAGGAGGGGGTCAAGCCTCGCCCTCCTTGCCGCCGCCGGAGCCGGCCTCACCAGGCTCTTCGCCCAGCAGATCGAGCTGCTCCAGGCCGCGGGGAATATCGAGGCCGAGATAGCCGTAGCCGCCGCGCGAGAGCACCCGCCCGCGCGGCGTGCGCTGCACCAGGCCCTGCTGGATCAGATAGGGCTCGATGACCTCCTCCAGGACATCGCGCTGCTCCGAGAGGGCGGCCGCCAGGGTTTCCACCCCCACCGGGCCGCCGCCGTAGCTGTCGGCCAGGCAGCGCATGTAGCGCCGGTCCATGGCATCGAGCCCGCGCTCGTCGACGTCCATGCGGCGCAGGGCCCCGTCGGCCTGGGGCGCGGCGATGACCTCGACCCCGGCGACGGCAGCGAAGTCGCGGACCCGCCGCAGCAGGCGGCCGGCCACCCGGGGCGTGCCGCGCGAGCGGCGGGCGATCTCACCGGCGCCGTCGTCGGTCAGCGTCATGTCCAGAATCCGGGCACCGCGGCTGACGATCTGCTGCAGCTCTTCGGGCTCGTAGAACTGCAGGCGCAGCGGGATGCCGAAGCGCTCCCTCAGGGGCGTGGTAATCAGCCCTGAACGGGTGGTGGCGCCCACCAGGGTGAAGGGCGGCAGATCGATGCGCACCGAGCGGGCGGCCGGCCCCTCGCCGATGATGAGGTCCAGGTGGAAGTCCTCCATCGCCGGGTAGAGCACCTCCTCCACGGCGGGAGACAGACGGTGGATCTCGTCGATGAACAGCACGTCGTGGGGCTGCAGGTTGGTGAGGATCGCCGCCAGGTCCCCGGCCTTGGCGATCACCGGGCCGGAGGTGGCGCGAAAGCCGACCCCCAGTTCCCGGGCGACGATCTGCGCCAGGGTGGTCTTGCCGAGCCCCGGCGGGCCGAAGAACAGCACGTGGTCCAGGGCATCGCCGCGGCCGCGCGCCGCCTGCACGAAGACCCGCAGGTTCTCGCGCACCGCCCGCTGGCCGACGAAATCGTCGAGGCGCGCCGGCCGCAGGCCGTGCTCGGCGCTGTCTTCCTCGCGAAAGTCAGGCGCCACTACGCGGCTGTCGCTGGCACCGTCGCTCATGACGCCAGCTCCTTCAGCCCGGCCTTGATCAGGGCCTCGACGGACGCCTCACCACCCAGCTCACCCATAGCCTTGGCAACGGCGGTGAAGGCCTCGGCGCGGCGGTAGCCCAGATTGACCAGGGCCGAGACCGCATCCTCCGAGACGCCGCCGGGCGCCGGCGCGCCGTTGGCCAGCGCCACCGGCCCCAGGGCGATGCCGCCGGCCTTGTCTTTCAGTTCCGAGGCGATGCGCCCGGCCAGCTTGGGGCCAACGCCGCTGGCCCGGCTCAGAGAGGCCTTGTCCTGGGCGGCGATGGCCTGCACCAGATCCGCCGGCGACAACACGGAGAGGATCGCCAGCGCCATCTTGGCGCCGACGCCCTGCACGCCGATCAGCAGGCGGTACCAGTCGCGCTCGGCCGGCTCGGCAAAGCCGAAGAGGTGAATGTGGTCCTCACGTACGTGGGTCTCGATCAAGAGGCTGGCGGAGCCACCCACGGAGGGCAGCAGCCCGAGGCTGCGGCGCGAACAGAAGACCAGATAGCCGACGCCGGCGACGTCGACGATCGCCCAGTCCTCCCCGGTCGAATCGATGGTCCCCGTCAGCTTGCCGATCACCGGATATCTCCCGAGGCACGGCGGCGCGGCGGCGCGGGAACCTCCGGGTTTGCGCGCAGGGGGTCTTCGCGTCCGGCCGCCCAACGCTGTCCGGTGGCGCGGTGGTGGCTGTGGCAGATCGCCACCGCCAGGGCATCGGCGGCGTCGGGGGCGGCCACCGCACAGCCGGGCAGCAGGCGCCCGACCATCATCTCCACCTGGTCCTTGTCGGCATGGCCGGTGCCGACCACCGCCTTCTTGACGATCATCGGCAGGTATTCGGCAACCGGCAGGCCGGCGAGCGCCGGGGTCAGCAGGGCCACGCCGCGGGCCATGCCCAGCTTCAGGGTCGAGGAGGGATTCTTGTTGGCCAGGGTGGTCTCCACGGCGGCGCTGTCCGGCGCAAAGCGCGCGACGACCTCCGCGATGCCCTGGTGAAGCTGCAGCAGCCTTTGGGACAGCTCCGCCTTCGCATCGGACACGACAACCCCGTTGCCCAGATGCCGAAGACGATTGCCATCCGCTTCGATCACGCCCCAGCCGGTGTGACGCAGCCCCGGATCCAATCCTAAAACTCGCATCGCGCTCGTATCGGTTCCCCCAATTCGACCAGGCCCTCGCAGACCGGCTCCTCTTGCCCCAACGCCGGTCTAGGGCCTGTTGAGATTCATTTCGCCGTCGTGGCGGGAGCAGATATTCGCCAGGGCTAGGAGCGGGCGGCGCCGTGGGGTGATCCCCCACAAGGCGTCCGCGACGCGGCCCTGGCGAATATCTGCCCCGTCCCGAAGGGATCCGACGGATTTGGCCCGCGGCCGCGTCGCTCCTCGTCGAATATGCTTAGGCATGTCCTTCCTCGTCGCTCCTAACCGAGGGCCAAATCCGCTCGGACCACAACGGCAAAATGAATCTCAACAGGCCCTAGGCCGTCAGGCGCGCCATCACGTCATCGCTGATCTCGAAGTTGGCCGAGACCCGCTGCACGTCGTCGCTTTCATCCAGCACATCCAGGAACTTCAGCATCGTCTGCGCCTTGTCTTCGTCGATCGCCACGGTGCTCTGCGGGCGCCAGGTCAGCTCCGCCTCGTTGGGATCGCCGAAGCGCTCGGTCAAGGCATCGCGGACCACCGAAAAGTCATCGGGATCGCAGGTAATCTCATGGCTCTCCATCGAGCTCTCGACGTCGCCGGCACCGGCCTCGGCCGCCGCCTCGAAGACGTCGTCGGCCGAACCGATGGCGGCGGGATAAACCACCACCCCGACGCGGTCGAACATGAAGGAGACGGAGTTGGTCTCCCCCAGGCTGCCGCCATGCTTACTGAAGGCGGCCCGCACTTCGGAGGCCGTGCGGTTGCGGTTGTCGGTCAGGGCCTCGACGATCACCGCCACCCCGCCGGGGCCATAGCCCTCGTAGCGCACCTCTTCGTAGTTGGTGCCGTCTTCGCCGCCGGCCGCGCGCTTGATGGCCCGCTCGATGTTGTCCTTGGGCATGTTGGCGGCCCGGGCCGCCTGAATGGCGCCGCGCAGGCGCGGGTTCTTGTCGGGTTCCGGCAGGCCGGACTTGGCGGCGACCATGATCTCGCGGGTCAGGCGCGCGAACTGCTTGGCGCGCTTCTTATCCTGCGCACCCTTGCGGTACATGATGTTCTTGAACTGTGAATGGCCCGCCATGACTCGACGATCCTATCCTACATAATGGGGCGACTTCGGCTTAAGCCTACCATATTTTGAGGTTATGCGGGGCACTCGACCCTCAGCGATAGTCTCCCAATATGGCGACAATAGGGCGGCTTCTATCAGGTCGCGGGGGGAACCAAAAGCCCCGCACCCTTGCCGACTGGGCATTTTCGGGGGGCCCTTGCCAGAGGCGCCGACCCCCCGGGTTAACGCGAAATTAAGACCGCCCCGGCAGAATTCATCGCTCGAGCCTTCCAGACCAAGAGCTTGGATGCGATGCCGCTGCCCTTGAACATTATCGATCTGGCGATCACCGACGAGATCTCCGACGATTCGGCCGAGGTCGCGCGCCGACTCGACCAGGCTGCGGATCTGGTGGAGGGCTTCGCCGAACAGTCCGGTCTGGCCGCCCTGGAGGGGCTGCTGAACGCCGCCTCAAAGGCCGAAACCGCCGGCCCGACCAGGGCGCTGGCCGAGAAGGCGCTGCGGATCTCCCACGAGGTGACGGAGCAGAGCGGCGTCCTGCACTGCGAGGTCGAGCGCTTTATCTCCGTCTCGTCCAGACGTTGAGCGGGCTGGCAGCAGCCGCTTTCCCTAAAGAGTAGAACCGACTCCGGTCACACCAGCTCCGGCAGGGCCTGGGCCAGCCGGCCGCCGATGCGCAGGGGCATCACCCGCTTGGCGAGCCCGCTCCCGTCGTCGGTCTCCACGAAGACCGCGCAGAGCGTGCCTTCGCCCCCGGCGACCGAGAGACGCTCGCCGCGGACTTTCTTCACGAAGCGCTCGATGGGCACCCGTTTGTCCATGCCGATGACCGAATCGTAGTCGCCGCACATGCCGGCATCGCTCTGATAGGCGGTTCCGCCGGGCAGGATCATGCCGTCGGCGGTGGGCACATGGGTGTGGGTCCCGACCAGGAGCGAGACCCGGCCGTCGACGAAGTGGCCGGCCGCCATTTTTTCCGAGGTGGCCTCGCCGTGGAAATCGATGACCGCCGCGTCGACGTTGGCGCCGAGGCGGTATTGGGCGAGCAGGCCGGTCATGCAGGCGAAGGGATCGTCCAGATCCTCCATGAAGAGCTGGCCCATGACATTGATGACCAGCACTTTCTTGCCGCGGCGCCCGTTGAAGACGCCGATGCCCCGGCCCGGCGTTCCGGCCGGGTAGTTGTGCGGCCGCAGCAGCCGCGGCTCCTGCGCGATGTAGGTCATGATGTCGCGCTGGTCCCAGCTATGGTTGCCACCGGTAATCACGTCGATGCCGGCGTCGAAGAGCTGGCGGCAGATCTTTTCGGTGATGCCGAAGCCGGAGGCCGCGTTCTCGCCGTTGGCGATGACGAAATCGAGATCCAGCCGCTCGCGCAGGCCGGGCAGTTCCTTCAACACCACATCGCGCCCGGACCGGCCGACGATATCGCCACAGAACAGAAGTCTCATACCAAGGATCGCATTCCGAAGCCGTGTGTGTTCTGACTAAAACTCGTTCAACCCTACCCGAGCCGGGGGCGGCGCTGGCCTAAAGCCTGGTGACCGCCTGCTCGGTCACCAGGCCGTCGAGCCGCTGATCGTTCCGGTCCCGCGGAACCTCTGCCACTTCCTGGGCGGCATAGGCGAGGCCGACGGCCAGGGTATCACCCCGGCTGCGCAGAAAGGCAAGGCTGCGGTCATAAAAGCCGCCGCCGTAGCCGAGGCGGTAACCCGCCCGGTCGAAAGCCAGCAGCGGCACCAGCAGCACCCCGGGCTGGAGCAGCGCCTTGTCCGCCGCCGGCTCGCTGGTGCCGAAGGCCGCGGGGACCAGGGGATCGCCGGGCGCCCAGGCGCGAAAGTCGAGGGCCTGGCCCGGGCCGCGCAGCGCCGGCAGGGCCAGCACGCAGCCGGCATCGGCCAGCGCCGCCAGCAGCGGGCGCGGGTCCATCTCATCGCCCATGGGCCAGTAGCCGGACACCACGGTCCCGGCCTCCGGCGCGAAGGCGGCCAGGAACCGGTCGCGCAGCGCGGCAGCCGCCGTGGCCCCGGCCGCACGATCCGCCGCGGCCGCCGCCTTGCGGGCGGCTTTCGCGGTGCCGCGCAGCCGCGCCTTGGCGGCTTCAAGGGCGCTCGTCATCGTCGCGCCCGGCGGTGGGAAGGGTTATCCGGATCGTCATCAAGGCGGCGCCGCGAAGGCCGTTGGTAACATGGAATCCTCTGTGGCCTGCCAAGCAGGTGGGCGCCGTATACCGGAACCACGGCTCCGGCAGGGACAGCTCCCTAGAGGTTCGGTATTGGCCCCAGGGATCGCGAAACCTGACGCACCCCGCAGCGCCGCCCAATAGATGAGGTCCGACCTATCTAGGCTTCTTGCAGGCGGGCGGCAATAGCCTCGATGCGCTGGGCGCAGGATTCCAGCGCCAGCGAGGCCTGCGCCTCACCGCCGCCAGAGCCCTGATTGGATGCCGCAGCCTGATCCAGCGGGGTCTCCCCCTTCTTCAGCCCGTCGATCTGCCGGCGCGCATCGAACAGCTCGTCGGCGACCAGCAGACAGGACATGAAAAGAAGGCGTTGCTCGCCCACCTGGCCGATGCTGCCTTCCAACTCGCTGAGTTTGCGGTCGATGTACTCGGCCAGCTTCACCAGATGGCCTTCCTGACCGTCGTCGCAGGTGACCTGGTAGGAGCGGCCGTGCACCGTCAATGCGATCTGTGCCATGTCCGTCAGCCCGCCAAACGGCGCAGACGCACGATCGCCGTGTCGAGACGCGCCGAAACGTTGCTGGCCAGTTGCTGCAGCACGGCGTTCTCGCGCCGGGCCGCGCTGAGCGCATCCCGCAAGGTCGAATCGTCGCCCCCGGCGCCCTGGGCGATGCGCGCCGAGACCGCCTGCTCAAGATCGTCGATTGCGCGTTGCAGCCGCCTGCTGGCTTCATCCAGTTGTGCCATGGGCTTTCCGTCCGATCGCTTCCCGGAATGCACCGCCCGCCTTTCACCGGCATATCGGCGGCCATTCCCTTCGGCACCATAGGCATGGCCCTCGTGACCGGTCAACCGCGGACGCCGAAGCCATCCAGCGGCGAAACGAGTCGTTTTGCCTGTCGTGAGCGGCAAAGTGATCCGCATCAATGCGCGATAACGGTGTAAGCGGAACAATCGGCGCCTGACGGCGACATCCCGGTTGACCTGAACCGGAGGGGGCGGCATCTTGCGGCCCATCCGGCCATGCAGCTTTTGTATCGCCGCCCTCTGTCCCCCACAGGTGGATCCCTCCGATGGACGCCGTCCCGTCGTCTTCGCCGCAAGACAGCAGCAGCAGCCCCTTGTATCATCTGGACATGAACCATCGAGATATGGCCAACGCGATCCGCGCCCTGGCCATGGATGCGGTCCAGCAAGCCAACTCCGGCCACCCCGGCATGCCCATGGGCATGGCCGACGTGGCGACGGTGCTCTTCACGCGATTCCTCAAGTTCGATCCGGCGCAGCCGGATTGGCCGGACCGCGACCGTTTCGTGCTCTCGGCAGGCCACGGCTCGATGCTGCTCTATGCGCTGCTGCACCTGACCGGCTACGAAGACATGACCATGGAGGAGCTGCGCAACTTCCGCCAGCTCGACAGCCGCACCGCCGGGCACCCCGAGTACGGCCATGCCGCCGGGATCGAGACCACCACCGGGCCGCTGGGCCAGGGGCTGGCCAATGCCGTCGGCATGGCGCTGGCCGAGCGCCTGTTGAATGCCCGCTTCGGCGACGCCCTGGTGGACCACCACACTTATGTTATTGCCGGCGATGGCTGCCTGATGGAAGGGGTCAGCCACGAGGCGATCTCCCTGGCCGGCCATCTGCGGCTCAACAAGCTGATCGTGCTGTTCGACGACAACGGCATCTCTATCGACGGCAGCACCGATCTCGCGGTCTCCGACGACCAGATCAAGCGCTTCGAGGCGTCCGGCTGGGCGACCGCGCAGGTCGACGGCCACGATCCTGAGGCCGTCGCAGCGGCGCTGGAGGCGGCCCGCAGCAGCGACCGGCCGAGCCTCATCGCCTGCAGGACCACCATCGGCTACGGCGCGCCCAACAAGCAGGGCACGGCGGCCACCCACGGGGCGCCCCTGGGCGCCCAGGAGATCGCCGCAGCGCGCGAGGAACTCGGCTGGCCCCATGCGCCCTTCGAGCTTCCCGACGAGATCCTCTCGGCCTGGCGCGAAGCCGGGGCCCGCGGCGGCGCCGAGTCGGCCGCCTGGCAGGCGCGCCTGGACGGCAGCGCCGCGGAGCTGCGCGAGACCTTCACGCGCCAGATGGCCGGCGAACTGCCCAACGGCTGGCAGCAGGCCCTCGGCGCCTTCAAGGCGGAGATCGCCGCCGAAGCGCCGACCGTCGCCACCCGGGTTTCCTCGCAGAAGACCCTGGAGGTGCTGACCGCGGCGATTCCGGAGATGATCGGCGGTTCGGCCGACCTCACCGGCTCCAACAACACCAAGAGCAAGTCCCAGGGCGTCGTCGCCCCCGGCAGCTTCGACGGCAGCTACATCCACTACGGTGTGCGCGAGCACGGCATGGCCGCGGCCATGAACGGCATCGCCCTGCATGGCGGCCTCATTCCCTACGGCGGCACCTTCCTGATCTTCACCGACTACTGCCGCCCCTCGATCCGCCTCTCGGCGCTGATGAAGCAGCGGGTCATCTATGTCATGACCCACGATTCCATCGGTCTCGGCGAGGACGGGCCGACCCACCAGCCCATCGAACAGCTCGCCGCGCTGCGCGCCATTCCGAACCTGCTGGTCTTCCGCCCGGCCGATACCATCGAGACCGCGGAGTGCTGGGAGCTGGCGCTGCAGGCCAAGGACAGCCCCTCGGTGCTGGCGCTGACCCGCCAGGGGCTGCCGACCATCCGCAAGGCCGGTCCGGAAAACCTCTCGGCCTATGGCGCCTATATCATGGTGCCCGCCGATAGCGAGCGGCAGGTGACCCTGTTGGCCTCCGGTTCCGAGGTGCATGTCGCCATGGAGGCGCAGAAGATGCTGCGCGAGGAGGGCATTTCCGCGGCGGTGGTTTCGGTCCCCTGCTGGGAGCTCTTCGAACAGCAGCCGCCGCACTACCGCGACGAGGTGCTCGGCCCCGGCACCCTGCACATCGCCATCGAAGCCGCCTGCCCCTTCGGCTGGGAGCGCTGGATCGAATCCGGCGGCGGTTTCGTCGGCATGCGGTCCTTCGGTGCCTCGGCCCCGGCCAAAGATCTCTTCAAGAAGTTCAACGTAACCGCCGAAGCCGTGGTGGACGCCGTCAAGACACGGTTCTGACGGCCCCACAGCGCTGCGGCCTTCCCTTTCAGATGCGCGCGAACGGAGGGCTCTGAGACATGACTTCAGCAACGCTTGCGGATACAGCCGAGGCGCTCGTCGCCGACGGCAAGGGCATACTCGCCGCCGACGAGAGTTCCCCCACCATCAAAAAGCGGTTCGACAGCATCAAGATCGCGTCGACCGAAGAGAACCGCCGCGACTACCGCGACATGCTCTTCACCACCGCCGATGTCGGGACCTACATCTCCGGCGTCATCCTCTACGACGAGACCATCCGCCAGAAAGCCGCCGACGGAACCCCGCTGGTGGACAAGCTCAACGCCGCCGGCATGATCCCCGGCATCAAGGTCGATGTCGGCGCCAAGCCGCTGGCCGGGCACCCGGAGGAAACCGTGACCGAGGGCCTGGACGGCCTGCGCGCGCGGCTCGAAGACTATGCCAAGCTCGGCGCCCGCTTCACCAAGTGGCGCGGCGTCTACCGCATCGGCGAGTCGATCCCCAGCCCCGCCTGCATCACCGCCAACGCCCACGCCCTGGCCCGCTATGCAGCCCTGGCGCAGGAAGCCGGGCTGGTGCCCATCGTCGAGCCCGAGGTGCTGATGAACGGCGACCACAGCATCGACGACTGCGAGGAGGTCACCGAGGAGGTGCTGCGCAGCGTCTATGCGGAGCTGTCGATCCAGGACGTCTGGCTGGAGGGCACGCTGCTCAAGCCCAACATGGTGGTCTCCGGCGACACCTGCCCGGAGCAGGCCGGCGTCGCCGAGGTGGCCGAACGCACCGTGCGCTGCCTGAAGCGCAGCGTGCCGGCCGCGGTTCCCGGGATCGTCTTCCTCTCCGGCGGGCAGAGCGACGAGCAGGCGACCGAGCATCTGGATGCCATGAACAAGCTGGGGGACCTGCCCTGGAAGCTGAGCTTCTCCTATGGCCGGGCCCTGCAGGCGGCACCGCTGAAGGCCTGGTCCGGCAAGGCGGAGAACCTGGCCGCCGGCCAGGCGGCCCTGCTGGAGCGCGCCAAGGCCAACAGCGCGGCGGCCACCGGCACCTACGCCTGAGCGACACAAGTAGCCTAAGAGCCAGACCCGAGTTGAGATCTTATCCGTTACAAGAGTCTCATTCTCCGGCCTCCCGAACCGTCATTGCCGGACTTGTTCCGGCAATCCATCGAGGTCCGGGTCTCGCTCTTTCCATGGACCCTCGGGACAAGCCCGAGGGTGACGATCTGGGTAGAGAGACGAAGATAGCAATCGGCAAGACCGGTCCTCGCCGCGGCGGGGACCCCGGCAAGCGGGAGGACTAGACAGCACCATGGCGATCAAGGTTGGCATCAACGGCTTCGGCCGGATCGGGCGGCTCGTGTTTCGCGCCGCCATGGAAAGCAAACGCAAGGACGTCGAGTTCGTCGCCATCAACGATCTCGGCACGGCGGAAGCCAATGCCCATCTGCTGAAGTACGATTCCGTGCACGGCCCCTACAACGGCAAGATCGAGGCCCTGAAGGACGCCATCAAGGTCGACGGCAAGAAGGTCAAGGTCTTCTCCGAGCGCGATCCGGCGAACCTGCCCTGGGGCAAGCTGGGCGTCGACGTGGTGATGGAATGCACCGGCATCTTCAACAGCAAGGAAGCCGCCGGCAAACACCTGGAGGCCGGCGCCAAGAAGGTGCTGATCTCGGCCCCCGCCTCCGGCGCCGACATCACCGTGGTCTACGGCGTCAACCACGACAAAATGCGCAAGAGCCACAACATCGTCTCCAACGCTTCCTGCACCACCAACTGCCTGGTGCCGGTGGCCCATGTGCTGGAGCAGACCGTCGGCATCAAGCACGGCTTCATGACGACGGTCCATTCCTTCACCGGCGATCAGCGCACCGTCGACACCCTGCACAAGGACCCGCGGCGTGCCCGCGCGGCCTCGCTGTCGATGATCCCCACCTCCACCGGCGCCGCCCGGGCCGTCGGCCTGGTGCTGCCGGAACTGAAGGGCAAGCTCGACGGCACCGCCATCCGCGTGCCCACCCCCAACGTCAGCCTGATCGATCTGACCATCGAGGCGAAGACCAAGACCACCGTCGAGGCCATCAACGACGCCATGGTCAAGGCCTCCAAGGGCAACCGTCTGAAGGGCGTCCTGGCGATCAACGAGGAGCCGCTGGTCTCCACCGACTTCAACCACTCCGCCGCCAGTTCCACCTTCGACGCCACCCAGACCCAGGTGCTGGACAAGACCTGCGTGCGCGTCCTCTCCTGGTACGACAATGAGTGGGGCTTCTCCTGCCGCATGAGCGACACGGCCGTCGCCCTAGGCAAGCTGGCGTCTTAGGGGACGGGCTCGAGAAAACTGATCTGATCTCCACTGCTTACCAAGATCATTCCAAACCACATCGTCACCCTCGGGCTCGTCCCGAGGGTCCATGGAATAACCGAGACCGGGACCTCCATGGATTGCCGGAACAAGTCCGGCAATGACGGTTTGAGAGGCCAGAGTGCAGGTTGAGAGGCCCGTGGGCGGTCTGCCGCGCCCTGTCCCCATTTTCGTGTTTCCTCCCCGGGTTCCGGCTCTATGGTTGTCGGAACGGGACCACCGGATCGCCCCAGGCATGCGCGGCAAGACCATCATCATTCACTCCCTCGAACAGGCGGTCTGCGCCCTGAAGGTGGCGCGCGCCCTCGACTGCCCGGTGACCCTGGCCTCGCCGCCGGGGGCCGCCGCCTACACTGGCGCCCTCTGGTTCCGCGAGGTCATCCGCCAGGCCGAGCGCGAGGTGCCGGAGGTCGAGGTCACGGCGGTGCTCGACTGCGGCGACAAACCGGGGCTGGTCATGGCCGCCTTCCGCCAGGGGGTGCGCACAGTCCGCTTCACCGGCCGCAAGGCGCAGAGCGAGAAGCTGGAGGCCATGGCGGAGAGCGAGGGCTATCACCTGATCACCGGCAAGC
>NZ_JANQOI010000180.1 GCF_028289705.1 Pelagibius sp.
CGCGGCGTCGCGGTCCTCAACCGTAGTCCCCGCTACGCTTTTCGGACCGCTCCTGGCGGCCCGGACGCCTGAACACGACGCAGACCGTGGAGGGGGGGAGAAGTGCGGGCTAGAGGAATGCCTGCAAGAGAAAGGCCGCGGCAACGGCAGGGACCAGCCACAGGGCCGCGGTGATTGCATAGCCCAGAACATTGAAAGCGCCGGTGATCGCGCCTTCGCTGAACAGCCGGCCGAAGGCCCGGCGTTCGCGGCCCATCAGCAGGACAAGGTAGTAGCGGCGTTTGCCGATCGGGATGGAGCGGCGCAGTTCGACCGCATGCTTGGCGACGCCGCGGGCGCCGAACATCGTCTTGATGGCGGCACATTGATCCGGGGTGAAGCTGGCCGCCAGGCGCGGATCGATGCGTTTGAAATAGTGTTCGAGAAAGGGGTCGCGCGGGGCAGTTCGCGGGTCCGACGGTCCTTTGGGCTCGTTCTGCGCCGGGCTTGCGACGTCATCCGAAGCGGCGGACTGCTGGAACATTCTGAATGGGCCCCATGGTCAGGTTGAATAGTCCCAAGGAAAATGTCACGCCAGCCTCTAAGAAGCTGTTAAGGACTTGCGGACTTTTCGCCGAACTTCGTTTAATTCCCGGGCATTGCGCAGGGCTGTGGCGGGACGGGTGCAAGCGGCTGGCGGCGTGCCTATATTGAGGTGGCCGCGCCGGGGCCCCGTGGGACCATCGACAGGCGCGGGTCGAACTGAAAGGACCGAGCATGACAGCAAAGGCGAGCCCCTGGATCAGGCCCACCGTCGACTACGGGCCCCTGGCGGTGTTCTTTGCGGTCTACTGGTTGAGCGATCTGATGACGGCGACCCTCGCCATCATGATCGCCACCGCCGCGGCCCTGGCGCTTTCCTACCTCAGCGAGCGCCGGCTGGCGCCGATGCCGCTGGTCACCGCGGTCGTGGTGGGCGTCTTCGGCGGCCTAACGCTCTGGCTTGAGGACGAGACCTTCTTCAAGATGAAGCCGACCATCGTGCAGGTCCTGTTCGCGGCCGTTCTCTTCGCCGGACTGCTGTTCAAGCGTCCGCTGCTGAAGCCGCTGCTCGGTTCGGCCTGGCCGCTGGACGAGGCGGGCTGGAACAAGCTTTCCAGCCGCTTTGCCTGGTTCTTCGTGGCCATGGCCGGCCTCAACGAAGCGGTTTGGCGGACCCAGTCGACCGACTTCTGGGTCACCTTCAAGGTCTTCGGCATCATGGGGCTGACCTTCGTCTTCGTGATCTCCCAAGTCTTCTTCATGCGTCACCACATGATGAACCTGGAAGAAGAGGAGCAAGGACAGGGCTCCGGCGGCGTCAGCGATTAAAGGAAAATAGACCTGGATTGGATTTCAGACCGCTCTACGGAGCCGGGCCTCAATAATCATGGTTGTCGGACTTGGAGTTTATTCTATCTGCTTGAGGTAACTTAGTAACTTTCAGCATTTATTAACCGCAGCTTTCCTAACGTACCCCTAAGCATGCAGACCCATGGTGTCATGACGGGGTACATATCATGATATTCTCAGCCTTGCGCAGGAGCGCCCTGCGCCCGCTGGCGGCCGCCCTGGTCCTTGCCGCGATCACAGGATTTGCGCCCGGGCCGGTCGAAGCGAAGGTGGTGCTGACCTTCGGAACCTACGCGCCGGACAAGCCTTCGGCGATGGTTGCCCAACTTCGGCCCACGCTCAATGCCATCGCCCGCGAAGCTTCGGAGATCCTGGGCGAGGACGTTGAAATCAAGATGCAGCTCGTGAAGGGCTATGAAGCCGGCGTCGCCCTCATCGTCAACGGCGAGGTCGATTTCACCCGCCTTGGTCCTGCCTCCTACGTCTTCGCCAAGGAGGAAAATCCTGGGCTTTCGGTGCTGGCGATGGAGAGCAAGAACGGGGCGAAATCGTTCAACGGGGTGATCGCCGTTCACCGCGACAGCGATCTCAGCAGCGTTGAGCAGCTCCGCGGCCACAGCTTTGCGTTTGGCTCCAAGCGCTCGACCCTTGGGCGATACTTCTCGCAGCTCACCCTGATGCGCGCCGGGCTCTATGCCCGCGACCTGGAGCGCTACGAGTACCTCGGCCGCCATGACAAGGTCGGCCGCGCCGTCGGATCGGGCCTGTTCGACGCCGGCGCCCTCGAAGAAACCACCTTCGAAAAGCTGGTGAAGAAAGGCGTTCCGATCCGGGCGTTGAAGACCTTCCCCAACTCGACCCGGCCCTGGGTTGCCCGCGCCGGCCTGGCTCCGCGCGTCCGCGATGCCCTGCGTCAGGCGCTTTTGAACGTCGATGACCGCACTGCCCTCCAGGCCTTGCGGTTCGACGGTTTCTTCGAAGGCAGCGACAGCGACTATGAGCCGACGCGCGATGCCATCCGGCAGAACCCGCAGTTCTTCGCCCAGTTTCAGTAGCTCCGGGGGGCCGACGGCACCCGCAAGCGGTATATGAAACCACATGCTTCCATGCCCAGAATTACCGGGCCCGAAGGCGATGCCGAACACCGGCATCGCCTTCGTCTCGGCACACAGCTGCTTCTGGGTCTGGCGGCCTTGGCCATCCTGCTCGCCACGCTGGCGGGCTATATCATCCGCCACACCGAACAGGGCTACCTGACCAAACAGGCCGCCCAGGAGGCGGAGAAGAAGTTCGACCTCATCCGTCTCTCCTCCCTCGAAGACATCATCAGCGAAGACCTGCCGCGGCTCGAAACGACCATGAGCCAGATGATCGTCCGCGACCCCGATCTCTTTGCCGCCGAGATCGTCAACGAGGACGGCACGGTGCTCTATGCCTGGCAGCGCGCCCTCGGCCAGCCGGAGGAACTCTTCCGGATCTCCAAGTCGGTCGCTTTCGCCGGTGAAACCTTCGGGCGGATGACTTTTTCCTGGGACCATTCGCGTCTGCAGGCCCAGATCGCCAAGCACACCTTCCTGATCGCCGCCGCGGTCGGCGGCGCCTGTCTGCTGCTCTCACTGCTCATCTTTCTTCTCGTGGACGCCTTTGCCATTCGCCCGGTCAACCACCTTTCGGACCGCCTGCGCAGCTTCAGTCTGGGCATCTTCTCGGCGCCCCGCTCGATGCCGTCCTTCACCTCGGCGGAGCTGGCGCAGCTCGACGAGGCGGTTCAGTCGGTCGGCGCCCTGCTGGCCCAGAAGGCCCAGCGTGAAGTCGAGTTGGAGGAGGCCCGCGACCTTGCGGAGTCTGCCAACCGGGCGAAGACCTCGTTCCTGGCCAACATGAGCCATGAGCTGCGCACGCCGCTCAACGCCATCAACGGCTTCTCCGAGATCATGGTGATGGAGATCTTCGGCCCGCTGGGCGATCCGCGCTATGCCGACTATGCCAAACAGGTGCATGGCTCCGGCCTACATCTGCTGGCGCTGATCAACGACATCCTCGACATCTCGAAAATCGAGGCGGGCAAGGCGGACCTCTCCGTCGAAGATGTGGACTTCGAGGCCGAGGCCGTCGCCTGTATCGAGTTGATTCAGGAGCGGGCGAGTCAGAACTCACTGCGCCTGGTGGTCGACATGGCGGCAGGCCTGCCGATCCTGCGCGCTGACGGGCGCCGCCTGCGCCAGGTTCTCCTCAATCTGCTGAGCAACGCCGTGAAGTTCACCAAGCCTGGCGGCGAGGTCACCCTGGCCACCCAGTGGTCGGCGGCCAAGGGCCTGAGGGTCATGGTGCGGGACAACGGCATCGGCATTCCCGACGACAAGATGGAAACGGTGATGCAGCCCTTCGGCCAGGTCGAGAACGCCTACACGCGCCAGCACGAGGGCACCGGCCTCGGGCTTCCCATGGCCGCCGCGCTGGTCCGGCTCCACGGCGGCGAGCTGGCGATCGAAAGCGCCCCGGGCATCGGCACCACCGTGACCTTCGTCCTGCCGGCCAGCCTGGCCAAGCACGAAAGCGACGCGCCGGCCGCGGAGGAGCGGCCCCAAGCCGTCGCGATCGGCGGACGCTACAGCTAGCGGGAGCTGCTTGTCGAAGGGCGCCGCGGTGCCGTGATCAGCCGCCGCATTCCTGACGCCAGTTGCGCGGAATGGCGTCGGCGACGGCCTTGGCAAAGTCTCCCAAGGGGCACATCACCGAGTCGCAGCCGGGCACCAGAATTGCCTGGGCGGCCTCGTCGGTCACGAACTTCAGGCGCACGGCGAAGTCACCCTTCGAGAGCTCATGGAGCTCGAAGGCGTAGTGGGAGGCCAGGGCCGGAACCCGGCCTGAGAACAACGGCCCGCTGGTCCGCGCGGTCTCGATGCCCAGGGCCGCATCGACGCCCAGCATGGTGCGCTGATGGCCCGAGTAGAGATAGAGACGTCGGGCATCGGGGTGGGCCTCTGTGACCCTGGCGAAACGCTTCAGCACCTCACCGACGAAAGAGCCGCCGGTCAGTCTGCCGACGCTGGGACCGAGGAACTGATGGTGATAATTCCAATCGGCCAGCGCGCGCATCCGATCCATGTCTTCCCGGGTGATCCCCTCGGGCAGCGGCAGGTTGTGCTGCAGGTTTGCGGAAAGGGGTTCGTAGACCTCGTTGATCAGATAGAGGGCGGCACCGGGGCTCTTGCCTTCGTTGACCCCCATGACCGCGGACACGCGCCTCAGGAAGGGCTCGTGCTCCTTGCCCTGTTGTTGGTAGAGCTCGGTGTTGGGCAGCCGCTTGACGAAGTCGCGGTAGCGCTTGCAGGCGGCGCGTCCGGTCCAGGGCCGCATCACCGCGTCGTTTTCCAGGGCGACGGCGTGGATCGGCACCGGCGTGAAGGCCAGGTCGGCGCGCGGCGCGGCCTCGGCATTGGAATCGTAGATCGAGGGGTCGGCACCGGTTCCCAAGGGATAGAGGCCGAGCACCAGCATCTGTGCCGATTGCAGACCGCGTTCGGTGTTGCTGGCACGCACATAGAGCTCGTCGCGGT
The DNA here is from genome assembly GCF_028289705.1 of Pelagibius sp. Classification (GTDB taxonomy): domain Bacteria; phylum Pseudomonadota; class Alphaproteobacteria; order Kiloniellales; family Kiloniellaceae; genus Pelagibius. Next base: position 4,932 of record NZ_JANQOI010000180.1, read on the forward strand.
GATAGCGCTCGCTCAAGAGGCCCAGCTCTTCGACATAACGCTTTCGCAGCCGGACCCCCTGGTCGAACATCTGCCGCGCGCCGAGCGAGGTGAGCTGGCTGAAGCCCATGGGCCATTCGGTGGCGTTCTTCGGCGGCGCGTACTTCGGCGAAATCATGCCGTGCCGGTATAGGAGGGCGGCGGCGCGGAGCGTTTCCTTGTCGTTTTGTGCCGACGCTCCATCCTGGGATCTGACGTCGCCGGCGTGTCCCAGAAGCAGCAGGCCCGCGCAGCCGAGGACAGCCGTAAGCCGCCGCGCAGTCTGCTTCAAACCCAAAGGCTGAGTGTTCATTGAATCTCCTGATTGGTTTGGCGCAAAGCACGCGCAGGCAAGCTCTGTGGAACGAAGACCATAGTCTTGTCGCCTCAGAGCGTGCGGCTTGCCCGCAGGCGGCGGCTGCGGAACTGGTCGAAGCAACGTTCCAGCGACACGGCGTACTTCGAGAAGGTGCGTTGCTGCAGGCCCAGAGCATGGAAACGGGACAGCAGGATCCGTGGGATCTGATCGTTGTACTTGACCTCGAGGACCGTTTCCCCGCCCGGAAGACCTTCGACGCAGCTGTCCGGGGGTGTGTCGGGCCGGGTCGCGAGGCTGCACTGCAGCCTGCTGTCCAGGGTGATTCGCAGGCTCTTGTACAGGCTGCTGAAGAAGGCCTCGCGGTGGTAGATCACCGTGGTGGCGGGCTGCAGGTTGAAGCGGTCGGCAAGGTAGGCGAACTCCATGGCGACGGCATCCCGGCTGTCGCCGAAAACGGCCCCGGGGCTGGCCCCGTTCAGCAGCGCTTCGGCCATCCCTTGGTCCAAGCCCGTGCGCCGCTTGGCGACAATGCGGTCGTAGCGGCCCTTCAGTTCCAGGAAGGTCGCCTTGGCCGGCGCGCCGTAGGCCGGACGATAGAAGCGCAGGCGCGGCTTGATGCGGGCAAGCTGGCCTTCGTGCTTTTCGCTGTAGTAGCGGTAGTTCGGCGTATCGAAGTAGATCGAGTGGTTGATGTAGCCGCCGCTCTCGCCGTTGTTGGCATCGGGCTCCAGAAGCCCGGCAAGCGCCCCGCGCACCCGCGCCACGTCGCGCGCCGCAACCAGGTATTTGATTTCGTATCGATTGGTATAGGCCTGGGGCAGGCTGGGGCCGGACAGCGCGCCCGGCGCGGTGGCACCATTGGGCGCGCCGCCGCCGCCGAGAACCAATTGATCGATGGCGGCATCGCGCTTGGGATGGCGCCGGTTAGACATTCACCGCGCCTTCCCCGACCAGCAGATTGATGGACTGGGGATTGATCTTGCTGCGCAGCTGCTCGACGAAGTCGTCGTAGCTGGTGCGGGGCTTCAGCTCGATCTCGTAGACCACGTCCTCGGTGGCCGCGTCGTCGCCGGCCCGGCTGATGGAGACGACGGCAAAGTGCCGGCAGTGCTGGCGGCAGATCTCCGCCACGGCCTCCTTGTCCTGGGGCTGCAGACTGAGCTTCAGCACGTAGGAGCGATGGTCGAGATCACCGAACTTCAGCAGATGGAAGCCGAGCAGGACGGCGCCGAGGAAGCCGGTGAAGATCGCGGCATAGAGATGGAAGCCGGTTCCCGCTGCCATGCCCACGGCGATGGCCGCGAAGATGAAAACCAGATCGCGGCTGTCCTTGACCGGGGTGCGAAAGCGCACGATGGACATCGCGCCGACCAGTGCGAAGGCCCGGGCAATCTCTGAACCGATCACGATCATGATCAGGGACACGATCAGGCCGACCAGGACGATCGCCTGGACGAAGGACTTGGAGTAGGAGTAACCGCCATGGGTGCGGATATAGAGCCAGGCCAGGGCGAAGTTCAGAACGACACTGGTGACCAGGGCAAGGACCAGGTCCGTCAGGGTAACACTCGGGGCAAGCTCCAGGGTGGTCAGCAGATCCTGCGGCAGGTCTTCCATATAGGCGCCATCTCTCTACTTGATCGATCTGAACATCCGGAAGACCCCTGCGGCGAGCGCCCCCCCAAGTTCTTGATTCGCAAATACAAGCCGCAGGTTCGAAAACCTGTGACTCAACCACTGGCTTAAGTTACTTCGGCGATTCGCAAAATACCAAGATGAATTATGGCAGATTTGTTGCAAAATTGATTACTGATACGTTATTCCCGCAATAAGAGCGTTAATTAGGCCATACTTCCCATTTCATGTCCTATTCCTGAGCGTTTCTAAGCAGTCTCTGTAGATTCGAGGCCTTGGAGGGTCCGGCCGGGCCGTATGGAGTACAACCGCCGCCGGGCGACAGCACGGCGCGCCAGCCTCCTGAAGCCCGCGATCCGACGAAAGCGCTCTAATGAGAGAAGATTTGGGTGCGCCACCAGGGGGTCTGACTGCCCTCCTGGCGCCTTGCGTCCTGGGCCGCGGCGGGCGAAACCGGATGGCGCGCCAGCAGGGCCTGCCGCAGGCGCGGGCCCAAAAGACCGAGCAGGGCGTCACCCACCGACTGCGGCAGCCAGTCGCGTTCGACGAGCTTCTCGTGCACCGTCTCGTCGTCGGCAAAACGGCTGAGACAGCGCTGCAAGGAGGCCTCGTCGATCTCGGCGCTGCGGTTTCCCAAGAGGGAAAGCACCACCCGGGCACCGGCGAGCTCGATGAGCGCGCTGCCGACCGCAGCCGGCAGGCCCGGCCGCGCCGCGATGGTGACCCTCTGGCTGGCATCGCCGCTCCACACCAGCTTCACCAAGTCCTCGTCAGTGAGCAGCGGCGAATGGGCAATGAAGGGCAAGGCCACGGAGGGCTGGTCGCTGGCCAGGGCGAGCACGATGTCGTGGGGCAGCACGGTGAGCGACTTGACGGCATCGCAGAGACGCCGCCGTCCGGCCTCGTCGCTGTCGCGCAAGGCCTGGCGCAGCAGGCCAGCCGCCGCCGCGGCGTCTTGGGGTGAGGGTTCTTCATCGCGCAGGCGCAGGGCCTGATGCAGAGCGGCCTGTAGAAGAGCGCCGTCTTCGTCTGCGGTTGCTGGCTGTGGGCTTGCGGAGTCCGGTCTGCGGATGAAGGGGGGCATGGCGACGTCCGCTCCGGACCTGGGAAAGGCTTCTTTACCCGGGGTTAAACCCCGGCCGATGAGCGGGAAGTATCGGTGCGATTTCGTAAAGGAGATCCTAACGGGGGCGGCCGGCGTTTCTCTGTATCTGCAGCCGGCAAGTGATATTCTTGCCACGACACAAGACTTTTACGGGAATCGCGGAATTTTGTGGACTTCCGACCGGGCGGCACCTCCGCGCGTGAACCGCTTGAATTCGCAGCCCCCTCTGTGGCCCGCGGACGGTTGGCAGACATGGCACGATATGGCGGCGGCCTGGTGCGTCGCTTGTCAGCGGTCCGCCATGTCGGTCAGGATGCCGGTTCGTCGAGAGGAGATACCTGGGTGCACAAAACGGGGAGCCACCGGCTGGAGGCCTATCTGGACCGCCTCTTCGGGTTTGCCGTCAGCCTGGCCGGAGACCGCGAGATGGCCCGCGACCTGGTTCAGGATTGCGCCGTCAAGGCGCTCTCCGCGCGGCGCGTTCCGCGCGACGAGCCGGCCTACCGGGCCTGGCTGTTCCGGGTGCTGCGCAACGGTTTCATCGACAGTCTGAGGCGCGATCGGCGCCGGCCGGAGACCGTCGAACTGGACGGTGAAGAGGCGCCGCTGCCACAGGTCAGGGAGGAGGCCGCCCTTTGGCGCTGCGACCAGGAGCTGGTCAACCGGATCGCCGTCAAGCTGGCGATGGATCGCCTGAACGACCGCGACCGGGAGATCATCGCTTTGATCGACGTGGCGGGGCTCACCTACGGCGAAGCCGCGCAGGTTCTGGCCATACCCGTGGGAACGGTGATGAGCCGCATCAGCCGGGCGCGCCATGCTCTGCTTGCGGTGCTCGGTGAAAGCAATGTCCGCGTCCTGCCGAGGCGCGCAAGTGGAGGGTCCGCGTCGTGAATCCCGACGAGCCCACCTGGGAAGATCTCAACGCCTACGCCGACGGCGAGTTGAGCGACGAACGCGCCGCCGAGGTGGCCGCCGCCCTGGGGCGGGACCCGGAGCTGGCGGACCAGCTCGCCGTGCTGCACCGCCTGAAGGGGGCGACGCAGGACATGGCACGGGATCTGGCCCAGGACGCGCCGGCCGATCTGACGGCCGCGCTGCCGGCGGTCCAGTCTCGCCCCGCGGCCTGGATCCGCTCCGGCATCGCCCTTGCGGCGGCCGTCGCTCTGGTCATGCTGGTCGGCTCTCTGTGGATCTTCGTGAAGCCGCCGCCGCATCCGCATGAGGTCTGGGCCGACCGCGCCTGGGACGCGCACGCGCTGTGGGACGTGGCGGCGGAGCACCGGCCGCAGGATCAGCCGGCGGCCCTGCGCGCCGCGCAGCAGAAGGTCGGCCCGGCCGCCTTTGTGCCTGATCTGCTGTCCGCCGGTCTGGTCTTGGAACGGGTCGCCCAGGGCCCGAAGATCGATGGCCGCCTGTCCTTTCATCTCGGCTACCGCGGCGCCCGGGGATGCCGCCTCAGCCTCTTCATGCTGCCCGGCAGCATCGGCCTGACGGCGCAGATGCAGGATCTCGGCGTGGCGGAAACCCAGGTCCCCGGCCGTCAGGCCGTGGCCTGGCAGGCCGGCGGCGTCAGCACGCTGCTGCTGGCGGAGGGCATGGACCCCCTGCGCTTTGCCGAGATTGCCAGACGGATCTTTCACGCCAGTCTGGAGCAGCGCACCTTCGATGCGGAAACGCGCCAGGCGCTGCAGCGCAGCCACAGCGAAAGCGAACGCTGCCGCGCCTGAGCCCGGACGCGTTCCGATGGCGCTGCCGCAGTCGGGCAATTCGTCGCTGAACCGAAGTTTCTTGGAATAGTTCGCTGCCCGGCGGCGTTTCCTCCCTTATCCGCGGGCTGCCTGCAGTCCGCTTTCGATGACTGCGTCGATGGTTCAGGGGGCTCGCCGCAATGAAAGTCCCGCACGACAGAGAGGAGGAGTGAGATGGCACGTCGCATGGGTGAACGTGGTCTTTACGAACTCTATGAGGAGGATCCCGAGCGCGCCGACTATCTCGTATTCGGGCGCGTGTCCCATGCCGACCGGCGTGGGTTCCTGCGCGGTGCGGGGCTTGCGGCCATGGGTGCCCTTGTCGGGGCGGGCATTCCCTTTCATCGGAATATGCCGGCTGGTCTGATCCCTGCCGCCTTCGCGGCGGAGACCGAGCTTGAGCTCTTCGAGGGCAAGGATGGCCTGGTGCTGCTGAACGACCGTCCGGTCAACGCCGAAACGCCGCCCCACCTCTTGGATGATTCGGTCACCCCCAACGCCCGGCACTTCGTGCGCAACAACGGCATCGTGCCGGACATGGCGCTGGCGATGAACGCCGAGGGCTGGCGCCTTACCGTCGACGGCGCCGTCGACACGCCGCTGGAACTCAGCCTCGACGATCTGCGCAGCCGCTTCGAGGTGGTGAAACTCAAGCTGCAGATCGAATGCGGCGGTAATGGCCGCGCCGGCTTCAATCCGCCGGCCAAGGGCAACCAATGGACCCTCGGCGCCGTGGGCAACGCGGAGTGGACCGGCGTGCGCTATGCCGACGTGCTGAAAGCCGCCGGGGTGAAGGGCGACGCGATTTACACCGCCCACTACGGCATGGACGGCCATCTTTCCGGCAATCCGGACAAGCTGCCGATTTCCCGCGGCGTGCCCCTGGCCAAGGCCATGGAACCGCACTCGCTCATCGCCTTCGAGATGAATGGCGAGCCGATCCCCGCGCTGAACGGCTTTCCGGTGCGCACCATCTGTCCGGGTTGGCCGGGCTCGACCTCGCAGAAGTGGCTGCGGCGCATCCAACTGCGCGATGTGGTGCACGACGGGCCCAAGATGACAGGCACCTCCTACCGGGTGCCGTACTACAACGTCGCCCCCGGCACCAAGGTCGACAAGCAGGACTTCAAGATCATCGAGTCGATGCCGGTCAAGTCCCTGATCACCGCGCCGCAGAGCAACCTGACCCTCGATAGGCGCGAGCTGCAGGTGCGCGGCCATGCCTGGGCCGGCGACCGCAGCGTCGCCAGGATGCACATCTCCGTCGACTTCGGTGCAAGCTGGATCGAAGCCGATCTCGACGCGCCGCCCAATCCTTACTCGTGGCAGGACTGGCGTGCCACGGTCCGCTTTCCCGAGAAGGGTTACTACGAGATCTGGGCCCGGGCGACCGACGACCAGGGCCACATGCAGCCCTTTGCCGTGAACTGGAACCCCAAGGGCTATCTCAACAACTCCATGCACCGCATCGCGGTGACTGTGAGCGCATGAGGCTGCGGGTGTTCCTGCCGCAGCGGCGGCGGACCGGATCGCTGATGCTGGTGGCTGGTCTTGTGATCGGGCTTTTGACGGCGCCGGGCCAGCCGCTGGCCGAGGACGATCCCTTCGGCAGCGACTGGCCCGAGGGGCCGGGCCGTGAGGAAACCGGCTACCTCTGCGGCGCCTGTCATTCCCTGCGCCTGGTCACCCAACAGGGGCTCTCCCGCCGCGACTGGGACGAGACCCTGGACTGGATGGTCGAGGAGCAGGAGATGGAGCCCCTGGACGCCGAGGAGCGCGAGATCATTCTCAGCTACCTCAGCGAGCACTTCGGGGTTGACCACCGCCCTGCCCGCCTGCAGGCCGTGCCGGGTTTTCAAGCGATCCCTACCAATCAGTAGATAAATCGTGGTTTCCCCTTATTCGCAAAGCTGTCCGGCCGCTGCCCGCCGGTGCGGCGGAGGACGCCCACCTGCTGCTGAGCAAAAGGGGTAGACCGGGCTTCATCTGCGCATAGCGTGGCGCGCGGCCCTACCCCCAAAGGAACTACCCCCACGGCGCGATTGCCCCCGCACGCGCCCCTTTTCATACTCTCAGTTGACGTTCCGTCAGGTTCGGGCATCGGGGGGTGCCGCAGATTGCGGTCTGGAGACAGCTTTGTCGTGCCGCGGGGGTAGTGTTCATGGGAGCAACGACCGAGAAGATCGTGAGGGCCTTTACGCAGGGCTCGCCAAACGAACGGCAGGCCGTGCTGGCCGCCATGCCGCCGACCATGACCCGGGAAGTGGCGATCCAGCTTGCCGGCTCGGACGAACCGAGCATTGCGGTAGTGGGTCTGGACCAGATCACCGCCGATCATGTCGGCGATCGCGACCCGGAGCTCTGCCTCAGCCTGGCGACGGCCTGCTACCAGGTCTGCCGGCGGCTTTACGAGGACCACGGCGCCGGGCCGGCGCAGGTCTATGTCAACACCGCCGGGCGCAGCGCGCACTTCGTCATCACCGCCCTGCGCAGCCTGTCGCGCTACCACGAAATTCTGGAATTCCTGGAGGGCGCCCTGCCCTGGCTGGAGGCGGCGCGCCATCACAGTCATCTCACCGACCTGATGATCGCCCGCATCGAGGCGCACCTGCAGCTCAGCCACGAAAGCGAGGCGGCCGCCCTGCTCTTGCAGGTGCCCGAAGAGCTGCGCAGCCAGGACGTGCGCTTCGCCTCCCTGCGGCGCCGCCTGAACTTGGCCTCGGCGCAGGATTGAGCCGGCCGCCGCGCCAGCCGCGATCGCTGCTGCGCGCTACTGCATCACCCGCTGAAAGGCGATGCCGGAGGCATTGAAGAGATGGCACTGGGCAGCGTCCAGGCCCGCCGGCATCTGATCGCCTTCGCGCACCTTGGCATCGCCCTCGCTGCGCACCACCACGGTCGCGCCGTCGGGCAGGGTGACGTAGGCCAGATTGGAATCGCCCAACTGCTCGACCACATCGACGCGGCCGACCAACTGTGAGGCGCCGCCGCCGGCCAGCAGGTGTTCCGGCCGCACGCCGAGGGTGACCTCGTCGCCACTGCGCGCGTCGCCGACCCTGACGGCGATGCGGGTTTTCACCTCGCCCGGCAGCGCCACCTCCACCGCCGCCTCGTCGACGGCGGCAATCGAGCCCTTGACGAAGTTCATCTTCGGCGAGCCGATGAAGCCGGCGACGAAGAGATTGTCGGGATGATGATAGAGATCGAGCGGGGAGCCGATCTGCTCCACGTTGCCGGCGTTCAGCACCACGATCTTATCGGCCAGGGTCATGGCCTCCACCTGATCGTGGGTCACATAGACCATTGTGGCCGCCATCTCCTCGTGCAGCTTGGCCAGTTCGATCCGGGTTTGGACGCGCAGCGCCGCATCCAGGTTCGACAGCGGTTCGTCGAACAGGAAGACCTTGGGCTCGCGCACGATGGCCCGGCCGATGGCGACGCGCTGGCGCTGGCCGCCGGACAGCTCCTTGGGCTTGCGCTCCAGCAGGTGGTCGATCTGCAGGATGCCGGCGGCGCGGCGCACGCGGGATTCGATGGTGTCCTTGCTGGCCTTTGCCAGCTTCAGGCCGAAGGCCATGTTGTCGTAGACCGTCATGTGCGGATAGAGCGCATAGGACTGGAACACCATGGCGATGCCCCGCTGGGCCGGGGGCAGTTCGTTGACCAGCGCGCCGTCGATGGTCATCTCGCCGGCGGTGATTTCCTCCAGGCCCGCGATGAGGCGCAGCAGGGTCGACTTGCCGCAGCCCGAGGGACCGACGAAGACGACGAACTCCCGGTCGGCGATCGTCAGATCGACGCCGTGAATGGTCTCGATCTCGCCGAAGGACTTGCGGATTCCCGTCAGGACCACCTCAGCCATGGTCTTCCTCCCTAATCTCCGTTGCCGGATGCTTGTTGTATGGCGCCAAAGAACACGCCGTAGCGGGGTACCTGCAGCCTAGCGTTTTCCAGGCTGGCCGCAAAGCCGTGCCCGTCGAGGGCTGCCAGCCCCGGCCAGGCCGTCAGCCTGGCGCTTTGCGGCTCGGGGCTGCAGTTGAAGAGGGCGAGCAGCTGCTGGCCGGCATGGCGGCGTTCGAAGGCGAGCAGCGGTTCGTCGAGATCGGCAAAGCGCAGGCTGCCCCAGCGCAGCGCCGGCTGGCGCCGCCGCCAGGCGAGAAAGCCGCGGTAAGCGTTGAGCAGCGAGCCGGGCACGTGGTCCTGCCGGTCGACCGCCCGCTCCAGATGGCGCGGGTCGATGGGCAGCCAGGGTTCGGCCGGCGAGAAGCCGGCATGGTCCTCGGCGGCACGCCACGGCATCGGTGTGCGGCAGCCGTCGCGGCCCTTGAACTCGGGCCAGAAGGCTTTGCCATAGGGGTCCTGCAGGCGCTCGAAGGGCACCTCGGCTTCCGGCAGCCCCAGTTCCTCGCCCTGGTAGAGACAGACGGAGCCGCGCAGGCTGAGCAGCAAAGCCATCAGAAGCCGCGCAAAGTCGTCGTCTCCGTCGCCATCATTTGACCAGCGAGACACCGCGCGCACCACGTCGTGATTGCTGAAGGCCCAGCAGGGCCAGCCGTCGTCGATGCCGCCCTCCATCTCCTCGACCACGGCGCGCAGGTGCGCCGCGGAGAACGTCGGCGTCAGCAGGTTGAAGGTGTAGGCCATGTTCAGGCGGTCGCCGCCCTTGGTGTAGTCGGCGGCGATGGCCAGGGAATTGTCGCCGCTGACCTCGCCCATGGTCGCCCGGCGGTCGTAGCGGTCCGTGAGGCTGCGCAGGCGCTTCAGGATTGTCAGGGTTTCCGGTTGGGTCTTGTCGTAGAGATGGCGCTGATAGGCGTAGGGATTGTCGAGGTGAACCCCGTCGGTGGGCCGCTCGCCGGGCTGCAGCGGCGGGTTGTCGCGCAGCGCCGGATCATGGGTGCAGAAGTTGACGGCATCCAGGCGAAAGCCGTCGACCCCCAGATCGAGCCAGAAGGCGGCGTCGGACAACAACTGGTCCTGCACCGCCGTGTTGTGCAGATTGAGGTCCGGCTGGGTGGCGAGGAAGTTGTGCAGATAGTACTGCCGTCGCCGCGGCTCCCAGCTCCAGGCCACACCGCCGAAGACCGACAGCCAGTTGTTGGGCGCTGTCCCGTCGGCCTTGGGGTCGGCCCAGACGTACCAGTCCGCCTTGGGATTGTCGCGGCTCTGTCGGCTTTCGGCGAACCAGGGGTGCTCGTCGGAGGTGTGGCTGAGCACCAGGTCGATGAGGACCTTGAGGTTCAGATCATGGGCCTTGTCCAGCAGACGCCGAAAGTCGTCGAGGGTGCCGAAGAGCGGATCGACGGCGCGGTGGTCGGCGATGTCGTAGCCGAAGTCGCGCATCGGCGACTTGTAGAAGGGCGAGATCCAGATGGCCTCGACCCCCAGCCCCGCGACGTAGTCGAGCGTCTCGGTGATGCCGGCGAGATCGCCCAGGCCGTCGCCGCTGGCATCGCGGAAGCTGCGCGGATAGATCTGATAGATCACGGCGCCGCGCCACCATTCGGCCCCCGTGCCCGTGCCTGTGCCGTTGCCGGTCACTGTCATCCCTTCACCGCCCCCGCGGTCAGGCCGGAGACGATCTTGCGCTGGAAGATCAGCACCAGGGCGATGATCGGCAGGGTGACGATGACCGAGGCCGCCATGATGTTGCCCCAGGGCAGTTCGTGCTCGCTGGCGCCGGTGATCAGGGCAATGGCCACCGGCACCGTGCGCTGGTCGTTGGTCAGGGTGAAGGTGAGCGCGAAGAGGAACTCGTTCCAGGCGGCGATGAATGCGAGCAGGCCGGTGGTCACCATGGCCGGCCACATCAATGGCATGAAGACCTGGGTGACGATCACCCAGGGCGTGGCGCCGTCCACCAGGGCGGCCTCCTCCAGCTCCACCGGCATTTCGCGCATGAAGGTGGTCAGCACCCAGACGGTGAAGGGCAGGGTGAGGATCATGTTGGCGAGGATCAGGCCCAGCGGGTTGTTGTAGAGGCCGAAGAGGCGGACCATCTCGAACATGCCCGACAGCACGGCGACCTGCGGGAACATGGAAACGCTGAGGATGGTCAGCAACAACAGGCCGCGGCCGCGGAACTTCACCCGGCCCAGAGCATAGGCGCCGGTCATGCCGAGGAAGAGGGAGAGGGCGACGACGGCGGCGGCCACCAGGACCGAGTTGGCGATGTTGCGGGCGAAGGGCTGCTCGCGGAACACCGAGGCGTAGTTGTCCCAGTTCCAGTTCAGGGGAAAGTAGTCGACGCGGAACAGTTCCGAGCCGACTTTGAACGAAGAGACGATGGCGTAATAGAAGGGAAAGACGGCAAAGAGAATGATGGCGACCAGCAGCAGCACGAAGGCGCCGCGGAGCAGAAGTTTGCGGATCGCCATGGCCGGCATCAGCGCCCTCCCTCGCCCAGGTTGACACGCCCGGCGACGATGTAGACCACCGTCAGCACAGCGATCACCATGAACAGCAGTGTCGAGGCGGCGGAGCCGTAGCCGACGGACTGGAAGTCGACCAGTTGTTGGCGCGCGTAGACCGACATCGACATGGTGTCGGCGCTGTTGGAGGTGAGGACGTAGATCAGGTCGAAGATCCTGAGCGCGTCCAAGAGGCGGAAGATCACCGCCACCATGATCGCCGGGCGGATCAGCGGCAGGGTCACCTTGAAGAAGACCTTCACCGGATGCACGCCGTCGACCCGCGCCGCCTCGTAGCAGTCGGACGGCAGCATCTGCAGACCGGCCAGGATCAGGAGTGCCATGAAGGGCGTCGTCTTCCAGACGTCGACCATGATGACGGCGGACATGGCGAGCTGCGGGTCGGCGGTCCAGGCCACCGGCTGCGAGAGAATGCCGAGGCCCATGAGCATGTCGTTCAGGACGCCGAACTGATCGTGCAGCATCCAGCCCCACATCTTGGCCGAGACCACCGTGGGCACCGCCCAGGGAATGAGGATGGCCGCCCGCAGTATGCCGCGGCCGGGGAAACTGGCGTTCAGCGCCAGGGCGATGATGAGGCCGAGGACGGTCTCCAAAGTGACCGAAACCGCGGAGAACACCAGGGTGTTGCGCACGGCGTTCCACCACTCCGGATCGGTCAGCAGCCCGTACCACTCGCCCTCGTCGTATTCCAGGTAGTTGGCGAAGCCGATGAACTCATAGTTCGCCAGGTCCGAGAGGTCGGCATCGGTGAAGCCGAAAAAGATGGTGCGCGCCAGGGGCCAGCCGGCCACCAGTGCCAGCACCAGCAGCATCGGCGCCAGGAACAGCCAGGCCGCCCGCACCCGGCTGCGGCTCAGCGACAGTGCGCCGCCGGCCTTGGCCTTGGCGGGCGCTGTCGGGCTGAGCGTCTGTTGCGTCATGGCGCCGGGCCTCTGGGCGTCTGGCCTGCTACCACCTCTCGTTACGGCTGATCCGCTTCAGCTTCTTCTCGAGCTGCGCCAGGCTCGTGGCCCCGTCCATCTTGCCGGACAGCACCGCATGGGTGGCGTTCCAGAACTCGTTGGAGACGCGGTTGTACTTGGCCCCGGCAATCTTCGAGGGGCGGGCGACGGCCGAGGTGAAGGTGTCGTAGAGGCTGCCGAAGAAGGGATTGGCGTAGAGCACCTCCTCGTCCTGGTAGAGGCTGGCGATGGTCGGGTTGTAGGACCCGGTGATGGCGCGGCGCTTCTGTTCGGCGGCGCTGGTCAGATACATCGCCAGGCTGGCCGCCGCCTCGGGGTTGGCGGAGTACTTGGAGACCGCCAATTGCCAGCCGCCCAGGGTGCCGCTGTTCTTGCCGTCGGGTCCGCCTTTGGGCAGGGCCGCCACCCCGACCTTGTCGCGCACCGGCGAATCCGCGCTGTTGGCCGGGGCCCAGGCGTAGGGCCAGTTGCGCATGAACACGGCATTGCCGGACTGGAACACGCCGCGCGCCTCTTCCTCGGCGTAGTTCAGCACGCCGGGCGGCGAGATGGTGCCGACCCAGCCCGCCGCCATGTCCAGGGCCGCGGCGGCCTTGTCATTGTTGATGGTGATCTTGCCCTTGGCGTCGACGATGGCGCCGCCGCCGAAGGAATCGATCCACTCCAGCGCGTCGCAGGTCAGGCCCTCGTAGGCCTTGCCCTGCCAGACGAAGCCCCAGAGCTTGTCGTTGCCCTTGGCCCGTTCGGCGGCCTGCACGGCGGCGGCGGTTTCGGTCAGCTCCTGCCAGGTCTCGGGCACCGTCTTGCCGTGCGCTTCCAGCAGGTCCTTGCGGTAGTAGAGGATGCCGGCATCGGTGAACCAGGGCATGGCGATCAGCTTGTCGTCGACGGTGTTGTTTTCGACGATTGCCGAAAAGTGCTCCGCCTCGGCGCCGTTGCTGTAGGGCCTCAGGTCGATGAAGTGGTTGGCCAGCATGCCGGGCCAGATCACGTCGATCTGAAACACGTCGATGTCCTCGGCGCCGGCGGCCAGGAGCTGCTGGTAGAGCGCCAGACGCTCGGTGGTGGAGTTCGGCGTATTGACCAGCCTGACCGTATGTCCGCTTTCGGCGGCCCAGGCCTCGGCGCCCTCCTTGCAAAGCTGAAACTCGACGCCCAGCGCACCGCAGGCAATGGAGATCTCGGCCGCCTTGGCCGGCGGTTGGTAGACGGCCGCGCCAAGCGCCAGCGCGGCGCCCGCAAAAGCCGCGCGCAGACCGGGTTGCATCGCCCTCATGTCCTCTTTGTCCTCCCTGGCTTGAGTGTCTGCATCCTTCACGCCAAGCCCTCCGCACGCCGTTCTGCCGCGGCGTCTAGGAAGCCTGTCGGCACTCGCGATGCGCGCGAAAAGCGCATCGCTGCGCCGGGAAGATGTTCACCACAACCTTAAGAGGCTGGCTCCGGCAAGACCAGTGGTTAATAGGAGACTCCCACCGCTCGTCTTGAAGCTGACGTCCCTGGAGGAATGCTGCTGCGGTTCGGGCGTGGTGGCGCGCCAGCGGCAGCGAGGATTCACACCGTGCGGAGCGGGGTGGAGACGATTCGGATGGTGCGGCAGCACCCCCGTCTCCCTCCGGCAATCGACCTTCGAGCGAGAACTGGTCTACGCTATGCGCGTAGTTGAGATATTTATAGATACTGATTTATTGTTTATTATCCATTGCGCGGAATAATAGAAGAAAATATAACATGACTGCATAAGCGGGAAATCTTCTCGGTCAGGTTCGGTTTTGTCTCTTATCAACACGTAAAAAGAGATCAAAGGAGAGCAGGTTTTCATGGTCGACTCTGCGATGTCCGGTCGGAGCGGCTCAGTTGCTCAATCGCACCTGCGGTCCTATTCGAAACCGCCGGTGCGCACCGACGTCCCGCTGGGGATCGAACCGCCGGACAAGGACACCCTCCACAGACTGCCGCTGAAGGGTCTGCCCCTGGTCACCAAAGGGCTGCGCGAGGCGCGGCTGATCAAGAACGCCCGCTTCGAAGGCGTCGTCGAGCTGTTCAATGACGAGAAATCGGGCAGCGGACAGATCTCGCCGGACCGCCTGACCGAAGTCTTCCAATTCGACTCCCACAACCAGGATGACCTCGACCTGATCAAGCACCTCAGCCTGTTGAACAGCTACGATGTCTATACGGTGCGCGTCGCGCTGCGGCGCCTGGGGCTGGAGGTGGAAGACGTGGAGACGTTGCAGCTCACACCGGAACTGCGCACCCAACTGGTGCCGCACATGCGCAGCTTCACCCAGCCGCTGCTCCATGCCGTTTACGGGTCGGCCACCGAGGAGCCGGAGGATCTGAAAGACCTGATCAGTCTCTTCATATCGCCGGACAAGAACAAGGCGCGGGAAAACCTCGACCGGCTGTCGAAGCGCATGCGCATCGACGTGACCGCCATTCCCAAGTTCATTGAAGATTATGGCGACGTCTATCTCTCGCTCGCCTACTACCAGTATTGCCTGGACCAGAACAAGCCGCAGATCTTCAGCTTCCTCGACGCCATCGAGGAGATGCAGCGCTCCGCCAGTCTGAAGCAATCGGCGAACCTGATGGCCACTTGCAAGACACTGCAGACCAAGATCCTCGGCATTGTCCAGGACGTCGCCAGCATCCTGGAGATGTTCCGAATCCGCACCGTCGACATGTGGGAGAAGATGTCGGAGGAAACCTTCCGGCGCATGGAATCCATGATCATCGGCTACCAGACCGCCATTGGCTCCGCGCTGTGCATCATCACGGTGAAGATGAACGCCTGGAACCAGCAGTTTCCGCAAAAGGAAAGCGGGGGTCCCTGGAGCCGGGCGGACTTCCTCATGACCAACATGCGTCCCGGCCTCGAGATGGTCAAAGACATCAGCTACAACGATCTGGGCTGAAGGCAGGCTCGTGGTAGCGTCCCGCACACCGAACGTAGTGATCACCGCCTCCGGCGGGGCGCGGGCCCTGCCGCGGCGGCCGGGATCAATCGCCTTGAAGGGTCAGGTTTACGCGGTCAGTGGTGTTGCAGGCTCATGGGCGGCGCCGTGCGCTGCAACTCCTGGACCGCGGCAACGACGCGGCGCCACACCCGGTGCTCGTCCCAGTCGTCCGAATCCAGGAAGCGGTCGGCCTGCCGTTCGGCGGCCTGGGCTGCATCGAAGCCGTGTTCACGGATAAGCAGGCTCGCAGTACGGTAAACGTTAACGTCTGGAATCATTGGTCCCCACCAATAATGACTAGACATTTTGTCTAAAGATACTGACTAAACACCTATTACAAGATTCGCGTATTCAGAGTAAAGGAATTAATTATTAACAATCATAAGGACTCATTCCTAGGCGAGTGGTGAGGCCGAGTCAAGGGTCGACTCGAACAGGGAAATGTAGGTTTTTCAATGGCTCGCGCTATGGTGCGCGGGGCTGCGGGATGCCGTGATTCGGCCTGAAAACAGGCCCGCTGACTCAAGTTTAAATGGTATAGAGGCCAAGACCCGATCGGTCAGCCGAGAGGGCGATCGTCCATCATCGCGCTATGACTATATTCGCCGCCGCGGGCCTGGGTTGTCGGGCCCGTTTTCGGGCCAGACTGAAGTGTTGGGGCGGGCCTGGGGATTCTTGCCCGCGCGTCCGGCCGCCGGCAGGCGGCCGCGGTCTGGCGGGTCAGGCGGCGGCGGCCGTGCGGTGTTCGGGGAACACGGGATAGAGGCCTTGGGTCCGGCCAAGCTGTTGCACCAGGGCGAGCACGGCATCGATGTAGGGAGTCTCGGCGCCCACCAGGCGGCCCATCTCCTGGACAGCGGTCAGCAGGGCGCCGACCTCCAGGGGCCGGCCCCGCTCGAGATCCTGCAGCATGGAGGTCCGGTGTGCGCCGACTCTTGCGGCGCCGTTGATCCGGCGTTCGATATCCACGCGGAAATCGGCCCCCAGGGTGCGGGCAATGCCCTCGGCCTCGGTCATCATGGCCCGTGAAAGGGCGCGGGTGCCGGGATCGGTGGCCACCGTCTCCAGGGTCGCGCGGGTCAGCGCGCTGATGGGATTGAAACAGAGGTTGCCCCAGAGCTTCAGCCAGATCTCGTCGCGGATGTTGTCTAACAAGGGCGCCTTCAGGCCGCCGGCGGACAGTGCCTCGCTGAGCGCCCGGCTGCGCGGCGAGAGGCTGCCGTCCGGCTCGCCCAGGGCGAACTTGTCACCGTAGGTGTGCTTGATGATGCCCGGCGCCACGATCTCGGTGGCGGGATAGACGACACAGCCGATGGCGCGCTGCGGGCCGATGGCCCGCCATTGCCGGTCTTCAGGGTCGACGCTGGCCAGGCGCTGCTCGGCGAAGCGGCCCTCCAGGGCGTGGAAGTACCACCAGGGCACGCCGTTCTGGCAGGTCACCACCGCGGTCTTGGCGTCCAGCAGAGGTTTCATGCGCTCCGCCACCTCCCAGGCCTGATGAGCCTTCAAGGCGACGATCACATAGTCCTGCGGCCCCAGGGCCTGCGGGTCGTCGGTGGCGGTGATCTGGGCCACCCGCGTCTGCTCGCCGATCAGCAGCTTCAGCCCGTTCTCGCGCATCGCCGCCAGATGGGCGCCGCGGGCGATCAGCGACACCTCAACCCCGGGGACCTGGGCCAGCTGTACGCCGAGGTATCCGCCGATGGCACCGGCTCCGTAGATCGCGATCTTCATGTCTGAAACTCCCTGGGTGTCGTGGCCCGGCGTCTGCCCACCGGGGCGCCTGCGGCGGGCGGCCGCAGCGCCTAAGCAGTCTGTTTCAAGGTCTTCTGAAACAACCTCAGCTCATGAAACAACAAGCCGATTGCTTTGTAAATTGCACCAAAGATCATGACGCGATAACTTCAGATCATGACGGCACTGCGCGGACGGCTGCCCCCGGCCAACAGCCTCGTCACCTTCGAAGCGGCCGCGCGGCATCTCAACTTCACCCGCGCGGCGGCGGAGCTTTCGGTGACTCAGGCGGCGGTCAGCCGGCAGGTGCAACTGTTGGAGGACAACCTGGGCTGCACGCTCTTCGAGCGGCGGCCACGGGGGCTGGAGCTGACCGCGGCCGGGCGGCGCCTGCGCGAGGCGGTGACCATGGGGCTCGGTCATATCGCCACCACGGCGGCCGACCTGCGGCGGGTGCGCCGGCCGGGGGAGCTGACCGTCTCCACCTCCGTGACCTTCGCCAACTACTGGCTGATGTCGCGCATCGCCAAGTTCCGCGCCACCCACCCGCAGGTGCAGTTGCGTCTGGTGGCCTCGGCGCCGGTGCGCGACCTCGCGGCTTCGGGCATCGATCTGGCGGTGCGTTACGGCAGCGGGGCCTGGGATGGCGCCGAGGCGACCCGCCTGATGGACAACGAGGTCTTCCCGGTCTGCGCGCCCGGCTACATGGCCGGCCGGCGGCCGCTTGCCGCGCTCACCGACCTTCTCGACGAGACGCTGCTGCATCTCATCGAGTACGACAGCAACTGGGTCACCTGGGAGGCCTGGCTGGCGGCGCTCGGGATCCGCGCGCCGGCCCGCGGGCCCAGCCTGGAGTTCGACAACTACCTGGTGCTCACCCAGGCGGTGCTCGACGGCCAGGGCATCGCCCTCGGCGGCGGCCGCCTGGCGGAGGACTTCCTCGCACGGGGCCGTCTGGTCCGCCCCATCGAGGCGCGCCTGCGCTCCGAACGGGCGTTCTATCTGCTGGTGCCCAGCGATCAGCCGATGACGCCCCAGGCCGAGGCCTTCCGCGACTGGATCCTGTCAGAGTCGCGCAACGGAGCGGTCTAGAGTCTTTCCTGTTTTGACGGCACCGGCCCGCGCGCCCTCACCGTAAAGGTCTCTAAACGAGCTGGTGTTCCAGCCGCCGGAAGCTGTCTTCCTGGGCATCGGAGAGCGCGCCGTCCTCGATCTCCGCGATCTCCCGGATCGTTGCCAGCAACTGGCCCCGCTCCTCGGCGGTCAACTGGCCGATCAGGTTGCGCGCTAGGCGGCGGATGACCTCGTCCATGTTGCCGGCGGACTGCTGCACCAGCCAGCGCCCGTAGGCGCCTATCTGCCGGGCATCCTCGGCGCTGCATGCGAAGGCCTTGCCGCAGGCCTCGTCGATGGCGTCGATCTCCTCGCGGCTGAGTGCGCCGTCCATATTGGCGAAGGCGGCGAGGATGCCCGCCGCGGCGAGGCGCGGGTCTTCGATGCCGTCGAGCGGGTTCTGGTTGGCCTTGCGGCGGTAGCCGAAACGGCGCACCGCGGCGCGCATGTCGTCGGCGATCTCGACGACCTCGCGGGCCGCTGTGGCGGCATTGCGCATGCGCCAGTACCAGAACAGGGCGACGCCGACGACGCCCAGGATGCCGAGCAGGATGTGCATGGAGGCCGTCCCCGAAGACTTGACATGAACCCTGGATTGAGCCGCAGCCTACGCGAGAAACTCTCGATATCAAAGCGTCGGGCTGTCATTTCGGAACCGCCGCCCGCTGCCTTGGCCCCGGGCACCGCGGCAACAGGGGCTCTGCCGCTAACATCCTGGGGTTTAGGAATAGTTCACTCCTGTCTGGCTAAATCGACTCTCAGAGAACCAATCAAAAAGAGCTAATTGTTTTGACCAGTTGGTCGGATGTCTGCGACCGGTTGTTGAGTCCCACCGTGGGCTGCCTGCGCGGGGGCGGGGCCTCTGGCGCGGCGCGCGGAGGCTGCCACGAGGCGGCGATCGGGACTGTCGGGAAAGGAACGCTGCGTCTTGTCGGTTAGCAACGCCTCATCATTCGCTGCAGCCTCCGCGGACCCCGCTTGCACGGGGGTGGCGGCGAAAGATTCACTGCACATCCTGCCGCTCTCCAGCCTTCCTTTGGCGACCCCGGGACTGCACCGGGCGCGGCTGATCAAGAACGCCCACTTCGACGGGGTCGTGGAGCTCTTCGCCGATGTCCAGACCGGCAGCGGCCAGGTCGCGCCGCAGGATCTGCCCCGGGTGTTTCAGTTCGGTGCCGATAACCTTGGGGACCTGTCGCTGCTGGTGAACCTCAGCCAGAGTTCCAGCTATGACGTCTACAGCCTGCGGGGCGAGCTGCGGCGCCTGGGCGTCGACGTTGAGAACGTCGACGACCTGCGCCTTTCCGAGGCCAAGGCGCGTGAGGTCACCCCCCACATGGCGGCCTTCACCCGCCCGCTGGTACGGGCCGTCTTCGGCAGCGCCGGCGACGAGCAGTCGCCGGGCGATCTGATGCAGCTCTTCGCCGCGCCGGATGTGGAAACCACCCAGAACAACCTGGCCAAGCTGGCACAACAGGTGGATATCGAGATCCCCGCCATTCCGAAGTTCCTGCAGGACTACGGCGACGTCTATCTCTCCCTGGCCTACTACCAGTCCTGCCTTGATGCCTCGCGGCCGAAGCTGGAGGCCTTTCTGGAGGCGCTGGCCGAACTGAAGAAGGACCGCAACCTGGCCCAGGACCGCGGCGTCATGGCCGCCTGCCGGGAGGTCCAGGAGAATGTCGAAAACGTGGTCGAGGAGGTGGGCGACATCCTGGCCATGTTCCGCGACCGCACCGAGGACATGTGGACGGACATGTCCTCCGATAAGTTCCGGCGTATGGAGCAGATGATCACCGACTACCAGAAAAAGGTGGGCGGCGCGCTCTGCTTCACCAGCGTGAAGCTGGACGCCTGGAGCGAACGCTTTCCGCGCCCGGACGTCGGTGGCCCGAGGCGACGGGCCGACTTCGTGATGAACACCATGCGCCACGGCCTGGAGCGCGTGCAGTCCATCGACGACTAGAACAGGCCATAGGGGCCGATGTGTTCTAGCGGCGCCAGTCCGCTCACAGACCGTAGCGGCCGAAGTCGGCTTCACCGGTCTGTGGGGCGCCGCGCACCATCTCGCTCAGTCCGAGGTTCCGCAGCATGTGCTCGCTCATGGCCTCCGGGCGTGCCGGTCGGCGGCGGCGCCTGAGGCGCGCCCCCAGTCTGGCTCCCAGCCGGGCCAGGACCTGCAGGCCCAGGACCCGCAGGCCCAGGACCCGCAAGCCCAGGATCCGTAACCACAGCCGCCGCAGGGCCGATCCTCCACGCTGCAATCCAAGGCTCTCCCCCATCGTTTCCTCCATGGCCTGTCGAACAGGATCGCGAGCATCTGTTATTCAGTTTCCTATGGATAGCTGTCATATGCGTAAGATATTATTCATGGATGAATAATGGAGCCTTGAACTGGGATGACCTCCGGGTGTTCCTCACCCTGGTGCAGACCGGCAGCCTCTCTGCCGCGGCGCGCCGGCTTGGGCTCAGCCAGCCCACCGTTGGCCGGCGGGTCCAGGCGCTGGAGCGCGCGCTGGACAAGCGGCTGTTCGAGCGGCTGCGCAGCGGCTATACGCCCACCGCCGCCGGGGAGGCGCTGGTGCCCCTGGCGGAATCCATGGCCACGGCGGCGGAGGCGGTGGCGCGGCGCCGCGCCGAGAGCGATGAGCTGGCCGGCACGGTGCGGATCAGCGCCGGTGCCTCGGCCTGCCGCTTTCTATGCAGCCGGGTCGGCACCCTGCTGGACGGCCTGCCCGCGCTCTCGCTGGAGATCGCCGCCTCCTCCCAGTTCACCAACCTCTCCCGGCGGGAGGCCGACATCGCCATCCGCAACCGGCTGCCGGAGCGCGGCGACCTGATCACCCGGGTGGTCGCCCATCCCGCCGTGGCCGCTTACGCCAGCCGGGACTATGTCGCCCGGCACCAAGTGGAGCTGGGCTCAGAGAGCCGGGAGCCGGCGGATTGGGCGCGCTGGGACTGGGTCGACTACGACGAGGCGCGCCAGCACCTCGCGACGGCGCGCTGGCTGGCGGCCAGGGCCAAGGGCGCGCGGCGCCGGGTGGCCTGCAGCACCCCCGCGGAAAAGCTGGACGCCGTCAAGGGCGGCGCCGGCCTCGGCCTGCTCTCCTGCTATGCCGCCGACGGCGATCCCGCCCTGCAGCGGGTCAGCGCGCCGATCCCGGAACTGCGCGGCAGCACCTGGCTGGTCGTCCACCAGGACCTGCGCCGCGTCCCGCGCATCCGCGCCGTCACCGAAAGACTGGTCGATCTGTTCCGAGAAAATGCCGAACTCTTCGACGGCAAACGGCCCATAGCCCCGGCCCGCTAGCCCCGACGCTGTGATGGTCTGAATCGATCTGGCGGACCCGTCAGGATTTGACCTTATGACCTTTGCTGTCGCGGAGACGCGACTGCAGGCAGCCTCCTGTTTGACAAAGCGGCCCCCTCCACCGATATGGGCAATGCCGATAAGTCACTGTCAGGGAATTCATCCGTGGACGTACTTGTTTCAGTTTTTCTGCCGCTGTCCCTCGGCATCATCATGCTGTCCTTGGGGCTCGGCCTCAGGGTTGCGGACTTTGTCCGTGTTATCCAACAGCCCCGCGCCGTGTTTGCGGGGCTCTTTGCGCAGGTCATCCTGCTGCCGATCATAGTTTATGGCTTTGTGGTTGCTTTCGGGGTCAGCGGTGAACTCGCCTTCGGGTTCATGCTGTTGGCGGCCAGCCCCGGCGGCGTGACGTCGAACATCCTGACCAAGCTGGTGGGCGGCACGCTGGCGCTGTCCATTTCTCTGACCGGGCTGATCAGCCTTCTCTCGGTCATCACCGTGCCTTTGTTGGCCGCCTTCTGGGCGGGGCTGTTCCTGGATGCGGGCGACGTCACCGTCAATGTCACCAGTCTTGCCCTGAAGATGTTTGCCATCACGGCGGTGCCGGTGGCGATTGGCATGGCCATACGGGCGGCTGCGAACCGTTTTGCCACCCGGATCGAGCCGGCACTTTCCTTCATGGCGGCGGTTCTCTTTGTGATCATCGTCATCGCTGCGGTGGCCGCATCCTGGGACGTTCTGGTCGCCAACTGGGCCACCTTGGCCCCGATGACGGCCTTGATGGTGCTCTGTCTGCTTGCCCTTGGCTGGAGCGTCGCCCGCGCTCTTGGCCTGCCGGTCGCCGACCGCGCGGCCATCGGGATGGAAACGGGCATTCAGAACAGCACCGTGGCCATCACCCTGGCCGGCATCCTGCACGCGGGGCCGGAGGCGCTGCCGGTCATTGCCCTGCCCGCCGCCATGTACGGCATACTGATGTATCTGGGGGCGTTGCCGGGGGGCTATCTGATGTACCGCGTCACGAAGGGGGCTGCACGGGCGCCGGCACAAGCGCCGTCATTCTGATTGGCGAGACTATGCCTTGAGAGACCGCTGGGGCAGAGTCATCAGGTTGATGGATCGCACCGCTTGGACGTTTTGGGCGCGATCCCCTCAGACCCGGATCCGCTCTCATTCTTGAGTGTAGAGCGGATTCACATGTTTAGACGCAAACACCAAAGTGTTTCTGTCTAAACATGATCCGCTCTAGGCGCCGGCGCTTTGTTTACGCGAGGGCTTGGCGGTCTGTGCGGGTTTCCGTATTCGGTCCGGACGAGGCGGGCAGAGACGCGGCGGGGATAGTCGGGGCTGGGACGGGCTGGCGCCCGAAGGCCTCAATCCAGCCGCGCCGGGCGTCATCGTAGCGCTCGCCGAGGCGGAGGGCCCGCTCCCTGTCCAGCAGGGTCTTTGCCAGCGGGATGACCTCTTCTGCTTCCTGGGTGAACTGCGCCTTGAAAAGCCCGGTCAGCCGCTCGACGGCCGTCTGCCAGGCCGCGTCGGTCGTCTCCATGTCAGCCAGTTCGTCGACCAGCAGGGCCGCTTCGCCGTGGGCCTCCACGGCGCGGCGGGCGGGCTGCTCGTTGCCGGTACGCGCCAGAAGCTCGGCGTAAAAGCACTGCTCCGCGGCGCTGCTGTGCGCCTCCAGGGCGTCGCTCAGCCGGTCGATCAGCAGCGGGCGCATGGACTGCATCGGCGCGCCGTCCTGGGTCAGGCGCAGCGCGGCCGCCAGGAAGCGCAGCCGGTCATGTTCGGCCGTCATGCGATCGAAGATATCCGGGCGGCGCGTGTGCTCGGCCGCCGGCCGGAACGTCAGGACTGCAGCATCCGAAGAACCCATCTTCCCTCAAAACCCCTTGGTGACCCGTTGAACCCCTCGGCCGCGAACGACCGGGGGCAGGAAACCACGGCCCCAAGATCCGGTCTGTGAGTTTTCCCATACTCCCGGGCAATTAGTTGCCGCGGTTTTGGGCGGGCGGAGAGGCGCTCCAATGCCGAGATCAGGGAGAAGATGCTTAAAGGGAGGTTAAGGTCCAGCGCCGCCGATGGGGGATGTTCGAACCAGCCCTCCTTTGCATGAACGCCTTCATGCTCCAGACCACAACAGTAACTTGCTGCCCGAAGCCAACGCGTAGGATGGCGGGCCATACGAGATGAAAATGCGAACGAGATCTCCCAAAGCGGCCAAGTCAACCTATGCTTCGACCGCCGATTGCTTATTAGAAAAAGAAGTGACTATCATTTCAGCCACAACGGAATAGCAGACATGAATGCCGTTGACAGTTCTCGGCGAGATGCCCGTGCCAACGGATCGTCCTCACCAACATCGGAGAGAAATAGGCCGTCCGCAGTCTCCGCCTCGTCCAAAAACAATTTAGGATCATAGTCCTGCATCGAATGCACTACTACCCATGAGGCGGTTAAAACCTAAGAATGCACGCATCTAGTCAATAATTTGAAATGGGTATTTGCAATCCCAATGCATGTGAAATCTCTCGCCCAATCCGTTGGTTAATGTAGTTTGGCCAGCAGGGTTGCCACATTTAGGACACAACGAACCGCTATCAAGCCATTCTGTTCTTTGCACAATCGGAATTGTGAGCTCTTCGATTACTGAGACACAATCCTCTTCTCGATCATACTGAACGCGCTTTTTGCAATCGTAGCAGATTTGCTTTCCTTCTCCCCTTTCCTGATCAATCTTGAACGTAAGACTGGTCTCACAATTCTCGGTGGGGCATGGTCGTCGAACTACCGTCTTTGCGGCATCTTCGCCATCATAAATTGTATGGCAGGAGAAGCAGACAAAATAGACACTTCCTACGTCGGTTTCCTTAAATGCTGGAAGGAACTCCCTTCCACAATCGCAATGAAATCGCCCATCTGGCATGCGGTTTAATAGCTTCTCCTCATATCTTGGGCCTAGAAAAATTTCTCCTGTTTCTTGATTATGCAGGACGTTTGCTCGGCACCCCTCACAAAACCGGTCGTCAACGACTCGACCGTACTTTCCTCGAAAGTCTACAACATGACCGCATCTTGGGCAGTTTGCTTCGATTGACCGTGGCGTTACCTTATGTGAAAGGAGCTCTCGAGCCCCGATCCTTGATCCAACATTCATTGATCTGCCGACCCCAGATGATCTATTGGACCATCGGTTAACAACCTTTGTACTTCCGTCCCCTAGGCGATGAACGTTGAGATCCGTACCACAGTTTTTGCATTCTACAGCTTTAGTTGTTCCTGGTGCTTCTCTTAGGTTTGTGGAATTCACGATTCCACAACTCATGCAATTGAATGATACTTCTGTATCGATGCCAGATGACTTGTTTGCTTGTTCTAAGAGGGCTTCATTGCGTCTGGGCACATTTATCTGTGGGCGAGCCATCTCGGTCGGCTCATCACTCTTCACGTAACCCATTTCTTCGATTTCTTTCAGCGAGGTGCCAGAGTCGGCTGCTAAATTCTTCAATGTGAACGCAACAAGCCTGTGCATTTCGCGAAGATCTTCAATTTCTGGAAGTTCGTTGCTAAGCGCTTCGATATTCGCCGTTGTCAAATCCACTCGACGTCCCGAAAAATTTGCGAGTCTCTGCATTTCCTTCTCGAACCGTGCGCGCTCGTTGTTATTAGTAATCAAATAGGACACTAGAACAGTGGCAATGAAGATCAATAGGTCACTGAAGAGCCCTGAAACGCCAGTGAATTTCCCCGTGTAGGAGAGGATTATTGAGGTAATAGCTCCAATTGAGGCAACGGAAGCCAACAACCAAATGATATCAATTCTGAACCTGTCGCCCTCACGTTTCGGCATTTCAGTTCTCCGAACGAAAAAAGGCTCCCTAAAGGGAGCCCACTATAATGCTATGTTAATACTAATTTTAGTATGTTGTGTGTCGCAACCAGTTCTAGAAGCCATATTTTTCAGCACCTGTCAATCCCGTATCCACATTCCTATAGCATCGATGCGGTAATCTTCGTAGAAATGGGTATTGGGTGGTAACGTTTTTGTGCCAAGGAGGCCATTTCCTTAAGCACTTAACCGTGAAGGCCGGTAGACCAACAAAAACGTCATAGCCGGGCTGAACAGTTTGAATCCGGAGGACGCCGTGCTCGGAACGTTAAGTCGGCATCCTGCGCAGCCCCATCGCGAGCTTGAGGATAGCTTATGATCTTTATGAGTTGGCGGCGGTGGTCTGGGCGGTTTGGTTGGATGACTTATCGCGACCGGATAGCGGATTAAATCCAGCGGCTTCGGAAACTCCCTCATTCGGCAAGGAAACTGCCGTCATGGAGTGTCGCGAGAGACAGTATTGCGCCTTGGAGTATGGTGGAGACGGCGAGATTCGAACCGAGCGCTGTGAGCATCATCAAGAAGCTTGTTGGTGAGTACTTCTCTCGAACCCGTCTTGAAGCACTTCTCGAGTTGGTGCGTATTCCCCTCGATCTAAAAACAAAAGATTGGTCTCAGGTCCAACGGCAAGTGCGTCATTGTCAGCCTCACTTAGCCCCTCTTATGGAACGTCACTCTTCGCCGAAGATCGACCGTCAGCCCAACACAAATGTCGCCGCTGATCGACTGTTGCAACTAGGTGTACCACATAGCGACGATAGTCTCCCTTCGCCGCGGCTTCGGAGGACACGCCCAGCTCTAGCGACTTCGCGCGGTGTCCTGGCGTAAGCCGCCCGAAGCTCGAAGAGCGTAGGGTGGCGGACCCGACAGGATTCGAACCTGTGACCTCTGCCTTCGGAGGGCAGCGCTCTATCCAGCTGAGCTACGGGTCCCGCTTGAGGAAGGGCTCTTAAGAGCGCGGCGACCATACTGCATTGCGTGACTCGGCGCAAAGCCCTTTGCACGGGGCCTTTTCGCCCGCAAGGCGCGGTTCAGCAGGCCACCTCGGCGCAGTCTTCGGGCTTTGTGGCGGCGGTTTCCTTCTCGCCTTCCGCCGCCAGTCCCGCCAGCACCTCGGCGGCGTAGGCTTCGGCCTGGGAGGGCAGGGGGGCGGCGCGGTCGCGGGTCCAGGCGGCGATGTCGTCGATCACCACCTGGGCCTGGAGGTCGCGCAGCAGCATGTGCCAGCCCTCGGTATAGAGGGCGCGGCGCTGGCGGGCGGCGGCCTCGGGCGGCAGGCGGCCCCAGAAGGCATAGGTCGGATCGGCGGGCACGACCTCGTCCTTCTCGCCGTAGAGCAGCAACGCGTCGGTCTCGATCCGCGGGGCCGCCTCGTAGGCCGCATCCATCAGGTTCACCAGGCCGAAGACCGCATCGACCCGGGTTTCCTTGATGAACAGGGGGTCGCGGCCGAGGCCGCGCAGCATCTCGATGTTGTCGGAGGCCTGGATGCCCAGGCCGCGGCCGCTGAAGCGGGCCCAGGGGATCAGCCGGGCGCCGAGCCAGAGGGCGACGCGCTGGCCCAGCGGCATGGTGGTGCGGGCCCAGACCGCAGGCGATGACAGGATCACCCCCGCGGGCTGCGGCGGGTTCGGCCCGGCGAGCGCCGCCAGAACCACCGCACCGCCCATGGATTCGCCCAGCAGGAACAGCGGCAGCTCCGGATGGCGCGCCCTGAGGAGCGCCGCCGCGTCGCCGAGGTCGCCGGTCAGGCGGTCCACACCGGCCCAGAGCCCGCTATGGGGCGCTGCGCCGAAGCCGCGCTGGTCGTAGGCGTAGACCAGCAGGCCCTGCTCGGCGAGGGCGGGGCCGGAGGCGGAAAAGGCGTTGGAGTAATCGTTGAAGCCGTGGAGGGCCAGCACCACACCGTGGGGCGCCTCGCCCGCCGGCGGCTGCCAGGACTTCAGCGGCAGCGCCGTGGCGTCGGCGGTGATGAAATGTTCGGCGGTGAACTGCGGCCCGGCGACTTCCAGGCCCTGGCGCGCCGGACTGTCGAAGCCTGGGCCCGGCGGCGCCAGCCGCGGCGCGCAGGCGCCGGCCAGAAGCAGCAGGCTGAGGACCAGAAGGCGGACGGGACTACGCGCTCGCCTCATGGCCGCCCTGGCTGTCGCTGTCCTCCCGGTCGTGGGCGCCGCGGGTGAGCTGCAGGAAGATGTCCTCCAGGTCGGTCTCCTCGGTGGACATGTCGATCACCGAGAGGCCGGCGCCGCAGACCGCATCGAGGATCTGGGGCACCGGGCTGTCGCTGGCGTGGTAGTGGAACAACAGGCGCCGCGGGCCGGTCTGTTCCGGGTTGAAGGCCGTCAGCGTTTCCGGGATGCCGGGCAGGTCGCGGTCGAAGATCAGGGTGAGGGCCTTGTTGTCGAGGCGGGCCAGAAGGCTCTCGGTGCGGTCGCAGGCGATCACCTTGCCGTGGTTGATGATGGCGATGCGGTCGCAGAGCTCCTCGGCCTCTTCCAGGTAGTGGGTGGTCAGCAGCACCGTGGTGCCGGCGCGGTTCAGCTCGCGCACATTGGCCCAGAGCTGCTGGCGCAGCTCGATGTCGACGCCGGCCGTGGGCTCGTCGAGCACCAGCACCGGCGGCTGGTGCACCATGGCCTTGGCCACCATGAGGCGCCGGCGCATGCCGCCGGAAAGCGTGCGGGCATAGGCCTTTTCCTTGTCGGCCAGGCCCATGGCCGCCAGGATTTCGCGGCTGCGCCGCTCGGCGGGCGGCACACCGTAGAGCCCGGCCTGCAGCTCCAGCAGCTCCAGCGGCGTGAAGAACGGGTCGATGTTCAGTTCCTGCGGCACCACGCCGATGGCGGCGCGCGCCTGGCGGGTGTCGCGGTCGATGTCGTAGCCCCAGACCGCGGCGCTGCCGGAGCTCTTGTTCACCAGCCCCGCCAGGATGTTGATCAGGGTCGACTTGCCGGCGCCGTTGGGGCCCAGCAGGCCGAAGAGGGAGCCGCGGGGGATGTCCAGGTCGACGTCGCTGAGGGCCAGCTTGGCCGGCGCCTTGCCGGCGGCCTTGTAGGTCTTGGTCAGCCCCGTCACCGAGACCGCCTGCTCCGGCTGGGCGGCGGGCAGCCCCGACAGGCCGGCCGCGGCGCTCTCGGGCGCCGGCCGGGCGGCCGGCTCGGCTCTGGGGGACTCGCTGTTCATGGCTGCCTTTCCTTAGGCGCGCCGCGGGGCCGGGTCCGCGCGGCTCGTCGCCGATCTTGCTGCGGCGGCCATGGGTAGCACCCGCTCTCCCCGGTGGTCAATCAGAGGGGGTCAATGAGGGGGCAGTGGCGCAGCCCGAAAGGCGTAGGAACCGGGAGTACGGCGCCCCCGGGCTTTACCTGGCGACCGCACCTCTGTTATCCGGGGTTCATGGTTGCCCCGCCGCCCCTCTACCGGCCCCTGCCCAGCGCCCATCAGTCCGTTGCCTGGCCGGCGCTGCCGGGCCCGGAGGCGGCGCTGATGAGCGCCATGCTGCAGCAGCTCGACCAGAGCCAGTGGTGGCCCCCCGAGGCGATGCGCCGCCAGCAGCTCAACCAGGCCGGCGCCCTGATGACCCATGCCTACCGCACGGTGCCCTACTACCGCGACCGCCTGGCGCAGGCCGGCTTCGTGCCCGGGCATCCGCTGACCGAGGAGATCTGGGCCGCGGTTCCGGTGCTGAGCCGCGCCGAGGTGCAGGACGCCGGCGAGAGCCTGTTCAGCAGCGAGATCCCGCAGCGCCACGGGCAGACCTACGAGATCTCCACCAGCGGATCGACGGGCCGGCCGATCAAGGCCAAGGGCACCCGTCTGGTGCAGTTCCTCTGGGATGCCATGACCCTGCGGGAGCATCTCTGGCACCGCCGCGACTTCAGCGGCAAGCTGGCGGCCATCCGCTCCTTTCCCAGCGGGACGGCCGAATACCCAGACGGCGCCAAAGCCAAGAACTGGGGCCGCTCCACCAAGGACGTCTTCACCTCCGGGCCCAGCGCCGTCCTGCACATCGGCACCAAGATCGAAGACCAGGCGGAATGGCTGGGCCGCCAGCAGCCGGACTACCTGCTCACCTATCCCTCGGCGCTGCGCGAGCTGCTGCTGTACTGCAAGCGCAAGGGCTTGCGCTATCCCAGCATCCGCGAGGTGCGCACCCTCTCCGAACTGCTGAGCCCGGAAATCCGCGACCTCTGCCGGGAGGTCTGGGACCTGCCCATCGCCGATCTCTACAGCACCCAGGAGAACGGCTACCTCGCCTTCCAGTGTGCCGAGGAGGGCTCCTATCATGTGCAGTCGGAATCGGTCCTGCTGGAGGTGCTGGACGACGATGGCCGGCCCTGCAGACCTGGCGAGATCGGCAAGGTGGTGGTGACCTCCCTGCACAACTTCGCCATGCCGATGTTCCGCTATGCGGTGGGCGACCTGGCGGAACCGGGCGAGCCCTGCCCCTGCGGGCGCGGCCTGCCGGTGCTGCGGCGCATTCTCGGGCGGGTGCGCAACGTCCTGGTCTATCCCGACGGGCGCAAGGCCTGGGCCCTGCTGGGCGACATGTACTACACCGAGATCCCGGTGATCCGGCAGTTCCAGATCGTGCAGAAGACGGTGCGGGACATCGAGATCAGGATGGTCGCCGAGCGCAGCCTGACGGCGGCGGAGGAAGAGCGGGTGCGCGGCTGGTTCCGCGAACGCAGCGGCCACCCCTTCGCCATCGCCATCACCTACCACCGGGAAATCCCCCGCGGCCCCAGCGGCAAGTTCGAGGACTTCCGCAGCGAGATCGCGTGAACCTGGGCTTTGCCGGCGGAACCGCGGACCAAGGGGGATTGAACCCTGCGCCCGCGGCGCTATCATCGCCTGCAAGACGCCTTTTGGAGTGAAGCCCATGGAGCCGCCTGAAATCATCACCGTGGACAGCGAGCAGGTTGCCTGCGACGGCGGCAAGGGTGCCCTCGGCCACCCGCTCATTTTCCTCAACATGGAGGGCAAGGGCCAGATCGACTGCCCCTACTGCGGTCGCCGTTTCGTGTTGAAGCAGGATACCGCGGCGGAGTAGCCGGGGCGGACCGTCAGGGGTCTGTCAGCGGCCCCTCGGGGGCGCGGTTTCAGCCCTCGACTCAGGCAGAGCCCTCCGGCATGCTCGCCGGGATGACGTCCCTCCCTTACAAGCACCTCTATCTGGTCGACGGCTCCGGTTATATCTTCCGGGCCTATTTCGCCATTCCGCCGCGCAGCACCGCCGACGGCACGCCGACCAACGCGACCTTCGGCTTCACCAACATGCTGATCAAGCTGCTGCGGGACAGCGAGGCGGACGCCCTGGCGGTGATCTTCGACAAGTCCTCCAAGTCCTTCCGCAACGAGATCTACGGCGACTACAAGGCGCAGCGCCCG
This sequence comes from Pelagibius sp., assembly GCF_028289705.1. Classification (GTDB taxonomy): domain Bacteria; phylum Pseudomonadota; class Alphaproteobacteria; order Kiloniellales; family Kiloniellaceae; genus Pelagibius. Next base: position 35,547 of record NZ_JANQOI010000180.1, read on the forward strand.
GACCCGCCGGAGGATCTGGTTCCCCAGTTCGCGGCGATCCGCGAGGCGACCAAGGCCTTCAACCTGCCCTGCATCGAGATGGAGGGCTACGAGGCCGACGACCTGATCGCCACCTACGCGCGCCAGGCCAAGGATGCCGGCGCCGAGGTGACCATCGTCTCCTCCGACAAGGACCTGATGCAGCTTGTCGACGGCGGCATCGCCATGCTGGACCCGATGAAGGACAAGGCCATCGACCAGAGTGGTGTTAGAGAGAGATTTGGAGTTGCACCTGAGAGAGTCGTGGATGTGCAGGCGATTGCAGGCGACAACATTGACAATGTTCCAGGCGTTGCGGGGATTGGTGAGAAAATAGCAATTCAGCTTGTTCAGGAGTTTGGTGATCTTGACGCAATCCTGAACCTGACCGACGGCGAAGTCGTTGAACGACTGAAAGTGGTTCAGACCCAGGCCGATGAGTTGGCGGGTGAGCCAGTGAAACTCGGCTCTGCCGAGCAGGTCGGGCGAATCTTATTTGACAAGCTCGGCCTTTCCAGACCGAAAGGTCAAGGAGCAGAGAATCCGAAGGCGAAGACAGAGGTTATCGAAGACTTTGCCGCGAGTGGCGTTGAGTTTGCCAACTTGGTGCTTCGTGGGCGCCTCCTAGGAAGAGCGAAGAGTTCTCTCCTGGGAAAGTTACGAAACAACCAAGAGATGGCGCGCATCTCCAAGCGACTCGTCACCCTGGAGCGCTATGCCCCGGTCGAGGAGGGGCTGGACGGTTTCGGCCTGCAGGAGCCGGAGCCGGAGACCCTGCGCGCCTTTCTGGAGCGCTATGAGTTCCGCTCCGTGCTGCGCCGCCTCTCCGACCAACTGGGCGGCGAGGCGGCGGCGGAGGCGGCCCCCGAGGCGCCGCCCCCCGGCGAGGCCAAGTACGAGCTGGTGCAGGACCTTGCGGCGCTGGAGCGCTGGGTGGCGGCGGCGCCGAAGCGTGGGGTGCTGGCGGTCGATACCGAAACCACCTCCCTGGATGCGGTGGCCGCGGAACTGGTCGGCATCTCCCTGGCCACCGAGGCGGGCAAGGCCTGCTACATCCCGCTGGCCCACAAGGGCGGAACGCCGGGCGACGGCGGCCTGGACCTGGAGGGCGGCGACGCCGAGGCGCCCAAACAGATCCCCCTGAAAGACGCCATCGCCGCGGTGAAACCGCTGCTCGAAGACCCCGGCGTTCTGAAGATCGGCCAGAACATCAAGTACGACATGCTGATCTTCGCCCGCCAGGGCATCCAGGTCGCCCCCATCGACGACACCATGCTGCTGTCCTATGTGCTGGACGGCGGGCTGCACGGCCACAAACTGGACGATCTGGCGCAGATCCACCTGGACCACCAGACCATCAAGTTCAAGGAGGTGGCGGGGACCGGCAAGAACCAGGTGACCTTCGACTACGTGCCCCTCGACAAGGCGCTGGACTATGCCGCCGAGGACGCAGACATCACCCTGCGCCTGCACCAGTCCCTGAAGCCGCGCTTGGTGAGCGAGCGCATGACCACGGTCTACGAGACCATCGAGCGGCCCCTGGTACCGGTGCTGGCGCAGATGGAACTGACCGGCATCAAGGCCGACCGCGATACCCTCAGGCGCATGTCCAACGACTTCGCCACGCGCATCGGCGAGCTGGAAGAGGAGATCCACAAGCTGGCCGGCCGGCCCTTCACCATCGGCTCACCCAAGCAGCTCGGCGAGATCCTCTTCGACGAGATGAGCCTGCCCGGCGGCAAGAAGGGCAAGTCCGGCGCCTATGCCACCGGCGCCGATGTGCTGGAGGGCCTGGCGGCCCAGGGCCACGACCTGCCGGCGCGGGTGCTGGACTGGCGCCAGCTCGCCAAGCTGAAGAGCACCTACACCGATGCTCTGCAAACCCAGATCAACGAGGAGACGGGGCGCGTCCACACCTCCTACTCCCAGGCGGTGGCCTCCACCGGGCGGCTCTCCTCCAACGATCCCAACCTACAGAACATCCCGATCCGCACCGAGGAGGGGCGCAAGATCCGCACCGCCTTCGTCGCCGAGAAGGGACACGTGCTGCTGTCGGTGGACTACAGCCAGATCGAGCTGCGCCTGACCGCCCACATCGCCGAGGTCGACGCTTTGAAGCAGGCCTTCCATGAGGGCCAGGACATCCACGCCATCACCGCCGCCCAGGTCTTCGACATTCCCGTCGAAGGCATGGATCCCATGGTCCGGCGCAAGGCCAAGGCCATCAACTTCGGCATCATCTACGGCATCTCGGCCTTCGGCCTGGCGCAGAACCTGGGCATTCCCCAGGGCGAGGCCAGGGCCTATATCGAGGCCTACTTCAAGCGCTATCCCGGCATCCGCGGCTACATGGACCGCACCAAGACGCTGGCCCGCGAGCAGGGCGTCGTCACCACCCTCTTCGGACGCAAGATCCACATCCCGGGCATCAAGGACAAGAACCCGGCCAGGCGCAGCTTCTCCGAGCGCGCGGCCATCAACGCGCCGATCCAGGGCACCGCTGCCGACATCATTAAGCGGGCGATGATCCGCGTGCCGCCGGCCCTCACCAAGGCCGGGCTCGGCGCGAAGATGCTGCTGCAGGTCCACGACGAGTTGCTGTTCGAGGTGCCGGAGACGGAGGTCGAGGAAACCTCGGCGGTGGTCCGCGCCGTCATGGAACAGGCCTGCGCCCCCGCCGTCGAACTCTCCGTGCCCCTGGTCGCCGACGCCGGCACCGGCGCCAACTGGGCCGAGGCGCATTAGGCAAAGCGCAGCGCCCGTCGCCTCACTCAGGCGTCGACAAGGAGTTCCTTGATCACCGGGCAGCCGGGTGTCTGTGTCGTGCGGCAGGTCTCCAACATGCGCGCCAGACTGTCTTCCAGCGTCCGCAGTTCGGCAATCTTGCGGCGCACCTCGGCCAAGTGCCCTTCGGTGACCGACTGTACTTCAGGGCAGCTTGGGGTCTCGGCATCGCTGAGGCTGAGCAGGTGGCGAACCTCCCCGGTCGAGAAGCCCAGACGGCGGCAGCGGACGATGAAGGAAAGACGCCTCACATCTTCGGCTTCGTAGAGGCGGTGCCCGCCGGCGCTGCGCTGCGGCCGCGGCATCAGGCCGATCTTTTCGTAGTAGCGGATCGTCTCGATGGCGCAGCCGGTCTTCCCGGAAAGCGACCCGATACCGATGGCTGAACACTGTCTGGCCATAACGTCTCTCTTGAATCTGGCTTGAATCTGGAGCGACTTCAGATTGTAGCATCGCGCTATGAGCGCAGACAGCCTCCTCAAGACCGGCGTGATCGGAACGGTGGTTGCCGCGCTGTGCTGCTTCACGCCGTTGCTGGTCGTCGTCCTTGGTGCGCTGGGGCTGTCGGCGCTGGTCGGCGTTCTCGACTATATCCTGCTGCCGGCCTTGGCTTTTTTTGTCGGCCTCACGGTTTACGCCCTATGGAAACGCAGACGCGCCGCATCCAACTGATCTCGACCCTCACCTGTCCGCACTGCGGGCATGTCGAGACCGAGACCATGCCCACCGACGCCTGCCAGTGGTACTACGACTGCAAGGGCTGCGGGGTGCTCCTGCGGCCGAAGGCCGGCGACTGCTGCGTCTTCTGTTCCTACGGAACGGTGCCCTGCCCGCCGTCTCAGTTGGGCGACGGCTGCTGCTTCTGAACGCGCCCGCTTGGTAGGGTGCTCTCCCGTGATAGGCTGCTCTCCACAGCCTCATCTGGCCGGAGAGCGATGAACCCCAAGGACACGAGCCGCAGCCTGCCCGCGCCGAAGAGCGATTTCATCGGCCTGGAGGGCAAGGTGCATCTGGCGACCGGCGGCGAGCCGCCCCTGCTGAAGGCGCACCGCGAAGCCTTCGAGCGCTTCGCCGCCGACAAGGCCGGCGGCTTCGACGGTTACCACCGCCACTGGGCGGAGGTCGACCGCGTGCGGGCGGACCTGGCGCGTCTGCTGCGGGCGGAGCCCGGCGATGTCGGCTTCGTCGGCAATGCTTCGGAGGGGATCATGCGCGTCGTCTCCGGCATCGACTGGCGGCCCGGCGACAGCGTGGTGGTGCCGGCGCTGGACTACGCCAGCGGCCGCTACGCGCTGGCGAGCCTCAAGGCGCGCGGGGTGGCAGTGCGGCTGGTCCCGGCGCGGGGCTGGTGGATCGACCCCGGTGAGCTGCTCGCCGCCTGCGACGGACGCACCCGCCTGGTCTACCTCAGCCAGGTGAACGCGCTCACCGGCCAGCACTTCGACATCGCTGCCCTCGCGCGCGGGCTGGAGGGCTCGGACATCGTGCTGCTGGTGGACGTCAGCCACGCCCTGGGGGTGGTGCCGGTGGATGCCGGGGCCAGCGACTTCGTCGTGAGCTGCTGCTACAAGTTCGTGCTCGGCATCCACGACGGCATCGTCGTGTGGAACCGGCGGCGCCGGCCTGACTTCACGCCCTTCGGCGCCGGCTGGGCCGCGGCCGAGCCTGGCGAGACGCCTGCCGATTATGTCCTGAAGGACGACGCGCGGCGGGTCGAGTTCGGCAACGCCGGCCACCTCGGCGCCTATCTGCTGCGCGAATCCCTGGCCTATCTGGAAAGCTTCGGCATTGCCGCCATCGCCGCCCACACGCGCGCTTTGGCGGAACGCATGATCGCCGGCATGACCGACCTCGGTCTCGACGTCATGACTCCGGCGGGCCCGGCGAACCACGCCGGCAACGCCGCCTTTGCCTGCCCGGATGAGGCGGCGGTGGTGCGGAAGGCGGCAGCGGAAGATATCTTCCTCTGGGGCGACAACGGCCGCATCCGCGCCTCCGCCCACCTCTTCACCAATGAGGACGACGTGGAGTTGTTCCTCGAGCGTCTGCCGGCTTTCCTGGCGTGACCGCTGCTTCGATGCGGGTCAGGCCTCGTCGGAGGGTTTCAGCACCCGCAGGAAGGCGTTGGTGGTTTTGTCGAAGCGGCCGGGATCGTTGAGGCTGCGGGCCACCACCATGGCCCCTTCCAGAAGCGAGAGGAACTGATCGGCGACGGTCTGCGGACTGCCGAGAAAGGCAACCTCACCGTCCTTGCGGCCGCGCTTCAGCACGTTGGTCAGCCAGTTTTCGCAGAGCACGAAGAAGTCGCAGACCTGCTGGCTCACCGCTGGCGGCAGCCCGTCCTTCTCGGCCCCCAGCATGCCGCAGAGGCAGAGCCGCTCGTCGTTCAATGTCTGGCGGAAGAGACCGACGAAGGCCTTCAGCCGCTTCGAGGCCTCCTGGTCGCGGGTCGTGATGCTTTGCAGTTCGGCATCGAAGCGTTCCCGGTAACGCTGGACCAGGGCGACGCCGAGATCGCTCTTGCTGGGGAAGTAGTAGTGGATGCTCGCCGACTTGATGCCGATCTCCTCGGCAATATCGCGGTAGCTGAAGCCGTTGAAGCCGCGGGTCTGAACGAGGCGCTGAGCCGAATCCAGAACCCTCTCTGCTGTGATCGCCGTCATAGGCGCGCTGCCCCCAACTGACTGTTGGTCCATACTGGGGAGACTGCGTTGAATGGCACCGAGGCCATTGCGTTAGTGGTAGGTCCCAGCGCCACAGTCGATTCTGGTGCAAGGACGCAGCCCGCCGATCAGCCTCCCCTTGCTGAGCGGCGGGCGGTGACTGGCGGTGCCGTTCAGGCCGCGGCGCGAATCCCCGCCTCCCGCACCGACTCGCCGACATAGGGCTCGAACTGCCGGAAGTTGGCCTCGAAGCGCTGGGTGAGATCGCGCACCGTCAGGTCGTAGGCCCGCTTGTCGGGCCAGGTGTTGCGCGGGTTCAGCACCTCGGCGGGCACGTCCGGACAGGACTCCGGCATGGCCAGCCCGAATTGCGGGTGCCGGGCCATGACCGTTTCGCTGAGGCGCCCGTCCAGGGCGGCGCGCACCATGGCGCGGGTGTGGGCGATTTTCATGCGCGAGCCGACGCCGTAGGCGCCGCCGGTCCAGCCGGTGTTGACCAGCCAGCAGCGCGCGCCCGTGGCGGCCATCTTGTCGCCCAGCATCTTGGCGTAGACCGCGGGGTGGCGCGGCATGAAGGGCGCGCCGAAGCAGGTGGAGAAGGTGGCCGAAGGTTCGTTGCCCATGCCCTTTTCCGTGCCGGCCACCCGGGCCGTATAGCCGGAGAGGAAGTGGTACATGGCCTGCTCCGGCGTCAGGCTGGCGATCGGCGGCAGCACGCCAAAGGCATCGGCGGTCAGCATGACGATGGTCTTGGGGTGGCCGCCTTCGCCGCTGGCGGTGACGTTGGGAATGAAGTCGAGGGGGTAGCTGGCGCGGGTGTTCTCGGTGTGGCGGTTGTCGTCGAGGTCCAGCAGGCCGGTCTCGGGGTCCATCACCACGTTTTCCAGCACCGTGCCGAAGCGCTCGGTCGTGGCATAGATCTCCGGCTCAGAGGCACGGTCCAGGCGAATCACCTTGGCGTAGCAGCCGCCCTCGAAGTTGAAGACGCCCCTGGGCGACCAGCCGTGCTCGTCGTCGCCGATCAGGCTGCGGCTGCCGTCGGCGGAGAGCGTCGTCTTGCCGGTGCCCGACAGGCCGAAGAAGATCGCCGTGTCGCCCTCGGCGCCGATGTTCGCCGAACAATGCATCGGCAGGACGTCGCGCTCGGGCAGCAGGTAGTTCAGCACGGAGAAGATCGATTTCTTGATCTCGCCGGCATAGACCGTGCCGCCGATCAGCACCAGGCGCCGCGCGAAGGAGATGACGATGAAGGACTCGCTGTTGGTCCCGTCGACCTCCGGGTCGGCGTGGCAGAAGGGTGCGTGGAGCACCGTGAAGCCGGGCTGAAAGTTGGCCAGTTCCGCGCCTCCGGGCTGCAGGAACATGTTACGGGCGAAGAGGGAGTGCCAGGCCGATTCGCTCACCACCCGCACCGCCAGGCGGTAGTCCGGGTCGGCGCCGGCATAGACGTCCTGGACGAAGACATCGCGGCCCTGCAGGTAGGCGGCGACCTTGCGGTGCAGGCGCTCGAAGCCGGCCTCGTCCATGGCCATGTTCACATCCCCCCACCAGATGGACTCCTGGCTGGAGGCTTCGCGGCAGATGAACTTGTCCTTGGGCGAGCGGCCGGTGTGCTTGCCGGTCTGCACCACCAGGGCGCCACCCTCCGACAGGCGGCCCTCGCCGCGCCGCAGGGTTTCAGCGTAGAGCGCCGAGACGCCCTGGTTCCAATACACGTTTCGAAGATTCACCAAGCCATGGTGGTCGAGGCCATGGCGGCTGACACCTGCGCCGACTGTGTTCAAGTGAATGAACTCCCACTGTTGAGTTTTCCCTCTTTGACCCTTTTGCGGCGGCGGGCTTGGTTAACTGCCCCTTATGGCGCCGGGTCTTCCTGCTGTCTTCGGACCACGAACCCGCTGAGAGATAGTTTATCCCGGCAGACTTGGCCACGGGTTTATTGGCATTCTCTAATAAGCGTCGCTCCCCGGACGATTGCCGGGCTGATCTGAGCGCCCGGCCAGAGGCTAGCGCATCGCTTCCGGCGATGCAGCCGCCAATCGGCGGCCTTTCTGGGGCAACTGTTGCCAGCTTGCGGCTTGGTCTCCGGGGTTGAATGGACTAAATCGAACATCGCTGCGTTGTTTCCGGCAGCGTCCCCTTCCGCCAAGCGACCGGATACCCTTTCGTGCCTGATCTCTTGCCCCTTGCCATCGACAACCTGCTCTCGCCGATCATCCTGTTCTTCGCCCTGGGATTCGCCGCTGCGCTGTTGCGCTCGGACCTCTCGGTGCCGGAGGCCTTGGCCAAGGCGATGGCGCTTTATCTGATGCTGGCCATCGGCTTCAAGGGCGGGGTCGAGCTGAGCAAGCAGGGCCTCGACTGGACCATCGCGGCGCTGCTGCTGACCGGGGCGGCGCTCTCCTTCGTCATTCCGCTGATCGCCTTTGCCCTGTTGCGCTCCTTCACCCGTCTCGGTCAGGCCGATGCGGCGGCGGTGGCGGCCCACTACGGCTCGATCTCCGTGGTCACCTTCGTGGCCGGCACCGAATTCCTCACCCTGATGGGGGTCGGCTTCGAGGGCTACATGGTCGCGGTGATGGCGATCATGGAAACCCCCGCCATCGTCACCGGCATCTGGCTGGCCTGGCGCGGCATGAATGGCGGCGCCGGGAATCGCTCGAGAGCCGAGCGCCGTGCCCTCATCGACCGTGACCTGATGCGCGAGATCTTTCTCAACGGCAGCGTCGTGCTGCTGATCGGCGCCTTCGTGATCGGCTGGATCACCGGACCGCGGGGCTTCGAGACGATCGCCCCCTTCGTCGACGCCCCCTTCAAGGGGGTGCTCTGCCTGTTCCTCCTGGACATGGGGCTGGTGGCCGCGACGCGCCTGCGGGGCGCCACGGAGCTGACCCCCGGCCTGCTGATGTTCGGCATCGCCATGCCGGTGATCGGCGCGTCCCTGGGTCTCGCGGCGGGCTGGGCCCTGGGGCTGGGGATGGGCGAGATGGCGCTGTTCGCGCTGCTCGCCGGCAGCGCCTCCTACATTGCCGTGCCCGCCTCGATGCGCCTTGCGGTGCCCGAGGCCAGCCCCGGCATCTATCTCACCCTGTCCCTTGCAATCACCTTCCCCTTCAACCTGACGCTGGGGATTCCGCTCTACTTTTCCGCGGCCGCGGCGTTATCGTCGGTGCCCTAGGGCCTGTTCGAGGATCGAGACCCATGGAAACCCATCCCCGCAAGAGGCTGGACATCATCGTCGAAACACCGCTGCAGCGCCGCGTCGTGGCGCTGCTGGAGGATCAGGCCGTGCGCGGCTACACCATCATGCCCTGCATGGCCGGCATGGGCGCCGAGGGGAGCTGGCATCGCGGTGAGATCAGCGATGCCTTTTCCAAGCGCCTGATCATCGTGATCGCCCGGGAGGAGAAAGCGCGCGAGGTGATGGCCGCGGCCCGCGAACTCCTGCGCGACTACAGCGCGGTCATCACGCTTTCCGACGTCGAGGTGATCCGCGCCGATCATTTCTAGGGTGTGTTCGCCTTGCGTCGAAGCGGGCCGGTGCCGTCACAACATGAATGACCTGATCGGCTGCCACAGAATCGCCTTAAGTTCTTGTTCATAAATCACAATTAGAACACTGGCGAGGCGCGCGCAGGGCCCCTTTGTTGTGGGGCATGAGCGCCATACGGTCGGCAAGAAACCGCTTCTGGTGGGGAATGCCCCGGACCTTGTCTGGAGGCATCATGGCATTACGCAACGGCGTATCCCGTCTCGACTCGGCCCTGGCCGGCCCGCTCTGGCGCACGCGCCGTCGCCGCTCCCCAAGCGCCCGCTTGTCCCTGTCCTTCGCCCTGCAGGGCGGCGGCGCCCATGGTGCCTTCACCTGGGGCGCCTTGGACCGCCTGCTGGAGGAGGACTGGCTCGAGGTCGACGGTCTGAGCGGCGCGAGTGCCGGTGCGCTGAATGCCGCCGCCCTGGCCGGAGGTTGGCTGGAGGGCGGACGCAGCGGCGCGCGGGACAGCCTGGAGACCCTCTGGCGGCGGGTCAGCGGCCTGGGCGAATTCCGGCCGCCCAGTGCCGTTTCGCCGGCCCTGGACATGATGACCCGCCTCTTCTCGCCCTATCAGCTCAACCCCCTGGGACTCAATCCCCTGCGCGCGGTGCTCGAGGAGGTCATCGACTTCGAAGCCCTTCAGCTCGCGGAGACGCCGCGGCTTTTCGTCTCCGCCACCGAGCTGAAGCGGGGCCGTGCCGTGCTGTTCGAGAACCCGGACATGACGGTGGAGACGCTGCTGGCCTCCGCCTGCCTGCCGCACCTCTATCGCGCGGTGGCCATCGACGGCGCCCACTACTGGGACGGCGGCTTCATGGCCAACCCGACCATCTTTCCCCTGGTCTTCCACTGCGACAGCCGCGACGTGATGATCATCCAGATCGATTCGCTGACCACCGACGAGGTGCCGCAGAGCGCCCGCCAGATCAACAACCGGCGCAGCCAGATCGTGTTCAATGCGCCGCTGATGCGTGAGCTGGAAGCGCTCGGTTACATGGGGCGCATGGCCGGGCGCGGCCAGGGGCGCGGCGGCCTCGCCGGCAAGGTGCGGGGCCTGAACCTGCACCTCCTGGAAGGCGGGGAAGCGATGAGGGCGCTGGACGTCTCCAGCAAACAGCGCGCCGACTGGGGCTTTTTCAAGGAGCTGAGGTCCATCGGGCGGGAGGCCGCCGCTGCCTGGCTGGAGCGCCACGCCGCGGAACTGGGCGCCCGCTCCACCCTGGTTCTCGACGAGACAGACGCACAGAGCGGCTGACAGCCCGTCGCTCTATGCGATGGGGGGCTCACTCCGCTTCAGCAGCCCGTGCTTGCGCAGGCGGTTGCGGAGCTGGTCGTAGGTCAGGCCGAGATGCCTGGCGGTGGCCCGCTGGTTGAAGCGCTGGCTGCGCAAGGCCTCCTCGATCAGCCGACCTTCGATGCGCAGCAAAGCTGTTTTGAGGTCGTAGGGGTCGGAGGGCTCCGGCAGGGCCAGGGCTGACGGCGCTGGCGCTTTCATGGTTTGAGCGGGCCCTTCCGCTGGTGCCCGTTCAACCGGCTGTCCGGCGCGCGGGGCCGGCGCCAGGGCATAGGGGCTGGCGAAGGGATCGATGGCCACCGCGTCGATGGGGCTGAGGGCGTCCTCCGGTTCCGCCTGGGCCAGGGCGCGGGCTACCGAGCGCTCCACCACGTTGCGCAGTTCGCGCACGTTGCCGGGCCAGTCGTGCGCATGGAGGTGTTCCAGGGCGGCATCGCTGAACCCCGGGAACACCGGGCAGGCCAGTTCGGTCGCCATCTCCCGTCCGAAATGGCCGGCCAGAAGGGGGATGTCCTCGCGCCGCGCCCGCAGCGGCGGCAGGGTAATGACCTCGAAGGCCAGGCGGTCCAGCAGGTCGGCGCGGAAGCGGCCCGCCGCCGCGGCGGCGGGCAGGTCCTCGTTGGTGGCGCCGATCACCCGCACGTCGACGTCCAGCGTGGCGTTGCCGCCGACCCGCTCGAAGCGCCCGTATTCGATGACCCGCAACAGCTTCTCCTGAACCGCCGGGGTGGCGGCGGCGATCTCGTCGAGGAACAGGCTGCCGCTGTCGGCCAGCTCGAAGCGCCCGGGCCGGCGTTTGACGGCGCCGGTGAAAGCCCCGGCCTCGTGGCCGAACAGCTCGGATTCCAGAAGACTTTCGGCCAGGGCCGCACAGTTGAGCTGGACCAAGGGCCCGTCCCAGCGGGCGGAGAGGAAGTGCAGCCGGGCGGCCACCAGCTCCTTGCCGGTGCCGCGCTCGCCGATCACCAGCACCGGGCGGTCCAGCGGGGCGATGCGGGAGATCTGTTCGGCCAGGGCGAGAAAGGCCGTGGATTCGCCCAGCAACGGCGGCAGGTCGGGTCGAGCCATCACTTCAATATAGCTAACAAAAGGTAAATTTCACCAATAAATGGTTTTGAATACCATTCGGAGGGCAACTGGCGTTTGCCGGCTTGTTACGAAATTTCTATGTATTTCAATCAGATAGATGAGTTTTGCGGACTTGGCACGGTCCCTGCAAAGGTAGGGGCGAGATGGACCACATCGACCCGAACAACCCCGAGAGCCGGGCCAACCCAGAGAGACAGAGACTGATTGCCATGAACCACATGCACGAAGACCACAGACCGCGATCCCAGGACAACTGGATCGAACGCACCTGCGTCTATCTGCGCACCCGCACCGCCGACCACTGGATGATGTTTGCCGCCGGCATGCTGCTCGGCGCCATCCTGAGCTAACGCGGCGTCGCGCACACCCCAAGCCGAGACAAAGACGGACAGCAACAAGGAAAGACGGAACCATGGGTATTTTTTCCCGCCTCGCCGACATCATCAATTCCAACCTCAACGCCATCCTCGACCGCGCCGAGGAGCCGGAAAAGATCATCCGCCTGGTGATCCAGGAGATGGAAGACACCCTGGTCGAGGTCCGCAGCACGGCGGCCAAGACCATCGCCGAGAAGAAGGAGATCAATCGCCGGCTGATGCGCCTGCAGGAAGCCCAGCAGAGCTGGGAAGACAAGGCCGAGCTGGCGCTGACCAAGGGCCGCGAGGATCTCGCCAAGGGCGCGCTCCTGGAAAAGGCCAAGCTCGCCGAGACCGCGCAGGCGCTGCAGGACGAGCTGGACGAACTGGAGGCCATGCTGCGCCAGGGCGAGGACGACATCGCCAAGCTGGAGAGCAAGCTGCGCGAGGCCAAGGCCAAGCAGCAGGCCCTGGCCGCCCGCCACGACACCGCCGGCTCGCGCCTGAAGGTGCGGCGCACCCTCTATGACGGCCGCGTCGAGGACGCCTTCAGCCGCTTCGAGCAGGTCGAAAAGAAGCTGGACGAGGCCGAGGGCCAGGTCGAAGCCTATGACCTGGGCCGCGGTGGCAAGTCCCTGGCCGACGAGATTTCCGAACTGGCCGCCGAGTCCGCCATCGAAGACGAGCTGGCGGCACTCAAGGCCCGCATCGGCAAGTCCGGTGCGAAGAAGGCGGCCCGCGGCGGAGACAGCGAGAGCGACGCGGCGGACGGCCAGTAAGCCAGCGGGGGACCAAGGACCATGGATTTCGAAGTACCGGTCATACTCTTCCTCGCCGTCGTCGCACCGATTTGGATCATCGCCCACTATGCGACCCGCTGGCGGGCGACCAAATCGCTGTCGTCGGATGAGGAGCAACTGCTGGAGGAGCTCTGGCAGAGCGCCGAACGCATGGAGCAGCGGATCAATTCGCTGGAACGCATCCTCGATGCGGAGGTGACGGACTGGAGGAAGAAGCTATGAGCTGCGGTCCCTGTCGACCCAGAGGTGGCCATTCCAGAGGGGGCCATCACGGCAAAGGGCCCGGCGGTGGACACCCGGGGAGTGGGCCCGGCGGGCAGACCCCGCCGCCCCAGCGCCCCAGCCGCCTCTACCGCAATCGGGCAAAGGGTAAGATCAGCGGCGTCTGTGCCGGCATTGCCGACTACTTCGGGATCAGCACCTTCATCGTCCGGCTGATCGCCCTGATCTCGCTCTTCATGTTCACCTTCCCGACCCTGGTTTGCTATTTTCTGGCCACACTGCTCATCGACCCGGCGCCTGAGTTCACCTATCAGTCGGAAGAAGAAAAAGAGTTCTGGCGCCAGGTCCGGGTGAAGCCGAGCGAGTCGCTCTCCCGCCTGCGTCACAAGTTCCGCGATCAGGAACAGCGGGTCCGCGCCATGGAGGCCTTCGTAACCTCCGCCGAGGCGCGGTTGCATCGGGAGTTCCGGGACCTCTGAACCGGGGCTCCCAAGCCGAGGGCGCGCGATTCGGTCGCGCGCCTTCTATATCGGGACAAAGACCCGGGGACAAAAAACAATGAGACGTTCGAGACGCTGGTGGATTGCCGCGCTGGCGGCGACCTTCCTCAGCCTTCTGGCCGCCTTCGCCTCCCATCTGGCACAGGCCGAGGAGCGGTGCGCAGCGGTGCCGCCCGCCGCACCGGCCCTTGTGCACGAACGTTAGAAGTGTCCAGGGATTGGTGGAACCGACCCGACGCAGGCCGCAACCCAGCTAATCGTCCGCTTCGAAGTCGCTGGATTGGGAGTAGACCAGAATCTGGCTGACGCTGCTGCCGTCCTCTGAAAACGGCATCAGCAGGCCGAACTCGCTGTGCCAGAGCCCATTGTCGGTCATGAACTCGATCAGCTCGTAGAGAAAGCTGCCTTCGCGGTAGACCATGCCATAGGTGGACATGACGCTTTCCAGGCTCGGGCCGAAGTAGGCGTCGCTGACCAGTCTGCCGGTCGGGTCTTGGCCGCGCAGCAGGCATTCCTCCGTACCCACCACCCGATAGCGCAGGACCGGCCATCCGCGGTCGTCGCTTCCCTCGACATCCACCAGCAGAATGTTGGGCAGGTGATGGACCACCCTGGCCGGATCGAAGTCCGACCGGCGCGGCATGCGCCGGTCCCCGCGCAGCCCGTCCCAGTAACGAAAGATCTCGGCAATGCGCGGCGGGCAACGGTCCAGGAACGAGCGATCGGTGCACCGCACCGGCGCATCGTAGGGCGTGTTGTGCAGGTCTTCGCGCAATGTCACGACGCAGCCGATCTCTGGCGGTATCCCCCGCGGCCATCTGAACCCCCAAGGCGTGCCCCAATACTTCGGCCGCAACTACTCTTGAGGGGCAAATACACCGAAAAAATTACAATCCTCAATTGCAAAGTAATGTCTTGTAGAATAGCCCGTCTGTCAATCGGCGCTCCACTTGGGAACATATCTCAGCCATCTATATATATAATATTTTTCCATCCAGGGAACCGTTCATCACCAGATTTGTTCTCATGCTTTGCCTTGGAGGATCAACGATTCAACTGAAACGGTGGCTTTGCCTTGGCTTCGCGGGGGTGAAGGCGCGAAAAAAATCTGCGCCGGCGGTCCGGGCCCGCGCGCGGCAACTGAGGACCGTAGTCCCATTGTTTCCACACTTTGCCGCAAAACCGCCACAGTCCCTGGGCAAGGTCCCGGCGAATCACCGACGTCTCGATCCTGCCTTTCCACCCCCCAACCGGCCCTTCGGGGCGACGTGGTTTGCCGTTGCCGCCGAGGTCTGATTAGGTGGACCGCGCGCGGCGCGGCTTCGGCACTGCGCGCTTGGATGACCTGAAACGAAGGTCGCGAGTGGAAAGACCGGACGCAGGCGCCGGTGTGAATGCGAAGATCGCGCAACCGGCGCCAGATCTGATTTAATGCCCAGTCCGGCGACCGCCCGGCCGGACGACGGGACACGACGGGGCAACAGACGCATGCAAGACACCATCGCCTTGGTGGACGATGACCGGAACATCCTGACCTCGGTCTCCATCGCGCTGGAAGCCGAGGGTTTCAAGGTGCGCACCTACAACGACGGGGCGGAGGCGCTGCGCGCCATCGCCGCCAATCCGGTCGATCTCGCGGTGCTCGACATCAAGATGCCGCGCATGGACGGCATGGAACTCCTGGGGCATCTGCGCAAGGCCTCCAACCTGCCGATCATCTTTCTCACCTCGAAAGACGACGAGATCGACGAGGTCCTGGGACTGCGCATGGGCGCGGACGACTACATCACCAAGCCCTTTTCCCAGCGTCTCTTGATCGAGCGCATCCGCGCCCTGCTGCGGCGGGAGAAGGGCGGCGAAGACGGCATCGCCGGTGCCGCCACGGCGGAGGCCTCCATCCAGCGCGGCGACCTGGTGCTGGACCCGGCGCGCCACCTCTGCGCCTGGAAAGGCGAACGCATCAACCTGACGGTGACGGAGTTCCTGATCCTGAAGGCTCTGGCGCAGCGACCCGGCCACGTGAAGAACCGGGACCAGTTGATGGACGCGGCCTACGGCGAATCCATCTATGTCGACGACCGGACCATCGACAGCCACATCAAGCGGCTGCGCAAGAAATTCCGCGAAGCCGACGACAGCTTCCAGCAGATCGAGACGCTCTATGGCGTCGGCTATCGTTACCGCGAGCCTTAGGTTTGCTCTCACCGGCGCAAGAAGGGCTGGCGATGTGGGAACCGCAGCGACGGATCTAGGCCGATGACGGTCGGCAGCGAGGGGAAGCCCGGGGCCCTTGGCCCCCTGCTCGGCGGCGCCCGTCGCGAGGCGGCGCAGCGACCCCGCCGGCTTGCCGAAGGCCGGACCGACGAAGCGGCGGTGCCGCGGCGCCGGCGGCGCTGGCGCTCCCCCCTGACCCGGCGCATCCTGACCATCAACGTACTGGTCCTGCTGATTCCGGTCCTCGGCCTGCTGCACCTCGACCAATACCGGCAGAGCCTGATCGCCGCAGAGCTGGACGCCCTGCGCATCCAGGGCCGGGCCTTCTCCCTCTCCCTCGGCAGCACCGCGGTGGTGGCCACCCAGGTGGGCGACGAGGAACTGCTGCCGGAGGTCACCCGCAACCTGATGCGCGTGCTGCTGGTGGATACCGGCGTACGGGCGCGGATCTTCGCGCGCTCCGGCGAGCTACTGGCCGACAGCTTCGTGCTCGGTGGGCCCGGCGGACAGGTGCAGGTCCAGGCGCTGCCGCCGGCGGAGAAGGGCGGGCTCAGTCTGCTCGGCCAGCTCTACGAGATGGCGCTGAAATGGGTGCCCGGCAAGGACGACTTTCCGCTTTACCAGGAAGCGCGGGTCCAGAAGGCTGCCCACTATGCCGAGGTCGCCGGGGCACTCGCCGGCGACAGCCCGGGCATGGTGCGCGCCGACCGCCAGGGCCGGCTGGTGCTTTCCATCGCCGTGCCGGTGCAGCGCTACCGCCAGGTTCTGGGCGCGCTCATGCTGTCCAAGGACGGCGCCGACGTGGACGCGGCGGTGGACGACCGCCGCCGCGACATCCTGATCGTCTGCGGCGTCGCCTTCGCCGTGACGGTGCTGCTGTCGTTCTATCTGGCCGGCACCATCGCCCGGCCGATCCGCCGGCTGGCCCAGGCGGCGGACCTGGTGCGCTACGGCAAGGGCCGCCAGTTCGAGATCCCGGACTTCCGCCGCCGCGGCGACGAGATCGGCGACCTCTCCAGCGCGCTGCGGTCGATGACCGAGGCCCTGTGGAACCGCATGGACGCCATCGAGGCCTTTGCCGCCGACGTCGCCCACGAGATCAAGAACCCGCTGACCTCGCTGCGCAGCGCGGTGGAGACCGTGGCCCGGGTCGAGGACCCGGAGCAGCAGCGCCGGCTGGTCTCGATCATCCTGGACGACGTGCACCGCCTCGACCGGCTGATCAGCGACATTTCCGATGCCTCGCGCCTGGATGCCGAACTGTCCCGCGCGGAGACCGAGCCGGTCGACGTGGGCGAGATGCTGCGGGCGATCGTTTCTTTGCACGAGGCAGTGGAGTCCCAGGAGGCGCCGCGCTTCGCGCTGGAACTGCTCGAACACCAGGACCTGCAGGTGCCGGGCCTGGAAGGCCGCTTGGGACAGGTCTTTCGCAATCTCATCGCCAACGCCGTCACCTTCTCGCCGCCGCGCGGCAGGATCCGGCTCTCGGCTCAACGTCAGGGCGGCGACATCAAGGTTTCGATCTGTGACGACGGGCCGGGAATTCCCGACGGCAAGCTGGAGGCGGTCTTCGAACGCTTCTATTCGGAGCGCCCGGCGGGGGAGAAGTTCGGCACCCATTCCGGGCTCGGCCTATCCATCTCGAAACAGATCATCGAGGCCCATGGCGGCACCATCAGGGCGGAGAACCGGCGCGATCCCGACGGCGGGGTGATCGGCGCCTGCTTCGTCGTCACCCTGCCGGGCGAATAGGCGGCGGACGGGGGGCGGCAGCCGGGTCATGGCCGAGAACCTGCATGCCACGACCGTCGCGTTGGACGGCAGGGGAGTCGCCCTGCTCGGTCCGCCGGGCGCCGGCAAGTCGGACCTGGCTTTGCGGCTCATCGACCGCGGCGCAGTTCTGGTCAGCGACGACCAGACCCTGTTGGAACGGCGCGACGGCCGGCTTTTCGCCCGCGCCCCCGACAGCATCGCCGGCAAGCTTGAAGTCCGCGGCCTGGGAATCGTCGAGATGGCGTTCCGCTCTCCGGTACCGCTGGTGCTGCTGGCCGAACTGCAGCCCCAGGACCGGATCGAGCGGCTGCCCGAGCGCGCTTGGCGGGAGCTCTGCGGTCTGCCGGTCCCCCTTGTTGCCCTCGATCCGTCGAGCGTTTCGGCGCCGGAACGGCTGCAGCTTGCTCTGCGCGACCTGGGCACGCTTATAATGCCGGACGACGCTGTCGAGGGCCCGGCGAGGGCTGGCGAACCAGCAGGCGGGGAAAGCGTGAGCGACCAGACCGAAATCCAGGCCCAGTCCGAAAGCGAAACTCAGAGCGGCGGCGCACGGCGTCTCGTTCTGGTGACCGGCATGTCGGGGGCGGGGCGCTCCACGGCGCTGAGGATCCTGGAGGACGAGGGCTACGAGGCCATCGACAATCTGCCCCTCAACCTGCTCGAGGCGGTGGTGGGGGCGGTCGGCCTGAAGCGCCCCATCGCCGTGGGAGTCGACATCCGCACCCGCGACTTTGCCGTCGGCCCGGTGCTCGAACGGCTCGATGCGCTCACCGTCGACCCGCGCTTTGCCGCGACCCTGCTGTTCGTCGACTGCGAGGACGAGGTCCTCGGCCGGCGTTTCACCGAGACCCGGCGGCGCCATCCCTTGGCCCAGGATCGTCCGGTGGCCGACGGCATCGTGGCGGAGCGCCGGCTGCTCGCGCCTTTGCGCGAGCGCGCCGACCTGATGATCGATTCCTCGAACCTGACGCCGGCGGACTTCCGCACCTGGCTGCTGGGCCATGTGGGCCTGGACTCTGCCGGCGGGATGGCGGTCTTCGTCACCTCCTTTTCCTTCCGCCAGGGGTTGCCGCGCGAAGCGGATCTGGTGTTCGACGTGCGGTTCCTGGCCAACCCGCACTACGATCCGGAGCTGCGCCCGCTGTCCGGCCGCGATGCGGCGGTCGCCGACTACATCGGGCGCGATCCGGGCTTCGGACCTTTTCTCGATCACCTCACACAGATGCTGGCGCCGCTGCTGCCGCGCTACGAGCGTGAAGGCAAGAGCTACCTGACCATCGCCATCGGCTGCACCGGCGGACGGCACCGTTCGGTTTTCCTGGCTGAGCGGCTTGCCGCCTGGTTGGGTGCGCAGGGGCGTTCCGTCCACCTCGACCACCGCGATATTGCGCGCGATCCGCAGCGCTCGGCCGCCCGGAAATGAGCGCCGGCGCGCGGCGGCAGCGGTCGATGAAAAACCGAAGGTTGAGACAGGTCATTGACCGGCGGCTTTGCTTTGGGTCCTTATCGTGACAATAAGAAGAAAGCCGCCAAAGAGAAAACCGCCAGCGGACGACGACAGCAGCAGGGCAATACTGCGGGGGTCGGCAGGGAGTAGAGGATGATCGGTCTGGTCTTGGTAACCCATGGACGCCTTGCCGTTGAGTTCGTGCAGGCCCTGGAACATGTGGTGGGTCCGCAGGAGAACGTGGCGGCGATCTGCATCGGGCCGGAAGACGACATGGAGCAGCGCCGCCAAGACATCATCGATGCGGTCGCCGATGCCGAGCAGGGGGACGGCGTGGTGCTGCTGACGGATATGTTCGGCGGCACGCCGTCGAACCTGGCGATCTCGGTGCTGGACAAGGACCGGGTCGAGGTGATCGCCGGCATCAACCTGCCGATGCTGATCAAGCTGACCGGTCTGCGCAGCACCGCGAGTCTGGCCGAGGCGGTGACCCAGGCACAGCTTGCCGGGCGCAAGTACATCAACGTCGCCTCGCAGCTTCTCGATTCGGACAAGGACTGATGGACAAGCCGGTCGAGACAAAAGAAGGGGCATTGGCGGAGGCGATGGTATCGCGCCGCCTGACGATTCAGAATCAGAAGGGCCTGCACGCCCGCGCGGCCGCCAAGTTCGTCAAGCTGGCGGAGACCTTCGATGCCGAGGTCACGGTGATCAAGAACGACACCCGGGTGTCCGGCTGCTCGATCATGGGTCTGATGATGCTGGCCGCCGGCCCCGGATGCGATATCGACGTCGAGGCGACCGGCAGCGGCGCCGCCCAGGCCGTGGAGGCGCTGGCCAGTCTGGTCGACAACAAATTCGATGAAGGCGGATAGCAAAAGCCGGCGGCGCGGCCGCGAACAGGTCTTCGAGGGGCTCGGCGTCTCGCCCGGCGTCGGTATCGGCCCCGCCTATGTCCGCGAAGCCGGGGACCTCCACGTCCCCGAGTACCAGATCGCCGCCAACCGGGTGCCCCGAGAGAAAAAGCGCTTCGCCGAGGCGACCGCCAAGGCGGTGCGCCAGGTTGGAAAGCTGAAAGCGAAGTCGTTCGGCATCCACGGGCTGGCGGCGGAGGAACTGGGCTATCTGCTGGACGCCCACCTGCAGATGCTGAAGTCGCGGCGGCTGATCGGCGGCATCGAAAAGCGCATCGAGAAGGACCGGCGCAATGCCGAGGCCGCGGTGATGCAGGAGATCTCCGCCATCGCCCAGGAGTTCGCGGCCATGGACGATGCCTATCTCTCAGCGCGGGGCGACGACGTGCGCGAGGTCGGCCACCGTATTCTGCGCAACCTGACAGA
>NZ_JANQOI010000184.1 GCF_028289705.1 Pelagibius sp.
TCGGTGATCACCATTCCGGCGACCGAACAGGTGGCCTACCTGCGCGACGTCCTGAGCGTCTCGCGGGCCTACCAGGACCCGCCCCAGGCCCTCGCCTACTACAACGGCCAGCCGGCCATCGTGCTCGCGGTCTCGATGCAGAAAAAGGGCGTGAACGTGCTCGACTTCGGGCCGCGCGTGAAAGCCAAGGTGGCCGAGATCGAAGCGGAGCTGCCCATCGGTTATGCCCTCGACTTCGCGACCTACCAGGCCGACTACGTGGCCGAGTCCGTGGACGGCGTCACCCTCAACGTCTACGAGACCCTGGGTATCGTGCTGGCCATGGTCATGCTGTTCCTGGGCTGGCGCACCGGCCTCATCGTCGGCTCCATCGTGCCGCTGACCATGCTAGTCTCGCTGGTCTTCATGAGCGTGCTGGGCATCGAGCTGGAGCGGGTCAGCCTGGCCACCATGATCATCGCCCTCGGCCTGCTGGTCGACAACGGTATCGTCATCGCCGAGGACATCGGCCGGCGCATGGCCGCGGGCGCGAGCCGGCAGGAGGCCGCCCTCGGGACCGGCCGCCAGCTCAGCCTGCCGCTGCTGACCTCCTCCCTGACGACGATCCTCGCCTTCCTGCCGCTGATGCTGGCGAGCGACAGCTCCGGCGAATACATGCGCTCCATGTCGCTGGTGATCATGATCGCGCTGATGAGCTCCTGGCTGCTGGCCATGTGCTTCACGCCGCTGCTCTGCGTCTGGTTCATGGGTGAGCCGAAGACGACGCCGGCCCAGGTCAAGGCGGCCTACGACGGCCGGGTCTATCAAATCTACAAAGCGGTTCTGCGGTGGCTGCTGCGCGCGCGCATTCCCTTCGTGATCGCCGTCGCCGCGGGACTGGTCGGCGGCTTCACGCTGCTGGCGCAGGTGCCCCAGCAGTTCTTCCCGGAATCCTCGCGCAACCAGTTCTACATCTACCTCGACCTGCCCAACGGCGCGACCACCAAGGCCACGGCCGAGACGGTGCAAAAGGTGGTCGCCTGGCTGGGCGACGAGGAGGTGAACCCGGAGGTGGTGTCCAACGTCGCCTATGTCGGTTACGGCGGCCCGCGCTTTTTCGTGCCCCTGGCGCCGCGCGACGAGGACCCCCACGTCGCCTTCATCCTGGTCACCGCCAGCGATGTGGAAGCCGTGGACCCCCTAATCGAGCGGTCCCGCCTCTATCTCGCGGAGAACCACCCCGAGGCCTATGGCCGGCTGAAGAAGTTCTTCCTCGGCAATTCCGAAACCGGACTCCTGGAGGTGCGGCTGCGCGGTCGCGACCTCGAGACCGTGGCCGCTTACGGCAAGGAGGTCGAGGCAGCCCTGCGGGCGGTTCCCGGGGCCCTGGACATCCACAACAACTGGGAGAACCGCACCACCAAGGTGCTGGTGGAGATCGACCAGGTGCGCGCGCGCCGGGCCGGCGTCACCTCCGAGGAGATCGCCCAGAGCCTCAACACCTTCTTCACCGGCGAGGCGGTCACCGCCTACCGCGAGGGCGACCAGATCATCCCCATCGTCCTGCGGGCCAACGACGCGGAGCGCACCAATATGGACCGCCTGCGCTCCATTGAGGTCTATTCCGCCAGCGGCGGGCACAGCGTCCTGCTGTCGGAGGTGGCCGACTTCGTGCCGGTCAACCAATACAGCCGCATCGAGCGCTATAACCTCAAGCGCACCGTCACGGTGCAGGCCAAGCACTCCTGGCTGCAGGCGGTGGAGCTGCTGGCCGCTGTCGAGCCGGCGCTGCAGCGGATCGAGGCGAGGCTTCCGGCCGGCTACAGCATCGAGGTGGGCGGCGAACCGGAGGACGCGGCCAAGGGCGAGCAGGCGCTCTTCGAGTTCGTGCCGCACTGTCTGGCGCTGATCGTGCTGATCCTGGTCTGGCAGTTCAATTCCTTCACCAAGCCGGTGATCATCTTCATCACCATTCCGCTGTCCTTCGTCGGGGCCGCCGTCGGCCTGCTGGCGACGGGTGCTTTCATGGGCTTCATGGCCATGCTCGGCTTCCTCAGCCTGGCAGGGATCATCATCAACAACGCCATCGTGCTGTTGGATCAGATCAAGGTGGAGATCGAACAGGGGGCGACGCCCTACGACGCCGTGATCAACGCCTCGGTCAGCCGCCTGCAGCCGGTGATGATGACCACCCTGACCACGATCCTCGGCCTCTTGCCGCTGATGCTGCCGCCGGACCCGCTGTTCTTCGCCATGGCCGTGGTCATCGCCGCCGGGCTGTCGGTGGGCACGATCCTCACACTCGCGACGGTGCCGGTGCTCTACACCCTGTTCAACGGCGTGAAGATCCCCAGCAAGACGCCGGCCGCGAAGCCGACACCAGCAGCGGCGTGACCACCCCGCGGCCTGTCAACCAGGGCCGCCCTGTCTACTGCGTCGCAGTCGGCGGTTCCAAGGTGACCAGCATCACGCGGTTGGTGCCGCTCTGGTGGATCAGCAGGTTGCCGTCGCGGGTCGGGCGCATGTGCCGGATAATCCCGGCATAGACGCCGCCGGAGGGAATGGCCCAGCTCTGGAACCGCTCGCTTGCCGGGTCGAAGCGCACCAGCGTGTCCGGGCGCTTGCCCGACTCGTTGTACCAGACGATGCCGTCGACAATGGCCAGGGCGTAGGGGTGAGAGGCCGGCCCGCTGGGCGAGGGCCATTCCCGGATCGCGCCGCTCACCGGGTCGAGCCGCCCGAGCCGCCCCTGCGACGAGTTGACGTACCAGATCATGCCGTCTTCGGCGATATCCAGGCGCCGCACCGTGGTCGCGGGAATCGGCAGGTCGACCACCGTCAGGGCCATGGTGGCCGGATCGACCTTCACCAGGCAGTTGCTGCCGTTACATGCGAACCAGGGATTTCCCTCGGCGTCGATCTTGATGCCGTAAGGCCGCGCGCCGGGGCGCGTCATGGTCACCAGCCTGACCGCGCCGCTCACCGGGTCGAGCCGTCCGATCATGTTGCTGTGCTGCAGGGTGAACCACAGGATCCCCTCGGCATCGAAGATCGCCGAGTGCGGGTCCCGCGCGGCGGGATCCGGCATCTTGTAGACGGTGATCTCGGCGGTCGCCGGGTCGAGCTTGCCCATGGTGCCGTTCTTGTTTCCGGTGAACCAGACGTTGCCGGCCCGGTCGAGGGTGACGGTGTGCGGCATCGAGCGCTCGGGCAGAGCATACTCCTGCATGGCGCCGGTGGCGGGATCGATGCGGCCGATCAGGTTGCCCCACTGGCCGGCCCACCAGACGGTGCCGTCGGCCGCTTCGATGGGGTCGCGCGGCCGCTGGCCCAGGGTCGGGACCACCCATTCCTTGAAGGCGACCCGCGCCTCGCCGGGCACCAGCCTCGGCGTCCGCCGGTCGTTGGGCGGGAACTGCGCCGCCAGATAGGTGAGAATCTGATCCTGTTCCGCAGGGCTGGCGGAGAGATCGACCATTGTGTCCGCCAGTTCCCGCCAGTCCGCGTGACTGTAACCTGAGCTGCGGGTGATGCGGTTGACCGGATGGCAGCTCGTGCAGACCGCCTCGACGAGATCCTTGCCGGCGGCCTCAGGCAGGCCGGCGGCGTGACTCCCGGGCGATGCGAGCAGAGCGCAGAACGTTGCGGCGATGACGAGAGGACGGCTGGACATGACCACCTCCAATGCGCCTTGGTTGTGGTAGCGGTCTCCAGCCTCCCGCCGGCTGTGGCGGGGAGTCAAGTGAAAGCTTGATGATCGGCCCGGTGCGCGGATGCCGGAAATCCCGGACAAGGGCACGGCCAACGGATAAACTGTTCGCCTTTTTGCTCAGCGAGGGAGGACAGGCGGGTGGCCGTACCTTTTTGGATTGCTCTGGCCTGCGTCGGCGTCGGCGGGATCGCCCTGGCCCTGCAGGCCCCGATCAACGCCGCGCTCGGCGACCGGGTGGGCGACGGCGTGCTCGCCGCCACCATCTCCTTCGGCATCGGCTTCGTTCTGCTGCTGGGCCTGACCAGCACCCGCGGCCCGCTGCCCTCCCTCGGCGTTCTGAAGGCCGTGCCCTGGTGGTGTTGGATCGGCGGGGCCCTGGGCGCCTACTTCGTCTGGGCGATGCTGTGGAGCGTGCCCAAGCTGGGCGTGGTCACCACCTTCGCCGCGGTGATCCTGGGCCAGCTCACGGCGGCCTTGATCCTGGACGCCGTCGGCGCCTTCGGACTTCCGGTCCAGGAGATCACCCTGCCGCGGGTCGGCGCGGTCGCGCTGGTCTGCGCCGGGCTGATCCTCTCCCGCCTCTGAGCGAAAGCCTTCTAACTGGTTGCCGAACAGGCAGCCTTGCGGAGCACGCCACCCTTCGAGACGGGCCTGTCGGCCCTCCTCAGGGTGAGGCAAGGCAATGGATTGATTGGCCTCATGCTGAGGAACCGGCGAAGTCGGTGGCTCGAAGCACGAGGCCAATCACAAAACTGGCTCTTCCAACAGCCTGCTAAAGGGACTTCATTGCGGCCGCGATGCAGTCCAGCGTGCGATCGATGTCGTCGGCGTTGTTGTAGGCGTGGAGCGCGAATCGGAGCTGGCCGCGCCGGATGGTGTGGGCCACCTTGGCCTCGCGCAGATAGGCCGAAAGCGGCGCAATCATAGGATCGCTGGAGAAGCCATGCCCGCCGGCATCCAGCGCACCGAAGGTCACCACGTGTGACTGGCTGGGCCCCTTGCTGGGAACCGCCGGCGTGAGGCCATGCGCCGCGCCGCCCTCGGTCAGCGCGCCCGCCAGCGGCAGCACCCGCTCCTCGATGGCCGCGATGCCGAGGTCCAGCAGGAGGTCGAGGGCCGCATCGGCAGCATAGGCCCCGGCCAGGTTGTAACTGCCGACCTCGAAGCGGCGGCTGTCCGGCTGCAGTTCGTAGTCGTGTCCGCCCATGGTCGAGTGGTCGTCGGTGAGCATCTTGACCGCCGGGCGGGAGAGGTAGGCCGGCTCCAGCCGCTCGATCCACTTCGGTGAAACGTAGAGGAAACCGAAACCGTAGAGCCCCAGAAGCCCCTTGGAGGTGGAGGTTGCCAGGCCGTCGATGGGCTCGGCGGAAAGGTCGTGGGCCAGGATGCCGGCGGACTGCACCCCGTCGACCAGCAGGAAGACGTCGCGCGCGCGGCAGGCCTCGCCCAGCCGCGCAATGTCGCTGCGGTGGCCCGGGGCGAAGGTGACCGAGGCACAGCTCACGATCCGGGTGCGCGCATCGATCGCCGCGATCATCGCATCGATGTCGAGGGAGCCGTCGGGCCGCGGCGCGACCATCCGCGCCTCGTTACCCCGCCGCCCCAGCCTCAGCCAGGGATAGAGGTTGTTGGGATGTTCCGCATCGGCGCTGACCACGACGTTGTCGCCCTCGGCCATGGGCATGGCCCAGGCCACGGTGTTGATCCCGTCGGAGACGTTGCGGACGGCGGCGATGGTCGCCGGCGCGACGTTCATCAGCCGGGCGAACTTCGCCCGCGCGCCCGTCACCATCTGTTCGTGGCCGTCGCGGTCCGCGGTTGCCATGGCGAGGCGGTCGAGAAAAAGCTCGACGCCGCGCCGCACCGCGTCGTGCAGGATCATCTTTTCGCAAATCGACAGATAGGTCTGCTCGCGCAAGGCCGGGAATCCCGCACGGAAGGTCTCGAAGGGGTCCGCTTCAGGCTGCTGGAGGATGGCTTCGCTGGTCATGGCTGTGCGTCGGTTCCCTGGCTCTGTCGTGGTCGCATCTTGTGGCATGCGCGCGCGGATCAGTGAAGGATCTGGCTGAGAAACAGTTTCGTCCGCTCGTTGCGCGCGTCGGCGAAGAACTGCTCCGGCGGTGCCGCCTCGACGATCTCCCCCTCGTCCATGAAGACAACCAGATCCGCCACCTTACGGGCAAAGCCCATCTCGTGGGTGACACAGATCATGGTCATGCCCTCCTGCGCCAGCTCGACCATCACCTCCAGCACCTCGCTGATCATTTCGGGATCGAGGGCGGAGGTCGGCTCGTCGAACAGCATCACCTTGGGCCGCAGCATCAGCGCCCGGGCAATGGCCACCCGCTGCTGCTGGCCGCCGGAAAGCTGGCCGGGGTACTTCCAGGCCTGATCGGGGATCTTGACCCGTTCCAGAAGCTCCATGGCACCGGCCTCGGCGGCCTCCTGCGGGGTTCCCTGCACCAGGATCGGCCCGAGGGTCAGGTTGTCCATTACCGTGAGATGGGGAAAGAGATTGAAGCTCTGAAAGACCATGCCGACCTGGCGGCGGATCGCCTCGATCCGGCGCACGTCCGGCACCAGTTCCACGCCGTCGACGAAGATCTCGCCTTCCTGATGTTCTTCCAGGCGGTTGATGCAGCGGATCAGGGTCGACTTGCCCGAGCCCGAAGGCCCGCAGATCACAACCTTTTCGCCCCGGCCCACGGTGAGGGTCACATCGCGCAGCACGTGGAAGTCGCTGTACCACTTGTTGACGTCGCGCAGCTCGACGATGGGCGCGCCGGCCCCGGAGGCGCCGTCTTCGATCAGGCTCATAGGTTCCGTCCCTTGCTCAGATCCCGCTCCACCCGCTCGCTGTACTTCGACATGGCGTAGCAGAAGACGAAGTAGAGCACGAAGATGAAGACATAGGCCTCCAACGCGTAGAGCACCCAGAGCGGGTCCTCCAGCGCCGTTGCGGTGGCGCCGAGTACGTCGAAGAGGCCGATGATGGATACGAAGGTGGTGTTCTTGAAGGCGCGGATGATGTCGTTCATCAGCGCCGGCAGCACGATCCGCAGGGCCTGGGGCAGGACGATGCGGCCGGTCTTCTGCCAATAGCCGAGCCCGATGGCATCGGCGGCCTCGTACTGGCCGCGCGGAATGGCCTGCAGCCCGCCGCGCACGATCTCCGCCGCATAGGCGGCGAAGAACAGGATCATGCCGATCTGCGCGCGCAGAAACTTGTCGATGGTCAGCCCTTCCGGCATGAACAGCGGGAACATCAGCGATGCCATGAACAGCACGGTGATCAGGGGCACGCCCCGCACGATCTCGATGAAGCCGATGCAGATCGCCTTGATCGCCGGCAGCGAGGAGCGGCGGCCCAGCGCCAGCATGATCGCCAGCGGCATCCCGCCGACCACGGTGCCGACGAACATCAGGAGTGTGAGCGGCAGGCCGCCCCACTGATGGGTGCCCGTCGGCGTGAGGCCGAAGAGACCGCCCAGAAGCAGCAGCAAGACGATGCCGGTCGCCCCCAGCCAGGCGACGAAGAGCCAATAGGACCAGAAGCGTTTGAAGACCGAAACGATGGCCATGGCGATCACCACGGCGATCACCGCGACGGCACGCCAGTGCTCGTCGTAGGGAAAGGTGCCGAAGAGCATCACCCGGTGTTTTTCCGCCACCACCGCCCAGCAGGCGCCGGCCGCCGCCCGGCAGGCCGCCGGATCGTCGGTCTGCCAGACGGCATCGACGAAAGCCCAGGCGACGAAGTCCGGGATGGTGACGAAGAGCGCCCAGAGGGCAAGCAGCGTCAGGGCACTGTTGTAGACGGAACTGAAAAGGTTCTTGCGCAGCCACAGCAGCACCCCGGCTTCCCGGGCCGGCGGGTCCCGCCGCGGTGCGGAGCGCGGAACGGCGAAGGAAATGGAGCCTGTAGTGCTCATCTCTTCATCGCTCCTTGATCTGAACGGCTCTGTTGTAGAGGTTCATGACCACCGCGATGGAAAAGGAGATCGAGAGATAGATCGCCATCATCATCGCGATGGCCTCTGTGGTATGGCCGCTCAAGGTGACGATGGTGTTGTTGACGTTGAACAGCTCCGGATAGCCGATGGCGACCCCGAGAGAGCTGTTCTTCACCAGGCTGACGTACTGCGCCGCCGTCGGCGGCACGATGACGCGCAGCGCCTGGGGCAGGATGACCTTGCGGTAGGTGTCGGACGGCCGCAGGCAGATGCTGCGCGAGGCCTCGATCTGCCCCTTGCCCACCGACTGGATGCCGGAGCGCACGATCTCCGCGATGAAGGCGGCGATGTAGAGCGACAGACCCAGCAACAGCGCCAGGAACTCCGGCGAGACGGCCAGGCCGCCGGTGAAGTTGAAGCCCTTCAGGTAGGGGATGGAGACCGCCGTCGGCGCGCCGCCGAGGGACCACACCAGAAGCGGCGCGGCCAGGATCAGGCCGAGGTTCCACCAGACCACCCGCACCCGGCGCCCGGTGCGGCGGCGCAAGCGGTCCGCCCAGCGCAGCAGGAGGACCGCCGCCCCGCAGGCGCAGACCAAGGCCAGCGCGGTCCAGAGATAGACCGGATCGGCTTCCGGCCAGGGCAGAATGAGCCCGCGGTTGGTGAGGAACACCGCATCGAAAAGACTGAACGCCTGCTTGGGCGCGGGAAGCTGGGTGATGAGGGTGTACCAGAAGATGATCTGCACGAGCTGCGGGGTGTTGCGGAAGATCTCCACATAGGCCGCGGAGAGCTTCGCCACCAGAACGTTGCTGGAGAGGCGGGCGATGCCGAGGACGACGCCGATCAGGGTCGCGAAGAGGATGCTGAAGACCGAGACCTTGAGGGTGTTCAGGACGGCGACGCCGTAGGCGCGCAGGAAGGAGTTCTCCGAGTTGAAGGCAATCAGCGACTCGCCGATGTCGAAGCCGGCTTCCTCCCCCAGGAAGCCGAAGCCTGTGGCGATGCCGCGCCGCTCCATGGCGTCCTGGGCGTTGCCCACCATGTAGACGGCCATGCCGATGACCGCGGCGACCACCGCGATCTGATAGGCCCAGGAGCGAACGGCGAGGCTATGCCAAAGCCCGCTCAGGCTTAGAGGGGGCCGCTTGGCCGGCGCCTGCCGCCGCGGGGCATGGGAGATCTGCTCGATCATCGTCCGGCCCTGTCAAAAGGCTGCCGGTTTCGAGGCGCCCGTCAGGCACCTCGAAACTGGGCGGCGACAGAAGCGGCTACTTGAACGGCGGAGCGTAGAGCAGGCCGCCCTGGGTCCAGAGGCTGTTGATGCCGCGGGCCAGTTTCAGCGGCGAGCCGTCGCCAACGTTGCGCTCGAAGACCTCACCGTAGTTGCCGACCTGCTTGACGATGCGGTAGGCCCAGTCGTTGTCGAGGCCGAGGGTCTCCCCGAGATTGCCCTTGCCGCCCAGCAGGCGAACGGTTTCGGCATCCGTCGAGCCCTTCATGTCGTCGGCGTTCGCCGAGGTCACGCCCAGTTCCTCGGCGCTCATCATGGCATAGACCGACCAGGCGACGATGTCGCGCCACTGGGCGTCGCCCTGGCGCACCACCGGCCCCATGGGGTCCTTGCCGTAGACGCCCGGCAGGATGATGTAGTCGTCCGGGTTCGGCGCCACCGTGGCCCGGGCCGAGCTGAGGCCCGAGGTCGACTGCACATGCACGTCGCAGCGCCCGCCGAAGAAGGCGGTGTTCAGCTCCTTCTTGCTCTCGATCACCACCGGGGTGTAGCTCAGGCCGTTGGCCTTGAAGACGTCGGCAGCGACCTTTTCCGAGGTCGAGCCGGGCAGCACGCAGACCGTGGCCCCGTCCAGGTCCTTGACGCTCTCCGCGCCGGTGTTCCTGTTCACCATGAAACCCTGGCCGTCGTAGAAGGTCGGCGCGACGAAATCGATGCCGAGCTTGGCGTCGCGGCTGAGGGTCCAGGTCACGTTTCGGGTCAGCACGTCGATCTCGCCGGTCTGCAGGGCGGTAAAGCGGGTCTGGCTGGTCGTCTTTACGAACTGCACCTTGCTGCCGTCGCCCAGCACGGCGGCGGCAATGGCCTTGCAGGTATCGACGTCCATCCCGGACCATTCGCCGCGGCTGTCCAAGGCGGAGAAGCCCGCCCGGTTGCCGTTGACACCGCAGATGACGGCGCCGCGCTCGACAACGGCATCCAGGGTCGGCCCCGCGTTCGCCGCGCCCGGCAGGGTCGCCGCGAGGGCAAGAGCGATTGTGCTTACAGTGACTACCCGTTTCATGACTTTGCTCCCTGTTTTTCTTTCATGTGATTGATTTCAAGATCGCATGTACCGGGGTCGGCCAAGTGCCGCCCGCTAGTGCGTCGTAACGATCGTTTCCGGGCCGGGGCGGCTGATGCCCTGGAAGAGTCGGGTGCGCACCTCCAGCCCTTTGTGCAGGTGATCGCAGATCAGCCGCTGCGCCTCCTCGCCGTTGCGTGCCTCGATGGCCTCGAGAATCTCCAGGTGCTCGGCGGCGGACTTGAAGACCCGCTGCGGGTCGTGATGCCGCGGCATGCCGAGCGCGATGCGGAACCGCAGGCGGATCGGCCGGTAGATCTCAAGCAGGTTGCGGTTGCCGGCGCAGCGGAAGACTTCCAGGTGAAAGTCCGCGCCCTGGTCGTAGACCTCCGCCACCTCGCAGGTCTCCGGCGTCTCGATGGCGGCGCGAAAGCGCGGCCCGAAATCCAGCAGTGCCTGCGTCGGCCCGCGCTCGGCCGCCAGAAAGGCCGCCAGCCCCTCGATGGCGTAGCGGACCTGATAGATCTCCTGCACGTCCCGCAGCGAGAGCTGGCGCACGAAGGTACCGCGGGTGGGATGCGCCTCCAGCACCCCCTCGCGCACCAGATCCTTGATCGCCTCGCGCACCGGCGTGCGCCCGATGCGCAGGGAGTCCGCCAGCCGGCGTTCGGCCAGCGGCTCCTCCGGCGAGATCTTTCCGCGAAGGATCAGATCCAGCAGACGGGCGTAGGCCCTGTCCTTTTCCGAACTCTTCGTCTTTGGCATGACAGTGGTATACCATCACAACACCACCGGCATGTCAACATGGGCACCGCGCGGTCTCCAGGCGCCGGCCCAGGGGCCGGGCCGCCTGCGCGCAGTCTTCAGTGTCTGAGGGAGTGAGGGGGCCCCGCCGCTCAGGCGCTGCGCTTGGGACGCAGCACGTGGACGTGGGAGGGATCGTAGAGGCGGCTGTCGCTGAAGTCGGTCTCGTCGAGGACCCGGCCCACCAGGATCAGCGCCGTGCGGGTGATCTTCGCGGCGCGCACCTTCCCGCGGATGTCCGCCAGGGTGCCGCGGAGGATCTGCTGGTCCGGCCAGGAGGCGCGGTAGACCACGGCCACCGGACAGTCGGCGCCGTAGAAAGGCGTCAGCTCCGCTTCGATGTGCTTCAGGTTGCGCACCGAGAGGTGGATGGCCAGGGTGGCGCCGGAGCGGGCCAGGGTCGCCAGATCCTCGCCCTCCGGCATGGCCGAGGCCTTCATGGCCGTGCGGGTGAGGATCAGGGTCTGGCTGATCTCCGGCAGGGTAAGCTCGCACTCCAGGGCGGCGGCAGCGGCAGCATAGGCCGGCACGCCGGGCACGATCTCGAAGGGAATTCCCAGCGCGCGCAGGCGGCGGATCTGCTCGGCGATGGCGCCGTAGAGGGAGGGGTCGCCGGAATGCACCCGCGCCACGTCCTGTCCGTCGCGATGCGCCGCCTCGATCTCTTCGAGAATGGCATCGAGGGTCATGGGCGCGGTGTCCAGCACCTTTGCGCCCTCTTGGGCGAAGCCCACCACCTCCGCCGGTACCAGTGAGCCGGCGTAGAGCACCACGGGGCAGCGGGCGATGAGGTCGCGCCCGCGGAGGGTGATGAGGTCCGGCGCACCGGGGCCGGCGCCGATGAAGTAGACGGTCATGCCGCGTCCTCCGAGCCCTTCTTGGCTTTGGCCGCATAGCCGCGGGGGGTATAGATCCAAGTACCGCCGTCGCCGCGCGCCACCCGCCGCGTCTCGCTGGAGCCCACCAGCACCACCGTCAGCATGTCCACCATCTCCGGGGTCAGGTCCGACAGGTCCACCGTGGTCAGGCTCTCGCCGTCGCGGCCCAGATTGCGCGCCAGGATCACCGGCGTGTCGTCGGGGCGGTGGCGCCTCAGGATCTCGGCCGCCGCCGCAAGCTGCCGGGTACGGCGCCTGGAGACCGGATTGTAGAAGGCGACCACGAAGTCGCCCTCCGCCGCCGCCCGCACCCGCCGTTCGATGACCTCCCAGGGCGTCAGCAGATCGGAGAGGGAGATGGTGCAGAAGTCGTGACCGAGAGGCGCGCCGGCGCGGGCGGCGGCCGCCTGCAGCGCCGAAAGGCCCGGCATGACGGAGACGGCGATGCGCCGCCAGGCCGGGTCCGTTTCCCGCTCCAGCAGTTCGAAGACCAGCGCCGCCATGGCGTAGATGCCCGGATCGCCGGAGCAGACCAGGGCGACGTCGCGGCCCTCGGCGGCGAGTTCCAGGGCGACCCGCACGCGGGCCTCCTCCTCGCCCAATTCATAGGCGTGGCGGGCCTTGCCGGCGGCGAGCGGGCCCAGCAGGTCGAGGTAGAGACCGTAGCCCACGAGGTCGCCGGCCCGCAGCACGGCGGCCTCCACCTCGGGCGTCCGCCAGACCGGATCGCCGGGGCCGGTGCCGACCACGGCGAGGCTGCCGCGACCGCGGCCCAAACTGTCCGCGTCGATGATCTCCGGCGCCAGGGCGACGGCGCAGGTGGCGCGCCGCGACTTGGTCTTGGCGACCAGGAGCTTGCCCTCCGGCCCGGCGGCGGCCAGGGCCGCGCCCTCGGCCACGCCGTGACAACCGACCTCGCGGAACACCAGCGCCGACGGATTGGCAAGGCGCGGCGTCTGCGCCTCCAGCGCCGCCGCGGTGAAGAAGCGCGCGGGCACGCCGAGACCCTCGGCCAGATCCAGCACCGCGGCCTCGTCGGCTTTCACGTCGATGGAGAAGACCCCGGCGACGGCCTGGGGCGACAGCCCCGCGCTGTCCAGGGTGGATCGCACAAGCTCGGCCAGTTCCGCCGGCGCCGTGCCGCGCTCGCAGCCGACGCCGAGGGCCAGCACCGCCGGATGATAAACCAGTTGAACTTCGCCCGGATTTCCCGCTTTTTCAGTCACTTGGATGGCCAGGCTGCCGCTCTCAGTGAACGGCAGGCCGCTCTCCGAAAGCCACCGCGCTTCACCCTCCATCTTAACGTCCGCACCGGAGAGAAGAGCGGCGGCGAAACCTTTGTAATGTTGAGAATTTCCCAGACGCCAGCCCGGCGGCGGCGCGTCCAGCGCCACGGCGAAGCGGCGGTCGCCGGCGGTGGTGACGGCGGCTTCGATGCCCAGCGCCACCGCGATCCGCCGAGCCAGGGCATTGGCGCCGCGATGGCCGCCCAGGAGAGGCACGACGGCGCCGCCGTCCTCCGCCACCGCCACCACCGGCGGCTCGCCATGCTTGTCGGCAATGAGCGGTGCCAGGGCGCGGATCAGGGTGCCGGCGGCGGCGATGCCGACGATGGGCCGTCCTTGCAGGAAGGCGGCCCGGACCTCGGCACCGAAGTCTTCGAAGACGACATCCGCATGTTCGACCCGGCCCTCGCGCCCATAGATCAGCGCCGTCGGCAGGACGGCCTTCAGGCGCGCCGCCAAAGCGCCACCGCCGGAGGTCAGCACGATCAGGGCCGGCGCCAGGTCCGTCATGCCCAGGCCTCCCCCCGGCTGTGCACCAGGATCATGGAGAAGTAGGGCGCATTCGCCTCGTCCAGGCTGTCCAGAGGAAGAATGCGCTGGCTGCCCATGGTGGCCCGTTCGACGTAGCGGGCGCGGTCCAGCAGCTCCAACTCGGTGAGCACCTTGCGCACCTTCTGCAGGTGGCGTCCCACCTTGATCACCGCCGCCGCCTCCACGCCGCGCAGCCGCGCCGCCAGGTCGGCTTCGTCCAGGGGTGCGGGCACCACGGTCAGCACGTCGTTGCGGGCCGCCAGAGGCGCGCCGAGAACAGCGGCGCAGGCAGTGAGGGAGGAGACTCCCGGCACCACCTCCACCGGAAAGCGCTCCGCCATGCGGCCGAAGAGATACATGAAGGAGCCGTAGAAGAAGGGATCGCCCTCGCAGAGCACCGCCACGTCGCGGCCCGCTTCCAGGTGGCCGCCGATCTCCTCCGCCGCCCAGTCGTAGACCTCCTGCGCCGGAAAGCGCGCGGCGACCATGGGCATGCGCAGCACGATCTCCGTCTGGCCGCCGGGCAGGTGCTCGGCGACGATGGCGCGGGCCAGGCTCTCCCCCTCTTCCGGCGCCGGATAGGCCAGCACCGGCGCCGCCTGCAGAAGGCGCAGAGCCTTCACCGTGATCAGCTCGGGATCGCCGGGCCCGGTGCCGAGGCCGTAGAGAGTGCCGCTCATGGCTTGGTCGCCGCGTACTGGGTGACCGGCATCAACGGCCGCCAGCCCTGGAAGGGCCCGACGGGCTCGGCCCGGGACACGGCAAGGCGGGTGAGCGATCCGCCCTTGGCCTTCTGCCAGGCCAGGAGCGCCTGCTCGCCCTCCAGGGTCACGGCGTTGGCCACCAGGCGGCCGCCGGGCTTCAGGGCCTGCCAGCAAGCTTCGATCAATCCCGGCTCGGAGGCACCGCCGCCGACGAAGACCGCGTCGGGAGCCTCCAGTCCTTCGAGGGCGTCCGGCGCCGTGCCGGCGACGATCTTCAGCAGCGGCGCACCCAGGGCCTCGGCATTCTCGGCGATCATGGCGCGGCGCTCGGCCTTGCGCTCGATGGCGACGGCGCGGGCCCTCGGCACCGCGCGCATCCATTCCACGGCGATGGAGCCACAGCCGGCCCCGACGTCCCAGAGCAATTGCCCGGCGACGGGCGCCAGGGCCGCCAGGGTGACGGCCCGCGCCTCCCGCTTGGTCATCTGGCCGTCGTGGCGAAAGGCCGTATCGGGCAGGCCCGGCACCCGCGGCAGCAGGGCCGCCTCCGGCCCGGCGGCACAGTCGACGGCGAGTGTATTGAGATCGGCGATATCGTTGGCCTGCCAGTCGGCGGCCTTTCCGTCCAGGCGCCGCTCCTCCGGCCCGTCGAGATGTTCGAGCACGGTCATCGCGCTGTCGCCGTAGCCACGGTCGCGCAGCAGCGCCGCCACCGCCGCCGGGGTCGCCGCGCCGTCGCTCAGGATCAGGAGCTTGGCCCTCGGCTGCACGAAGGGCTGCAGCAGCGCGAGGGGACGTCCGTGCAGGGTCAGGGTCTCCACCTCCGCCAGCGGCCAACCGAGCCGGGCAGCGGCCAGCGCGAAGGCCGAGCGCCCAGGCAGGATCGCCATCTCCGACCGCGGGATGCGCTTCAGCAGCGAAACGCCAACGCCGTACCAGAGGGGATCGCCGGTGGCGAGCACACAGACCCGCTGGCCGCGCCGCCCGGCAATCTCCTCGACCAGCGCCGTCAGCGGGCTCGGCCAGGCCAGCCGCTCGCGGCCGTCGTCGGGCACCATGGCGAGATGGCGTTCCCCGCCGATCAGCACCTCGGCATCGTCCACAAGGGTGCGGGCGGGCGCGGTCAGGCCGGCGAGCCCGTCCTCGCCGATGCCGACGAGGGAAAGCCAGGGTGTGTGCGTTTCCAGCACGGGCCCCGCTCCCTAGAGCCCGGCCCGCGCCAGGGCGTTGACGGCGGCGGCGGCCATGGCACTGCCGCCGCGACGGCCGCGCAGCGTCAGATAGGGCACGCCCAGGTCGGCGCCGACCAGCGCCTCCTTGGACTCGGCGGCGCCGACGAAACCGACGGGAAAGGCGAGGATCGCCGCCGGGCGCGGCGCACCGTCGCGCAGCAGTTCCAGCAGGCGGAACAGCGCCGTGGGCGCATTGCCGATGGCCACAACAGACCCTTCGAGGTCGTCGCGCCAGAGGTCGACGGCGGCGGCGGAGCGGGTGGTCTTCCCGTCTCGCGCCAGATCCGGCGTGCGCGGGTCGTTCAAGGTGCAGAGCACGGGATTGTCCGCCGGCAGGCGCGCCCGGGTCACACCGTCGGCGACCATGGCGCAGTCCGCCAGGACCGGCGCACCGGCCTCCAAGGCGCGGCGGCCCTTGCCCACCAGGTCGCCGCCGAAGGCGAGATCGCCGGCGATCTCTGGCATGCCGCAGGCGTGCACCACCCGCAGCGCGATGTCGGCGATGTCCTCGGGGAAGCGGCTGAGATCGGTTTCCGCGCGCACGATGGCGAAGGAGCGCCGGGTGATCTCCCGCGGATCGCGGAGGTAGTCGTCGAGCGCCGTGGTCACGCCACGCTCCTCGTTGCCCCCGGGCTTGTTCCGAGGGTCCATCGCTCAGCCGTTCCGGTCCTGGCCCCAACCATGGATGCTCGGGACAAGCCCGAGCATGACGGTTGGACGGCTTGTGGCGTGCTGCGAAACACGATGTTCGAGATCACGCGCAGGTACCGCCACTCTTTTTCCGTCACCCTCGGACTTGTTCCGAGGGTCCATCGCTCAGCCGTTCCGGTCCTGGCCGCGGCCATGGATGCTCGGGTCAAGCCCGAGCATGACAAGGTTGGCGATCTTCGCACGGCGGACGGCGTGTCACCCCCACCCCATCCCTCCCCCATCAAGGGGGAGGGGGTGCCATTGAGATCTGCAACACCCTTCCCTCCCCCCTTGCGGGGGAGGGTTAGGGAGGGGGGTGTGCCGCAGGCAGTCACGCCGACTTCTTGTTCATGCTGACCGGCCCCAGGGGGTGGTCGGCGTGGGGATAGGGATGGTGATGGTGGTCATGGCCATGATCATGCCCGTGGCCGTGGTCATGACTATGGTCGTGGTCGTGACCATGATGGTGGTGATGATGGTCGTGATCGTGCCCATGATCGTGTGCGGGGCCGGTGCCGATGCCTTCGACGTGGTGGTGGTGGCTTTCCTGGGGCAGGCCGACCTCCGCCTCGAAGCCCAGAACCTGCTCGCGATACTTGCAGAGCTTGCAGTTCATCAGATTCTCGCCGTCGAGGATCTCCTGCACCCTCTCGGCGAAGGCGTCGAGCACCGCCGGATGGTCGTTGAGGTAAGAGGCCTTGACGAACTCGATCTCCGGATGGCGCGCCGCCACCTGATCGGTGTAGTCGTAGATGCGCTTCACCAGGATGCCGGTGAAAAGGAAGTAGGGGAACACCACGATACGCCGGTAGCCCAAGCGGGCGGCATGCTCCAGCCCCGGCTCCACCAGCGGGAAGGTGACCCCGGAATAGCAGGTCTCCCCCCAGCCGAAGCCGTGCCCCTCCCAGAGCATGCGCATGACCTTGGCGACGTTGGAGTTGGCGTCGGGGTCGGAGGCGCCGCGGCCCACCACCATGAGCAGAGTCTCGTGGCGCGGCACGTCATCGCCGGCGGCCTGCAGCGCCGCCTCCACGCGGTCGCCGGCGGCGCGCAGCAGCTTCGGGTCGATGGCCAGTTCGCGGCCGTAGTCGATGCTCATCTCCGGGTGCTGGGTCTGATAGGTGTTGAGCACCGAGGGGATGTCGTTCTTGGCGTGGCCGGCGGCAAAGAGCATGCCGGGCACCGCGAGGCAGCGGGTGACGCCCTGGGCGCGCAGCTTGTCCAGGCCGTCGCGGATGATGGGCGTGGCGAACTCCAGGAAACCGCTTTCCACGGGGTACTGGGGCAGGCGTTCGCGGATGCCCCGGGCCACCGCCTCGAACTGCCGCACCGCGCCCTCGTCGCGGCTGCCGTGGCCGCAGACCATCACGCCGATCTTGCTCATCCGTCTCTCCTAAAACGCCCGTTGCGCCGCCTGTCTTCTTGGCCGGACTTTACGGGGCCCGCCGGGGGCGGGGCAAAGGGAATTGTTCGACGCCGCGGCGCCGGGCGATCTCCAGAATCCCTTCGAGATCCAGGTGCGCTTCCAGGTGCGCCGCCAGGGCGTCCAGAGTCGCCTCCACCATCGCTTCATAGGCGAGGCCGGAATGGTCCCGTTCGCTCAGTGCGGCGAGAAAGGCCTGGCGAAAGGCATCGTCGGCGAAGATCCCATGCAGATAGCAGCCGGCCACCTTGCCGTCCGCCGAAACGGCGCCTTCCGGGCGCCCGGCGAGATCGAGGAAAGGCCGGGCGGTCCCCTCCCCCGTCGTCACCCCCACATGCATCTCGTAGCCGTGCACAGGCGTACCGCTTTCCAGATGCCTGCCGTCGACAGCCTCCAGGGTCTTCTCGCCGGTGAGACGGGTTTCCACCTCCAGGAGCCCCAGCCCCTCCGCCACCGCGCCTTTCGGTCCCTCGATGCCGTCGGGGTCCGCGAGGCGCCGGCCAAGCATCTGATAGCCAGCGCAGAGCCCCAGGACCCGGCCGCCGCGGCGCAGGTGCGCGGCGAGATCCAGGTCCCAGCCCTGCGCGCGGAAGAAGGCAAGATCGGCGAGGGTGGCCTTGGAGCCGGGCAGGATCACCAGATCGGCATCCCCCGGCAGCGCCCGGCCCGGCGCCACGAAGTCGACGGCCACGTCGGGCTCGGCGATCAGCGGGTCGAAGTCGTCGAAGTTGGCGATGCGCGCCAGCCGCGGCACGGCGATTTTGATCGCCCGCCCCGAGACCGCTTCGGTGTTGTCCAGGGCCACCGCGTCTTCCGCCGGGAGATTGCGGGCCTCGGCGAAAAACGGCACCACGCCCAGAGCGGGCCAGCCGGTGTGGCCGGAGATGATGCCCAGCCCCTCGTCGAAGAGGCTCACATCGCCACGGAACTTGTTGATGACGTAGCCGGCCACACGCCGCGCATCTACGGCCTCCATGACGGCATGGCTGCCCACCAGGGAGGCGATGACGCCGCCGCGGTCGATGTCGGCGACCAGCAGCACCGGAACCTCGGCGGCCTCGGCGAATCCCATGTTGGCGATGTCGCCGGCCCGCAGGTTGACCTCCGCCGGGCTGCCGGCCCCTTCCACGATCACCAGATCGGCGGCCGCCTCCAGGCGCGCGAAACTCTCCAGCACCCTGGGCAGCAGTTCGCCCTTCATGGCCTGATAGGCGCGGGCCTTGGCGTTGCCCCGGACCTTCCCCTGCACCACGACCTGGGCACCGACTTCGCTTTGCGGCTTCAAGAGCACCGGGTTCATGTCGGTGGCGGGCGCCAGGCCGCAGGCCCGCGCCTGCAGCGCCTGGGCCCGGCCGATCTCGCCGCCGTCGGCCGTGACCGCCGCGTTGTTGGACATGTTCTGCGGCTTGAAGGGTCGCACTGCCAGCCCGCGCCGGGTGAAGGCGCGGCAGAGCCCGGCCACCAGCAGGGACTTGCCGACGTCGGAGCCGGTGCCCTGCAGCATGATGGCCGGCGTCACGCTCAAAACTCGACCCCGACCTGGGCTTTCACGCCCTGCTCCCGGAAGGGGTGCTTCACCTGGGTCATCTCGGTGACGAGATCGGCGGCCTCGATGAGCTCCGGCTTGGCGTTGCGGCCGGTGACGATGACGTGCAGCATCTCCGGCCGGTTGCCGAGCACCGCCAGCACTTCGTCCAGCGGCAGATAGTCGTAGCGCAGCACGATGTTCAGTTCGTCCAGCAGGATCATGTCGTAGGGCCGATCCGGACCCCGGCAGGCCTCGATCATCTCCTTGGACTTTTCCCAGGCGGCCTTGGCGGCGGCGATGTCGCGGGCGCGGTCCTGGGTATCCCAGGTGAAGCCTTCGCCCATGGCGCGGATGGTCACCTGATCGCCGAACTTCTCCAGGGCGTGGCGCTCCCCGGTTTCCCACTTGCCTTTCACGTACTGCACGATGCCGACGCGCATGCCGTTGCCCAGGGCGCGGAACACCAGGCCGAAGGCCGCCGTCGACTTGCCCTTGCCCTTGCCGGTGTGGACGATCAGGAGGCCCTTTTCCTTGGTCTTGTCGGCCAGCATCCTTTCGCGCGCGGCCTTACGCTTGCGCGCCTTTTCGTTGGCCCGCGCGTTGATTTCGTCTTCGGTGGGTTCGGACATTACTCGGCGACCTCCAGGCCTCTCAGGCTCGTCAGTTCGGCGGCGGCGGAGTTGGAGCGGGCGCGCCAGAGGCCGCGCTCCTGGGCCTCGGCCAGTCTGTCGGCCATCTCGGCCAGGGCCGCCGGGTTGTTGTCTTCCAGGAAGGATCGCACAGCCGGGTCTTCCAGGTAAGCCTCGTAGACGGCATCGAAGTGATGATCGGCGACGGCCCCGGTGGTCGCCGCGAAGGCGAAGAGATAGTCCACCGTCGCCGCCATCTCGAAGGCGCCCTTGTAGCCGT
The DNA here is from genome assembly GCF_028289705.1 of Pelagibius sp. Lineage (GTDB taxonomy): Bacteria > Pseudomonadota > Alphaproteobacteria > Kiloniellales > Kiloniellaceae > Pelagibius. The sequence goes on from NZ_JANQOI010000184.1 coordinate 19,927, forward strand.
GGCGCATGACGCCGGCGATCCACTTGGGATTGACCGCCCGGGCGCGGACCACGCGGGCGATCTCCTCCTCCAGGGTACGGATCTTCGGGCTTTCCGGGCGCGAGTGGTCGTTGTGGTAGACCCGCGGCCGGGCGCCGGAGAGGTGTTCCACCGCCGCCGTCAGGCCGCCCTCGAACTGGTAGTAGTCGTCGGAGTCCAGCAGGTCGTGCTCGCGGTTGTCCTGGTTGTGCACCACGGCCTCCACCTTGCCGAGGCGGTCTTCGAAGAGGCCCTGCTCCGCCGCGCCGCCGGCCCCGGCGCCGTAGGCATAGCCGCCCCAGGCGAGATAGGCCTTGGCGAGGTCCGCCGCCTCGCGCCAGCCGCGCTCGTCAATGAGCGCCTGCAGCCCCGCCCCGTAAGCACCGGGCTTGGACCCGAAAACCCGGAAGCCGGCGCGGCGCGCGGCGTCCTGTTCCGAGGTGCCGGTGGCCATCAGCCGCGCCTTGTCTTCCGCCACCTGGGCGGCCAGGGGGTTCTGCTCCGGCGGTTCGTCGAGGGCGGCCACCGCCCGGGCCGCGGAGTCGACCAGATCGATCTGCGCCGGGAAGGCGTCACGGAAAAAGCCGGAGACGCGGAGCGTCACGTCGATGCGCGGCCGGTCGAGCACGGAGAGCGGCAGGATCTCGAAGCCGGTGATGCGGCGCGAGGCGGTCTCCCAGGTCGGCTTCACCCCCATCAGCGCCAGGGCCTGGGCGATGTCGTCGCCGCCGGTGCGCATGTTGGCCGTCCCCCAGGCCGAGAGCGCCAGGCGGCGCGGCCAGGCCCCCTCCTCCTGCCGATGGCGTAGCAGCAGCCGCTCGGCCGAGGCCCAGCCGAGCTGCCAGGCTGCAGGCGTCGGCACCGTGCGGGTGTCGACGGAATAGAAGTTGCGGCCCGTGGGCAGCACGTCCAGGCGGCCGCGGGTCGGCGCGCCGGAGGGACCGGGCTCGACGAAGCGTCCGTCGAGGCCGGTGAGCAGGCCAGCGATCTCCGCAGGGCCGGAGGCGGCAACGGCGGGGCGCACGCGCGTCTCGATCTCGTCCAGAACCGCCCTCGTGCGCGACCAATCCGTCTCGGGTTGGCGTGCGCCCGCCACCAGCGCCTCCGCCAGTTCCTCCAGGCGCTCCACCGTGTCGCCCCGACTGCGCCAGCCTTCCGGTGTGCCGAGGGCCGCCGGACGCGGCCCCTCCCAAGCCTCCCCAAGCACGCAGTCCAGAGGATCGAAACCGTCGAGGCCGAGGTCGGCGGCCAGCGCGCGGATCAGGGAGGCCTCGCCCCCCTCCCCGCGCCCGCGCGGCAGGCGAGTCAGCGCCACCAGCAGGTCGGTTTCCTGGCGGTCGCCGGGGGCCTCGCCGAAGACATGCAGGCCGTCGCGGATCTGCATTTCCTTCAGTTCGCAGAGATGGTTGTCCAGCTTGCCCAGGGCCGTGTCCGGATCGTCCTCCGCGGCAATGCCGCAGTCCTTGTCCAGCCCGGCGCGCGCCGAAAGCTCCAGAATCTCCTCGCGCAGAACCTTGAGGCGCCGCGGGTCGAGCCCGGCGGCGTCGTAGTACTCGTCCACCAGGCGCTCCAGCTCGGCCAGCGGGCCGTAGGTCTCGGCGCGGGTGAGCGGCGGCGTCAGGTGGTCGACGATCACCGCCTGGGCGCGGCGCTTGGCCTGGGTCCCCTCCCCCGGATCGTTGACGATGAAGGGGTAGAGATGCGGCAGCGGGCCGAAAACGGCCTCGGGAAAGCAGGCTTCGGAAAGCGCCAGGGCCTTGCCGGGCAGCCACTCCATGTTGCCGTGCTTGCCCATGTGGACGACCGCCTGCACGCCCACCACTTCCCGCAGCCAGGCATAGAAGGCGAGATAGCCGTGGGGCGGCACCAGGTCGGGGTCGTGGTAGCTGGCGACGGGATCGATGTTATAGCCGCGGGCCGGCTGCAGCCCGACCACGATTTTGCCCAGGCGGAAGGCCGCCAGGCGGAAGCTCTCTCCCTCGACGAAGGGGTCGGCCTCCGGCGCACCCCAGCGCTCGACCACCGCGTCTCGAACCGCCTGCGGCAGGCTCGCGAAGAAGCGCTTGTAGGCGGTCAGCAGATAGGCCTCGCCGCCGGGGCGCCGCGCCCGCTCCGTCAGATCGTTGGTCGGCCCGGCGGCGAGGCGTTCGATCAGCGCCTGCCCGTCGGCGGGCAGCGCGCCGGTGTGGTAGCCGGCGGCCTGCAGCGCCTTCAGGACGTTGAAGGTCCCCGCCGGCGTGTCCAGCCCCACGCCGTTGCCGAGCCGGCCGTCCTTGTTGGGATAGTTGGCGAGAATCAGCGCGACCGAGCGCTTGCCCGCCGGCAGACGGCGCAGGCGCAGCCAGTTGCGCGCCAGTTGCGCCACGAAGTCGATGCGGTCGGCCTGCGGCTCGTAGGCGACGACAGAGGTCTGGGTCGCTTCGTCGAAGCGGGCCTCCCCCTTGAAGGAGACGGCACGGGTGAGCAGCCGCCCGTCCACCTCCGGCAGGGCGACGTTCATGGCGATGTCGCGGGCCGACAGGCCGGTGGTGCCCTCCGCCCAAGCATTTGCGTTGCCGCCGGAGAAGACCACCTGCAGGACCGGCCCGTCGCAGGCGTCGAAGGGCGTCTCGGCGCGCGACGCCCCGGGCGCGGTCAGCGCGAAGCCGGTGGCGTTCAGCACGATCTCCGCCTTGGCCTCGCTGAGCAGGCTGCGCACCACCTCGGCGCACTGCGGATCCTTCAGGCTGCTGCAGAACAGCGGCAGCGGATTGATTCCGCGCGCCCGCAGGGCGGCGATCAGCGCATCGACCGGCGCCAGGTTGCCGGCCTGCAGCAGCGCCCGGTAGAAGACCAGGGCGGCCACCGGCGCGGCGGTCTTCCAGGTCTGCCGCAGGTCCGCCAGGCTCGGCTGGTCTGTACCGGGCCAGTAGAGGCCGGCGCGCAGCAGGGGGCGCGGCTCCCGCCAGCCGCTCTCCCACCCCAGCAGACTCGCGGCATAGGCCAGGAAGTTGCGGGCGTTCTCCGGCCCGCCCTCGATGCAGTAACGCCAGAGACGGAAGGCCGCCTCCTCTTCCAGGGTCGAGTAGGCCGCAAGACCGGGGTCCGGCTGCTCATCGCCGGGCAGCATGGCGAGCCTGATTCCCTCGGCACGGCATGCCGCATGGATCTGCTCGACACCGTAGGGCCAGTAACTCTCCCCGCCCAGGAGCCGCACCACCACCAGCTTCGCCCCGGCGATGACCTGCTCGACATAGAGGTCGACCGAGAGGTTGTGGCCGAGCTGCATGAGGTTGGCGAGACGCAGGCTCGGCTGTCCTTCGCCCAGCGCCACTTGGGCCGCGGCCAGGGCCGCCAGCTCCGTATCCGCGGCGGAGAGAAAGACGATGTCGCCCGGCGTCTGGCCGAGATCGACGGCTTCCGATCCGTCGGCGATGGCTCCGGGCGTTGCCTGGAGGAGGTGCATGGGCCTAGCCGGTCTTTAGCCGGCGAGGGCGGCCCGGATCGCAGCCTCGTCCAGGCCGGTCTCGCCGATGATGACGAGGCGGGTGGCGCGGGTCTCGTCCGGGCGCCAGTCGCGGTCGTAGTAGTGCTGCAGGCGCCCGCCGACCCCCTGGATCACCAGGCGCATGGCCTTGCCGGTGACGGCGGCGAAGCCCTTCACGCGCAAGATGCCATGCTCGGCGATGACGGGCAAAAGGCGCTCCAGGAGCGCTTCCGGCGCAGCGGTCTCGGCCAGTTCGACCGAGAAGGTGGTGAAATCGTCGTGGTCGTGCTCGCCGGCCAGGTCGATGTGGGAGGGGCGGGAGTCCAGATCGTCCTCCGCCGCCGCCGCAAGGCCCAGCAGCACCGAGACGTCGATGGCGCCATGGCTGGCGCGCACGGCCTTGACCGCCGGGCGCAGATGGCGGGCGACCTGTGACTCGACCTCACCCAGACGCGCGTCGTCCAGCAGGTCGGTCTTGTTGATCACCACCATGTCGGCGCAGGCAAGCTGCTCCTCGAAGAGTTCCTCCAGCGGCGTCTCATGATCCAGGGACTCGTCGGCCGCGCGCTGGGCGGCCACCGCCTCGGGATCGCCGGCGAAAAGCCCCTCGGCCACCGCCGGACCGTCGATCACGGTGATCACCCCATCGACTGTGGTCCGGGTGCGTACCTCCGGCCAGGCAAAGGCCTTCACCAGCGGCTTGGGCAAGGCCAGGCCCGAAGTCTCGATGACGATGTGGTCGGGCGGATCGGCGCGGTCCAGCAGCGCCTGGATGGTGGGCAGGAAGTCGTCGGCCACGGTGCAGCAGATGCAGCCGTTGGCCAACTCCACCACATCGTCCTCGCCGCAGTCCTCGATGCCACAGCCCTTCAGGATCTCGCCGTCGACGCCGAGGTCGCCGAACTCGTTGATCACCAAGGCGATGCGCCGGCCCCTGGCGTTTTCCAGCAGATGGCGGATGGCGCTGGTCTTGCCGGCGCCCAGAAAGCCGGTGATGACGGTGGCGGGAATCTTGCTCCGGTTTTCCATAAACCCTCTGAATTCCTTGCAGGAATGGGCCCTCGAGGGACCCGGCCGGGACCATTAGGGACCAGAGCGCCAGACCGGGCTGTCCCGGCTGCGACGCCTATCGGCGCAGAAGCGGGACTGCCCGGCGGTTTCCGCGTCTAGCTCGCTTCCAGGGCCTTGACGATGTGCTCGCACATCTTCTTGGCGTCGTCGAACAGCATCATGGTGTTGTCGCGGAAGAACAGCTCGTTCTGGACGCCGGCGTAGCCGCTGGCCATGGAGCGCTTGACGAAGAGCACCGTCCCGGAGTTTTCCACGTCGAGGATCGGCATGCCGTAAATCGGCGAGGCCGGGTCAGTCTTCGCGGCCGGGTTGGTGATGTCATTGGCGCCGATGACGAAGGCCACGTCGGTGCCGTTGAAATCCCGGTTGATCTCGTCCATCTCGAAGACTTCGTCGTAGGGCACGTTGGCCTCGGCCAGCAGCACGTTCATATGCCCGGGCATGCGTCCGGCCACCGGATGGATGGCGTAGCGCACGTCGACACCTTCCTTCTTCAGGAAGTCCGCCATCTCGCGCAGGGCATGCTGGGCCTGGGCGACGGCCATGCCGTAGCCTGGCACGATGATGACCTTGCCGGCGTTCTTCATCAGGAAGGCGGCATCGTCCGCCGAGCCGGACTTGACGGTGCGGTCCTCGTCGCCGCCCGCCGCCGGGCCCGCCGTCTCGCCGCCGAAGCCGCCGAGAATGACGTTGATGATGGAGCGGTTCATCCCCTTGCACATGATGTAGCTGAGGATGGCGCCCGAGGAGCCGACCAGCGCGCCGGTGATGATCAGCAGGTTGTTCTGCAGGGTGAAGCCGATGCCGCAGGCCGCCCAGCCGGAATAGGAGTTCAGCATGGAGACCACGACCGGCATGTCGGCGCCGCCGATGGGCAGGATGAGCAGGAAGCCGAGCACCAGGGCGATCAACACGATCAGCCAGAACACCAGGCCCGACTGGCCGAGGCAAAGCGCCACGATCAGCACCACCAGCAGGATGCCGAGGGCGGCATTCAGCGGGTGCTGCAGTGGGAAAACCAACGGCTTGCCGCTGACCAGACCCTGCAGCTTGGCGAAGGCGACCACGGAGCCGGTGAAGGTGATGGCGCCGATGGCCACGCCGAGCGACATCTCGATCAGGCTGGCAATGCTGATGTCGCCCGGCACGCCGATGCCGTAGGCCTGCGGCTTGTAGAAGGCCGCGGCGGCGACGAAAACCGCCGCCAAGCCGACCAGGGAGTGAAAGGCGGCGACGAGCTGCGGCAGCGCCGTCATCTGAATGCGCAGGGCGATGACGGTGCCGATGGCGCCGCCGATCAGCATGCCGACGATGATGAGCGCGTAGCTCACCACCCCCGGCATCGCCAGGGTGGTGATGATGGCGATGGTCATGCCGACCATGCCGTAGAGGTTGCCGGTGCGGCTGGTCGTCGGATGTGACAGCCCGCGCAGGGCCATGACGAAGCAGACCGATGCGACGAGATAGAGCAGCGCGGCGAGATCAGCGTTCATGGTTGTCCGGCCCCCTTATTTCTTCTTCTTGAACATGGACAGCATGCGCTGGGTCACGATGAAGCCGCCGAAGATGTTGACCGATGCCAGGACGACGGCGAGGAAGCCCATGACCTCGCTGAAGCCGAAGTCCGCCGGTCCCGCGGCGATCAGGGCGCCGACGATAATCACCGAGGAAATGGCGTTGGTCACCGCCATGAGGGGGGAATGCAGTGCCGGCGTGACGCGCCAGACCACGTGATAGCCGACAAAAACGGCGAGCACGAAGACCGTAAGGCCGATCACCAGGGAAGAGGTGCCGCCGGTCGCCGCGCTTTCGGCCGAAAGCCGGCCGGCCTCCACCGCGAGGGAGGCGACTTCGTTGGCCAGTTCGCGGGCCTCGTTGGCGATCTCCGCCGCCCTCTCCGAGAAGGTCTCGTTTGCCATGACCGTCAGCCTCCCTGCTTGTCGCCGCTGGTTTCGGGCGCGGACTCCGCGGACTCCTCCGAACCGGCCTCAGCTTCTGTTTCGGCCGCCGCGGGTTCCGCAGCCGCCGCTTCAGGCTCGGGCTCGGGCTCGGCCTTCGGGGCCAGGGCCGGATGGACGAGCTGGCCGTCGCGGATGATGCAGGTCTCGGCGACGATCTGGTCTTCCCAGTCGAGCGCCAGGGCCTTTGCCTCCTTGTCGACCAGAAGCTCGATGAAGTTGTAGATGTTACGGGCGTAAAGGGCGGAGGCGTCGGCGGCCAGACGGCCCGGCACGTTGAGATGGCCGACGATCTGCACATCGTTGTGCTCGACCACCTTGCCGGCCTCCGACAGCTCGCAGTTGCCGCCTGTCTCCACCGCAAGATCGACGATCACCGACCCGGGCTTCATGGACTCGACCATCTCGGCGGAGACCAGCTTCGGGGCCGGGCGCCCGGGAATCAGCGCGGTGGTGATCACCATGTCCATCTTCTTGATGGTCTCGGCGATCAGATCCGCCTGCTTCTTCTGGTATTCGGGGCTCATCTCCTTGGCGTAGCCGCCGGCGGTCTCGGCCTGCTTGAACTCCTCGTCCTCCACTGCAACGAAGGTCCCGCCCAGGCTCTCCACCTGTTCCTTGGCCGCCGGGCGCACGTCGGTGGCCGAGACCACGGCGCCGAGCCGCTTGGCGGTGGCAATGGCCTGCAGGCCGGCGACACCGGCGCCCATCACCAGGACCTTGGCCGGCGGCACCGTCCCCGCCGCCGTCATCATCATGGGAAAGGCCCGGCCGTAGACGGCGGCTCCGTCCAGAACCGCCTTGTAGCCGGCCAGGTTGGACTGGGAAGACAGAACGTCCATGGACTGGGCCCGGGTGATGCGCGGGATGAGATCCATGGCGAAGGCGGTGACGCCCGCCTCTTGCATGGGTTGCAGTTCGTCGCCGGCGCGGAAGGGATCGACGATGGCGACCAGCAGGGCGCCGGGCTTGATGCCCTTCAGCTCATCGGCCTGTGGCCGGCGGACCCGGGCGACCACATCGGCCTCGCCATAGGCGACCGTGGCGTCCGGGGCGATGGTGGCGCCGGCGGCGCTGTAGGCCTCATCGGTGATGGCCGCGCCCACGCCTGCCCCTGTTTCCACCGAAACCTCGAAGCCCAGGTTGATCAGCTTCTTCACGGTCTCCGGCGAGGCGGCAACCCGCGATTCGTCCGGGCGCTGCTCCCTGGGAATGGCGATCTTCATGCGTTGGATGCCCCCCTTCACTGCCCCATACGCGACGCACGGCATGGGCTTATGCACCGATCCTTAAGTGCCCCGATCGCCCGGCAGGCGCCGGAGACGCAAAACCCCCGAAAAGGCGAGCCCACTTCTTCGTTCGACCGGGAACCCTTGTGTTTTGAACGGCGCGAGCCGGGGATTCAACCGAAATCTGCGCCTCGGCGCTGCTTCGGGCCAATTGGGCAGCCCGGAGAAACCGTCACCCCGGCGGTGGCTAGTGCACGACCGCCACGAATTGACGGCCAGCCGGTGGACAAGCCCCCCGGCGGCCGATATGCAGGACGGGCCACACCACGCGGTCGACCGGGAGATTCGGCCAATGCAACTGATGACGGGCGCCGCAACCCTTCAGGCGCGCCTGGAAACCGTCGGCCTGTTCATCGTGACGGGGGTGACCAAGTCGGGTACCACCTGGCTGCAGCGGCTGCTGAACAGCCATCCGCAGATCGCCTGTGGCGGCGAGAGTAAGCTGAACGTGCTGCTGACACAGCTGGCGCCGGCGATCCGCGAATACAACGACGCCCTCACCAAGACCAACCGGAAGATCTACAAGGAGCAGGCGGTCTATCAGACCCTCGGCCAGCCGCAGCTCCTGGCGGCGATGCAGTACTTCTTCCTGGACCGTCTCGCGGCCGTCCAGCAGAGCGCGGAGGCGGCGGGCAAGGCCGCCGATCTGCGCTGGATCGGCGACAAGGACCCGGACTACAAACGCGACCTCACCGCCTGGCGCGCCATCCTGCCGGACGCCAGGATCATCTCGACGATCCGCGATGGGCGCGATTGCTACGTCTCGCTCTGGTTCCATCTCTACCCCGACCGCGAACCCCTGGCGGCGGCGAACCGGGCGGACTTTCTGGGGCGCATCGAAAACCATGCCGCGACATGGCGCAGCACGATCACGAAGCTTCGCAAGGACAAGACCGAAGACCCGGACCGGCATTTCTCCGTGCGCTACGAGGCCATGCTGGAGGACGCGGCGCGGGAGATGACGGCGCTCTTCGAGTGGCTGGGTTGCGATGCGAGGGCGGAGACGGTTTCGGGCCTGGTCGCCCACAACGCCTTTACCGCGCTTTCCGGCGGGCGCCAGCCGGGCGAGGCCGATGCCGGCAGCTTCCTGCGCAAAGGCATCGCCGGCGACTGGAAAAACCACTTCGACGAAGCCTGCAACGCGGCCTATTGCAGGGTGGCCGGCGACGCCCTGGCGGAAGCGGGCTACGAGGTGTGATGACACCAACCTACGTCGTCACCGATATCGAGGTGAACGGGCCGACACCCGGCGAACACTCCATGCTTGCCTTCGCCTCGGTCGCGCTGGATGCGGAAGGACAGGAGGTCGAGTCCTTCGAGGCCGTCCTGGAGACCCTGCCGGAAGCGGGCGAGGACCCCATCACCCGGCAGTGGTTTCGAAACTTTCCCGAGGCCTGGACTGCGGCCACCACCAACCCGCAGCCGCCCGAAGAGGTGATGCAGCGCTATGCCGCCTGGGTGCGCACCCTGCCCGGCCAGCCGGTCTTCGCCGCCCACCCCCTGGCGTTCGACGGGGCCTGGATCGACTACTACCTCAGGCGCTTCCTGGGCATTCGCATGCTGAAGGGTCCCTGGATCGGCGAGCGGCTGTTCTATACGCCCGGGCTGTGCATCCAGGCCTTCGCCGCCGGGCGGACCGGCCGGCGGTTCGAGAGCTGTACCTCAGAGGCCTTTCCGCCGGAATGGCTCGGCCATGTGCCGCACAGCCATATCTCGATCGAGGATGCCCGTGGCTCGGCGAACCTGCTGAGGACCCTGCTCAAGATGACGGCGCCGGGAGAGCCGCCGCCAGACCAACGCAGGCACCCTTAAAATCTTTCGCGTTTTGACGGCACCGGCCCGACGTAAGTCGGAAACGCTTTAATCCATCGCGTAGAAGATGAAGCCGCTGTCGCAGTCGTCGATCTCGTCGGCCAGCGGCCCGGCCTCCTCCACCGCCAGAGAGCCGACCTCGAAGAAGACGTCCTTCATTTTCGGAGAGGAGCGGATCTCGGCTTCCAAGTCGAAGAGAGCCAACTTCTCCGCTGTCGGCTGGTCCGCGGCGGTGGCCGTGCGCACGATGTAGAACCCCATCCAAGCTGGCGCCCCCCGCGCGTCGTTCATGAGGAAGTTCTCGCCCTTCAGGATCACGGCAAAGCGCTGCAATTCCGCTGGGCTGTGATGGTAGCGCTCGGCAATCATGGGCCTTCGGATCGAACAGCAGTCCAAGAGCTTGGCGAGGGGCTATTGGACCCTGCCGGGGTTAAGGCTTCGATAAGGGCAAAGGCGCAATAGCGGCCGCATTAAACAAACCGCAAATTGAAACCGAGAGCCGCCGTGAGGCGACAGGCGCGGGAGCTGGAGCCGCGGGATCGCCTGTTAAAGATTTAGGAAGAATTGAATGACGAAGGCGTTGGTGATGTCGACGAAAAAGGCGCCCACGAGCGGCAGGATGATAAAGGCCGTCGGTGCCGGGCCGTGCGACTTGGTGACCGCCGTCATATTGGCGATGGCCGTGGGCGTCGCACCCAGGCAGAAACCGGCAAAGCCGGCACTCAGCACGGTGGCCAGGTAGTCGCGGCCCATCAGCGGAAACAGCACGAAGAGAATGAAGACGACGGTGGCCACCGCCTGCAGGCCCAGCATCAGCAAAAGGGGCCCGGCAAGATCGGCAATCGACCAGAGCTGCATACCCATCAGCGACATGGCGATGAACAGCCCGAGGGAAAAGTCGGAAACCACGGCAAGCGCCCGGGTGCGTGCCGGCCAGTGCATCCGCGGCAGCAGGTAGGGCACGCTGTTGGACAGCAGGATCGCGACCAGCAGGCAGGAGACGAAGAGCGGCAGCTTCAGTCCCGCCTCCTCCAGCGATTGATTGATCACATAGCCGATGATGATGGCGATGTGCAGGACCAGCAGCACCGACATGATGCTGATGTGGTTGATCTGCTCCGTGTCCTCCTTCTCGTGGGAGATGCCGACCAGCAGGCCGTCGGCCTTGCTGTCGGCGATACCGTGACGCGCCATCAGATACTTCGCGACGGGGCCGCCGAGCAGGCTTGCGAGCACCAGGCCGAGGGTCGCCGCCGCGATGCCGATTTCCAGGGCATTTGGCACGCCGTGGTCCGCCGCGATCTCCGGCGCCCAGGCGATGGCCGTGCCGTGGCCGCCGATCAGGGAGGCCGAGCCGGCGAGCACCCCCACGGCCGCGGGCTGGCCGACCACCAGCGCCGCCGAAACCCCGATCACGTTCTGGAACACAATGTAGGCGAGGGTCAGCCCCAACAGGATGGCCAGCGGCCGCCCGCCGGCCAGGAGGTCGGAAACCCTGGCATTCAGCCCGATTGCCGTGAAGAAGTAGACCAGCAACTGGTCGCGGGTTTCCAACTCGTACTGGATCTCGGCCCCGGTGACCAGAAACACCGCCAGCCCCGCCAGGGCGGCGAGGATTCCACCGGTGACCGGCTCGGGAATGTTGTAAGCGCGCAGAACGGCAATCCGCTCGTTCAACTGCATGCCGATAAAAAAGACGACGATACCGATGGTGTAGGTGATGAAATCGACGATGGGTATGATGTTGTCTGTCATTGCGCCCCTGCAGCGAATCGTGGCCACCGCCCCGCAGCGTCAAGCCTTGCCACAACGGCAGGCGTTCGCCTAAACAATTCGTTCTAACAATTGCGCTGTCGACCCAAGGGGCGCATTGGCGCAGAATAAGCGGTTACAAAGGAACGCGGCGCGTGAGTCTCGGGCGCCGGATCTGCGCGGAATTGGGGAGCAATCGTGACACGCGACGTATTCAGCTTCGTCATGATCAAGCCGACCCACTATGACGACGAGGGCTATCCGATCCAGTGGATGACCTCGGCCATCCCCTCCAACACCCTGGCCGCCCTCAACGGTCTGGCCATCGACTGCAAGCAGCGCCGGGTTCTGGGCGAAGACGTTGAGCTGCGGCTCTCCACCTACGACGAAACCAACGCCCGGGTTCACCCGCCGAAGATCATCAAGGCCCTCAAGACCGTGCGGGGCAAGGCGCTGATCGCCCTGGTGGGGGTGCAATCCAACCAGTTTCCCCGCGCCATGGACATCGCCCGCCCGTTCCGCGAGGCGGGTTTCCAAGTGGCCATCGGCGGATTCCACGTCTCCGGCTGCATTTCCATGCTGAAGGACCTGCCGGCCGACATCCAGGAAGCCCGGGATCTCGGGATCACGATTTTCGCCGGCGAGGCCGAGGAGCGCCGCCTCGACGCGGTGCTGCGCGATGCCCAGGCCGGCACGCTGAAGCCGATCTACAACTGGATGGCGGCCCTGCCCAGCGTCGCCGGCGAACCGATCCCCATCCTGCCGGCCAAACATATCAAGCGCACCGCCGGCTCCCACTCCTCCTTCGACCTGGGCCGCGGATGCCCTTTCCAGTGCTCCTTCTGCACCATCATCAACGTCCAGGGCCGCAAGTCCCGCTTCCGCACGCCCGACGATCTGGAAGAGATCATCCGCGAGAACTACGCCCAGGGCATCAACCACTTTTTCATCACCGACGACAACTTCGCCCGCAACAAGGACTGGGAGAGCTTCGTCGACCGGCTGATCGAGCTGCGCCACGGCGAGGGGATGCGGATCAAGTTCGTGATCCAGGTGGACACCCTCTGCCACCGCATTCCCAACTTCATCGAGAAGTGCACCCGCGCCGGCATCAACCGCGTGTTCATCGGGCTGGAGAACATCAACCCCGAGAACCTGGCCGCCGCCAAGAAGACGCAGAACCGCATCGTCGAATACCGCGACATGATCCAGGCCTGGAAGCGCCACAAGGCCATCACCTATGCCGGCTACATCCTCGGGTTCCCGGGCGACAGCTACGAGTCGATCATGCGGGACATCGAGATCATCAAGAAGGAACTGCCCCTCGACCTGCTGGAGTTCTTCTTCCTGACGCCGCTGCCGGGCTCGGAGGATCACAAGCGGCTGCTGGAAAAAGGGGTCTGGATGGACCCCGACATGAACAAGTACGACCTGAACCACCGGGTCAGCCACCACCCGACCATGAGCGATGCGGACTGGGAGCGGGCCTATCGCGATGCCTGGGCTGCCTACTACAGCCCCGAACACATGCAGACCATCATGCGCCGTTTCGCCGCCAACGGGCGCTCGCCCATCAACATCCTCTGGCTGATGCTGTGGTTTGCCGGCTGCGTGCAGATCGAGGGGGTGCATCCCCTGGAAGGCGGATTCTTCCGGCGCAAGGCACGCCGTGACCGCCGCCCGGGCCTGCCCATCGAGCCGGCCTGGTCGTTCTACCCGAAATACATCTACGGCCTGCTGCGCGACCAGTGCCGCTGGCTGGCGCTGCTGGCCCGGGTCTGGCCCTATTACCTTAAGGTCAAGCGCGACCCCGACCGCCAGGCCTATCGCGATCTGGCGCTGACACCCTCCAGCGACGAAACGCTGGAGGAGTTGGAGATGATCACCGGCACCCGCGGCGGCGAAGAGGCCCTCGCCAAGTCCCGCCGCGACAAGCAGTTGCGCGAGAAAGTCCGCGAGAAGATGCGCGCCTAGCCCGCAACGCTCTGATCCGGACGTGACCCTCGGCCGGACTCTCGATCTGGCCGGCACCGCCTGACGAGCCAGGCAAACACCGCGCGGTGGCCCACGGCCCGGCAGGTTCTGCCAAGCGCCATGTAGTGCGTCGTGTCGATCGACCCATCCTTGCGGCGGCGGATTTCCTTGCTGCTGACCACGCCAATCCCCCTGCTCTCTGGCCCCCACATCCATGACGTGGGTACGCTAGCGCCCGCGGGTTCTTGACGCTTGGAGGGAACCTTCATTTACTCTGGAGAATCCCTGGATTTGTCGCCGCGCCGGTCAGGAACCACCTGTGATTTACCACTTTGCGGAGTTTTCGCTTCATCCCGAGCAGTGCGAACTGCGCCGCGGCGGCGCGCCGGTTCCGCTCGAACCCCAGGTCTTCAACCTCCTGGTCTATCTGGTCGAGAACCGCGGGCGGGTGGTGTCCAAGGACGACCTGATCGCGACCGTCTGGGGCGGCCGCATCGTCTCCGACGCGACGCTCAGCAGCCGCATCTCCGCGGCGCGCCACGCGCTGGACGATTCCGGCGAGGCGCAGCGGGTCATTCGCACCATGCCGCGGCTTGGCTTTCGCTTCGTCGCGGAGGTTGCCGTCGAAGACGACGGAGCGCCTGAACCCGCCGTCGAAGAGGCCGCCCCGGACCTGCCCGATCAGACGGTCCGTTTCTGCCGCGCCGCCGACGGCGTCAGCATCGCCTATGCCACCAGCGGCAAGGGCCCGCCCCTGGTAAAGGCCGCCAACTGGCTGAGCCACCTCGAGTTCGATTGGGAGAGCCCGGTCTGGCGCCCGCTGATGAGCGCCTTCACGCGGGATTTCTTCTTCGTCCGCTACGACGAACGGGGCAACGGGCTGTCCGACTGGGCGGTGGCAGACTTTTCGCTGGACGCCTTCGTCGCCGATTTGGAGGCGGTGGTGGAGGCCGCCGGCATCGACCGCTTCGCCCTCTATGGCGAATCCCATGGCTGCCCGGTGTCCATCGCCTATGCCGTGCGGCACCCGGAGCGCGTCTCCCGGCTGGTCCTATACGGCGGCTTCGCCCAAGGCGCCCGCAGCCGCGGCAGCCGGATCGACGTCGCGCGGGAAGAAGCCATCACCACGCTGGTGCGCGAAGGCTGGGGTCAGGACAACCCGGCCTTCCGCCAGATCTTCACCTCGCAGCTCATGCCCGACGCCACCGCCGAGCAGATGGGCTGGTTCAACGACCTGCAGCGGAAAACCACCTCGCCGGAGAACGCCGCGAGACTGCGCATTGCCATCGACGAGATCGACGTGACGGAACTGCTTTCCCAGGTGCGGGTGCCGACCCTGGTGCTGCACCGGCGCGGCGACTCGCGCCAGCCCTTCGAGGAAGGCCGGCGCCTGGGCGCCATGATCCCCGACGCCCAGTTCGTGGCCCTAGAGGGCCGCAACCACATCATCCTGGAACACGAACCGGAGTGGCCACGCTTCCTCTGCGAGGTACGCCAGTTCGTGCTGGACTGAAGGCGCTCAACCGGGCAAGGCGCCGGCGACACATCGGCTGAAGCGCATGATCAAGGGCGCGAACTCTTAGCCGTTGTCCTGCTCTCCGCCTTCTTCGCCTGCGATGTAGCTGTCGAGGTCCCGGCTGTCGTGTGGCAGACCTTCGATCTGGATGGTTTCCCCTATTTGAGTGTAGAGGATCTGATGCCGGCCGGATGCATACAATCTGAGCCCCGGCCGGAGACGATCTTGCGACCGGCCGAGTTCGGGAAATTGCCGCAGGAGTTTGAAGCTCTGTTCGAGTTGCTGATGGTAGAGATCAGCCTGTGCCAAGCCGAAGGTGTCAAGCGTGTAGAGGTAGATATCGCGGAGCTCGTTCCTGACCCTATGGGTTAAGATCAGCTTCTTCATGAGCCTCCGCGCGGATGGACCTAAAAAACGCTGTGATCTCTTCTTCCGACTCCAGGCTGATGGTCTGCCCGGATGCAATCTGGCTCGAGCCCTGCTCGAGGTAGGATTTCAGCCAGGCCCGCTTCTCGTCCAGTGACAGCCGGTCAAACTCCGCATCCGGGATGGCGGCACTCTTGAGCCTGGCTGTTGTCGTCTCCGTCATAAGCAGATCTCCTTCCAGTAAGCATAGCAAATCCAACCCCGTTTCAAACCCTCACTATCTCGCTGGGGAAACGGAAACCGCTCTAGCAAATGTCGGCAACGTCGGCGCGCCTCCGGCCTTATTCGCCGATCCGCGTCACTTCGACTTCGTGCAGGATCGTGGCGCCGTCCGGCAGGCGCTTCAGCCGCGCGGCGTTCTCCCGCAGGCTCGCCGCCGCGCCCGGATCGGCATGGACGACGCCGATGCGGTAGACGTAGCCGATGTCGGCCGGACCGGGACGCCCATAGCTGAGATCCTGAACGGACCAGGACCCCCGGGCGCCCTCCCCCAGTCTGATCGGCCGCAGGTGATACCACCGCGGCAGCGGGCTGAAACTGAACAGCCAAAGCTCCGACCCGGCCTCCAGGCCATCGTAGGAGCCATAGGCCGCGGAACCGCGCCTGACGTCGGCCCCGTGGTCGGGGTATTCGATCACGGCGCGGGCCGTGGCGCCGGGTCGGGCGGGAACGATGGCCGCGCCGCCGCTCGTCTTGTTGTCTTCCAGGGTCTTGTTCGCCGCTTCTCCGGCGCCTTCGTTGATGAAAGCCTCATAGCGGTAGGCGCCGGCCATGACCGGACCGGGGTCCCACTCGAAGAAGACCTGGGCGGCGTCCTGCGCCTCCAGGCGGCCCAGCGCGCAAGACGCCGTCTCGCCGACCACCACGCAAGGCACTCGGCGCAGGGGCTTCTCGCCGTCATCCAGGTTCGGAACGATGGCATAGGCGTCCTTCAGGTAGCGGACTCCCGTTTCCATGGCCTGTCGCGCGGTCACATCGAGGACGAGCTTCAGGCCCACGTTCTCCTGGGCGATGGTTCCGCCGTTCTCGACCCAGAGGTCGAAGGACTGCGGCGCACCTGCCTGCGCGTCGCGAACCGTTTGAGCGTTGAAGACGCGGAGGTCGGCGAGCGTCTTTCCGGTCGCCTTGATCGCCGCTCCGCCCTTTAGCAGATTGTCCTTGGTCAGGGCCGCGTCGCCCCGCTCACCCAGCCCCTCGCTGACGGCAGCGGTGTAAACGTAAGAGCCGGCGTTCACCGCGCCGGAGGTCCACTCGAAAAGGATCGAGGCCGGGTTCCGCGGCGCGAGGCGGCCGAGGTCGCAGGTCGCCTCGTTCGCCGTCACACGGCAGGGAACCTGGCGGATGTCCGCCGGATCGTCCGGATCGGAGAGCAGCGCGGCCGCCCGCAAGAGGTGAGCGCTGTCGCTGGACCGGCTGCCGCTCTCGTCGAAAACGTCGACGCGCAGGGACAGTGCCGCATCCTCCGCCGGCCAGGTTCCCTTGTTGCCGACTTCGATCTGCATCACTTCAGGAATGCCGGGTTCGGCTTCGTAGGCCGGGATGTACTCGGCGACGAAGAGGTCCGCGAGACGCGGCGCGACACGGTAGCGTTCGGAGCCGCGATCGTTCGCCGTCGAGGCATAGGGAAAGCTGTGGCCCGGTACTTCCAGTGTCCAGGCCAGCCCCAGCCTTGCGCCCACCGCCGCTTCGGGGACCGGGCTGAGGACGACCGCGACCGTCGCCGGCTCCGCCGAGGAGAAAGCGCCCAGCTCGCAGATCGTGAGGCCGGACTGGGCATTCACGGCCTTGCAGCCGTCGATCCGGTCGATGACAAAGCCCTCATGGCCCGCATTTAGGGCCTCGAGTTTGAGTGTGGCGCTGCCGATGCGGTCGCGCCCGCGATTCTTGACCTCGAAGCGGGCGGAAATCTCCTGGCCCGGGCCGACGGCGGCGGCCGGCGGCGGCGAGAAAGCCGCGGTGAGCACGGGATCGACGTCGACGCCGGTCTCATAGAAATGCTCCAGCTGCGATCCATCGTGACTTATGGAAGCCTCCGCCATGAAGCGGCGCCCGTATGTAAAGGTGGCGTCGACCTCGACGGTATCGCCGGGCCCCAGATCGCCAATCACACAGTCCGCCATCCGCCGGTCAGTCACCTTCGGCCGGCCACAGGGCACCGCTTCGCCCGAAGGCAAGGCGACCGAGGCCACTTCCCCCGTCCGCGTGAAGAACGAGAGCTCCAGGTCTTCGACGCTGCCGCCTTCGGCGCTGTTGCGGATCGCGTAGCGCAGGGTGATCTCGCCGCCTTCGTGGAGCGGCAGCCTGGGGTCGGTGCTGTAGCCGTAGGGCTCCGGCGTCGTGCTGACGAGTCTCAGGCCCAGGATGGGCCCGACGATCTCCGCCGTGCGGGCGTCCGTCGCCTCGATCTTGTCGCCCTCCCCCTGCGTGGCGGCCGCGAGGGCCGTCACCGTCACCGGGCCGGTCCTTTGCGGGGTAAACTCGAACACGATGGCGCGTTCCTCGCCCGGCTCCAGGTAGGTCCTGCCAGCCTCGCTGCGGTCGGCGTAGCCGAGCGGGCAGTGGGCGGAAACAGACCGCAGATCGCAGACGATGTCGAAGAAGGCGGCATCCTCGTCCTTGCGCGGGAAGGCGGGCTCGGCCTTGAGCGCATTTGCCTCCGCCACGGCCGCCCCGGAGAGTTCGATCTTGAGCCTGGGATTGAACAGCCGAGCCTCGGTCTCGTTCGTCACCGTCACCACGAGGTCCATCGGCTCCTTGGTGAAGCCCTGACCACTCCCAGCAATGTTCTCCAAGGGCGACATCTCGAGGCTGAGGACAACGCCGGGGTCGGTCTCCGCCACCTCCTGCGGTGCATCGCCTGCGCTGTTCAGCGCCTCCACCGCGTCGATATCGGCCCCCGGGCGCGCGCCTTCGCAGAAGCTCTTCGCGTCGGTGATGCGCACGAAGCGAAAGATCTCGTCTCCGGCGGCGATCGCCGACAGATCGAAGCTGCTGTTGCCGCCCTCCGCGCGCCCCAGCTTCTGCCACTCGGCGCCGTCGACCGAGACCTCGACGCTGTAGGCCTCCCTGTCTCCCGGCTCGAAGATCCGCAGATCGGCGCCCGGGCCGTCGACCAGATCGTTGTCGCTGAACATCACGGTGAGCTGCCCGCCGCAGCCCAGCGTCATGAGTCCGGGGTCCCTGTGGCTGCCGGTGTAGTCGGGCGCTCCCAGGGCGAAGCTTGGCCTGGAGGGGCCCTCGCTGGACCGCGGACTGCCGAAGGCCCAGCCGATGACCTCGTCGGCGTAGGGGTCGGGCCCCTCGGCATCGTCGCACTGCGCGGCCGACGCCGGCACCGCGTTGGCTTCTCCAATCCGCTGCCCGTCAACACGGCCCAGCGACAGCGGTTTGTTGTTCGGCTGACTGACCGTGCCGGTGTAGGCATCCTTGCGCTGCCGGACCATCGTCAGGTGCGTCTCAAAATCGTCGTGCAGGAGAAACTCGAGCTCGCTGGCATTGATGCGCAGAATCTCGGCATATTCGGGGCCGCGCCTGCCGAATCGGATGCCGTAGTCGTTGCAGGATCGAACGACCTCGAAGTACCACTCCCAAACGTCGGTGGTTTGGTTATAGCTCGACACACCGGACCACTTGCCGAGCCAACTGTCCGCCGGTTGGAAAGCAGCACGATCCGCAGGGACTCCTGCCGGGGTGGCATCCGTGCCACTGCCCAGCACCTCGACCGCGTCGATGTCGGCGCCGGCCCAGTCGCCGCTGCAGAGCTCGCCCAGATCGGTGATGCGCAGGTAGCGGTAGGCCCGGTCGCTCGGCGCACCTTCGGCGATGTCGAACTCCGCCGTCCCGCCTTGGGAGACGCCGACGGCATACCAGGTTTCCAGGTCGCTCGAGATCTCAATGCTGTGGTCCTCGAACGACCGAGCCGAGGTGGCGCCGATCTCGTAAGTCCGCAGATCGGGGCCCTCGCGGTCCACCACGCCGTCCCCGGCCAGGCGCAGGACAATACTGCCGCGGCAGCCCAGGGTGACGAAGGTGGGGACGCTGTCGTCGTCGACGTAGTCCGGCGGGCCCAGGGCGCTGGCGGGATCGAAGCCACCCTTTATGGGTCCGGGGGACCCCAGGGAAAACTCAACCACCTCTACCGCGAAGGTGCTTCCTGTTGGGCCCGATTGGTTGTGGTTGTCCGCCTCTGCGGCTGTCGCCGCCAGAATGAGAGCACTGGCCAGCACCGCTGGTGACCTGAACATTCGGCCTTCCCCCTTCCTGGCGAGGCCGGCGCGGCGTGACCGCCCCGCAGACCAGCCTCCTCCCTTTGCTGAGTCCAAATGAGGCTCTGGCGAGCCCAATTAGACGCGATCTCCGGGTTTTGGGCAAATCGGCCGCTGGGCCGTCAGTCCGGCAGTGGCAGGTCCAGGGACTGGAGGACGTCGGTCTGGCGCTGCTCCAGCGCGTCGACGTCGAAGCCGCTGATCAGGTCGTGGAACATCTGGTGCCAGTTGATCTCGGCGTCCAGGTGCATGAAGACCGAGCCAAGGCCGACGGCGGCGCGGTCCATCAGCACGAACTCCCGTGGCGGCCGGACGCCGCCGAGGCGGCGCAGTTCCTGGTGCACCTCGCCGGCCACCTTGGCGCCGTAGAGGCTTTCCTTGTCGCCCATGATCTTCTGCGGCTTGTCCTCCAGCAGCGGCGCGTAGAGGAAGGCCGCCCAGAGGTTCAGGGCCGCCAGCAGCTCCTTGCTGAGATCCTGGAAGCCCCAGGTGCGGTAGGCGTGTACTGCCAGGTCGGGGTCGTCCCGCTCCAGCGCAAAGTAGAGGTCGATCACGCCCTTGACGAACTTCGGCTGGAAGACGCGGATACAGCCGAAGTCCAGCAGGTTCACCGTGCCGTCCTCGCGGATGGTGTAGTTGCCCAGGTGCGGATCGCCGTGGATGATGCCGTAGTAGTAGAAGGGCACGTACCAGGCGCGGAACATGTTCATGGCCACCGCGTTGCGCTGCTCGACGTCGTCGCAGCCCTTGACGAAGTCCAGCAGCGGCTTGCCCTCCAGCCAGGTCATGGTGAGCAGGCGCTGGGTGGAGAGCTCCGGCAAGAGGTCGGCCACGTGCACGCCCTTCTCCGCCGCCAGCATGCGCTGGTAGAGCTCCATGTGGCGGCCTTCGCGGGCGTAGTCCAGTTCCTCGCGCAGCCGCTCCGAAAGCTCGTGGTAGATGTTCGAGGGGTCGATGGCGCGGTCGTAACGGCGGTAGATGCCGAAGAGGATCTTGAGCTGGCGCAGGTCGGCCTCCACCGCCGAAAGCATGTCCGGATATTGGAGCTTGCAGGCCAGCGCGCGCCCGTCGGGGGCCACCGCGCGGTGCACCTGGCCCAGAGAGGCGGCGGCCGCCGCCTCGTGCTCGAAGGACTTGAACTTCTTCTGCCAGGCTGCGCCCAGTTCGCTGCGCATGCGGCGCTTGACGAAGGGCCAGCCCATGGAGGGGGCGTTGGACTGGAGTTGGCGCAGCTCCTCGGCATACTCGCGCGGCAGGGCATCGGGGATGGTGGCGAGGATCTGCGCGGCCTTCATGAGCGGGCCCTTGAGCCCGCCCAGCGCCGCCTTCAGCTCCGCCGAATGGCGCCCCCGGTCGAGGTCGAGACCCAGGTAGCGCGCGCCCACCACCTGCGCCGCCAGCCCGCCCACGGAGGTGCCGACCCGCGCGTAGCGGCGCATCCGGCCGGAAAGGCGCGACGACTCAGATTCGTTAAGCTCTTGGTTTTCGCCGTCAATCTCCGACATGGGTAGAACTTGGGCCCGCGGGTGGCGGATGTCCAGTGATAGCCGTCCGACCAGCGCGATTCCAGGCCTCCGAAGAACGGCCCCGGACGCGCCGCCTCAGTCCATGGCTTCCAGTTCGTCGATGAAGCTCTCGATGAGCGACAGGCCCCGCGCCCAGAAGGCAGGGTCGGAGGCATCCAGCCCGAAGGGCGCCAGCAGCTCGCGGTGCCGCTTGCTGCCGCCGGCACCGAGCATCTCCAGGTACTTCTCGGCGAAGCCCGCCTCGGCCCCCTGATAGACCGCATAGAGAGAGTTCACCAGACAGTCCCCGAAGGCATAGGCATAGACATAGAAGGGGACATGGACGAAATGCGGGATGTAGGCCCAGAAGTGGCGGTAGTCCTCGTCGAAGGCGATCGCCGGGCCGAGGCTCGCCGACTGGGTTTCCAGCCAGATCTCGCCCAGGCGCTCCGGCAGCAGTTCGCCGCCGCGGCGTTCGTCATGGACCCGGGTCTCGAAGGCATGCATGGCGATCTGGCGGACCACCGTGTTGAGCATGTCCTCCACCTTGGAGGCCAGCATGATTTTGCGCCGCCGCGGATCGCTCTCCGCCTTCAGCATCGACTGAAAGGTCAGCATCTCGCCGAAGACCGAGGCGGTTTCCGCCAAGGTCAGCGGCGTCTCCGCCATCAGGTGGCCCTGCGGCCCAGCCAGGACCTGATGCACGCCGTGGCCCAGTTCGTGGGCCAAGGTCATGACGTCGCGGGTGCGCCCCTGATAGTTCAGCAGCAGATAGGGATGGGCGCTGGGCACCGTGGGATGGGCGAAAGCGCCCGGTGCCTTGCCGGGGCGCACCGGCGCGTCGATCCAGGACTGGTCGAAGAAGCGCTTGCCGATGGCCGCCAGCGCCGGCGAGAACTCGGCATAGGCGGAGAGCACGAGCTGGCGGGCGTCCTGCCAGGGAATCAGCCGGTCGTCGTCGTCGGGCAGCGGTGCGTTGCGGTCCCAATAGGGCAGGGTTTCGACGCCGAACCACTTGGCCTTCAGGGCATAGTAGCGGTGGGAGAGCTGGGGATAGGCATCCTGGACCGTGCCGACCAGCGCATCGACCACCTCGTCCTCGACGAAGTTGGCGAGGTTGCGCGAGGAAACCGGGCGGGGAAAGTCGCGCCAGCCGTCCTCGATTTCCTTGTCCTTGATCAGCGTGTTGGTGATCAGGGCGAAGATACGGATGTTGTCGCCCAACACGTGGCCCAGGGACTTGGCCGCCTCGCGCCGGGCCGCGGGGTCGCGGTCGGTCAGACGGTTGATCACCTCGGCGGAGGTCAGGGTCTCGCCGCGAAAGGGGAACCGCAGCGCCGCCATGGTTTCGTCGAACAGCCGTGTCCAGGCCGCCCGTCCCGCCACGTACTTCTCGTGCAGCAGGCGTTCGATCTCGTCGGAAAGCTGATGGGGCCGCATGGCGCGCAGGTCGCGCAGCCAGGGTTCATAGCGGGCAAGGGCCGGTGCCTTCAACTGTGCGTCCAAGGCCGCATCGTCGAGCCGGTTCAGCTCCAGGGTAAAGAACAGCAGGTTGCTGGAAATCGCCGTCGAGCGTTCCTGCATGCTCTGAAAGAAGCGCGCCACCTCCGGATCGCTCATGTCCCCGGAGTAGACGAGCTGCGCGTAACTCAGGATGCGGCCGAGGGACTCCTGGATCTCCTCGAAGCGCGCAATGGCCGCCCCCAGCTCTTCGCCGCTCAGCGCCGCCAGCTTGCCGGCATAGTCCTTGCGAAAGGCCGTGGCCCGTTCGTCGCTGCGCGCCAGATCCTGCTTCAGGCAGTCCGAGTCCTGGCCGGGATAGAGGTCGCTCAGGTCCCAGGCCGGAAGCTCGCCCAGGGCCTTGTCGACTACGGGTTTTGCGTCCAATTCGTCACCTCTTACAGCAACTTCGAATGAAAGGGTCACGACAACAGCTTGACCCTTTGCGATATAGTCCGCAAATACAGGGGAACCAAGCGTAAAGCCGCCGGGGCCCGGATGGAGCCACCCTCCACCCTAACGATAGCGGCGGGGGATTGGCAGGGGCAAGCGAACGTCCCCAAGGGAGGATGCATGGATTTCTCGGCCTGGCCGTCGCTCACGGCCGTGTTCTTCGAACAGGCCACGGCGCGCGCCGAGCAGAACTTTCTTTGGGACAAGCGCGACGGCACCTACCGTCCGCAGACCTGGGGCAGCATTGCCGCACAGGTGAAGGACCTGTCCCGCGGGATGCGCGACCTGGGCCTGCAGCCCGGGGACCGCGTCGTGCTGGTCGCGGAGAACCGTCCGGAATGGCTGGTGGCGGATCTGGCGATCATGGCCGCCGGCGGCATCACCGTGCCCGCCTACACCACCAATCTCCCCAGCGACCATCTGCACATCCTGACCAACAGCGGTGCCGCCGGGGCCATCGTCTCGACCCATGCCCTGGCACAGAAACTGATCCCCGCTGTGATGGACGCGCCGGACTGCAAGTGGGTGGTGGCGATGGAGGATCTGCAGCAGGGCCAGGCCGGCCCCAAGGCGGTCCACCAATGGCAGGCGGTGATGGAGCGCGGCCATGCCATGCCCGACGACGTGGAGAGCTTCGCCGCGCAGGCCAAGCGCAGCGACACCGCCTGCATCATCTACACCTCCGGCACCGGGGGCGTGCCGCGCGGGGTGATGCTCAGCCACGGCGCCATTCTCTGCAACTGCATGGGCGCCTTTCGCCTGCTGGAGCAGATCGGCCTGGGCCGGGAGATCTTCCTCTGCTTCCTGCCGCTGTCGCATGCTTACGAACACACCGCCGGCCAGTTCTTCCCGATCTCCATCGGCGCGGAGATCTACTACGCCGAGGGCGTCGATCAACTGCTGCGCAACCTGGGCGAGGCGCGGCCGACGATCCTGACCGCCGTGCCGCGGCTCTATGAGTCCATGCACCTGCGGATCCGCCGGGCCATCGAGAAGGAGGGCGGCTTCAAGGCGAAGCTCTTCGCCAAGGCGGAAGAGCTCGGGCGCAAACGCTACCTGGCGCCGGAGAAGCTCACCCTGCTGGACAAGCTGCAGGACCTCTTCCTGGACGTCCTGGTGCGCAACAAGATCCGCAAGCGCTTCGGCGGCCGGATCAAGGCCATCGTCTCCGGCGGCGCGGCTCTCAACTTCGACATCGGCCTGTTCTTCACCGCCCTCGGCCTGCCGCTCCTGCAGGGCTACGGGCAGACGGAATCGGCACCGATCGTCTCGGCCAACCCGCCCTGGAAGGTGAAGCTCCACACCGTCGGCCCGCCCTTCGAGGGGGTCGAGGTGAAAATCGCCGAGGACGGCGAGATCCTGCTGCGCGGCGAACTGGTGATGAACGGCTATTGGCGCGACGAGGCGGCGACGGCCCAGGTGCTCAAGGACGGCTGGCTGCACACCGGCGACGTCGGCAAGCTGGACGAGGACGGCTACCTCATCATCACCGACCGCAAGAAGGACATCATTGTGCTTTCCGGCGGCGACAACGTCTCCCCGGCACGGGTCGAGGGAATCCTGACCCTGCAGACGGAGATCGTTCAGGCCATGGTGTCCGGCGACAAGCGGCCCCATCTCGTGGCCCTGCTGGTGCCCGACGAGGACTTCGTCGCCGATTGGGCCCACCGCCACGGCAAGCCCGCCAATCTGGCCGCCCTGTCGGAGGACCCGGACTTCCGGGCCGCACTCTCCGCCGTTCTCGACCGGGTGAACGGCGAGCTCTCGCCGATCGAGAAGATCCGCCGCTTTGCGGTTCTGCCGGAAGCTTTTTCAGTGGCCAACGGCATGATGACACCGACCCTCAAGATCCGCCGCTACAAGATCCGCGAAACCTACGGCGGACTGCTGGAGAGCCTTTACGACAAGCGGTGAGTCCGCCCAATGCGGTGCGCAGACGACCGTATAGTCACCCTTTGTTCCCTCTGATTGTTTCCTCCGGGCGGCGCGAAAAGGCCCTCGGCGCTGGATCGGCGCGGCGAGCTGTGACATAAGGGAAGCAAGGTTCTTGCCCTGCATGCCAAAGTAGGGAAGATTCGGAGACTTCGTTCGGGGCCGTTCTGAATTGGGGGATTCCTGCGGTGACTAGACGCTTGGCGCTCTTGGCAGCCTTGTTCTGCCTTGCTTTCTCGAGCTTCGGCGAGCGCGCTGCCGCGCAGGTCGCCCTCAACGAAACCCCTGCGGTGATCAGCGGCGGCGTCGGCTGGTTCGACCTGGTCGACAGCGAAGACGAAGCGGTTGATTTCCGCCTGGAGTACCGCCACGGCGACGATTTCCTCTGGCTGAAGCCCTGGGCCGGGATCGAGGCCACCACCGACGGCTCCGTCTGGGGCGGCATCGGCGTCCTGATGGATATCGTTTTCTTCGAGCGGCTGGTCCTGACCGGCAGCTTCGCGCCGGGCCTCTACGAAGACGGCGACGGCAAGGACCTGGGCCACACGGTGGAGTTCCGCAGCCAAGTCGAGCTGGGCTTCCAGTTCGAGAACCAGTCCCGGGTCTCGGTCGCCTTCAGCCACCTCTCCAATGCCGGGCTCGACGACGAAAACCCCGGCGTCGAGGTGCTCAACCTCTACTACCACCTGCCGCTGGACGTGTTGTTCTAGACAGCAGCCGGCCAGAGCGCACCAGGGCTGCCGTCGCGACAAAAGACCGGTCCCGATCTGGGGCCTGTTTACATTCATTTCGCCGTCGTGGCGGCTTCGGAAAACCTCTTTGGGAACCATAGGGAACACCCTATAGTCCCGACCGCGTGTTCTGCCGGTCCCGGTGGATGCAGCGTTTGCAAGGCGCCCTGAGAGCGCCGGCTCAAAACTAGGAGGAGGAAAATGATGCGAAGAATCCCCACTGCGCTCATCGTTGCCGCCCTGGCCCTCGGCGCCAGCAATCAAGCCATCGCCGACACGTCTGGCAAGCGTATCGCACTATCGAACAACTACGCCGGAAACTCGTGGCGCCAGGCAATGCTGCGCAGTTGGGACAAGGTGACAAGCCAGGCCGTGGAAAAGGGTGTCGTGTCCGCCGCTGATGCCTTCACGACGGCAGAAAACCAGGTGACCGAGCAGGCCGCCCAGATTCAGAATCTGATCCTCCAAGGCTATGACGCTATCGTCATCAACGCCGCTTCGCCCGAAGGTTTGAACGGCGCCGTGAAGGAAGCCTGCGATGCCGGCGTGACCGTCGTCTCCTTCGACGGGGTGGTGACGGAGCCCTGTGCCTGGCGCATTGCCGTGGACTTCAAGCAAATGGGCAAGGACGAAGTGCTCTATCTTGCAGACCGGCTTCCTGACGGCGGCAATCTGCTGGAAATCCGCGGTCTTGCCGGGGTCTTCGTCGACGACGAGATCTCGGCCGGCATCCATGATGGCGTCGCGGAGACCGGCAAGTTCAAGATCGTCGGGTCGGTTCACGGCAATTGGGCCCAGGACGTGGCGCAGAAAGCAGTCGCCGGCATCCTGCCGAGCCTGCCGGAGATCGCGGCGGTGGTAACCCAGGGCGGCGATGGTTACGGTGCAGCGCAGGCCTTCAAGGCCGCGGGGCGGCCAACGCCGGTGATCGTGATGGGCAATCGTCACGACGAACTCACCTGGTGGAAAGAGCAGAAGGACGCCAACAACTACGAGACCATGTCCGTCTCGATCGCGCCCGGCGTTTCGACCCTCGCCTTCTGGGTCGCCCAGCAGGTTCTGGACGGTCAGAGCGTGCCCAAGGATCTCGTGGTGCCCTTCTTGCGCATCGATCAGGACAATCTCGAAGAAAATCTCGCCACTACGGAGGCGGGCGGCGTGGCCAATGTCGAGTACTCGCTCGAAGACGCCAAGGCGGTGATCTCGGCGGCGGGAGGCTGAGGACGCCAAACGCGCCACGCGCGATCGAAATGGCTGTTCCCTCCGGTTCAGCCGCGGAGTTGGACGGCGTCGACAAGAGCTTCGGCGCTGTCCGGGCGCTTGCCGGCGTCAGTCTGGCTCTGCACAACGGCGAGTGTCTGGGGCTTGTCGGGCACAACGGCGCCGGAAAATCCACGCTGATGAATGTCCTGGCGGGGGTCCTGGTCCCGGACGCCGGGCGCATCGCGGTCGGCGGAACCGACTTGACCGGGCGCTTCGACGCCGCGGCGGCGCATCAGGCGGGCGTACGCTGTGTGTTTCAGGAGCTGTCGCTTTGTCCCAATCTGACGGTGGCGGAGAACGCCCGGATCATCCATCCGGCGATCCGCGGCATCGGCTGGCGGCGACAAGCCCGCGACCTGATCGAGGGTCAACTCGACAAGGTCTTTCCCGGTCACGGTATCGATCCCGATACACTGGTCGGTGATCTTTCAATTGCGCGGCGGCAGATGGTGGAGATCGCACGCGCCTTCTCCGTGACGGAATCGCCGGCAAGGGTGGTGATTCTGGACGAGCCGACCTCCTCCCTCGACACGGTGGTCGCCGGGCAGCTTCTCGACTTCGTGCGGCGCTATGTTTCCGACGGCGGCGCCTGCGTCCTGATCTCCCATCTTCTGGGAGAGGTTCTTTCCGCCGCCGACAGGATCGCGGTGATGCGTGACGGCGGCGTGGTGGCGCTGGACCGTGCCAGCGCCTTCGACCGCGGGTCACTCGTAGCCGCGATGGGCAGCGTCGCGGAGGAACGCGGAATCGAAGCCGCCGCCTCGAAACGCGCCAGTGGTGCGCCGGTCGTTCGGGCAAAGCCAAAGGCCCAATCGGACGCGGTCGAACTGATTGCCCATCGCGGCGAAGTGGTCGGGCTGGCAGGGCTGAGCGGGCACGGCCAGACCGATTTGATCGTGCAGGTGTTCGAAGGATCGGGCGGCGCCGAGGTGTCTGGGGCCGTTGCGCTGGTGGCCGGCGACCGGCAGAGCGACGGTGTCTTTCCGCTTTGGTCGATTGCCGAGAACATCTCGATCGGCTCGCTGCGGCGATTCCTGTCCGGTCTCCTTCTCGACCGGGGGGGAGAACGGACCTTCGCGGAGGACTGGCGCCAGAAGATCGGCATTCGCACCCCCGATGTCAGCGCGCCGATCCTGTCGCTTTCCGGCGGCAACCAGCAGAAAGCGCTTTTCGCCAGGGCACTCGGCTCCGCCGCGGAGATCGTGGTGATGGACGATCCCATGCGCGGCGTCGACATCGGCACCAAGCAGGAGGTCTACGCGATGATCCGGGACGAAGCCGCCAAGGGCCGCACCTTCCTTTGGTACACCACCGAAATGGATGAGCTGCGGAATTGCGATCACGTCTATGTCTTCCGCGACGGAGTCATCGCTGCCGACCTCGCCCGCGGCGAAATGACCGAGGAAAAGGTCCTCCACTCCTCTTTCCGGGCAGACGCATGATCGCACGGGTTCTGACGCCCCGGGCCATCAGGAGCGCGCTGCCCGTCATTGCGCTGGCCGTGATCCTGGTGGCGATCTTTTGGCTGCAACCGCGCACCATGAGCTATTTCGGGCTCAACCTGCTTCTCAACCTGGCAATCCCGATTGCGCTGGCGACGATCGCGCAGATGTTCATTCTCTGCGTCAACGATCTCGACCTGTCGATCGGCGCTTTCGTCAGCCTCGTCGCCTGCATCACGGCCACCTGGCTGCACGACTCGCCGCTATTGGGCACCTTGGCGCTTGCCGGACTGGTTCTGGTCTATGCCGGCGTCGGCGCCCTGATCCATCTCCGCAACCTGCCTTCCATCGTGGTCACGCTTGGCATGTCGTTCGTCTGGCTGGGCCTCGCGGTTCTGGTCCTGCCCACGCCGGGCGGCAAGGCGCCGGAGTGGATCCGCGCGCTGATGACCCTGAAGCCCGCTTACGTGCCGTTTCCGATCATCGCCTCCGTGCTGATCGCCGGCGTCGTGCACTTCGCGCTCATGCGCTCGGCCTACGGGACGGTGCTGCGCGGGGCGGGCGGCAATCCGAAGTCCCTGGAGCGGGCCGGCTGGTCGATGCTGAAGATCAAAATGACCATGTTCGCGCTGGCCGGCTTCTTCGGCGTTCTCTCCGGCATGGCCCTGGTGGGATTGACCACTTCGGCGGATGCCAACATCGCCCTGCGCTACACGCTCCTCTCCATCGCCGGGGTCATCCTCGGCGGGGGCGAGTTCGTCGGCGGCCGGATATCGCCGGTCGGCGCCGTCGTCGGCGCCATCGTCCTGACCCTGGCGGGCTCTTTCCTCTCCTTTCTGCGTCTCAATCCGGATTGGCAGATCGGCGCCCAGGGGGCAATTCTCATCATCGTGCTGGCGCTGCGTGTCCTGATCTCTCGGGCGGAGGCGCGGCCATGACCTACCTCGCCCGAATCGGCCGGCAGCCCTGGCTTTGGGCCTGGATCGCGGCGCTCACCGTTTGGCTGGCCACAGCGCTCTTCACCGGCGGCCAGGGGGCGGCCGAGGTGATGAGCGCGGCCACGACCTTCGGTGCCTTCTTCGTCATCGTGGCCCTCGGCCAGATGTTCGTCATCACCCTGGGCCCCGGCAACGTCGATCTCTCCATCCCGGCAACGATGACCCTGGCCGGCACGGTGGCGATGAAGGTGATGGACGGCGCGAACGCCATGATACCTGTCGGCTTCCTGCTGGCCGTCGCCGTCGGGCTCGGCGTCGGCGCGATCAACTACGGCCTCATCCGCTTTTTGAGGATTCCGCCGATCATCGCGACGCTGTCATCGAGCTTTATCTTTCAGTCCGCCGCGATCTGGTACAATCGGGGCCTGCGCATCAAACCGCCCGAGGCCCTTGCCGATTTTGCGACGGCGAAGATCCTGGGGGTGCCGGTCCTGGCGGTCGTTGTCGTGCTGCTGGCCGTGGTGATGCACTTCGTCCTCGTCCGCACGGTCTACGGCCGCGGCGTCATCGCCATCGGGCAGAACCAGCGCGCGGCCCATCTGGCCGGGGTGCCCGTCGAACGGACGCGTGCGACCACCTACGTGATGTGCGCTGTCTTCGCGTCCTGCTGCGGTTACGTTCTCGGCGCCTTTTCCGGCGGGGCCGCCCTCAATATGGGCGAGGAGTACCTGCTCTCCTCCATCGCGGTCGTGGTGATCGGCGGCACCTCGGTCGCCGGCGGCTATGCCAACGTGCCTGGGCTCTGGGGCGCGGCGCTGTTCCTCTTCCTCCTGGTGACGATGCTGAACACCTTCGGCGCCGGGGCGGGCGTGCGTCTGGTGCTGACCGGCCTCATCATCATCGCCGTGATCGTGGCGGCAAGCGGCGGGCGCAAGAGGGATGGCTAGAGCGTTTCCGACTCACGTCGAAGCGGTTCCAGCCCGCTCCCCCTAGGCTGAGCTCCCACCCAAGAACTTCACCCGGAACTCCTCGTTGTAGTAACGCTCGCCGATTTTCAGCGCGCGAAGTTCCATGCCGTAAGGTTCAAAGCCCATCTTGCCGTAGAACTGCCGGGCGCGCTCGTTGTCCTCGATGACCGAGAGCAGGATCTGCTCGACCTTGTCCTTGGCATGGTCGACGACGGCCTCCACCATGGCGGCGGCAAGGCCGGTGCCCCGGGCGGCCTCCGTGACGTACATCCCCCACATCAGGCCCTTGTGGCTGATCTTCGGGTTTCGCAGCGGATAGAAGCCGACGAAGCCGCAGAGCGCGCCATCGACGAAGCCGCCGAAGAGCGCGTATTGGCGCAGGCGCTGGCGAAAGGCATCCAGAGGCAGCTCCGCCGCGCTTTCATAGGTCGCCTGAAAGGTCTCGGGATGACGCTCCAGCGCCTCCAAGCGGATTTCGCGGAATATCTCGGCGTCGTCCTGCGTCAAGCGCCGCACGTCCATGGCCATGGCTTGCCTCCCAATCCTTGAGGGCGCGCGGCACCCGCGGCCCGCCCCCCTTGACCTGACCTGTTCGGCAAAACCCTAGCACAGGCAGAGTTGCCGATATATCTCACGCTGCAGGCGAGAGCGTCGATGCGGCGAGTGTCGATACGGGGCCGGGGATAAAGCGCACGTCAGTTCCTGGCCTTCAGCGCGTCCAGGTAGGCGTCCAGACTGCCGTAGTAAGCGATCAGCGCAGACTCCACGTTCTGGCAGGTCCGGCTGTAGTCCGTCTCCAGCGGGATGATGCCGTTGAGACAGTCCCTCAGAACCGCGTGCATCTCGTCGAGTTCTTCGGGGGTCGGGTTCTCTGGAAAGGTCTGCGCACAGCCGGCGATCAGGCAGATCGGCGCGGCCACCAACAGGTGTTTCATCCTCATGCGATTGCCCCTTTCTCACATCAGGGCATCAGCCAGGCAAGACGACGGAGAGTCTATGGCCTGAATCGAGGATCGGGCAAATACGGAGTCACGCCGATTTGCGTTCTCTAAGCCGCGCCGGCTTCTTCCTTGGGCGGAAAGGTCGGCGGCAGGGAGCCGAGGCGCTTGGCCTCGTCCATGATGGGCACCAGGTCGCTGGTCACCAGATCGTAGAGCTGCTGCGCCGACTCGATGACGTAGTAGACGCTCTGGAAGATGTCGATGCGGTAGGGTGTGCGGAATACGGTCAGGGCATCGAAGGGGCGGCGCTCCGGTTCCGCGCTTTCCACCGCATAGGGCGTCTCCCCGGCAGAGGAGGCGATCCCGGCGCCGTAGATGCGGATACCCTCCTCGGTGCGGATCAGCCCGAACTCCACGGTGAACCAGAACAGCCGCTGCATCATCCAGATGTAGGACTTGTCGAGCTGCAGCGCCTTCTCGCCGTACTTCTGCAGGAAGTCGGCATAGGTCGGCAGGGTCAGCATGGGGCAGTGGCCGAAGATCTCGTGGAAGACGTCCGGCTCCTGCAGGTAGTCGAATTCCTTGCGGCGGCGGATGAAGGTGGCGGCGGGGAACTTGCGTTCGGCCAGGAGGGTGAAGAAGCGCTTGGGGGAGATCAGCGCCGGCACCGGCTCCACGCCGAAGCCGCTGATCTCATTGAGGCGCGCGTTCACGTCCTTGAGTTGGGGCACGCGGTCCGCCGGCAGGTCCAGCATCTCCAGGCCGTTCAGGAAAGCGCCGCAGACGCGGCCCGGCAGCAGCTTGCTCTGGCGGAGACGCAGGTCGCGCCAGACCGCGTTTTCCGCATCGCTGTAGGCGATGATCCCGCGGCTATCGGGGATCTTGGATTCGTAGCTGGTCGACTTTGCCATGATGTCTTCTCCTTCCCCCTTCTTCAGGGGAAGCGGTGATCAACGTAGGGGCACCGACCTGGACCCAGCTTGACAGCCAGGCCCTTACCCAATGCTTAACCGCCAACTTTGGCTCGAATGCCGGACATAGGCCCCGATGCACGGCCCTCAGAGCCTGATCCGAAACGATGCCTTGTCCGTCGAAGGGTTGTCGCCCTCCGCCCACCCAAAATCGTCATTGCCGGACTTGTTCCGGCAATCCATCGAGGTTCGAGACTCGGTCTTTCCATGGACCCTCGGGACAAGCCCACTGCTGTCCGGTTTAGGCATAAGCGAGTTCCAGGGGCAATTGGGGATCGCTTGGAGGATGGTGGTTTTGGGGTTTGAGCAGTCGGTCGATGCGTTT
>NZ_JANQOI010000002.1 GCF_028289705.1 Pelagibius sp.
GAGTTGATCAGGCCGATGTTCGGGCCTTCCGGCGTCTCGATGGGGCAGATGCGGGCATAGTGGGTGGGGTGCACGTCGCGTACCTCGAAGCCCGCCCGCTCGCGGGTCAGACCGCCCGGACCGAGGGCCGAGAGGCGCCGCTTGTGGGTGATCTCCGACAGCGGGTTGGTCTGGTCCATA
This sequence comes from Pelagibius sp., assembly GCF_028289705.1. GTDB lineage: Bacteria > Pseudomonadota > Alphaproteobacteria > Kiloniellales > Kiloniellaceae > Pelagibius. The sequence goes on from NZ_JANQOI010000002.1 coordinate 181, forward strand.
AACTGGGAGAGCTGCGAGGAGCCGAAGAACTCCCGCACCGCCGCCGCCGCCGGCTTGGCGTTGATGAGGTCGTGGGGCATCACCGAGTCGATCTCGACGGAGGACATGCGCTCCTTGATCGCGCGCTCCATGCGCAGCAGGCCGAGACGGTACTGGTTTTCCATCAGCTCGCCCACCGAGCGCACCCGGCGGTTGCCCAGGTGGTCGATGTCGTCGATCTCGCCGTGGCCGTCCTTCAGACCCACCAGGACCTTGAGGATCGACAGCATGTCTTCCTTGCGCAGGGTGCGGACCTGATCGTCGGTCTGAAAGCCCATGCGGGCGTTCATCTTGACGCGGCCGACCGCGGAGAGGTCGTAGCGCTCGCCGTCGAAGAACAGTCCGTTGAACATCGCCTCGGCGGTTTCCAGCGTCGGCGGCTCGCCCGGGCGCATCACCCGGTAGATGTCGATCAGCGCCTCTTCGCGGTTGGTGTTCTTGTCCGCCGCCAGGGTGTTGCGGATGTACGCGCCAACGTTGATGTGGTCGATGGCGAGGATGGAGAGTTCCTTCATGCCCGACTCGACCAGGGTCTCGAGCAGCGACTCGCTCAGCTCGTCACCCGCCTCGCAGATCACCTCACCGGTCTTCTTATTGATGAAGTCGCCGGAGATGTAGCTGCCGACAAGCTGCTCGTTGGTGACGAAGACGTCCTTCAGGCCGCCCTCGGCCAGCTTCTTGGCGAGGCGCGGGGTGATCTTCTGGCCGGCCTCGGCGACCGCCTTGCCGCTGTCGGCATCGATCAGATCGGTGGCAAGCTTGGCGCCGCGCATGCGCTCGGCATCGAAGGGCGTGCGCCAGCCCTTGCCGGAGCGCTTGTAGACCACGTGGTCGTAGAAGTAGTCGAGGATATCCTCCGGGGTCATGCCCTGAGCCTCGTGCGGCTCCAGCCCGCCGCCGTCCTTGGCCCGGTCAACGCGTAGCTTCTCCGTGGCCGCGGAATCCAGCGCCAGCAGCAGCGTGGTGGCCGGCAGCTTGCGGCGCCGGTCGATGCGCACATAGACCAGATCCTTGGCATCGAACTCGAAGTCCAGCCAGGAACCGCGGTAGGGAATGACGCGGGCGGCGAAGAGATACTTGCCCGAGGAATGGGTCTTGCCGCGGTCATGGTCGAAGAAGACGCCCGGGCTGCGGTGCATCTGGGAGACGATGACCCGCTCGGTGCCGTTGATGACGAAAGTGCCGTTGCGCGTCATCAGGGGCATGTCGCCCATGTAGACGTCCTGCTCCTTGATGTCGCGGATGGAGCGCGAGCCGGTGTCCTCGTCGACATCCCAGACCACCAGACGCAGCGTTACCTTCAACGGCGCGGCGAAGGTCATGCCCCGCTGCTGGCACTCCTCGACATCGTACTTCGGCTCTTCCAACTCATAGCGCACGAACTGCAGCTCGGCGCGCTCGGAAAAGTCGCGGATCGGAAACACCGAAGTGAAAACTTCCTGCAGGCCCGTATTGCTCCGCTCGGAGATCGGAGTACCCAACTGAAGAAACTGGTCGTAGGAGGTCTTCTGGACCTCGATCAGGTTGGGCATCTCCGCCACTTCGGCAATCTTGCCGAAGTTCTTGCGGATACGCTTACGTGCGGTCAGGGAATTCGCCATGTCTGTCATGTCCTCGTTCGCGTCGCTGAGCCGGACCTCCGGGCGCCGCCGCGGCGGCCCTCTTCTGTCCTTGGCTCCGGACCCTCAGCTCTGGCCCGGCAGCGGGGATGATTGAGCGGCCCGATCCCCAAAGCCATTGTCGTGCGGCGATGCCGAAACACCCGCTAAGGCGTCCGCACGCACGCGTCCCTCTATAGAGACGCAAAGAGCCGGCGCGGCGTGCGTCTGATCGACGCCCGCCGGCCGGTTACCAACCTTTTGCGCGCGGTCAAGCTACTTGAGCTCGACCGTCGCACCCACCTCTTCGAGCTTCTTCTTGAGCTCTTCGGCCTCGTCCTTGCCGACGGCTTCCTTGACCGGCTTCGGCGCGGACTCGACCAGATCCTTGGCCTCTTTCAGGCCCAGTCCGGTGATGGCCCGGACTTCCTTGATGACGTTGATCTTCTTGTCGCCAACGGCGGCCAGAACGACGTCGAACTCGTCCTTCTCAGCAGCCGCCTCGCCCTCGGCGGGCGCACCGGCAACAGCCGCCACAGCCACCGGGGCCGCGGCGGAGACGCCCCAGGTCTCTTCCAGCTTGGTCGCCAGCTCCGCCGCCTCGATGACGGTGAGCTTGGACAGCTCTTCGACCAGTTTATCCAAATCAGCCATTTCTTACTTTCTCCTAGGCTTGAACTCTCATCCTTGACGAGGCTTACGCGGCTTCACCCTGAGAGCCGTAGGCACTGAAAACACGGGCCAACTGTGCCGCCGGCGCCTGCGTGACACCGGCCAGCTTGGTGGCCGGGGCCTGCAGCACACCGATCAGCTTGCCGCGCAGCTCGTCGAGCGACGGCAGGCTGGCCAGCGCCTTGATCCCGTTGGGATCCAGCATGGTCGACCCCATGGCACCGCCGACGATGGTCAGCTTGTCGTTCGCCTTGGCGAACGCCACGCAGACCCGCGCAGCGGCCACCGGATCCTCCGAAACGGCAATCGCCGTCGGTCCGGTGAAGAGGTCTTTCAGCGCCTCGAATTGCGTACCCTCAAGAGCAAGACGCGTGAGCCGATTCTTCGTCACCTTGTAGCTGGCACCCGCCTCACGCATCTGTCGCCTGAGAGCCGAAGCCTCGGTCACCGTCATCCCCGATTGCTGGGTGACGACGACCAGGGTCGTCTCGTCAAACACGCGATGCAGACCGGCGACCAGCTCTTCTTTTTGAGATCGGTCCACGAGTCACTTCCGCTCTAGTTGGTCGGACCGCGGTATTGCGGCCCTTCCGGTTTCAACGAGGACCACCGGCATAGGCACCGGTGATCCGGCTCGCCTGTCCCGGAAGTTCAAGCCCCAGGACGCCGCGTAAGGACGGCCCGAAACCCTGTGCTCCCGTCTATGCAGGCCCGCGGGGGCTTAAACCGTCTCGGTTGGCCCCTTTCGGGGCGGCTCCGCAGACGGCACCTGCAGTCTCGGACAGGTGGGGCGGGCAGACTGGCTGCCGCCCCTTCCCGGCCCTGGCAATCGAGGCCCTGGCCGGAAATCCCTGATGGCAGACCGGGCCCCTAGGCCTGGATGCTGCCCAAATCCACGCGCAGCCCCGGCCCCATGGTGGAGGAGAGGGCGATACGCTTGATATAGGTTCCCTTGGCGCCGCTCGGCTTGGCGCGGGAGATCGCCTCGACGAAGGCCTTGACGTTCTCCACCAGCGCGGCATCGCCGAAGCTGACCTTGCCGACGCCGGCATGGACGATGCCGGCCTTCTCGGCACGGAATTCCACCTGGCCGCCCTTGACCGCCTGGATGGCGGCGGCCACGTCGGCGGTGACGGTCCCCAGCTTGGGGTTCGGCATCAGGCCGCGCGGACCCAGCACCTTACCCAGGCGCCCCACCACCGGCATCATGTCCGGGGTGGCGATGCAGCGGTCGAAATTCATCTCGCCGCCCTGGATCTTCTCCGCCAGGTCCTCGGCGCCGACGATATCGGCGCCCGCCTCGCGGGCCTCGTCGGCCTTGGCCGCCCGGGCGAAGACCGCCACCCGCACCGACTTGCCGGTGCCGTGGGGCAGCGCGACCACGCCGCGAACGTTCTGGTCCGCGTGGCGCGGGTCGACGCCCAGGTTCATGGAGATCTCGACGGTCTCGTCGAACTTCGCCGTGGCGCCGGCCTTGATCTTCTGGACCGCTTCATCGATGGCATAGATCGCCTTGCGATCGATTCCGTCGTAGGCCTGCTTCAGCCGTTTTCCCTGAAATGCCATGGCTCTACTCCGTCACCTCGATGCCCATGGAGCGGGCCGATCCCATGATGATCTTGGCCGCCGCGTCAATGTCGTTGGCGTTCAGATCCTGCATCTTCGCTTCCGCGATCTCGCGCACCTGCGCCATGCTCACCGTGCCCACCTTGTCGCGGTTCGGCACCGAGGAGCCCTTGGCAACCTTGGCCGCCTTGCGCAGGAAATGGCTGGCCGGCGGCGTCTTGGTCTCGAAAGAAAAGGAACGGTCCGAATAGGCGGTGATGATCACCGGGGTCGGGGTTCCCTGGTCCATGTTCTGGGTGGCCGCGTTGAACGCCTTGCAGAACTCCATGATGTTCAGGCCGCGCGCACCAAGAGCAGGCCCGACCGGCGGCGAAGGGTTCGCCTGACCTGCCGGGATCTCCAACTTGATGAAGCCCGCTACTTTCTTTGCCACTGTCTATCCCTTTCTCGCGTCTAGGGGTTTGCGGTACGGCGCGGCCTGTGGACTTTGTGCGGCAGCGCCTCCCGCAGATTCGGACAGTCCCGCCCGAATGGTTAACAAATCGTTACAGCTTCTCGACCTGTGAGTATTCCAACTCCACCGGCGTCGAGCGTCCGAAGATCGAGACCGCCACCTTGAGGCGGGCGCGCTCCTCGTCGACCTCCTCCACCATCCCGTTGAAGGAGGTGAAGGGACCGTCGGCGACACGCACCTGCTCGCCGATCTCAAAGATGATGGAGGGCTTGGGCCGCTCCACCCCTTCCTGGACCTGGCGCAGGATGCGCTCGGCCTCCTTGGAGGAGATCGGGGTCGGCCGGCGGTTGCCGAGGAATCCGGTCACCTTCGGCGTGTTCTTGACCAGGTGCCAGGACTCATCGGTCAGTTCCATGCGCAGCAGCACATAGCCGGGGAAGAACTTGCGCTCGGCGTTGACCTTTTGGCCGCGCCGCAGCTCCACCACCTCCTCGGTCGGCACCAGCACCTGCTCGAAGAGATCCTCCATGGCCTTCTGGCGGGCCTGTTCGTGGATAGCCTCGGCCACCTTCTTCTCGAAGCCGGAGTAGACGTGCAGGACATACCATTGCATTGCCATGGGCTCAGCCTCCCACACCAAGAAGCAGCTGCACGCCCTGGGAGAGAATCCAGTCGACTAGCATGAAGAACAGCGCCGCGAGGGCCACCATGATGAACACCATGATGGTGGTCACCGTGGTCTCCTTGCGCGTCGGAAAGGTCACTTTCTTGACCTCGCCGATGACCTCGCGGACGAACTGTGCCGGGTTGATCATTGCCATTGGCTTGAACTGCTTCCTACTACGCCTAAACCGCGCTGAAGAGCGCGGTCATGATGTCCGTTCGTTTCGACCTACCGTCCGGCCGGCCCAACCTCCGGGCCCGGGCTGGCAGGAGTGGAGGGACTCGAACCCACAACCCCCGGTTTTGGAGACCGGTGCTCTGCCAATTGAGCTACACTCCTTCGCACCACTTGGCCGGCCCGATCATCTGATCCGGGGATCTGACCCGATTTGTTGGACCGATCTCGCGGCCCGGCCTCCGGAGTGCCGCCGGCGGGCGCCCGCTTGGCGCAGCGCCCGCTAACGACCTTCAGGTATCCTTACGCTTACTTGCTGATGCCAGCGACGACGCCGGCACCGACGGTGCGCCCGCCTTCGCGGATGGCAAAGCGCAGGCCCTCGTCCATCGCAATCGGCGCGATCAGCTCAACCGTCATCGACACATTGTCGCCCGGC